>JAKQTN010000002.1 GCA_029563075.1 Pseudomonadota bacterium
CACGATATTCCACACCTGCTCATGCTCACGCTTCCACTTTGCGGATTGACCCGGAATTTGCCCTTCGTTCTTATACATCTGGAATGCCCTGTATACATTGCCAACCTGCCTCAATTTGCGCATTAAACCAGCGGGCTGCTCCATTACGCCGCCTGAAAACGGAAGCGCATGATATTCTTCACAAGTCAAACTAAGCTCCAGCAAGCTCGGCATCGCGCCTTTGCCTTCTGCGAAATCGGCAACTTCAATTAGGATAAAGGGTCAATGTTCATCGCCTCGCTTATCAGCTTTGCAATACAATCTGCCAGCCAAACGATGTGCGCAGGCTTCGCGTTGTCTACATCCTCAAGCGTCCATTTCGGCTCAACCATAAATCCGCACTTCACCGCTGCCCGCACGGAATCACCACGCCATACGGATAAAGGCTGCGTTTCCTTGCCAATCATGTCGCGGTGAAAATCTTCAAGCATCTTCTGGTTGATTTCGGTCAGCACGCACTTGCCAAATTTCTTATGCTCAAATTCCATTTCTCTCCTGTATTATTTAATTTATGCTAAAGTTTGAGTAGCAGATTTGGTCTCAATCTTTAGCCAGTTACCCAAAGTTGAGTTATATACACCATCCAAAACCAGATCGTAGGTCGTTACGCCATTGCGATCTTGGAAAAGCTCGGGTGCTTGCATAGAATGACCGGCAAAGGTAATAGCCATTGAGCGTTCAGTTGTACTTGTACCAGTTTTGTATGTAATCCTAACCTGCTTTTCTAAGATAGCAGATGACGCGCCTAACATTGCAATTAGATGATCATCCGTTGTATCGTTTAGCTCCAAGCTGAGCCTGAGCTGCCCGCTCCATTTCTGGTCGTTGTAAGCGGTCGGTGTGCAATCGCCTAAATAGCCACGATATTCTCTGTTGGAGTTGATCGAAATCTCCCAGCTAAAAGCCGAGCTTGCTAAAGGTGTAAACGTGCTGCCAGTCCAAGTCTCAATAGCTACAGAAGCCATGCAGCCGCTCATTCTGGTCGTTCCCGTCCGGTCATTCAAGCTTGTATAAGTGCCAGCAGTAACTTTCCCGCCAATAATAGAACCACCTACCTGCACGCCGGTATTATCAGCACCGGAAAGTGTCAAGCTTGCTACCGATGCGTCTTGCAGCTGAAATACACCATTAGCTTGTCCCCATTGAAGCGTCATAAAATGTGGAGTAACTGCAGCTGTGGTTGGAGCTGCATAAGCGCGCACGTATGGTAAAGGACCAGTTGGAGTAGCAGAACCAAACAAAGCTTCGAGCCAATAGTTTATATCCTCAAATGATTCGTCGCTGACTTCGAATGTAGCCGAACCAGCATAATTATCCAGCGTAGATTGATAAGTCGGAGCAAGCGAGCCCCGTAACTGATCTAACGCACGCGTCTCAAATTCAGGACGCATCCTGAAGCTGGA
>JAKQTN010000017.1 GCA_029563075.1 Pseudomonadota bacterium
CTGCATTGCCTCTGCAGGGGGGCTTTTTCTTTTACCGGGTAGAATAAAGTCAGTATTTCGCAATATCCGGCACAAAAAGGATAAACTGGACTTTTCGGCATATCCGGGGTAAAAAACCATTGTTTGCTAAGGAATCTTATCCAACATTGAGGCCAGCAGCAAGATGAGCGGAGAGCTATAATGCAATATCGAATCACCACAAAAACATCTGGACAAGATCACCGGAGGCTGCAAAGCTGAGCAAACTATGAAGCGAGAGGATAACATGAGCAAAACAGAAAGCCTTGCAAAAGAGATCCGGGGCCAGGAATGGCTAACCAGCATTATCGCATCTGCTAAAGATCACCACGATCTGGAGGCCACGCTGCTATCAATAAACGATAGTATTCCAGTCAACCGGCTGAAGCTTGATCTATCAGGCATTGACTACAGGCTATTACACGAAACACTAACAAGGAAGCAATAGCACCCGGAAACCAGCTCAGATCCAATCCACTATGCAATTGCATATCCAAACGCATATGCGATTGCATCACACAAACCCGGTAAAAGAAAAATCACCAAAAGTCATCTTCTAATCCATTGTATTTTATGATTTTAAGCTATGCGTTTACTGCACATGATAACAATATCACTCATAAGCAGCATAAAACACTTGACAACTTCCTCAAACCGATTATCTTGTCACCAAGAATAAGCAAACCATGGAGGCAACATGGAAACAGCAACGGCAAGAGTCATTGACTTAGCACCTCAAAGAGGGCTCACGATAGCCCACGTAAACAGCTTTATCGCTGCAATGGATAACACACCCAAAACCAAGTCCATTTACTACAGAGCCATTAAACGCTTTTTTGCTTTTATCGACACTGATCAGCCAACCAAAGCGGACTTTCACGAATACAGGCAGCACCTATCCGAAACCGTGGCACCCAGGACAGCCGGCCTGTACCTTACCAGCGCAAGGCTTTTCTTTACATGGCTGGAGGAAAACGGCCAATATCAAAACATCAGCAGGGGGACAAAGGGAATCAAAGTGAGTAAAAACCACTCCAAAGACCACCTTACACCGGAGCAAGTCCGGGACATTATCGCATCTGCCACAAACTCCAGAGACAGATCCATTATCATGCTTATGATAACCGCCGGCCTTCGCTGCATTGAAATTGCCAGGGCTAACATTGAGGACATCAGGAACGCCGGAGCCGACACAGTTCTTTATTTACAGGGTAAAGGCAGAAACTCCAAAGACGAGTATATCAAGATCAGCAACAGCACGCTCAAAGCTCTTATGGCATATCTGCAAACCCGGAAAGACCCGAAGCCCACAGATCCGCTTTTCACCAGCGAAGCCAACAGAAACAGCGGGGGCAGGCTTACTACAATCAGCATCAGCAGAATCGTAAAAAACACCATGAAAGCAGCCGGGTATGATAGCAACAGGCTAACCGCTCACAGCTGCAGGCACACGGCAGCCACGCTTAACCTACTTGCAGGGGCATCGATCCAAGAGACACAGCAACTGCTCAGACATTCTAACATTAACACCACCATGATCTATCTGCATAATCTGGAGAGGATCAAGAACAACTCAGAGCAGCGCATTGATGATCTTATTTTCGGAGGCACTAAATGAAGGCTAACCAGAAAGCCGAGCTTTACCGGGAAGCATACTATTGGGATCTGATGGCATTGATCCGAAAGCTTAAGCAAAAATATGGCAGCGAAGCAACACCGGTCAAGGCAGCCACCGAGACCAAAAAGCCGTCAATGATGGATAACAATGTTTAGCAAACAATCAAAACCGCTGCACATCAGCAAATACATTAAGCCGGTACTGCAGCACATAATCACAACAAACAAAACCATGCGGAGGTATAGCATGAAAAGCATCAGTCTTGTCTCTCAACTTCCTTATCTGGGAAACACCGGATCAGGATCAGTAAGCGGATATTATACGATCTGGAGCGCTAAGCTTGACGATCACGGTCAACTAACCGGGCAGCCAACGCCAAGAAAGTTCAATCAAACTCTAAGCGATCTTGCACGCTTCAAAGGCACGCTGTACGAGTACGATGCTGAGGTTTACCCGGTAAATGTAAAAGAATGTGGGCACTGCAAAGAATTGGCCTTGATACCCATAGCAGGCACGCTTTGCAGTCAATGCGAGTATCTGAACCAAATGGGCGAGCTACACGCCAAGCAATACGAGGCATAACATGAAATCAATACAAATCACCTTC
>JAKQTN010000077.1 GCA_029563075.1 Pseudomonadota bacterium
CCGCTTTAGGCACAGCTCAACAGACTCAAGAAAGGAGAACAAAACAAAGACTTAAACCCAACTTTAGCGATAGAATATGCAATTATGGGTGGGTCAATATTCGATGCATTTGGTGGGTCAAATTTAGATGCAATTTAACACCCTATCCTCACAAATCCTGCGAGTTGATCCATATTCATGATGGGCGCGAAAAATTCCCTGATCTGGCGGCCATCTCCGGGCGATGTCAGATTGTGCTCGCCAAACCAGGCAAAAGGCTCTGTCGGCATGGTAGCGGCAGGCATGATGCTGCCTGCCGAGGTACTTTCGTATAGTTTTTCGCCCGCCAGATCGACAACCGTAGCGTAGGCAAAATCCTCATTGTTCTGAACATCAATAAGGCTGTGTATCAGGCCGGCTTTATCCGTGCTGAAAACTAATTGGGAGTATTCAATACCGGACAATGCCCGCGTGAGCGCCACGCCATGCACACGCGTTTTGTCCTCATGCAATTTAACCTGATGCTTGTATAGCAGGCCACTTACAATCGCTATGACGACCAGCGATGCCGCAATCATCAGTAATCCTAATCGATCATTTTTCATTTGAGCTAATGCACTTATGAGAGTTATTGTTGATTATCTCAATTACCACGCAATGCAATTCAATGAACATCGCTGTTTTTTAATTGCTATTTCGCCGGTAACAACATCGGGATATCTCTAATGTTGTATTACGGATAAATTTTTATATTCTTTAATCGGGAGGATGATTAAATGAAGAATATTTCTATGAAGCCAGCAGAAAGGCATTATGCTGGTGATATCGCTAGGGCATTCGCCAGACATATATCGCCGGTGAATGTCCGGTACCGGCAATCCGCATGCTTGGCGTAACACCCGGAATTTCGAATTCCAGACTGATGAGTAAACTGCCCGATCTCATTTCCTGGTGTGCCTTTTGCCACAATGCCAGCATAGCCGCAGGCGACAAGTAGGCAAAAATGACATCGTAGTTCGCAAAATCCAGTGCCCGATAATCCCCCATTTTTAGAACTGCTTTGGAGCGCCGTATTTTTGCGCGTATAACACTTATCAGCCATGGCAGGGGCGCGATTTCGATGCCTTCAATATGGCTATCCGGCCTGGCTTTGGCGATATACATTGGCATATCGCCTAAACCACTGCCGATGTCGATTAAACGCACGGGTTTACCCTTTGGCATCAGCTTGGCCACCTGCAGCCACACCACCGGACGAGAAGGAAAGAATGGCACCTGACTGCGAAATGTCGTCCAGAACAAGCCTAGAGAGACAATAAAGCCCGCTAAATAAAACTCATTGGGGATATGCCAGCTGGACATGCCCCATACGGCAATGGGGAAACAGAGATGAATCCAGCGCCACCAACTCGCCATGCCCGCCTGGGAGGAAAATATCGCAGCCAATGAAGCTTGCATCAGCACCAAAGCCAACGTTGAAAACGTCAAATTCACATCAAGATAAGCTGCTGCTAGAAGCTGAACAATCCATGACAACCCCAGCACGATAATTAATGCAGCGCTTTGCACCAGAACAGCCAGTGTTGCAGGTTTCAAATGCATTTCACTTATACGCTTTGCAGGCGATCCTGTAGCATCAAACATTCCAGGCTCAACATACTGATTTACATTATGTTCTTCAATGTATCGCCTATTCTGTGCATTACCCATGATTGACCTTACGCAGTCATCGAAACCAGTTTGTAACTGAGCTCTTTAGCCTTTTTGGTTTTGCCTGCGCGAGAAGGCACATGACACAGATTGCATACGTAATTCTGGTTCAGATCGTAAGTGTTAACGATAAACTCTCCCCCGCAGCAAGTACAGCTTTTCATTTTCAGCATCTTGCTTTCTACAAAGCGTACCAGTGTCCAGGCGCGCGTCAGCGACAGCACCGGCTCCACTTCTGAATCCTGCTCTACTACCTGTTGCTGATACAAACTGTAGGCTTTGATGATGGCGTCAATGCCTTTTACGTCTGCATAATCCACCATAAACTTGTAAATATTGTAAAAAATGGATGAATGGATATTGGGCTGCCAGGTCAGAAACCAGTCCGTAGAGAAAGGCAGCATACCTTTAGGTGGCGAAACACCCTTCAGTTCTTTGTATAGCTTAATCAAGCGTTCACGCGATAAGGTCGTTTGCGATTCAAGTAATTGCAATCTGGCGCCAAGTTTGATCATTTGGATAGCCAGCTGGATTTGCTCTGATTCATTCACTACACTTTTCTTTTGCATGATTCTTTCCTTTTCTAGGATCAATATCTGTCTTGGTTCAATATACCCGATGTGTTTATGACACCATTGCACCGGCATTTTGACCCGCCATTAGCACAGCGGTATGTAAATGAGCTTGTGAGCGGTCTTTTGTATAGTTGGTCAGCATGCCTAGGATGGTGCTGTCATCAAAACGGAAGCGCGCTAACATCATGTTTGTACTGCAGAGCTTGAGCAGCTGCAAAGTGCTTAAGCCTTCCAGTAGATCAGCAATGTCTTTACTAATGCCTAAACGGAAGATTGCAGTCGCTTTATCTGCGCGAATCATTTGCTGCGCTAGCAATAAATAATTCAAGTTGGCATCTTTAATTTCTGACATGATTTCTGATTCATTCATTTTATTTCCCCATTCGTTTTTCAGTGGTTGTTAAAAAGTTCGCAATTCGTGTTAGGCGTACTTTGAACCTTTTAATCGAAACAAAATATCGGGGTTTGTCGGTTTTTTAGGTAAGACAAGCGGACACGCCCTTGTAGGTGTTTGTCTTACAAACACCTACAAGGGGTTATTAATATCTTTATTTTTCAAACACTTAAATTACACAAAATGCCGCCTGGTTTAATTTAAGCGCGGATAAAAGCTGCTAATTCATCAATGTCATTAAAAAATATCCTGGAAAAGATCAAAGTTTTTTTGGTTTTTGCCGTTATGCATTTTGTATCGTTGAAACTGCATTCCACAAAAAACAGTAGCGGCATCACTTCATTAGTGTGTATCGGCAGCACTTGAAAAAACTTTAGGATAATTTCTAAAAAAAACCTGAAATATTTTATATCTCGTTGTTTTTTATAAGTTAAAAATTACAAAAAATAGCAACTTTTTCTTTCCGCCAAATAATCTTCCACCTATCGGCTTCAGGAAAGGCCAGTTTTCACCCTTTTATTCTCAAGATACAAACACATTAATTTACTTAATAATGAATTCCATGAGCAAAAGTACGCAGCAAAAAACCGGGTGTACTTTCTTAATTAACATTTCATGGAGCAGATAACTTAGGAAATCGTCATGGCAGAAGACAGCGATTTAGAAAAGACGGAACAGGCCTCCCCCAAGCGCTTAGAAAAAGCGCGGGAAGAAGGCGACGTACCCCGCTCACGCGAGCTGGCGACTGTGACCGTGCTGTTTGCCGCCGGATTAAGTTTTTTAATGATGGGAAATCATCTGCATCAGGCATTAAAGGCAGCCATGAGCTCCGGTTTGCATTTTGATCGCACCATGGCTTTTGATGCATCGGTACTGTTGATGAGAATGTCAGACAATGTCTATACACTGCTTCTGGCATTTGCACCTTTAGCGCTCATTTTACTGGTTGTGGCAATCGCCTCACCTGCCCTGATTGGCGGATGGATATTCAGCGGCAAAGCGCTGGCGCCACAATTCGGCCGCCTTAACCCAATGAAGGGCCTGGGAAATATGTTCTCCAAGAATTCTGCTGTCGAGCTGATCAAGTCCATTGCCAAGACTATTTTAGTGGCAACTGTAGCCTACGTAGTGGTTTCGCATGATATGGAACCGATTCTGTCACTTTCATTGCTGCCGCTTAAAACCAGCATTGCACAAGTAAACGATTTAATGCTGACAGGCTTCCTGTCGATTGTGAGCGCGCTGGTGTTTATCGCGGCCATTGATGTGCCCTACCAGCTTTATCACTATGCCAACAAGCTAAAAATGACCAAGGAAGAGGTGCGCCAGGAATCCAAAGAATCTGAGGGCAATCCGGAAATAAAGGCCAGAATCCGTCAGCAGCAACGCGAAATGGCCAAACGCAGAATGATGTCCGAGATCCCGACAGCGGATGTCGTCATCACCAACCCTACCCACTATGCAGTAGCCATTAAATATCAGGATGCAGGCATGCGCGCGCCTGTAGTTGTGGCCAAGGGTGCCGACGCCATTGCCCTGAAGATTCGTGAGATCGCCGCCGAACACAATGTGCTCACCATGGAAGCACCCAAGCTGGCACGCGCTTTATACGCACATACCGAACTGGGCAGTGAAATCCCCGAGGCGCTCTATTCTGCAGTGGCCGAAGTGCTGGCCTATGTATTCCAGATGCGCATCTTTAACAAAGAAGGCGGTTTCCATCCGGAAGTCCCTAAAGCCTTGCCTGTGCCTGAAGCCCTAGATCCACACAGCCTGATTCCTGCCGCCAGCGCTCATGATGTGGAGGCCATCATCTCATGAACTCACTTAACTTGCCAATCTGGATGAACAAACTGGGTAGCCGCAACATTGCAGCACCGCTGATTATCATACTGCTGCTGGCGATGATGATATTGCCATTGCCCGCGGTGATACTGGATGTGCTATTCAGTTTTAATATTGCATTATCCATCATGGTATTGCTCATTGGCCTGCAAACCAAAAAGGCGCTCGATTTTATTGCCTTTCCAACCGTATTATTGGTCACCACTATGCTGCGGTTATCCCTCAACGTGGCATCTACCCGCGTGGTGCTGACTGAAGGCCATTCTGGGCCGGATGCCGCCGGCAAAGTGATTGAAGCGTTTGGTCACTTTCTGATTGGCGGCAATTACACGGTTGGTATCGTGGTATTCGTTATTTTGACTATCATCAATTTTACCGTCGTCACCAAAGGTGCTGGTCGCATTGCAGAGGTCGGTGCGCGCTTCACCCTGGATGCCATGCCCGGAAAACAGATGGCGATTGATGCCGATTTGAATGCAGGATTGATCGGTGAAGACGAAGCACGCCTTCGCCGTAAAGAAATAAGCCAGGAATCAGAATTTTATGGCGCCATGGACGGTGCCAGCAAATACGTGCGCGGGGACGCCATTGCAGGTATCCTGGTTATCATCATCAATATCGTTGGCGGATTGATTGTAGGCATCGTGCAGCATGACATGGCATTTGCCGATGCCGTTAAAAACTACACCCTGCTTGCCATTGGTGACGGCCTCGTTGCACAGATTCCATCACTCATCATTTCAGTGGCTGCTGGTGTGGTGGTATCGCGAGTTGCCAACAACGAAGACATTGGCGGCCAGCTGATGACACAACTGTTCTCCAATCCAAAAGTGATCTACGTCACCGCTGGCATTATTGCCGGCATGGGCGCTATTCCCGGTATGCCGCATTTTGCCTTTCTGATGCTGGCGGGCATTCTTGCCGGTATCGCTTATATGGTCGATGAGCAGAAAAAAAATGCACAAGCCGAGCCTGTGCTAGAAAACAAACCTGAAGTCACTACAGAAATTGAAGAAGCCAGCTGGGATGATGTCACCCCGGTTGATGTCATTGGACTCGAAGTTGGTTATCGCCTGATTCCGCTGGTAGATAAAAGCCAGGGCGGCGACCTGCTTAAACGCATTAAAGGCCTGCGCAAAAAATTTGCTCAGGAAGTCGGCTTTCTGGCGCCGACCGTGCATATTCGGGACAATCTTGAGCTCAAGCCATCCAGCTACCGCATCACGCTGAAGGGCGTAGAAATTGCCAGCGGGGAATCGCATTTCGGCCAATTTCTGGCGATCGACCCAGGCATGGTAAGCGGTGCCCTACCAGGCCCAACCACCTCAGATCCGGCATTTGGCTTACCTGCAGTCTGGATAGATGCCAGTCTGCGTGACGAGGCGCAAGGCATGGGCTACACCGTGGTGGATGCAGGCACTGTGATTGCCACACACCTGAACCACATCATCTCGCTACATGCGGCGGAATTATTAGGTCGTCAGGAAGCACAGCAACTGCTCGACCATATCAGCAAGGAATCGCCTAAACTGATAGAAGACCTTGTTCCTAAGCTGCTTTCTCTGTCTATTATTCAGAAGGTGTTGCAAAACCTGCTGACAGAAGGCGTGCATATCCGCGACATGCGCACCATTGTTGAAACGCTTGCCGAACATGCCCCCCATACTCAAGACGCAAATGATCTTACCGCATTTGTGCGCGTACAACTTGGCCGTGCCATCGTGCAGCAGTTATTTCCGAGCGGCAATGAAGTGACAGTGATGTCATTGGATAACAATCTCGAACGCCTGCTAATGCAAGCCTTGCAAAACAACACCACAACAGGTGCCGCAATCGAGCCTGGCATCGCGGAAACATTATCAAGGCAGACGGAAACTGCGGCAAAACAACAGGAACAACTGGGTATGACGCCGGTGCTACTGGTTCCTTCGCTGTTAAGGGCGACGCTCTCCAAATTCCTTCGCCGCGCAGTTCCGCACTTGCGCGTGTTATCGCATGAAGAATTACCTGATTCAAAAACCATACGTGTCACTAGTCTTATTGGAGGTCAAGCATGAACATTAAACGATTTTTCGGCAAAAACTCGCATGAAGCACTGAGCATGGTGCGCAGAGGTTTGGGAGACGATGCCATTATCCTCTCCAACCGCGCGGTCAATGGCGGCAATGAAATCATGGCCTATAGGGAAGAAGACATGCATGCCTTGACCGCAAGTCAGGCGAACCAGCAACTTGCACAAAATGACATGAGTAACGAACCGACAACTTTGTTATCGCATATTAAAAAGAAAAATCGCGTTCAGAATTCGGACATGGCTGCCAAAAAGGCTACGCCTGTTAAGGCTGAAACTGCCAAACAAGCCAAACTAGGCAAGCAGATAAAAGCACCTGTACAAGAAAAGACCAGAAGGACACCTGCACCGGTAAAACTGTCACCCGTTGATGCGTCTGAGCAGCAGGTACCCAGCCAGCAGATGACAGCGATGCTCAACGAAATGCGCGAAATGCGCCGCGTCGTGGAATCTCAGCTCACCACAATTTCGTGGGGCAATATCCAGCAACGCGACTCCATCAAGTCAAAAACCTTGAACACGTTGTTAGATGCCGGTTTCAGCGCCTCCTTATCCAGACATCTGGCTGAAAAGCTGCCCTCGAACCTGGATGGCGAGAAATCAACCGCCTGGATCAAGGCCATCCTTGCCAGAAACCTGAACTCGGTAGAAAGCGAAACCGAAGTGCTGGATCAGGGCGGCATATTTGCCTTGATTGGCCCGACCGGCGTGGGTAAAACGACCACCATGGCAAAATTGGCCGCCCGCTATGTCATGAAACATGGCACACAGAATCTGGGGCTTATTACCACTGACGCATACCGTGTCGGCGGTCATGAACAGCTCCGGATCTACGGCAAGATCCTTGGCGTGATGGTGCATGCGGTCAAAGATGAAGCAGATCTGCAAATCGCACTCAATGAACTTAAAAACAAACACACGATATTAATCGATACAGTGGGCGTCAGCCAGCGCGATCAAATGGTGACAGAACAGATCAGCATGCTTTCCAGCACCAATACGCCCATTAAACGATTGCTATGCCTGAGCGCAACCAGCACCGGTGAAACACTGGCCGATGTCATTAAGGCATACAAAGGCAATGGCCTCGCAGGCTGCATCATGACAAAGAAGGACGAGGCGGCGACCATAGGCAGTACGCTGGATGTCATCATCAGGGAAAAACTCAAGCTCTACTACACCACTGATGGCCAGCGCGTTCCGGAGGATATCCACCTGGCAGACAAACAGCAGTTGATTGAACATGCCCTTAAACTAAGTGCCGCCCGCAGCTGGCCGTTCAAGTTTCTGGATGAGGAATTACCTTTTGTGATGGGCAGCACGGTGCATCCTGCAAGCACCGCTCAATTTGCGGAGGCAAGCTATGCTTAACTTTCAAAACAATCAAAACAGAAAAATCCAAAACGACCAGGCCGCAGGGCTCAGGCGAATCATGGCCACTCCAAGGCCTAGGGTGGTTTCTATACTTTCTACCGCTCCCAGCCGTGATCAGGCGCGCCTGATGGCTAATCTGGCCACACCGATCGTCGCGCATGGAAATGACGTTCTGATTCTGCATGCGTCACATGAATCCAGCGAAAGCATTTATGAAATTAACAAACTGCCCGCACTGCTGGATGTGATTAACTCGGAATCCCTGTTGCAAAGTGCGATAAAAAATTCCGGTAACGGATTTTCTGTTGCCAAACTGATGCCAGCTCATCAGGTCGGCAAACCGCTGGACAGTTTTCTGGGCGAGCAACTCAATGCGATTTTTATCGGCTTAGCACAGCAATATGAAATTATTCTGGTGGATGCTGCATTAAACTCGAACCATCTGTTGCCACTGAAAGCGCTCAATGAAGGCGAGATTATTATCAAACTCACGCACCAGCCAGAGTCAATCAAAGAGGCCTACGCGCTGATTAAGAAAATTTATGGCCAGCTTGGCAGCCGCTCATTTGGCATCATTGTCGATAATGCGTCGGAATCCCAGGCGCAGCTTGTGTTCGATAATATCTCACAGGTGGCAAGGCGTTTTATGCAAATCGAATTGGAGTATTTTGGCGCTATCCCGCCCGATGTCCATCTCAGCCGCGCTGCAAAACTTGGCCGTTCTGTCATTGAGGCATTTCCGCTGGCAAGCGCTTCAGCAGCACTTAAGCAAATCGCTCAGCGCTTAGACGGCAGGCATGACCAGGCAGCTAAAACCAAGCTTGCGTCTCTTATTTAAGGCAAGGGTTATCTATGTATACAGTTCACGGAAAAAAAGACCAGCATGAAGAAATGCTCAATCAACATGCGAGCTTAGTCAAGAAGCTTGCCTATCAGCTTAAGGCCAAGCTGCCACCCAGTGTTGAAATGGATGACTTGATACAGGCAGGAATGATGGGCTTGCTGGACGCGATCAATCGCTATGAGGATATTCATGGCGCGCAGTTTGAAACCTATGCGGCGCAAAGAATCCGAGGCTCCATGCTGGATGAATTACGCAATACGGACTGGCTGCCGCGCAGTTTGAGGAAAAACATGCGCGATATGGAAGCCGCCATTAGCCAGCTTGAGCAATCGCTGGGAAGGCCGCCGACCGAAAAAGAAGTCGCCAAAAAACTCGACCTTTCACTGGATGATTACTATGACATGCTTGGCGATTGCAGCGGTCATCAATTAATTTACTACGAAGATTTCCATGATACCGACGGCGGAGAACATTTTCTCGACCGGTTTAAAGGGGATGACAGCAACGACCCGATCAAAGGCTTGCTGGCCGGCGATTTCCGCGATGCGCTAATTGAGGCCATCGACTCGCTGCCGGAACGGGAAAAGATACTGATGGGCCTATATTACGAGCAGGAGCTTAACCTTAAAGAAATAGGCGTGGTGATGAACGTTTCCGAATCACGCGTCAGCCAATTACATAGCCAGGCCATCGCCAGACTGCGTGCAAACCTTAAAGAGAAAGCATGGACTGGAGCAGTTTAGGCGGGATTGGCCTTGCGCTGATCGGCATTCTATTCGGACAAGCCATCGAAGGCGGGCATGTCGGCTCATTGCTGCAGCCTGCGGCTTTCATGATTGTAATATGTGGCACTTTTGGTGCGGTGCTGCTGCAAACCGACGCTAAAAGCTTTATTACAGGCGTGCTGATGGTGCGCCATGTTTTTGCCACACCAATCGACGACAGAAAAGCATTAGCAAAACGCATCAACGTATGGAGTACGTTTGCCCGTAAAGAAGGCATATTTATGCTGGAAACTTATCTGAAAAAAGAAACGGAACCATTTGTCAGAAAAGGGCTGCAATTGATGATTGACGGCACACCGCCGGACAAGATACGGGAAATATGCGCCATCGACATGCACTTCTATGAAATACAGCAGCGCAATGCAGCAAAAGTATGGAGCGCCGCCGGCGGCTACGCCCCCACCATCGGCATTCTAGGGGCTGTGCTAGGGTTGATCCATGTGATGGAGAATCTGACAGATCCCAGCAGACTGGGCGGCGGCATTGCGGTCGCCTTTGTTGCCACCATCTATGGCGTAGGTTTAGCAAATCTAATCTTTTTGCCTATTGCAAACAAACTCAAAGCACAGATACAGCATGAAATGATGCGCCGCGAGATGCTGCTGAATGCCTGGGTTTCCATTGCGCATGGTGATCACCCGAGAATTGTTGAAGAGCGCCTGTTAGCCTATTTGCGCTAAATTATTACGATACCACATCATGATCAGAAGAAAACCGATAGAAGATGACGACGAGAGCCCGGATCGCTGGCTGGTTTCGTATGCCGATTTCATCACACTTCTGTTTGCCTTTTTTGTCGTGATGTACGCTATTTCATCGGTTAATCAGAGCAAATACAACGACCTGACCTCTTCCATGGGTAGCGCATTTTCCGGTGTCAGCCCTTCGGAGACCGAAGGCCATATCAAAAACCGGCCCGGTACAAAAAACAAAATTAAAGGCCAGCAAAGCTCGCTCATCAAACCCTTGCCGCTATCGCATCTTTATAGTGAAAAACTGCGCCGCGAACGTGAATCCATGACCAATATGGGCATTGATCTCTCCAACGCGCTCGCCCCGCTTATCAACGAAGGCAAAGTGCGCGTAGCACAGAATAACCGTGGCATCCGTATCGATATTCATGACAGTCTGCTGTTTAGCCCGGGATCAGCCGAGCTGGCCGCTACCGCATCGAGTATTATGAATGAAATTGCCGCATTAATTAAAGAAAACCAACGCCTCATTCAGGTAGAAGGCCATACCGACAATAGTCCTATCCATAACGCGACCTTCTTCTCTAATTGGGAGCTTTCTGCAGTGCGTGCCAGCAGCGTAGTCAGGATGCTGAGCGACGCCGGCATTACAGATAATCGGCTCAGTGCGCTGGGGTTCGGTTCAGCTCAGCCTGTAAGCGACAACGACACGCCGCTTGGGCGTTCCAGAAACCGTCGGGTATCCATTATGGTGCTGTATGAGTCTCCAAATCAGGATGACGCTGCTTTGGAAATCACGCCGCAGAAAACCGGCAAGCCATAAATTGGCACTTCTATAAAATGACATTTCGTGCTTGACCTGGAATCAAGGTGCTTGATTCGATCGGATTCCAGCATTCGCCGGAATGATGAAATCAGAATTTACAGAAGCGCCCAAATGCTTTAGGAACGTTCCAACTGCGCTACTTTTTTACCCGCAACCCCTTGCTTCAGTGCCGCATTGAACTGGTCAATGGGGACGGGCCTGCCAAACAGGTATCCCTGATAGCGTTTGCAGCCATTGCTAAGAAGGAGTTCGCGCTGCTCTTCTGTTTCCACCCCTTCGGCAATCACGTTCAGATAAAGACTCTGTGCCATGGCAATGATGGTTCGCACAATTGATCTGTCATGGCTGTCGGTAACAATGTCGCGCACAAAGGACTGATCGATTTTAAGCTGGAATAGCGGCAGTCTTTTGAGGTATTGCAGGGATGAATAGCCCGTACCAAAATCGTCCAGCGAGAACTGCACGCCAATCTCACCTAAAGCGGTCATGGAGGATATCGTATCTTCGATGTTCTCTAACAACAGACTCTCGGTTAACTCCAGCTTGAGCTGCATCGGGTCAATCGAATGACGCTCTATGGCAGCGCGCACCTGCGCCACAAAATCGGGCTGACGGAACTGCTTGGCGCTCACATTGATTGAGAGTGTGAGGTCACGGGTATGGGCATGTTTATGCCATGCTTTGATTTGGGCGCACGCAGTATCCAATACCCAATGACCGATGGACATGATCAGCCCAGTTTCTTCTGCCAGCTGGATAAACTGTGCAGGGGATACCAGCCCGCGCTCAGGGTGCAGCCAGCGAATCAGCGCCTCGGCCCCCAATACGTGTCCCGAGTTATCTACCTGAATCTGGTAATACAGTTGCAATTGCTTATTCTCAAGCGCTTTGCGCAATTCCCGCTCCAGCGCTACCCGTGCCGTAATGCTGATCTGCATCTGCGGGTTAAAGAAGCGCATGGTGTTTCGCCCGGCCTTCTTGGCCTGATACATGGCGATGTCAGCCTGTTTTAGTAACTCTTCTATTGTAATATGGTGGTTGTTAAACAGGGCAATACCAATGCTGGGCGTGATGTGGTGTTCATGCTCATTAAGTTGATAAGGCTGATTGAGCGCGGCCAGAATTTTGTTGGCAATGGTTTCCGTCTGCGCTGCAGCTTCCAGGCTCTGTTCACTCAGGTCTTCCAGCACAACCACGTATTCATCTCCGCCCAGGCGCGCAACAGTGTCGCCTTCACGCACACAGGCTGTCAGGCGAGATGCAACCTGCTGCAACAACAAGTCACCAATATCATGGCCTAGGGAGTCATTGAGCACTTTAAAGTGATCCAGGTCAAGAAACAGCACTGCACCTTGCCGGCCGCTTCGCCCAATGGTAGCCAGCGCGTGCTTGAGCCTGTCCATAAGCAGCCGTCGATTAGGCAGCTGGGTGAGTGAGTCATAGAATGCCAGCTGCTGAATCTCTTCTGCAGCCGCCTTCATCATGCTGGTA
Organism: Pseudomonadota bacterium; assembly: GCA_029563075.1. Lineage (GTDB taxonomy): Bacteria > Pseudomonadota > Gammaproteobacteria > Burkholderiales > Methylophilaceae > Methylotenera_A. The sequence continues at coordinate 12,587 of JAKQTN010000077.1, forward strand.
TCGGTGAATGTCCCCACGTAATTGGTGACAATGCCATTATCTGCTTTAACAGCGCTAATCGTGAGATTCTCCGGATATATATCGCCACTCTTGCGCCGATTCCAGATCTCGCCAGTCCAGTGACCCGTCTTATCAAGGGTATCCCACATCGCAGAAAAGAAGCTTGCGTCATGCCTGCCTGAAGCGAGTATGCTTGGAGACTTGCCGACAACCTCTTCATCGGAATAACCGGTGATGGCGGAAAACGCCTTGTTGACTTTCAATATCTTGTTTTCGGCGTCGGTAATCATCAAGCCGTCTTGCGATTCAAAGGCAGTAGCCGCGATGCGCAAATCTGCCTCAGACTTTTTAACCATGGTGATGTCTTCCAGCGTGACCCGCAGCATGGATTGCTCATCCTCATCGCTCATCCGTGCACAGTTGAGGTTAGCATGAAAGGTCATTTGATTATGGAGATGAAACTTCAGGTCAAAACTATACTCTTCGCCCGAAGCCAGGTCTTTCATCGCCAGAAACATGCGGGACCAGCGGCCTTTGTCGCTCTCATCAATAAATTCTGCAAAGCGCTTGTGGATAATGTGCTTGCGGTCCATCCCAAGCATCGCGGATGCCCGCCAGTTGAGCTGGGTAATCAGCCCATGCTTACTGATGGTCAGATAGCCGATAGGTGCAAACTCATAAAGATCCTTAAAGCGGTCATGCGACTCTTCCAAGGCTGTACGTGTCTGCTGCAATGCAAGTTGGGCAGTTTTGCGCTCGGTGATGTCTGTCTGCGTGCCAATTACGCGCAACGGCTTGCCATTTTGATCATGGCTGACGATCATACCCCGGCTAAGCATCCATTTGTAGCTGCCATCTTTGCACTGCAGGCGGTATTCAACTACATAACTATCTGACAGACCCTCCAGATAGGCCTGCCCTGCTGCCAAAACCTTAGCTTTATCTTGAGGATGGATGCGATTGATCCATTCATGACGGTGCTCCATGATATCCTCTTCGCTATAGCCCAGCATCTCTTTCCAGCGCTTAGAGTACTTGGCCTCTTCGGTCTGTACGTTTACATCCCACACACCGTCACCGGAGCCTTCAATAGCGAATTTCCAGCGGAACTCGCTTTCGCGTAGCGCCTCTTCCATCTGCTTGCGTTTGGAAATATCACTACTTGTTCCAAGCATGCGCAATGGCTTACCATCCTTATTTCGACTTACTATTACACCACGATCGAGCATCCACTTATAGCTCCCATCCTTACAGAGAATACGATACTCGCAGACGAAAGTTGGAATCTTGCCATCGAGACAGTCTTGCACATCAGTGAGCGTAGACATCTTGTCCTCAGGATGTATGAGCGACTCCCATTCATCGATACTGTTCATATCTTCGTGTTCGGAATAGCCAAGCATTTCCTTCCACGTCTTGGAAAAAGTTATCGTGCGATCAACTTCATTAGTATCCCAAACACAGTCACCTGAACCTTCAATGGCGAATTTCCAGCGAAATACGCTTTCACGCAGCGCCTCTTCCGCCTGTTTGCGCCGGGTAATATCACGGGTGACACCAAGCAGCATCGCTTCACCGTGCTCCTGCATTGGCACGGCGTGCGTTTCCAGCCAGCGGCGCCCACCCTTAAGGCCAACCACCTCAAATTCCAGTTGTCCTGATTCACCGGCAATTACGCGTTTGTGCAGCCCCGCAAAGGCCATGCGGTGCTCTGGCGCTACCACTTCAAGCAGCGAATGCCCAGCCATCTGCGCCAGCGAATCCGCCTCAATCATGGCCAATCCGGCTGGGTTCATCTGCTTCAGACGGCCATGCGCATCCACTATCTTGATGCATTCCGGCTCATTATCGATGATGGTGCGCAAATGGGCCTCACTCGACAGCAAGGCCGCTTCCGTTTGTTTACGTTCCGTAATGTCCTGTAAAAAGACCACCAGTCGCCCGCCATCTGCAGCACGATACTGAACACCCACTTCCACATCGAAGAGCGTTCCGTCCTTGCGGCGGTGCATGGTCTCGAAACGATCCTCGCCATCCGCTTTAATTTTTTGCAGGTGACTGATTACATCATCTACCGTTTCAATCGCTTCCAATTCTTGAATATGCATGGTTAGCAGCTCCTGCTCGCCATACCCACTCATCCGGCAATAGGTTTCATTTACCTGCAGCAGCTTACCCTGCATATCCGTCAGCCAGAAACCATCCATAGCCCGGTTGAGTATGGAACGATGCCATTCATCACTAATCTTGACGTTTTCCTCACGCTCACTCGCCTCAAAATGCAAGGTGAGGTTCTCGAGGATGATTTTATTGCTACGAATAATACTGGCAATAAGGAAGCCAATGTAAAGAAAGCCCGTGGCGCCCATGGTTACGGAAAGGCTATCCCCCTCCATAAACAGGCGAATAATCAAGGGCAATAAAACAGCCAGGCCAAATGCAGTTGCGCAGAAAATATCCGCCACATAGGCAATCACAACTGCAGTCGACATGCCTGCCAATATGAAGATTAAAAACACCTGATGATCAGGGTCACCTGTAGGAAACATCAGCAGGCCAGTCGATCCCCATATCAGACCGGCAAAGGTAATAACTAAGCGTAAGTTTCTCAACCGGGCCTGAAGGGTCTGATAATCAGCTACTGGTGAGCGCTGATATTTTGCAACCATCCATAAACGAACCAGTGAAATCAACGACACCAATGCCAGCCAGGAATAAATCAAGCCGGACGGAACTATGCTATGAAAGACAAACACCAGAAGAATTGCGAGCAGGAATGCAATACCAATTGCCAGCCGGCTATTGGCGTATAAATGTGCCAGCCTTGCGGATAATATTGCCTCTTTTTTATTCAGGTTACGCATCAATATGGTTTACAGCGCCAACAAAAGGGCAATCACGAGCGGCGGGGGCGTTTTCTTGCCTGGCAAAATGCTTATTCGATATAACTACTGGCATATTTCTAGACTTGGTATATTTATAGACATATAGTACATATAGAAACCATGAAAACTCTTTTATTTTTATGGCGTTATGAAGGATTCTGCAAGCATTTGCTCAGAAAGTCAATATGGTGCAGAATTAGGCTTGGCAACACCCAGAATTTAACTTAACCAGATCAATTAAACCACCAGAGCAGCGCGCTTCGTTGATTGCGCTTTTGCCTGGCCATTTCTGCCATAAACATCGGCTTGGCCGGAGCTTCCGTGCAGATGGTCAAGCAGTTGCTGGTTAAGCATGGAATGCCGGTTGATCAGCAGGCCATTCAGGCGATTGAGCTCTTTTGCCTGGATGAGTGTCTTTTTGAGGTTTGCCCATGCTTCATTCAAGGCGGGCTTTGCTTGCTGTTTGAGCCACTCCCCCATGCCGGTTTCGTTAGGTTCAAAGCCGTTTGCAGCCAGCGCTTCATATCGGTTCATCACAACGATATTCATGCGTTGCAATACTTCGGACTTTTTATCCAGCAAATCTTCTATCGCGTCAATATCCGCTCTCACCAAAGCAGCTTGTTCGCTACGGATGGTTGCCAACAGGTCTTTTGCTAATTGAGCATCCTGCTCAAAAGAGATGGCTTTAATAGAAGCTGGTACGTTCATACTGTCCTCATGTTTTTTTAAGTAAATCTTTCACGGTTTCAATCAACCCATCTGCAACTTTTTCAGAACTTACATTAAACTGGCCGCTTGCAATGGCTAATTTAATGGCGGCTACTTTTTCCACATCGAAGGCGTTATCGCCTGCAATTTTCGCCTCTAACGCCTGCAGCTGCGCCGAGATAGGCGACAAAGTGACGTTTTCTGCAAGTTTGGCATTGCTTTGAGATTTCTCGGTTTTTTTGCCCGCGCCGGTTTTCTCAGCGCCTGTCTTATCAACCCCAAGACCTAAGTTGTTTTTGATTGAGTCATTAATTTTCATGAGAGTTTTCCTTTTCGCGAAATATATTATGCCTAAATTTACCATGCATGGCTAAGGTATACACTTAGCGCATCTCTATTGCTTGTATCGGCATAGTTTAAGCGAACTTTAATGCTTTTAAGCGTTTTATATTTCAAAAATAAGCATCCCAAAAAATCAGCTGCACACCAACACATTAAAATCTAACCTCAATCTGGCCACCGTTACGTGCAATTCCGGTCACAATCTGGCCACTGGCCACCTTCACCTGCACAACCTGCCCTTCGTTGGCCTTGGTCATCGCCTGCCCTTCGGCAGAAACACTGAAGCCGTTGCCGACGGATGTCAGCTTGACGGTTTGCCCCTGCTGCACGACCGGAGAAATTTTCAGCATTTCCTGCCTTAACACTGTACCAGCCTGCATAGATATATTCACTGTACGCCCAACTGCCTGCGCCTGATCGGTAAAGACCCCTGCCGGCAATTGTGTCAGATCGCCGCTTTCAAAAAGCAGATCCTGGTTTGTAACAACCTGTCCTTGTGCCAAGGGCGCGGCTGCCACCAGATACTGTGCAACCACATTGACCGTTGCCTGCACATAGATCGTCCATGGATTAGGTGCATTGCAACGCACGCCCGCACTGGTTTTTCCCCAGGCACGGCTTCCTGCCGGCAGAAAAACCTGCATATCCGCACATTGCGGCAATCTCAAATTGGGGTCTACCGCACCAGCATGCACGCTCACCTTACCTGGGTAGCCAGCGGTCTGCACCTCTAAAAACTCGGTGACTTTGGTTTTTATCACGCCCAAGTTCTGTTTTGCGGATGGTTGGGCGGCTGCAGGGATGGCCGAGATTTCGGCATGACCGAGCGCCGACATTATCATGGCCACTAGCGCAAAAGCTGTTCGCGCCGAATTTAATCGCAAGTATTGGCTGATCCGGTTCATCTCTATCCCCATCCGTAAAGGCAAATTGATGAATATGTATTCTACGGAATATTTTGTATAGCAAAACGCAAAATAGGACGAGATTTACCCGTTTACTTTCCAGATCAAAGTCAGTTTTTTAATCCTAGACTAGCCCTCATGTATGTTAACGGCAAAAAGTGTCATTTCTTTAACCTGAAAGACAAAGGCCGTGATGAAAGGAAATGATGATGTTGAATAAACTGGACGATGCTTTGAGTTTTCATCAAACCGCATTAAGAGTGCGCGGCCAGCGCCAGGAGCTTATCGCGGCCAATATTGCCAATGCGGACACGCCGAATTACAAAGCCCGTGACATAGACTTTAAATCTGCCATGCAGGCTGCCGCTGCCGACATCAGCAAGGAAACTTTTAATACGGCTAAAACCTCGGCGCGGCATTTAGATGGCATGCCTTCAAAAGGCATGTCAAATGGCGCTTCTGGCGAACCGCTGTTTCGGCCGGTTATTCAAGGCAGCGTAGATGGCAACACGGTAGATATGGATGTGGAACGCAACCAGTTCGTTGATAACGGCATCCGCTACGAAGCCAGTCTGACCATGATCAACGCGCAGCTTAAAAAAATGCTTGCGGCTATCCAAGGTCAGTAATCTTCAAATTTTGATAGGAGAAAAATATGTCTCTATTTAATGTATTCAATATTTCCGGCTCTGCCATGAGTGCGCAATCGCAGCGATTGAACACGGTAGCCAGCAACCTGGCCAATGCAGATAGTGCAACCAGTGCCAACGGCACGCCTTATAAAGCCAAACAAGTCGTGTTTAGCGCGATACCGACCAAGTCGCCCGATGCCAGTGGCGTCAAAGTGCAAAAGGTAATTGAGGATAGCGCACCACCTAAAGTGGTGTATGACCCTAAACATCCGCTGGCAGATGAAAAAGGCTACGTCACGATGCCCAATGTGAATGTGACTGAGGAAATGGTAAATATGATTTCTGCCTCACGCTCTTATCAGAACAACGTGGAAACCATGAATGCGGCTAAAACCATGCTGCTGAAAACGCTCACAATCGGCCAGCAATAGATATTTAGCTGATACAAAAATCTAAAGGAAACCATATGACCACAGTACAAAACACCACAAATACGGCATCCCAGGCCTTGCTGGACAGCGTGAACGGTAAGAAAAACACCGCCAAAGGCAGTGTGGATGCAGCACAGGACAGATTCATGATGTTGCTCGTCACGCAGATGAAAAATCAGGACCCGCTCAACCCGATGGATAACGCCCAGGTGACCAGCCAGATGGCGCAATTGTCTACCGTCACCGGCATCGACAAACTCAACAACACATTGGAATCACTAATTGGTAGCGTACAAACCGGCCAGTCCTATCAGGCATCCAGCATGATCGGCCACAACGTATTGGTATCTGGCAATGAAGTGCGCACCAATGGCGCTGGCGGTTACTTTGGTGTTGACTTGCCGATCGGTGCCGACAAGCTGACTGTTACTATCAAAGACTCTGCAGGCAGCACCGTCAGAACCATGGCACTGGGGGCACAGGAGGCGGGCACGCTGCCTTTAAGCTGGGACGGATTTACAGATGACGGCTCAGTCGCCAAGGCCGGCAGTTACAAATTTGATGTTACTGCAACCACGTCTGGCCAGAGCGTTGCGGCCGATAGCCTTAGCTACGCTCGAGTAATGAGCATCTCTAATAACGCCAGCGGCATCAAGCTGAATTTGAGCAATCTGGCATCGGTAAGCACAAGTGACGTGAAAGAAATTTTCTAACCACCTTTATTTAACAGAAACAATCAGGAGAAAATCATGAGTTTTCAACAAGGGTTAAGCGGTTTAAATGCAGCATCAAAACAACTGGAAGTGATTGGCAATAACGTATCAAATGCCAATACGGTAGGATTCAAGCAATCACGCGCCGAATTCGCTGATGTGTTTGCCAACTCCCTCAGCGGTGGCGGTGCATCACAAATTGGTATTGGCACCAAAATCTCAAACGTATCTCAGCAATACACGCAAGGCAATATCACCAGCACCAACAACTCGCTGGATATCGCCATTAACGGCGGCGGCTTTTTCCGCATGAGTAATAACGGCGCCATTACTTATTCTCGTAATGGTCAGTTCCAAATGGATAAACTTGGCTATATTGTGGATGCTGAAAGCAAGCGCCTGACGGGCTATGTCGCGGATGCACTAGGCAACCTGTCAACCGGAGCACCGACAGAAATCAACATCAACACTTCCGATTTGCAGCCTTCCGCTACTGCAACTGTAGTCGGCCTGGTTAATCTCGATTCCCGTAACACTCCATTGCCAGCAGCTGGATTCGATCCTGCAGACCCAACCACTTATCATAACTCTACCGCTGTGACGGTATTCGACAGTCTTGGTAATTCACATACCTTACAAAGCTTCTTCGTAAAAACAGCTGCAGGCTCATGGGATGTATTTACAGCGGCTGACGGCGTGCCGACGACAGCGCTACCAACTCCGACAGCCACGATGACATTTACCGGCACCGGTATTGCACCGACTGTTACACCCGCTAGTGCCGCACCAGTGTCTTTTGCGGTCACCACAGGCGCGATAACGCCTGTTCCACTCACCCTGGACTATTCCGGCAGCACGCAATTCGGCTCCAACTTCAGCGTTAATAGCCTGTCGCAAGACGGTTTCACATCCGGACGTCTGTCAGGATTCAACACCGGCTCGGATGGCACCATTGTCGGACGTTATACCAATGGTCAATCCAAAGTCTTGGGGCAAGTCGTACTGGCCAATTTTGTTAATCCGAATGGTTTGCAATCGCTCGGCGGCAATGCCTGGGCTGAAAGCGCGACTTCTGGCGCTGCGCTGGTTGGAACGCCGGATACCGGCTCATTGGGCGTACTGCAATCATCCGCTGTTGAGGACTCGAATGTTGACCTGACTGCCGAGCTGGTGAATATGATTACAGCACAGCGTTGGTATCAAGCCAACGCACAGACCATTAAGACACAGGACCAGGTGCTGCAAACCCTGGTGAACCTGCGTTAATGGCTAACCTAAGCTAGTTAACACCTAAACAAGGAGGCGCACTATGGATCGCATGATTTATACCGCAATGACAGGCGCAAAACATATACTCGAGCAGCAGGCAACCACCGCACACAATCTGGCCAACGCCACCTCTACTGGCTTTAAGGCACAGGTGGATTCGTTTCGTGCGGTGCCGGTAATCAGCGAAGGATTGCCGACGCGCGCTTTTGTTGTCGATGCGACCGTAGGCGCTGACTTCAACCCTGGTGCTATCCAAGCCACCAGTCGCGACCTGGATGTCGCGATTCAGGGCAAAGGCTGGCTGGTGGTTCAGCGCGCAGACGGCTCTGAAGGCTATACGCGCAACGGTTCCCTCAAGGTTAGCGAAAACGGCCTGCTGCAAACGGCATCTGGCCAGACCGTGATGGGGGATGGCGGGCCTATCAGCATTCCGCCGGACGTCACGATTTCGATTGCCAAAGACGGCACTATTTCTTCGGTATCCAACAGCACCCTGCCCGGCCCATCCAATGCGATTGGCCGCCTGAAACTGGTCAATCCGCCTGAGGCAGAGCTGACACGCGCGGCAGACGGGCTGTTTGTCACCAAAAATGGCAATGCCGAAGTCGATGCAAACGTCAATGTCGTCAGCGGTGCGCTCGAAGGCAGCAATGTGAACGTAGTGGAAGCCATGGTCAGCATGATTAGCCTGGCCAGACAGTTTGAAACGCAGATGAAGCTGGTACAGAGCGCTGAGAATAACGCCAATAAAGCCAGTCAACTCCTCAGTATGAATTAAGCAGGATGGGGTTAATATCGACTTAGCAGCTGATTTTTAAGGAAAATAAAATGATACGCTCACTATGGATTTCAAAAACCGGTCTTGATGCGCAGCAAACGCAAATGGACGTGATTGCCAACAACCTGGCCAACGTCAGCACCAATGGCTTCAAGCGTTCGCGCGCGGTGTTTGAGGACTTGCTGTATCAGAATATCCGCCAGCCAGGCGCACAGTCTTCACAGCAGACACAGCTGCCGTCAGGCTTGCAGCTTGGCACGGGCGTAAGACCTGTCGCCACAGAGCGTATTTTTACACAGGGTAATCTGCAGCAAACCAGTAGCGATAAGGATGTCGCCATTCAGGGCGCCGGTTTCTTTCAGGTGTTGCTGCCGGATGGCACGACCGCTTACACCCGCGATGGCTCTTTCCAGGTCGACAGCCAGGGCCAGCTGGTCACTTCAAGCGGGTTCCCGGTACAGCCTGCCATTACTATTCCCGCCAACGCGCAAAGCCTCACCATAGGCCGCGATGGCACGGTTTCTGTCACAACCGCAGGCACGGCGGCGGCCACTCAGGTCGGTTCGCTGCAGCTTGCCACGTTTATCAATCCGGCCGGCTTACTGGCTAAAGGCGAAAACCTGTTTGTAGAAACCTCCGCTTCCGGAAACGCCAACACAAATACACCAGGCGCCAATGGCGCAGGCATTCTTTCACAAGGCTATGTGGAGACTTCTAACGTCAACGTGGTGGAAGAACTGGTTAACATGATACAGACTCAGCGCGCCTATGAAATCAACAGCAAGGCGATTACCACATCTGACCAGATGCTGCAGAAACTGGCACAAATGTAATTTGAGCCAGGCGTAAACACCACCGGATAAACATTTATATGCACATATTTTTTGAAAATATAAAATCGATGATGCAGGCCACTAAAAAATATTTTATTTTCAGCATGTTACTGCTGGGCGGCTGTGCAGTTACGCCGGATTCCATTGTTAAGCAGCCGATGACCGCCAAACCACAGGCGATTCCGGCAACCTCGGCCAACAATGGTGCGATTTTCAACAATGCGGCTTACCGGCCAATGTTTGAAGACAGGCGCCCACGTTATGTGGGTGACATCCTCACCATCAATATCACTGAAAACACCTCTGCGACCAAGGCTGGCGGCAGTTCAGCCAGCAAGACAGGCTCTGTGGATGCCTCGCTTACCCCGCCAACCGGCTTGCCGATTACGCTGCGCGGCATCACTCTAGCTGCTGACTCTTCCATCAAGAATGAGGACAAAGCTGCTGCGAACTCCAGCAACAACTTCAGCGGCTCCATCAGCGTTACAGTTGTTGATGTACTGGCAAATGGCAACCTTGTTGTCAGTGGCGAAAAACAAGTTGCATTTGATAAAGGTACGGAATTTGTGCGTTTTTCCGGGGTAGTTAACCCGGATACAATCACCTCGGGCAATGTCGTACCTTCAACAAAAATAGCGGACGCACGCATCGAATACAGAACGAACAGCAAGATTGATACGGCGCAGATCATGTCGATCCTGACACGATTCTTCCTCAGTTTTATTCCGTTATAACTGGCAGAAAATCATGAGCAGATATTTAAAAAACATTATTAACATCATCATGGAAAACAGGCATGAAATCGCCTGCCTTCTGCTTTTCTGCAGCGTGATGATCGTTCCGACAGCCCATGCGGAAAGACTGAAAGATCTGGCCTCTATCCAGGGCGTCAGGAATAACCAGCTCATCGGCTACGGCCTAGTGGTTGGTCTGGATGGCACAGGTGACCAGACCACTCAGACACCGTTTACGGTACAGAGCATCATCAGCATGATGCAGCAAATGGGTGTCAGCTTGCCCCCCGGTACCAATCTGCAACTTAAGAATGTGGCTTCGGTCATCGTGACCAGCAGCCTGCCGGCTTTTGCACAGCCCGGTCAAACCCTGGATATAACCGTTTCTTCTATGGGAAACGCCAAAAGCCTGCGCGGCGGCACCTTGCTGATGACCCCGCTTAAAGGCGCTGACGGCCAGATTTACGCGATTGCGCAAGGCAATCTGGTGGTCGGCGGTGTCGGTGCCTCGGCTAATGGCAGCCAGACCCAGATCAACCATTTAAGCGTAGGCCGTATTTCAGACGGGGCTACCGTTGAGCGCGCGCTCCCTAATCCAATCAGCCAGACTGACGGCGTTAATCTGGAATTAAAAGAATCGGACTTTTCCACTGCCGCTCTGGTGGTAGATGCCATTAACCGTAAATTTGGCCAGAATACCGCTTTTGCGCAAGATGGCCGCGTGATTCGGGTACAACCTCCCACAGGGAATAGTCGCGTATCTTTTCTTGCCGCGCTGGAATCCATCAACATCTCGCCTGCCACGGGCTCAGCCAAGATCATCCTCAACGCACGCACCGGTTCGGTGGTGATGAACAAAGCCGTCACGCTGGAAAGCTGCGCCGTATCACATGGCAACCTGTCAGTGGTTATCGACACTGCGCCGGTCATTAGCCAGCCTGGGGCGTTTTCAAATGGTCAGACCGTTTCCACGGCTGTTTCAAGAATTGATATCAATAAAGAGCCTGGTAAGGTGTTGCAGCTGAACAATGGCGCCAATCTTTCTGATGTGGTTAAAGCACTTAATGCAATCGGCGCCACGCCGCAAGATTTGCTCGCGATATTGCAGGCCATGAAGGCAGCCGGCTCTCTGCGTGCGGAATTAGAGATTATCTAACATGATTACCAGAGAACTTTACCATGATTAACAGTGCGGATTTGTCTGGAAAAGTCGCTTTTGATGCCAACGGCCTAAACAACCTCAAGCAGGCGGCCAAAGAAAATTCGCCTGAGGCAATCAAGGGTGTCGCCAAGCAGTTTGAAGCCATCTTCATGAATATGATGCTGAAAAGCATGCGCGAAGCCTCACCGCAGGACAACCCCTTTGACAATGAACAAAGCCGCACTTTCACCTCGATGCTTGATCAGCAACTGAGCAGCAACCTGGCTTCAAAAGGTCTAGGGCTGGCGGATGTGCTTGCCAGGCAACTCAGTAAAAGTGGTTATGTGGCTACAAACACCATGCAGCAGGCGGTAACTGATGAATCCGCTATATCCGGCTCTCACCTGCAAGGAGGATCGGCGCTGATCAGAAACCCGCTTTCACCCATAAATGCAAAAGCGCCTGAATCTAAGCCTATTGAAAACAAGACACTTCATAGCAATCCTCTGCCTTCGGAAAACAGTCTGATAAGCAACAAATCATTTAGCAGTAGCGCTTCTGAATTTCAAACCCGCATGGCGCAGCACGCCGAAGCGGCAAGCCGCGCCACCGGCGTTCCTGCCCACCTGATGCTCGGCCAGGCCGCACTGGAAAGCGGTTGGGGCAAGCGTGAGATCAAAGCTGCCGATGGTACTCCCAGCAACAATCTGTTTGGCATTAAAGCCACTGGGAACTGGGATGGCAAAGTCGTAGAAGCTATGACGACTGAATATATCAATGGCATCAAACAAAAACGTATCGAAAAATTCCGCGCTTATGACAGTTACGCAGATTCATTCAAAGATTTTGCCAATATGATGCGCAGTAATCCGCGCTACGAAAAAGTCATGGCGAACCTGCAAGACGTGAACGGTTATGCGCAAGCCATGCAAAAAGCCGGCTATGCCACCGACCCCCAATACGCCAGTAAACTCGCCAGCGTGATACAGAAAGTATTGGCATCGTAAAAAATTATTTTAATTAGTCGGCCTAAAGTTATCAATATTTATGCCGTCATCAAACTTATATTATGGATTTTGACGAAAAGATATCATGGCTTCCAACATACTAAGCATCGGAACAAGTGCGCTGAATGCGGCTCAGGTCGGCCTTAGCACCACCGGGCATAATATCGCCAATGCTTCCACGCCAGGCTACTCAAGGCAGGTCGTGGTTCAGTCTGCCGCACAGGCGCAGAACTTCGGCTATGGCTATATTGGCCAAGGGACCGAGATTTCAGCAGTAACACGTGTTTACAATCAAATACTGGCCAGGCAGGTTGTCAATAGCCAGGCGGTAAGTTCGGGGGTGGATGTCTATAGCTCGAACCTTGGCGCTATAGAAAACATGCTTTCAGATGCCTCCGCAGGCCTTAATCCTGCACTTAATGATTTTTTTGCCAGCGTACAGAGTCTTTCTGCCAACCCGGGCGACACGCCCACACGGCAAACCATGTTGTCCTATGCCCAATCCCTGGTCAACCGCTTTCAAAGCACAAACAACCGCCTTAACGAAATTCGCGACAGCGTCAATACACAACTCACCTCCAGCGTCAGCATGGTCAATAGCTATGCCAAACAGATCGCCAGATTGAATGATGTGATTGAAAAAGCCGTCAACTCTGCCGGCAATCCGCCCAATGACCTGATGGACCAGCGTGATCAGCTGGTGCTTGAGCTCAGCAAACAGATCAAGACGACTGTCGTGCCACAGAACCAGGGTAGCTATAACATATTTATCGGCAACGGCCTGCCATTAGTCGTGGGCACCGTCACCAATTCGCTCATCACGACCTCCTCTCCCACAGATCCCGGTCGGTTGGAAGTCGCTTATCAGAATAAGACCAAAACCACGGTCTTGGGTATAGACAGCCTGCCAGGCGGGGAGATAGGCGGTTTGCTTCAGTTCCGCAGCGAATCTCTGGACACCGTGCAGAATCAGCTGGGGCAAATTGCAGTCGTACTCGCAGAAACCTTTAATACCCAGCATGCACAAGGCCTGGACAAGAACGGCAATCCTGGTGGCGCCCTGTTCAGCATTCCTGACCCAGCGGTCAGCAGCAACAGCGACAACACCGGATCGGCTATCGTCAGTAGCAAAATTATGGATGCCCGCGCAATTACCAGCAGCGATTACCGCCTGCAGTACGATGGCACTAACTATAAGATTACCCGGCTCAGTGACAAAACCGTGCAGAGCTTTACCAGCCTGCCCCAGACCATCGATGGCCTGAGCTTTAGCCAGATTTCCGGCACCATGCTGGCAGGCGATGATTTTGTTATCCGCCCTACACAAAACGCTGCGACCACCATGAGCTTGGTTTTTACCGATGCCAGCAAATTAGCTGTGGGCGGCCCTGCACTAAGTTCGAACGCCAATGCAGCCAATACCGGCGCGGCCGCTATCAGCGCGCCCACCGCCGGGACTAGCTATGCAGCAAGTCCGCTCGCAAGCCCGATTGGACTTACCTATACAAGCGGACTTCCTGGCACACTCACCCTGGCACCGTCAACACAACCCGTGACAGTAACTTCGGGCGGTGTAACAACAACCTTTCCAGCAGGCACGCCTATCACCTATACCAGTGGCGCGACCATTACCGTGGGCGGCTTAAGCTTTGTGATTACTGGCGCGCCTGCAAATGGCGACCAGTTTACAATTGCGCCCAATACCAGCACTGGTTCGGGCGATAACCGGAATGGGCTGCTGCTAGCAGGCCTGCAAAGCCAGGGTACGTTAAATAACAGCAAAACCAATTACTCGGATGCATTCGGTCAGCTCGTCAACACCGTAGGCAACAAAGCGCGTGAATTGAAAGTCATCGGTTTAACAGAAGCCAAAGTGCTCGAACAGGCAACCGCAGCGGTGCAGGCAGAGTCAGGTGTCAATCTGGATGAAGAAGCAACCAATCTTCTCCGCTACCAGCAGGCTTATCAGGCCGCCGGCAAGATGATGCAAATCGCCAGTCAGCTTTTTGATGTGCTGCTGCAATTAGGTCATTAGGTTAAGGAAAGACTCCCAAGGAAATATATTATGCGCATAAGTACCAACACCATCTACCAAAGCGGCATTTCAAAAATCAGCTCGCTACAGGCAGACCAGACCAAACTGCAACAGCAGATTTCTACAGGCAAGCGTATAACACTGCCGTCAGACGATCCTATTGCTTCGACGCGTGCCTTAGAGATCTCTCATGCACAGGGAGTTAATGCTTCATTCGCAAGTGGCCGTCAAACCGCGCAGCTCAAACTCAATACGCTGGAATCGAGCCTTGCCAGCATTACCAGCCTTCTTGTTTCCACACAATCTACATTGGTCGGTGCTGGCAATGGCTCTCTTTCAGATCTACAAAGAGGGTTTATTGCGACAGAACTTAACGGCTCCCTTGAAGAACTGATCAACCTTGCAAACACGCAAGATTCATCGGGAGATTTTATTTATGCCGGCTTTAAAACAGATACCAAACCCTTTATAGCCAATGCTTCAGGTGCAAGTTATGCTGGTGATAGTAACCAGCAGTTGATTCAGGTGGATGCGCAGCGCCTGATGGCGGCAAATATCAGCGGTGACAACGTATTTCAAGCTGGCGGTAATGATGTATTTACCACTTTGAGCAATCTAGTGACATTGCTGAACACGCCGATCACCAATGCCGCCACGCAGGCAGCCTTCAGTAGCGGCCTGGCAACAGCCATCAGCAATCTGCAGGGCTCGGTAGACAATGTACTCAATGTACGTGCTGCTATCGGCTCCAAACTGAATGAGCTTGATGCATTGGACACCGCAGGTGCAGACCGTGCCCTGCAATACAGCAAATCCCTCTCCGAGCTGGAGGATCTTGACTATGCCAGCGCACTCTCAGACCTCGCGAAACAGCAAACCATTATGGAAGCGGCACAGAAATCATTTGTAGAAACAACCAAACTGTCGCTATTTCAATTTATATAAACCATGAGTTTGCTGGAACGTTAATTCCAAAATTTGGACTATCCACGATTTGTGGATTATCCGACGACCTCGAAGTTGTTATAACCACCATCGTCCAGCTCGATTTCTACTCGCTCAACATGCGCAAGCTCCGGGCCGCGGTGGGCCCATCGCACGATTGAATCCACGGCAGCGGAGTTCCCATGCACCACGGCCTCTACCGAGCCATCGCTTCGGTTTCTCACCCAGCCGCTGATCCCCAGCTTTTGCGCTTGCAGACGCATCGAGTTGCGGAAGAACACGCCTTGCACCCGGCCATGAATCACGAGGCGCAGCTTCTTTTGTGGTAGAGCTGGAGGGATGATCATTCTTATTCCCCCGCAATAAGTTGCGTGCGGGACAGCATTCTACTCGGGGCATGGCCACACTGATTAGGCATCGTTGCTATCAACCATTGTAATTTACTAAGCATTATACTAAGTTCATGTTAAAAAACTGTGCGATATAAAATGCGAATTTAAGAGGAAAATGATCCATTTTGAATACATGCCAACATGAAATGCCGATAAAAAATTCAAGTGTAGCGCGCGTATTTTTTGCCTTGTGGCCAGAAGAATTAGTACAAAGGACGCTACATTCATTAGCAACGGAATATCTGCCGCTGTGTGAGGGGCGCATTATGGATGCAGATACTCTGCACATGACATTGCTGTTTCTGGGAGAAATGGAGCGTGCACGTCTGCCGCTATTAAGGCAAACCGCGGGCAAGGTGTCAGTGCCACCCTTTAGGTTTGTACTGGATAGACTGTCATTTTGGTCATATAACCGGATTGCTTATGCTACACCGCTGGTGGAAGTGCCAGCACTGTACCAACTAGCCACAGCGCTGCAACAGGAGTTGATAGCGGCGGGTTTTCTGTTTGAAAATTATGAGTTTAATCCGCATGTCACATTGTTACGTCAAGTCGGACATATTTTGGAATCCCAAGCCATTGCACCCATCACGTGGCAGGTAGACGCGTTTGTGCTGGTGGAATCGGTCATGACTGATCAAGGGGCGCGCTACCAGATACTTCAGAAGTGGCCATTGCTGCCTGTTGGCCATTAGCTGGCATTGTGTTTTATGACGAATTCGCTAAGTATTTTTTGATGGATAAACTCTGAAACAGCCTTGATGCGCCGGAATGAAACTCTGTATCGAGTTCCTGGCTATATCAAGTCACCCATATTGAAGCTTTATGGCTTGCCAAAAGATTGAGACGGGATCAGCGATGATGCCGCAGGCACTTCAACAGGCACAGCCACTTGATGCATATTGCTTATCCCTTGTTCAATAAAGTTTTCAATCGGCTTGAGCATGCCCGGCAGTGCCAATGCCAGTACTAAAAAACCGATACTTAAGGTGATAGGGAAACCTATACCGAATAAATTCAGTTGTGGCGCAGTTCGGGTCAATATCCCCAATGCCATGTTAGTAATCAGCAATGCAGCCACTACCGGCAAGGCCAACAGCAGGCCTGCACTGAAAATTGTTTCACCCCACAGTGCAATTTTCATCGGGTTGATTCCACTCCCGCCAATTGCGATTGGCATGGTAATGAAGCTATTGGCCATGGCGGTCACGATCATCAAATGGCCATCCAGGCTTAAAAAAATGAGCATAGCGAGAAGAATCAAAAACTGGTTCACCGCAGTGCTCTGGCCTTGTGACTGCGGATCGAAAAAAGTAGCAAAGCCCAAGCCCATGGACATGCCAATCAGTTGCCCTGCCAGATCAACCGCAGCAAAGACCAGCCGCATACTGAAGCCTATCGCCAGCCCGATGACAAGCTGCTGGACCAAAATCAGCAGACCTTGAAACGAGAATATCTCGAACTGCGGCAAAGGCGGCAGCGTAGGCATAATAATCATGGTAAACACAATGCCTATGCCCAGCTTGATCCGGTTGGGAATCGTGTTATGGCTGAAGATAGGCGCTGTCGCCATCACGCCCAGCACCCTGGTCAAAGGCCAGAGCAGGCTGATGATCCATGTTTGAAGAAGTTCGCTGCTGATTGAAACCATATCAACCTAAAAATATGCTGACTGATCAGATCAATTTGCCATCGACGGAATGCCGGTAAACACCAGATGCATATAATCCACCATGGTGGTGAGCATCCATGGGCCAGCGAATATCAGTGCCACAAACACGCCCACCAGCTTGGGAATAAATGACAATGTAGCTTCGTTAATCTGTGTGGCGGCCTGAAATATGCTGACGACCAGGCCGATGATAAGCACTGTGAGCAATATGGGCGCAGCCACCAGCAACGTGATTTCCATTGCATTCCTGCCTAGAGTCATTACGCTTTCCGGAGTCATTTGGTTTTCCTTGTATTATTGAGCGCAGTAGTTGCACAAGGTCTCTAATAGAAGCTTTGTACCAGCGAGCCTAACAACAACTGCCAGCCATCGACCAGTACAAATAGCATCAACTTAAAGGGTAGCGACACAATCGCGGGCGACACCATCATCATCCCCATCGCCATCAACACACTAGCCACGACCATGTCGATAATTAAAAATGGAATGAATATGGCAAAACCGATTTGGAACGCAGTTTTAAGCTCGCTCGTCATAAAAGCCGGTACCAGAACCCGCAACGGCACCTGCTCCGGCGTTTCTATTTTTTCAATTTGCGCCATTTTCACGAACAATGCGAGATCACTTTCGCGCGTTTGTTTCATCATAAAGGCTTTAAGCGGCTCAGCACCTTTATCCATCGCTTCCTGCATTGTGATTCTGTTTTCTGCGAGCGGTTGGTAGGCTTCTGTGTAGATTTTGTCTATGACCGGACTCATCACAAAAAAAGTGAGGAACAATGCCAAGCCTATCATCACCTGATTGGGTGGCGCGGATTGTGTACCCAGTGCCTGGCGCAATAGCGACAGTACGATGATAATGCGGGTGAACCCTGTCATCATCAGCAACGCTGCCGGCAAAAAGGTCAGAGAAGTCAGCAGAATTAAGGTCTGCAGGCTCAATGTATAATTCTGACCGCCACCCGCCGCCGGCAATGCGTTCACCAGAGGCAAGCCATTCTCTGCAAATGCGGTAAGCGGCAGAGCAAGTGCGACCAACACCAGCATCCATATAGGTTTTAGATTATTCTTGCGCATCTTTTTCTGCATCTGTTTTTCCTGCCATCTTATTTCCAGCCATCTTGGCCGTAGATTTCTTTAACCATTGCGCAAACGATGGCGCTAATGATTGTGTAAGTGCACCTAAATTTGGGTTAAGCTGGTTACCGGCACCTGAAACATTTTCTGATATCTGCAATGAACCGGCCTCTAGGTCAGCAATGCCGTTTACTTGTCCGGGCGCTACGCCAACCACGATCCAGCGCCCTGCCACCTCCACCACCACGACACGTTCGCGCGAACCAACACTGACACCGCCCACAACACGCACCACCGACTGTTTATTGCCGCCTGCTCCCGGCATCATGCGCTTTAATACCCAAGTCAGCAGCGCCATCACGGCCAATACCACGGCAAGACCCAGCACCATTTTCAACACACCGCCTGTTGGCGATGCCGCTATAGTATCCGCAGCCAGCGCGCTACAAGACATGAGGAAAAAACTCAAAAACAGTAGATTCAAACGCATCTTCATGGATAATTTTCTGAATAACTTACTTGTTAATTTTGCGGATACGCTCGGCCGGCGTGATGATGTCAGTCAAACGAATACCGAACTTATCGTTTACCACTACGACTTCGCCCTGCGCAATCAGACATCCGTTCACCAACACATCCATCGGCTCACCGGCCATGCCGTCCAGCTCGACTACCGAGCCCTGTGCCAATTGCAGCAGATTCTTGATAGCGATTTTGGTGCGCCCCAATTCCACCGTAAGCTGTACTGGAATATCCAGAATAAAATCAATGTCGTTTTGGGTTTCATTCAGCTTGTTTTTCGGCGTGAATTCCGAAAACACCTGAGCCTGTTCAACATTGCTGGTCTGCAACACAGAGGATTCTGCGGCTGACTGAGCACTCCAGTCATTTTCCATCGCTTCTTCAACAACCTCTTCTACAGCATCAGTCGCCATAAGGTTCTCCTTTAATATATTCAGATGAGTTAGATCTTAAAAGCTTCTCTACGCGCAACGCATATTGGCCATTAAACAATCCATATTTACATAGCATCACCGGGATGCCATCGACTTGCCCTTCAATCTCTTCAGCAATATTGAGCGGAATGACATCACCTACTTTCATGTTCAGCACTTCGCCAAGCTGCATTGAGGTCTTAGCCAGATCTGCCACAATCTCGATCTCTGCTGCCTGTACCTGCTGTGTCATCAGCTTTACCCAGCGCTTGTCGGCGCTTAGCACCTCACCTTGTGATGATGACGCCAGTATGTCGCGGATTGGTTCCAGCATCGAATAGGGGAAACAGAAATGCATCTCGCCATTTGCCGGACCTAACTCGACATTAAACGTAATCGCCGCCACCGCCTCATTTGGAGTGGCAATGTTGGCAAACTGGGTATTGATTTCAGAGCGGACATACTCGAACTGCACTGGATACAAGGGCTCCCATGATTTTGAATAAGTTTCGAACACGATATTCAGAATGCGCTGGATAATACGCTGCTCTGTTTGTGTGAATTCACGTCCTTCTGCGCGGGTGTGGAAACGACCATCCCCGCCGAACATATTGTCCACCACCAGAAAGACCAGGCTTGGATCAAACACCATCAGCGCATTGCCGCGCAACGGTTTCATCTGGATTAAATTCAGATTGGTAGGCACCAGCAGATTACTAATAAAGTCGCTATATTTGACAATACGCACTTGGCCGGCCGAAACTTCGACGCTGCGCCGCAAGAAATTGAATAGCTCGATACGAACCAGGCGCGCGAATCTTTCATTGATGATCTCAAATGTAGGCAAGCGCCCACGCACGATACGTTCTTGCGTTGCCATGTCATAATCACGCACAGCCGTCTCATTATCCCCATCAGGCTTGACGTCATCACTGTCACCTTCAACGCCTTTCAGCAGGGCATCGACTTCGTCTTGAGATAAAAATTTATCAGCCATGGCTAAAAATGTTCTGATTATTGAATCACGAAAGAAGTAAAGAAAACGCCTGTAACCTCTTGAGGCTTGGCATCTGCAGAGAAGGGCTTTTTCACCTCGGCGATGATCTCATCGCTCAATTGTTGCTTGCCTTCCATGCTGGAAATATCAGTCGCCGTCTTGCTCGTCAACAGCATCAGCAAACGGTTACGTACCGCAGGCATCTGCGTTTTCAACAGCTCTGCAGCTTCCGGGCTGGCGACCTGCATTGATAAATCAAGCTGCAGAAACTTCTCATCCGGGTCGGGCTGCAGGTTCACGGTAAATGTTTCTAATGTCACAAAAACTGGTGCTTTTGCCGGCTCTTCGTGCTTGACCTCTTTTTTATGATCCGGTTTTTGATGCATAAAATACCAAGCAGCTCCGCCACCGCCGCCAAGCAACACCAGCGCTGCAGCAATAATGATGATTAATTTCTTTTTGGAAGATGTTGCCGGTGCTGCAGCTGCAGCCTCTTCTGATTTTGGATCTAATGCCATATTTTTGCCTTTCCTTATTGGCTGGAGCCTGTACTGCCCGTTGGGCAGTCATTGGCGTTACTGATGGCTCCATTATGAAAAAAAATGGCCTGACAACAAGCATGGATAAGAAGGGGAAAAAGGCGTTAAATTAGAGTTTGCCTTTACAGAGCATTAATGATGCCTGCGAAAACCGAATTGGCACGTACAAAACTATCATAAAATCAGATGGTTAGGCAAAAGTATCCACCAACCCGTTGGCTACGCGGGTTAAAGTTTTCGTGCTGGCTACGTTTTCCTCATGTGAAATGGGGGCACTTTTATCGAGCCGTGAAGCGGCTCTGTTCTGCATAGCCTGATGGAATTCCTGCTGTGCCTGCCCGCCAGAGCTTACATTGGCCTGGCCAAGCTGAATCCCGGATTCGCTCATTTTCTCACGCAGGTTTGCTATGCCGTCCTGCAAAGCCTGTCTCACTTCAGCGTTGTCCGAAATAAATGTCGTATCTGCCTTGTCATTCTGCACATTAATCACCACTTGCAAAGGGCCAAGATCCGGGGGGTTCAGTGTCAGCGTTGCTGATTGTTCTCCCGCCCCCACCATCCACACCACTTTTTGGCCAATCGCCTGATCCCAACCCGCTCTTCCCGGATAAACATTGATGGTATTGGTGCTTGCTGCCTGTACTGGTAAACTGGTATTCATTTGCGTCAGCGTATGTGGGCTTGCAGGTATCGCAATGTTTTTTATTGCCATGTCCTTATTGCCCTCTTTAGCAGTATCCAGCATCGATTTTGCCGTCACGGATTCATCGATCGCTACCTGCTTGGTTGCCGACTGCATCACATCTGTCCAGCGGATTTGCTCTGGAACGGCCTTGGCATTTGTTGCCGATAGCACATCCTGAGCTTCATTCCGCGCTGCTGCAGCGGATTTATTTTGCGGCGCTGCACTTTCTGCGGTAATGATTGCTTGCGAAGCGGTGTTAGCAGCAGGCAAACCTGAGTTTTCCGATGCACTGGCCATGCGGGAATGCGTTGCTGGCGTTAACGCCACTGGTGTCAGTATCGGAACTGCAGTAGCAATGACGGCCGCATCTCTGGCATTGTTTGTCGCATTGTTTAATGCTTCTTTACCATCGACATCCTCAGCAGCCTTTTGCGTTTTATCAGGAATATCAACCGCTTGCACAATGGGCGCTGCGCTGGAATTTTCCGCAAACTGAACATGCTCATTCGCGCTGCTATCGGTGCTTTTTATATCATTGACAGCGACGACAAACTCGGCATAATCAGCCGCAAGCTTGCTCTTCTGCTCGCCTTCATCGTTACCTTGTGCGTTTGAAATTTTTGGCGCAGGTTTTTGCTGAGCCAGTTTTTGTTGAGCCAATTCTTGCCGGGCCAAATCTTTCTGGGCTTTCGACTGCTTATTCAGTAGAGCCTGAAACGATGTATTTGACTCCGGAGCCGCAGCGTTATCCGCACTCGTATTATTGTTGTTTGTCGCGCTCAGCGCTTTTTTTAAGGTTGTTGTTTGTGCCATTTGTAATGTTAAATTTTGCATATTTTTACCCCGGAAATTAACCGCTACTGATTTCAGAATACTTCTTGCAAGACACTTCGGCCATTCACCCTATCAATCATTTATAAATGTCTAGTCCTGCTGGTGCGCGTGGCAAACTCATCCATCATCTTCTGATCCTTTTTTTGCTCGATTTTATGTGCACGCTTATCCGAGCGCTGCGAAAGCACCTCATAAGACAGTTTTTTGCGCTGGCTTTCCTGCCACAGCTCGCGCTGCACTTTTACCTGTTGCTTTGTAAATTCAACCACTTCCTGCTGACCCATAACCGCCTGATCCAGCTTGGTAAAAAAATTCTGGAAATTCCGGTATGTTTCCGCACTGACGCCGGTTTCCAAAAGATGATTGAGGCTCGTGAGATAGTCCTGCCGGTATTCGGTCAGCATGCTCTGCTTGTTCTGAGCCTCCTCCGCCACCTTCATGGTATGCGCCAAAGCCTCCGCCGCCAAATCCACTTCCTTGGCGGCCATCTCCTTTAATGTCTTCAATATACCGGCTGAATGTGCTGCCATATCGTCTCAATCTTTTTAATTTTTATGCGGTTTTAAGCCAGTTTAGTTCTGTATCGTTTCATCAAGCACATGCGCCAGATGATGGATGCTCTCATTCATTCCTGCCCGTTCCGAAATATCCTGTTGCAGAAATGCGTTAATGCTTTCATGTCTGGCAATCGCCTGATCAAGCACAGCATCACTCCCCGCTTCATAAGCCCCGACATTAATCAGATCCACACTGCGCATATAGCGTGAATTCAGCTGCTTGAGTTTGCGCGCCAGCTTCTGGTGCTCCGCGCTGGTGATATTGTGCATGGCGCGGCTGATCGACTGCTCAATATCAATCGCAGGATAATGGCCGCTCTCGGCCAGGCTGCGGTTTAATACGATGTGCCCGTCAAGAATGGCACGCGCCGCATCGGCAATGGGATCCTGCTGGTCGTCGCCTTCGGTCAGCACAGTATAGAATGCGGTAATTGAGCCTTCACCCGGCTTGCCGTTGCCCACGCGCTCTACCAGTGCCGGCAGCTTGGCAAACACAGAGGGCGGATAACCCTTGGTAGCTGGCGGTTCGCCAATTGCGAGCGCAATCTCGCGTTGCGCCATGGCGTAGCGGGTTAATGAATCCATGATCAGCAGCACATTTTTGCCCTGATTGCGGAAATTCTCGGCAATGGTCGTGGCATAGTTGGCACCTTGCAGGCGCATCAATGCGGGTGCGTCCGCGGGCGCAGCGACAACCACTGAACGTGCCAGTCCTTCAGAACCTAGAATCTGTTCAATAAACTCTTTCACTTCACGGCCGCGTTCGCCAATCAACCCCACTACAATCACATCGGCAGTGGTGTAACGTGCCATCATGCCAAGCAGCACACTTTTACCTACGCCGGAACCTGCAAACAAGCCCATTCTCTGGCCACGGCCAACCGTAAGCATGCTGTTAATCGCCCGTACGCCCACATCCAGCACATCTTCAATCGGTGCCCGCATCAATGGGTTCATGGGACGGGTATTTAAGGGCGCGCTATGCAAAGTTTCAATTTTGCCCAAATCATCCAGCGGATTACCTGCGCCATCCACCACGCGGCCCAGTAGCTCGTTGCCTACCGGCAGATGGCGCGCGATATCGGTGACCCTTCTGCGCGGCGCCTGGCCAAAGCGCGGCTTGGGCAAGGCTTTAGCGACCTCCAGGGCAAACACCTTGGCTCCCGGAACCACACCATCGACACTGCTTTGAGGCATTAACAATAGTGTGTCACCATCGAACCCTACCACTTCGGCTTCCACCCGGCTGCCTTCAGTCAAAGGCACATAGCAGGCACTGCCTATGGGCAATTTAATCCCCACAGCCTCCATCACTAGCCCGGTCAGCTTTGTAATGCGTCCCGCGATCTCTACAGGTTCGACAATGCGCAAAATTTCCTTGCAGTCACGCATCTGATCATGCCAGCGCTGTTGATGCAGGTTTTGTGACGGCAGGTTTTGCTGGCTCATGGCAACAACCAATCGTTATTTTGCGCCAAAGCTTCGCTGATTCTTTTCCAGCGGACTGCATTGGTGGAATCGATCTGATTGGCACCAGTTTCTACCAGGCAACCACCACGCTCAATACTGCTGTCTTCTTGGATCTGCCAATGCTGGCTGGATATTTCTTCAGCCAGATACTCACGCAACATCTGCGCATCTTCATGATGCACCAGAATTCTGGCTGGTTTCTGCACATAGGGAAGATAATGAATCGCATCCATGACCACCGGCAACACCATAGAAGGATCTACATTCAACTTTACTTTCAACATTGATTTGGCTATATCCAGGGCCAAGGACAACACATCATCTGCTATCTGTTCATCTGATTTTTCAAGTGCTTCGCTAAAAGCTACCATTAGTTTAAGAAAACTCTGCTTATCCTCATAAGCAGCCTCCCTCGCCTTGGCCATGCCGACAGCAAATCCTTCCTGCATGCCTTTGGCATAGGCCTCTTTGCGCACAGCATCCAGAATCTGCGAGACCGTTTCGGCGCTAGCAGCATTTTCTTTCTTTTTCGGTTTATTGCTGCCGATACCTTGGTCGCCTTCGGCAAACGATGACATCTGCCATCTTTCGTAGGCAGTTTGTTGTTCTTTGGGGGTAGCCAGATTAGCCATATTGAGCACCTTTATACATATTGATCATCTCCACCTTTGCCAGCCAGCATGATTTGACCTTCATCCGCCAGTCTGCGAACGATTTGCAGGATTTGTTTCTGTTGCGCTTCCACTTCCGAAAGTTTGACCGGACCTTTTGCTTCCAGGTCTTCTTTCATCATTTCTGCGGCACGTGACGACATGTTCTTGAATATCTTCGCGCGTATTTCTTCGGTTGTGCCTTTAAGTGCAACAATCAGCGTTTCCGACTGCACTTCCTTCAGGATGACCTGGATGCCTTTGTCATCGATATCCATGATGTTGTCGAATACAAACATCTGATCCATGATTTTCTGCGCCATCTCGTCATCGTAACTTTTCAGCCCTTCCATGACGCTGGCCTCGTTGTCGCCACTCATAAAGTTCATGATATCGGCCGCCACCTTGATACCGCCCATGGTCTGTTTCTTGATGTTTTCGTTGCCTGTGAGTAACTTGCTCATCACGTCATTGAGTTCACGCAGGGCAATGGGCTTAACGCCATCCAACGTTGCAATACGCAACATCACATCCTGCCGCAGCCGATCGTTAAAATGACCAAGCACAGCTGAGGCCTGGTCTGGCTCCAGGTGCACCAGAATAGTCGCGATAATCTGCGGGTGTTCGTTCTGGATAAACTCGGCAACCGTGTGTGCATCCATCCATTTCAAAGTGTCGATACCGCTTGACTCCGGTGACTGCAGAATACGGTTAAGCAGGCCAGATGCCTTATCCTCGCCAAGCGCCTTATTCAATACCGAACGGATGTACTCATCGGAATCAACAGCAAAATCGCTACTTTGTCCCGCTTCTGTCAAAAATTCCGTTACCACAGTTTCCACCTGGTCCCGGCCTACCGATTTCATTGTTGCCATGGCCGCACCAAGTTTCTGCACTTCTTTCGGACTGAGAAACTTCATCACTTCGGCGGCTTCATCTTCGCCCAGTGCCAACATCAATACTGCGCTTCTCATTACACCATCATCACTCATTTTTTCTATCCGTTCCCGTTCGTCCAGTTAGCAACCACGTTCGCAACCATGCGTGGATTCTCTTTTGCCATTTGTTTGGCCGCGACCAGATTCTGATCGAAGGCCGGAGCTGCCAGTTTGGCCTGTCCGCCCCTAAGATTCACGATGGCATCCTCACCATCAGGTGCATTCAGCTGTTTTGGCGAAGCGGTCATCAATTTATTCAGCATAGGTTTCAAGGCACGGGAATAAAGCATGAACAACACCGCAATCCCCACAATAAAACGCAGTGCGTCTTTGGCATATTCAATTGTTTCCGCATTTTTCCATAATGGAATCTCTGGCACGATTTCTGCCGGTTCACCGGCAAATGAACTGTTCACCACAGTCAATGAATCGCCACGCTCTTTATTAAAGCCCATGGCCTGCATCGCCAAATCGTTGATCTGCTGCTTTTCAGCGGCGGTCAACGGGCGATAGGTCACTTTGCCTTTTTTATCCACAACCGGCATATTGTTTACCACCACCGCAACATTCAGACGCTTGATGCCGCCCATCGCCTGCTGCACATAGCGCACGGTCTTGTCTACCTCGTAATTGGTGGTTACATTCTTCTGGCTATCTACCGGCACAGCTGCGGTGGCCGTACCTGCTGCTGTTTCTACTCCCCCAGGCGCTGTGATTGGCGCAGTAGCGTTTGCGGGAGGCTGGTTTGACAAGGCCCCAGGCACGCCGGCTGCAACATCATTGCCATTGCTGCTCAATGATTCATTGCTCTGCATGCTTCGCACAACTACATCTTCAGGTTTCTGATTCGGCTTGTAGGTCTCTGCCGCCTGCTCCAGGCTGGAAAAGTCGATTTCCGCACTCGCTTCCGCGCGTACATTCTTGGCGCCAACTATTGGGGTAATAATAGATTCAACGCGTTTGGCAATGCTCTGCTGTATGTCATCGACATACTTAAGCTGAGTCGGGTCCAGATTATTGGCACCCATTTTTTTGGAAGTGTCTGAAAGCAGGTTACCGTTCTGGTCCACCACCGTCACGTTGGCAGCAGGCAAATCAGGCACGCTGCTGGCCACCAGATGCACCACGGCGCCTACCTGCTGAGCATCCAGGCTACGGCCTGCGCGCAGATTCAACAGCACAGAAGCGGTCGGCTTTTGCTGATCTCTTACAAATACTGAAGCCTTAGGGATGGCAAGATGAATTCTCGCCATCTCAACCGCGCCGATTGACTGGATGCTGCGCTCCAACTCACCTTCCAGCGCGCGCTGGAAATTGACCTGCTCTACAAATTGCGAAACGCCAAATTTCTGATTCTCTAAAATCTCGAATCCGATATTGCCACCTTTAGGCAGGCCGTCTGAAGCCAGTTTCAAACGTGCCTGATGCACTTGGGCAGCCGGGACAAGAATTGCAGTGCCGCTCTCGGAAAATTTATAAGGCACATTCATCTTCTCTAGCGCCGCCACGATTGAGCCGCCATCTTTATCGGAATAGTTCGAGAACAGCACGCGGTAATCCGGCTGCTGGCTCCACAGCCAGAACACGGCCATCACCGCAATCACGGCGGCAACGCCCGCTAATAAAAGCAATTTGTTGCCCATTTGAGAGACAGATCCCATCGTACCTCCACCAGTTAAGACCGCATCAGCTGTTGCCGCCATCACAATTCCTTTATTTGCATCTGCCAATTACTTCAGGTTCAGGTTTTTTATTTCACCGACTACGCTTCAATAATTACCTGCCCGACCGATTAGATACCATTATGCCGATTGCCTGGATTTTCAAATTTAAGAATAGAGCAATTTTCATCGGCCTATTTGAGCGCTCGCGCTGGTCTTGAAGTGTTAAATTAGTCATCAACGGCAATTTGTTCTAATTAACATACCAGCTATTAATGTTCTAAGAGGAAATGGAGGTAACCCATGAAAGCAGGTGGAATTGATTCAAGCAGAATAGAATCTATGCTTGCACAGCTAAAAGCCGCGGCGCAGCGCCCGCAGAATGACTCTATAGGTGGGCTGGGGCCCTCTGTGGGCATCCAGAATACCCAAAGTGCCTCGAAAGTGAATTTTTCAGACGCATTGAAAGCATCACTTGATCAGGTAAACCAGATACAGGTGAACGCCGAAACACTGGGCAAGAACTTCGCCATGGGTGATGACAGTGTCAGCCTATCCGACGTGATGATTGCCGGGCAAAAAGCCAATATCTCGTTTCAGGCGACTGTGCAGGTACGCAACAAGCTGGTATCCGCCTATCACGACATCATGAATATGCAGGTTTAGTTAGAAACATGCCCTGAAAGGCGCATGGGTATTGCCTCGCAGAGCATATAATTAAATGTTTTTATTGCTAATTAAGATGTTGTAGGGCGTCAATAAGCTAAGCGCATTGCGCCGAAAGTAAGATTTTTCATGTGGCGGATTACGCTTCGCTATTCCGCCCTACGCGGTCTGTTCTATATTGTTATTTTTTCAGATTATCGATAAATATCCATGCTACTTACGGACAAAAAGCAGGATTACCCCAGCCACTATCGCTCCCACACCTGCCCAGACGGGGATGTTTACCGTTTCCTTATCCTTGATTGACAATTCTATCGGCCCCAGTTTTGCCTGATGCGTTTCCTTGGTATAAGTGAAACTGCCATACGCCAATCCCAAGCCTCCAGCCACGATTAGTACAATTGCTAACATTTTGACTGTGTCCATTTCATTTTCTCCGGTAGAGATATACTTGGTATTGGGAACGGGTAACCTGGCAATATAGACACAGTGAACAACCGAACCACTTTACCAAGCCACCTCACTTCATAACAAATCAAGCGCCGTTACAGTCGCCGACCCTGAATTACACGCACCAAAATCACCACAATCGCGATGACCAGGAGAATGTGAATGAGTCCACCCATGGTATACGCTGAAACCAAACCAAGCAGCCAAAGGACAATCAAGATAATTGCAATAGTTTCAAGCATTTTCTTCTCCTAAACATGACAGGTCATTTTAGTACTGATCGTTACTTAAGCCGCATGTCATTCTTGACTGATGTTACACCCTCGACGCTACGAGCCACTTCTACCGCCTTATTAATATCGGCTTCTGAACTGACGAAGCCACTCAACTGAACTACGCCCTTGAAGGTTTCAACGTTTATTTCGGCAGATTTTAACGAAGGTTCATTGAGTACTGCCGCTTTTACCTTTGTCGTAATAACGGTATCATCAATGTATTCTCCTGTGCCAGATTGCTTTGGCGTTGAGGCGCAACCCAGCGCCGTGGCGAACATAACGGCAATAAAAATCGTAGATATATATTTAAATAGTTCCATAGCTGTACCCTCCCAATAAATTAAAAAAACGGGTAGTTGCAAGTCATTGGAGTTTTTTAGCGATACTGCATCACATGATCCTTATTCCTTCACGGTCTTCACAAAGCCCGTTCACGTTCGCTTAATCAAAATCTCAAACCACGAGGAACTCGAATGTTGCCACCTCACCAACAATGTTAGCTTACCCCCCCGCTATCTCGGTCTATAAGGGTAAACCCCTATAAGAATAATAAGGGGCAGACCACGTTTTTTAATTATTGGCAAAGGTTTGATTGAGTTGCGGCCTCATTTGCATTGAATTATGACTTACACAATCCAGCTATGGCAACAAGTGGCCTATTTAATGATACAAAACTTGGGATTAGAAAATAGCTTCTTCTACATTAACTGTAGCCGCTTCCAACCGGTACAGCCATGCCAGAATCTCGGCAATGGCCTGATACAGAGCCGGCGGGATGTGATCGTCCAAATCCACCTGCATCAATAGTGCAACCAGATCTTTGGATTCATGCACGAACACGCCGTTTTCTTTGGCTTTGGCGATAATCTGCTCTGCAATCAGGCCACGGCCTTTGGCCACCACTCTGGGCGCATAATCACTGGCATCATAGGCCAGTGCAATGGCCTGCTGATTGGCGTTAGGCTTTAAAGTAGCCACCGTGTCAAGTTTACTGTCATGGGGGTTATTCATGATGTGTGATGGTCAGCCTATCCAACTGTTGGCCATTTTTTTCGATTGCTTTGGCCAGACTTAGCTTCTGGCTTTCGAGGGAATCTATTGTTTGTGTTTGCTCGGCCAGGATCCCTATTCGCATACGCCCATCAATAATGCTCAATCTAGCGGTAACCTTGCCCAGATGCGGCAGATGCAGCGTTATTTCGCTGGCAATCGGTCTATCTTCAGCAGATTGTTGCTGGCAAGCGTGTTGACTGTTATCAGCCTCTTTTTGCTGTAAATAAACATCCCAATCCATCTTCTGCCCGGGCCATATTTCGCCATGCCATGACATGCGCTGATTTTCCAGAATGGCCAATTGCTGTGACATCAGTCCTGCAAGTGGAAAATTGGCCTGGTTCTGCGGCTCCTGCCTGACTGTGGCCAAGGCCTGATTGCTTTGTAACAACTCGCTCAAGTGTGATTCATAAAACAAGCCGCTATTGCTGACTGCGTGTTTTAAATCGCGCGCCACGGCGTGTGCATTATTGGGCGCATGCGTCACAATTGAAGCAGCTTCGAAACGGGTCGACACGCCATCACTGTCTGCTTTTTTAAGAATATGCCCGATAAGCTGCGCGGCTGGGCTGATGTCTGCGGTGCTTCCAGCATCATTGGTTGGCGGGGATAAAAGTAAAAATGTCGGGGTTGGATTTTCGTGTATATAGCGCAGCAATAAAGTCTGACCTGGCTGCGCGGCGGAACCCAGCTCCATTTTCAGGATGACTCCCTTTGCATCTCCGCCTTCTACTTTGACATTGTATGCGGCATCACCCGCTTTTGATAACACATGGGCAATGTATTCCTGCCCTTTATTAAGCTGTGTAGCCCGGTCGCCAAGCTCCTGGGTAATGCTGCCTATGGTATCCACAGCCAGCACCGGCGTGATTCTGGATACTGGGTTAATGCTGGCTTTAGTGCCTAAGCTGTCGGGCTTGTTGAGCATGATATTTCAACTGGAGTCACTGTGCCTGTATATTAACGGCCGTAGGCTCGCGTCATTTTCTTGCCTGTTTGGGAGCTATTAATCAGCGAGCTTAATTTCGCCATTCTTGGCGAAACCAGATCGCGTATCTCACGGTCATCCGCAAGAATACGCTTGATATTCGCCACCTTGCGTTCATGCATGTCGCTTGTAAGCGGCAGTTCATTCTTTAATAGCTTCAGTTTTTCAACATGCTCGGCGCAGTTGCTCTCCAGTTCCAGCAGCAAATCCCAATCATGTAATTTGGCTGCTATCAACATCTGGTTGGTCAGTTCCGCAATGGTGTCGTAGATGGCAATCGTGTTTTTATTTTCCATAGATCAGGCTCCGGCGTAGTTGGCAATAGGATGATTTACTGAAGGCGGCATCTGAGAAGCGGCTAAAGGCATGGCCTGTTGATTGCCGATAGCTTCCCAGGCAGATTTTAAATCTGTTAATAGCTTGATAACCTCATGCACCAGCTCAGGCTGGTTGCGGATATTGGCAATGGCCAATCGATTGCTCATATAAGCGTACAGACTATCCAGGCTTGCTGCCACCTCGCCGCCAGCCTTTTTATCCAGGCTGAGCCTGAGGCCGCTTTCGATAATCATAATTGCTTTCGACAGCATGACTCCTTTATTCTGAATGTCTTTGTTCTGCATATGCACAATAGCACTCTGGCATGCAGCAATGGCGCCCTCATAAAGCATAATAATCAGTTTATTCGGACTCGCTGCCAGCACACCGGTTTCGATGCCAATCTTGGCATACACGTTTACCCCGCTTTGATTCAATCCAAACATCATCTTGTCCTTTACCTGTTATTGATTATTTGCATTGAGAGATGCAATTTGCTGCGTAAGGAAACTGCTGGTTTTCGACATGCTGGACAGCAGTGTATCAAGCTTGGTGAATTGTGCACGGTAACGTGCCTCAACTGCAGTCAACCGCACATTGATTGCCTCTGTCTGTTTATCCAGACGCGTGATCGAGCTTTGCATGCCTTGTGTTCTAGCCGCCAGGAGCCCGTCATCCTTCAACAGGTTGGTAATGACGCTATCCAGTTGCGCCGCATATCCTATAGTGAAAGTAACCGTACCGCGCGCACCCAGCGCACCGCCATTTACTTTAATGCTCAATCCTTCGCTTGGATCGCCCACCGCACCGATTAGATTGATCCCGGCGCCCGTTGCCGCAACACCGTTGATGGTGCCGGCAGCGTTGATCAGGCTGGTTCCAAGCTGGCTAGCCGTTACTGCATAGGTTCCGGCTTGTGTTTTGCTGGTACTATTTGAGAAGCTGATCAGCGGGTCTGTCGCTTTGGCAGAAGTTGCAAACAAAGTCGCAATATCACTAAAGTTTGACGTCACGGCCGAGGCCAGCTTGGTTGCGTCCAGCGCCAATTTACCATCACGCTGAAAAGACACTCCAACCTGACTCAGCGAATTGATAGTACCGCTACTGCTAATGGTATTCGTCATCACTGTCTTGATCTGGTTAATGACAGACCTTGCGGTGGCATCGCCTAGCAGCACGCCGGACGCTTTGCCGGTCTCGTCATATTTAGTCAGGCTGCGCAGGGTGTCATTCAGTTTATTGTAAGCATCGACAAAAGCGGTGACCGATTCTTTGATCTTGTCCTGATTCGTTGCCACGCCCAGGTTAACGCTGTTGCTATTGCTGGTTGCCAGCAAATTCAGCGTCACACCCTCAATGGCATCTGTAATGGTATTGCTGGATTTCACCACGGCAATCCCGTCGATATCCAGGATGGCATTCTTTGCGGCCTGCATTTGCGTCATGTTTTTACCACTGCCCGTGCTGGCAGTCGGGTCATATGCCAAACGAGACAGCCCGGCAGCATCCAGATTATTGGTGTCACCATCTGCCACTGAAATTTTCAGGCTATTCACCTCGCCTGTGTCTTTGGAAGTTATCACCAGGCGGTTAGTCGTGCCATCGTTCACAATCGTCGCACTTACGCTTGAATTGGACGCATTAATCGCATCGCGCACCCCAGCCAAAGTATTATTTGAGCTGCCAAAGGTTATAGTGACATCGGGTTTAGCGGTGTTGGGCGTGAAAGAGCTTGGAGTCGGTGGCGTAATCACTTCTGGCGTAAACGTACCAAAAGAGATGGTGAGCGTACCGGTACCTACAACATCAGAAGTATTGGTAAATCCGTCCATCGCCAGTTTTTGTGGCTTTGCCAGCTGGCTGACTGTTACCGCATAATCACCCAATGTCGCATTGCCATTGGCTGTGGCAGTAAATACAGCAGGATTGCCGGAATTGGCTGCTTGTGCGTTAAATTTGGCCGGGCTGGAAAGTGCTTTTACCGCAGTCTGGAAAGTAGATAAAGCACTTTTCATCGTGCCGTACGCCGAGATTTGGGACTGATAATCCGTTTTTTGCTTGCTTACGGCGGTTAAGGGTTGTCTTTCGACATTCATTAAACTGGTAACGATAGAATTGACGTCAAGGCCAGATCCAATTCCCGGAGATGAAATAGGCATGTGTATTTTCCTTTAATGTTGATTCATCAATAATTACCAGTTGAAATTCTTTTCAAAACATCGCTTTGAAACTTTAGGCGGTTTGCCGAATCACCAGGCCTTGCAACTTATCCAAAGTCCTGGACATGGCCATGACCTCCTCATTGGGGATCTGCCTCAATACTTTTTGTGTTGCCGTATCTACCACCTTAACAATCATGCGCTTGGATTCCTGATCCAATGAAAACTCGATGGTCTGCAAAGCTGGCGCTACATATTCATTCAATTTTTGTACAGCACCTGCTAGCGTGTCTTTATCGATTGGTGCTGCTTGCTTGTTTTCTACTTTATCAACCACTTTTAATCCTGTTAATGCAGATGGACCGGCAGCAACAGGATGCATGCCAGCAGGTTTATTAGCAGAACCAAGCGCATCTAAAGACGGATTAAACATGATGACCTCCTTAGCAAAAGTCCACAGGATTAACATTAACCCTGTGGAAGTTAGATCAATTTACTTACTTACGATTAGCCTCTTAATAGTGCCAATACGCCGTTAGGTAATGAGTTGGCTTGCGCTAACATTGCAGTACCTGCTTGTTGCAAGATCTGGCCACGAGTCAGGTTTGCTGTTTCTGCTGCAAAGTCGGCATCCATGATGCGAGATTTCGCTGCAGATTGGTTCTCTACTGACACTTGCAAGCTGCCGATCACAGATTCAAAACGGTTCTGCACAGCACCCAGTGTAGCGCGAGAAGTATTCACACCATCCAATGCGGTATCAATCGCGCCAATTGCAGTAGTTGCATTCGCTAGTGAAGTTACATCGCCAGCAATGCTTGCTGCTGCAATCACGCCAACAGTGATCGTATCTGTTGCATCAGCGCCTACTTGGAATTGCTTAGCTGCACCACCGAATACGGCAGTACCGTTAAATTTGGTCGCAGTACCCAAACGAGTCACTTCTGTTGCCAATTGTTGGAACTCAGTATCCAGATTAGTACGGTCACCAGCGCTGTTAGTAGCGTTGGCAGACTGTACAGCCAGTTCACGCATACGTTGTAATGCATCTGTTACCTTGCCTAATGCACCCTCTGTTGTTTGTGCATATGAAATCGCATCGTTCGCATTACGGATCGCCACAGTCTGGCCACGCACTTGTGCGTCCATACGTGTTGCAATGGATAAGCCCGCTGCGTCATCTTTAGCGCTGTTTACACGCAAACCTGATGACAAACGTTGCAATGAAGTGTTAAGTGCGCCTTGTGATGCGCTTAAATTACGTTGTGTGTTTAATGAAGCAACATTGGTATTAATTACTGCAGCCATGATAAATCTCCTAAAATTAAGTTAAATTTAATTACACCTACTGCTTTTAGCGTTGCAATTTAATTTCGAATTGCGTTGCAGTTAAATCTATTATCGGTAAGCTTTTGAGAAAATTTAGGGTAAGTTCTAAAACTTTGTTTCATTTGCAACTTTTCTCTTGAACCTTACTTTCGTTTCTTACCGAGTAAGCAGTCCCGATGTTGTTGATGTCGGCAGTAATTATTAAATCTTTAGGATGTCGCTCCTTACCATTGGTTTTTTGTCATTAAAATAGATTAAAATTTATTCAAAATAGATGGTCTGCAAGCCAATATCCATGCGGTCCGCAGAGCCATTAAAAATTAAATAATTAGTGTGTTAGCTAGATTATTAAATATCAACCATGATATTCAATATTTTTTGAAAATAAAGAAGCAATACAGGGGAGAAAGCAGGTTAAATCTTGGCTTAGCCAGCGAGATTACTGGTTAGACGAGACTACAGAGAGATAGAGAATAAAAGCTAGTTGTAAACTAAATTGTTCTTAATCGCATAATGCGTAAGTTCAGCATTGTGGCGTAAATGCATTTTTTCCAGCAGGCGCGTACGATACATGCTCACTGTTTTGACCGAAAGTGATAACTGGTCTGCGATTTCACCCACTGACAAACCAGAAGAAATCATCACCATCGTCTGGAACTCACGGTCTGACAGCGTTTCATGCGGCGATTGCGGTTTTTCCATGCCGACCTGGTCTGCCAATATCTCGGCCACTTCTGGCGTGATGAATTTTTTGCCTTTTGCGACAGTGCGAATTGCATTGAGCAAATCTGAAGATGCCTTTTGCTTGCATAGATATCCGGACGCACCTGATTTCAGGGCGCGCACCGCATATTGGTCTTCCATATAGGTAGACAGCATGAGCACTGCAATATGGCTGTTTTCAGATTTAATATATTTGAGCACTTCCATGCCGCTGCGGTCCGGCATCGAGATGTCCAACAACATCACATCCGCGTCAAGCTGACGGGAGAGCTTGATTGCTTCGGCACCATTCTGCGCCTCGGCAATCACTTCAACATCGTCGGTCGCGGCAAGAATCTGGTTGATTCCTGCTCTCAGAATGGCATGGTCATCTACGACGATCACTTTAATTTTATTATTGTTTTTCATACTGCATCCTTCTTGTGTACTGTAATTTTTTCGACAGCTGTGTGTGTTTTCTCATCAGTTAAACTTGAATTTCCACTGTTTTCTACTGATATAGTTTGTTAATTGCAAACAGCATGCCAGCTTTGGCTATGACATATTCAGCCAGGCTATTCAGTTTGAGAGATCAGGATGTTGTACTTGAAATAGCGCGAGGCTATTGAATGCTTGATTACTGGCGTTACGAGTTAAATATTGCCAAAGCTTTTAACGGCAATAAAAGCCTGCTGCAAATGATGTGCTGCTAAATTGGAAGTTTGACGGTAATGACGGTACCGTGTTTGTCTGCGGGTTTGGAAATTTTAAAGCTGCCATGCAACGCAACTGCACGTTCGTTCATACCGCGCAAGCCAAATGAATTAGCTTTGAGTTTATCATCAGGGCCTATGCCGATACCATTGTCGCTGATGGTCATTACCACTTCGTTCGCGCTGGCGTTTAAGTCAACACTCACCTGCGTGGCTTTTGCATATTTAGCGATATTCGACATCGCCTCCTGGCAGATACGGAATAGCGCCATCGCCTGATCTGTCGTGATTGGGATTTCTGCCTGATTGCATGCAAACCGGCAAGGGATGTCCAACTGCTTGGTGAATTCTTTGGTCTGCCACTCTATGGCGTCAACTATCCCAAGATCCAGAATATTCGGCCTCAAATTACCTGATATCCTGTGGACAGTTTCGAAGGTTTTATCCACGATTGCCTCCAGGTGCTGTGTGTGTTCCCTTAAAGCATTCTGGTCGGTGCCGAGCAGACTGGTAATGGAGGACAGGCCCATCTTGATTGCGGTGAGATTACCCCCCAGGTCATCATGTATTTCACGCGCAATCTTGGTACGCTCCTGCTCTTTGATTTTGTTGATATGCTCCGTCAGCTCTGCCAGATCACGACGTGATTTTTCTATTTCCAGTTTCTCTTTTTTGCTTTGCGTGATATTGAGCATAATGCCATCCCACTGGATGACATCATTATTGAGTTTTCTTGGTGTTGCCCGCAAGTTGATCCACTTGGTATCCTGCCAGCCATCAATCCACATGCGGCCTTCCCAATCCAGCATACTGAGATGCGCGCTGGATGACCTCAAGCCCGTACGCAGTGATGCACGGTCTCTTGCATTCATCATCGAGTAAAACAGCTGAGGACTTTGCTTCAGTTCATCCGGATCTTGCCCAAGCAAGGCTTTACTGCCCTCACTTAGATAAACGAACCTTATGTCATCATTACTATCCGCCTGAAACTGCAACACCAAGCCCGGCGTATTAGAAACGATGGCCTGAAAACGGGATTCACTCTCACTCAATGCCTGCAGCATCTTATCTTTGGATAATAAGTCGTTTTTAATAACAAGAATGTATTCTTTCTCGTCAGCACGCATGTGTATGACGCGCAACTGAAAATGTCCGGATTCTGTGATAATGGGCGCCTGATCCAGAGACATCTCAATAAAGTGCGCCTGGTTTCCGATACGGTCAGTATGCTCCCGAAGCTTTTGCTGGCTAACACCAAGCAAGCTATCTAAACTCTGTTGCTTAAAGATCTCAAGATCAGCACCAGAATTATTTAGCACGCTTTCGCTCACATTCACGAGCTGCATAGTTGATGCATCGATCAGATAGACTTCATCCGACACGCCAAGCATCATGGCTTTTAGAAACAGATGGTTATCAACTAAAGGAAGCAATTGAAACTACCCTTTTATTTTTGTTAATTGAGTATCAATGTGTCTAAACTATTATAACTAAATTTTCCTTTAAATTAAGCTTATTTAGCGTTCAATTCATTTTCGGTCATCACGCGGTTTTTGCCTGTTTTTTTCGCCAAATACATCGATTGGTCGGCACGATGCAAGACTGTAGCTTCTTCTTCATCGTTTCTAAGCAGTGCAACGCCGGCACTGAATGTAATCAGCAATCGCTCATTGTTACCCATAAAAAACTGTTTTGTGAGCGCCCGCTGCAAACGCTGAATCGTGATTACAGCCTGGTTAAGATCGGTATCCGGCAACAGTATGACAAACTCTTCGCCCCCAAAGCGGGACACCACATCCGTCGGCCTGATGGTTTCTTTTATTGTTTTAGCCAGATGCTGCAATGCGGAATCACCTACATGATGCCCATAGGTATCGTTCAGCCGTTTGAAGTTATCGATATCTAGCAGAGCTACACTTAGCTTACCCCCTCCGCGTTTGGCGCGCGAAATCTCCCTTACCATGGCTTCATCAAGCCCGCGCCGGTTAAGCACTCCGGTCAACTGGTCTACGCGCACGGCTTCGCTGAGCTGGGTTAACTCTTCTTGCAGACTGCGGATCTTTTCCTGTGCCGATTCAACATTATCGCGCTGTTGCAGCAATACCTCGCGTGAGCGCACAATCTCTGCCTGCATGGTATGCGTATCTTTCATCAGGTTTTCCAGCAGCTCGTTGATTTGCAAGATATCTTCTGTTTCTGATAGTTTTCCGGCGTAACTCTCAATTTTCTCTTGATAAGTACCGCTTGAATCTGACATGTATCCCAAACGGTCTACAAAGGTTGCTATCATGTTCTTGAAGGAGCTTTTCGCTTCGTTCAGACTGTGTTTGAGCATGCCCTGTTTGAAGATCACTTCTTTCAGGCTCTTTTCCGCATCCTGAATCAGCGCTCTCTCAAGTGGGCTTGAGACGATAGTTTGCACCACGGCAATCTGCCCGCGTATCCATTGATCGTCAGCAACCAGTTCACTGATGTTATCAATCAGCAATTTAAGCAATCTCAGCAAGTCCTGCTTCATACCCTCTTCATTGGCGCCGATCAGCTCGACACGTACCAGAAGCGCCCGGAATTGCTTGGCCATAAACTGCCAGTCTTTTAACTTGCGCGCTTTTTCGGTAAGAATATAAACCTCAAGCGCATCCTCTTTAAGCTCTGGGTAACCATCCAACCTTGGAATCAGTCCATGGTTCAGCGATTGCTTGAGCATATCCTGCAAAATGCGGAAAGTTTCCTGGAACTGGTCTGAGTCATATGCGGCAATCACAGGCGTTTCATCTGATGCTGCGGCAACTTCGGTAGAAAGCGCAGTGCTGGGAGACTCTGCTGCTGCAGCTTCAACTAGGATTTCACCCGTCGAGTCCTCGCTCTTTGTATTTACCACAGCTTGCTGCCCCACCCTGCTGTCGTCGTATTGCATCCAGTTCTTAGCCAGATTCTGTATCTTTTCTGCCAGAAGTGGATCACTGCCAAAGTTGATGAGCAAACGCTCCAGTGTTTCCTTTTTCTGCGATAGGTCCAGCCCGATATGCTTGGTATCCCAAGCCAGCAAAAGCTCGCGAACGGCCGCTGGCCACTGCTCGGAAAACGTAATGCTGGCATCCATGCCATCCCCCAGCAATGCTGGCAAAGCTGTCCAGTTGTGCTGTTTTAACAATTTTTCCCAGCGGTTGATCCAGTTGTTCTGTTCCGGCGTTTCATTCGGCAGCTGCCTGAGCGCCTTTCTGATTGCGCTATGCAGGTTTTCGGTTGCGGGAATCTCGGCGATTTCGTTATAAATAAGCTGGTAATTTTCCGGTGTAGGCTCCACCCGACGCGCGGCCATCTGCCTGATGGTTTCACGGGCAATATTGGTTGGTACAAGCGCAGATTTATTTTGTTTACTGATATTAAGCATAGTATTCGCCAACTGATTAACTATTATCAAAAAAATATATATTGGTTATATTTTCCTACCAAAAGCAAAAATCAAAAGCGAATTAAAGGCTACTTTTATCGCTCAATTTTAAAGAAACGCTTATCATCTAACATACCGATTAAAACAGAAAATAATAGCTACTTTTGTAAAAAATCCTGTCGCACACTGCGGATAATGACGCAAATTCAGGTAGAATCACGGTCGGCGGGCCTCCCCGCATTGTAAAGTAGCCAACCTGGTCAGGTGCGGAAGCAAGCAGCCACAACTACCGAGCAAGTGCCGGGGGCAAGGCTCGCCACCTCTCTCATTTCATTTCAAAATCAAAAATAACTGTGTTGTGCGAGCTTTGAGCTACATTCAAATGCCTGCCAAAAGCAAATTCACGCCTTGCTGTACACACACGTACTATCTACGGCGCTCCATCTTGTTCTTTTTGATTTATCAACAGAATGACGTCACTACCACATAGCATTTAATATTTACTAAAGCCATCTAATTTAGCTTTAGATGAATTACTGATTTTCAGCTAGAATTTAGCTTATGTCATACCAAGTCCTAGCGCGCAAATGGCGCCCGAAATCCTTTGAAACCCTGGTCGGCCAGCCGCATGTAGTGCGCGCGTTAACCAATGCCCTAAGTCAGCAGCGTCTGCACCATGCCTACCTGTTTACGGGCACACGCGGCGTGGGCAAAACCACCCTCGCCCGCATTCTGGCCAAATCGCTTAATTGCGAAACCGGCATCACTGCCACACCCTGCGGCATATGTAACGCCTGTACCGAAATCGACAAGGGCCGCTTCGTGGATTTGCTGGAAGTGGATGCCGCCAGCAACACGCAAGTCGACGCCATGCGCGATCTGCTAGACAACGCTCAATATGCGCCAACGGTAGGCCGCTTTAAAGTTTATATCATCGATGAAGTGCACATGCTGTCTAAAAGTGCGTTCAATGCCATGCTGAAAACGCTGGAGGAGCCGCCTGCGCACGTTAAATTCATTCTGGCCACCACTGACCCGCAGAAAGTCCCCGTCACCGTGCTATCGCGCTGTTTGCAATTTAATTTGCGACAAATGGCTAGCGCCACCATTGCGGAGTATTTACAAAACGTACTCACGCAGGAAAATATCAGTTTCGAGCCCGCCGCCATTAACCTGATTTCACGCGCCGCTGCAGGCAGCATGCGTGATGCGCTGTCACTGACGGATCAGGCGATTGCCTACGGCAACCAGACCGTGAACGAGGCCGAGGTGCGCAGCATGCTGGGCGCGATTGACCAGACTTACTTGTACGAGATTATTCAGGCGCTCATACAAAGCGACGGCGCTGCCTTGATTGCAAAAGCGCAAGCGATGCAGATGCGCAATATCTCGTTTGAAACGGCATTGAACGATTTGGCCAATATTCTGCACCAGATTGCCATGGCGCAAACCGTGCCTGAAAGCTTCGCGGATGATCTTCCAGAACGTGCCTTGTTGCTCGATCTGGCAGGAAAACTAAGTCCGGAAACCATCCAGCTTTATTACCAGATTGTGCTGCTGGGCCGCCGTGAT
This sequence comes from Pseudomonadota bacterium, assembly GCA_029563075.1. Classification (GTDB taxonomy): domain Bacteria; phylum Pseudomonadota; class Gammaproteobacteria; order Burkholderiales; family Methylophilaceae; genus Methylotenera_A. Next base: position 53,973 of record JAKQTN010000077.1, read on the forward strand.
ATTGGCCTGGCACCAGACGAATACGCCGGCTTTACCATGACCTTGCTGCGGATGCTGGCGTTTGCGCCGCAAGAAGGCGATAAAACCGACAAACCTGCCAGCAAGCCGGCGCACCAGCCCAACAATACCCATGCACAACCCAGCGCAAGGCAGGCCGTACACAGCGCACCCCAGGCGCAACAGGCTGAACCGGCGCCGAAACGAGTAGAACCAGTCAAAATCGATGCTCTGGAAGCCGCACCGGTATTGCCTTCCAGCCCGGTTGTTTTTGATGGTGACTGGCGCAAACTGGTCGAACAAAACCTTAAACTCGGCCTGGCGCGCGCCTTGGCGCAAAATTGCGAATTAGTGAGTTTTGATGAAAACAGCCTGACGCTGCGCGTGGCAGAGAGCCAGAAACACTTGGCCAGCGCCAATTATCAGGAAAAATTATCCGGCGTGATTAACGAGCATTTTGGCAGAAAAATGCGTCTGAATTTCGAAATTAACAGCGACGCCAACACCCCGGCCAAGCGGAGTGCGGTTGAAAAGGCCAACATAAAATCTAACGCAGAGGCCGCCATTATGCAGGATAGTTTTGTGCAGGCGCTCATCCAGGATTTTGACGCCTCCATTATCCCCAATTCCATTAAGCCCATTTGAAAAATATAATTTTCAAAAATTTAAACTAAAAAGGAGCAGAAATTATGATGAAAGGTGGCATGGGCAACATGATGAAACAGGCCCAAATGATGCAAGCTAATATGCAAAAGGCGCAAGCCGAACTGGCCGTAACCGAGGTAGAAGGCATTGCGAGCAATGGCATGGTAAAAGTCACCATGACTTGCAACAACGCGGTGAAGCACGTGTCTATTGACGATGCAGCGATGGATGACCGGGAAACGCTGGAAGACCTGCTGCTGATTGCCCTGAATGACGCAAGAGCAAAAGCCGAGGCGACCTCTAATGCGCGCATGAGCGGCATGATGCCGGCCGGCTTCAAGCTGCCGTTTTAATTTAAGTCTTTAGTCTGCATTGGTGAAAAATCCCCCTGCTTTAGAGCAACTCATCGAATCGTTGCGCTGTTTGCCCGGCGTTGGGCCAAAGTCTGCGCTGCGCATGGCTTACCACTTGCTGCAGCGCGACCGGAAAGGCGCCAGCGGGTTGGCTTTATCGCTCGACCATGCACTGCAGGTGCTGGGGCACTGTACGCTTTGCAATAATTTTTCCGAAACAAGCATATGTCCGCTTTGCGAATCGGAGAAACGTGACATTTCCCAGCTTTGCGTGGTCGAGATGCCGACCGATTTAATGATGATGGAACAGACACAATCTTACACCGGCATGTATTTTGTGCTGATGGGGAGATTATCACCACTGGACGGCATTGGCCCGAAAGAAATCAACCTGGATAAACTGATTAAACGCGCACAAGACGGCATGGTGAATGAAGTGATTTTAGCCACCAATTACACGGTTGAAGGTGAAGCCACTGCGCACTATATCAGCGAGTTGTTAAAAACCCGCGGTATCGCTGTCAGCCGCATCGCGCGCGGTTTGCCGATGGGCGGGGAAATTGAATACGTGGATAGCGGAACTCTTTCAATGGCGCTGCTTGGGCGCAAGCAGCTTTAGTATCTATGGCGCTATTGGGGCACAAGCCGTGCTGAACAAGGCGTTTTCCGTTAGCAAACCCAGCAGTTCTATTGGCGTTTGTATCAACGCATCCGCGCCCCATTCATGCGGCTTATCGCTAATATCATCAATATAGCCAAATAAAGCCACTACCGTTTTCATCCCGGCAGCCTTTGCGGCCACTACATCGCGCTCGGCATCGCCCACATAAACACATGCCTGAGGCTTGACGCCCACCTGCTTACAAGCCAGCAATAAGGTCTCCGGGGATGGTTTCGGCTTTGCTGCATCGTCACCACTGACTATACATGCTGCGCGCTGATGCAGGCCCATGCTTTCAATCAAACGCTGTGTAAAGCGGCGTGGTTTATTGGTGACAATCCCCCATTTGAGTCGTCTATTTTCTATCGCTTGCAACAGCTCGCCAATACCATCTAACAATACCGGGCTGCGGATAAACACTTCATCGTAGATATTCAAGTATTCTTCACGCAAGGCTGAGAAACTAGCATCCTCCGGCGTAATGCCAAAACCCAGTCCCAGCAAGCCTTTTGAGCCGTGTGAGGCATACGGGCGTATTGTCGCATCGCTTAAAGCTGGTTTGCGGTGTCTGCGCAGCTGAATATTCAGCGCGTAACCTAAATCAGGTGCGGTATCGACCAATGTACCATCCAGGTCAAAAAGTATCGTACTAATCAAACTATTCCTTAATGGTATGCATTAAATAATTGACTGAAACATCGCCACCAAGCCAGTAATGTTGCGTAATCGGGTTATAACTCATGCCGGCCTGATGATTAAGTGACAACCCTGCAGCACGCGCCCAGCCTGCCAATTCGGACGGCTTGATAAATTTGGCATAGTCGTGTGTGCCACGCGGGAGCATATTCAAAACGTATTCGGCGCCAACCACGGCCAGCAAATAGGCCTTTGGGTTGCGGTTGATGGTAGAAAAAAATACATGTCCACCCGGCTTTACCAATCTGGCACAGGCATGCACCACGCTGGCGGGGTCAGGCACATGCTCAAGCATTTCCAGGCAGGTTACCACATCAAAACTCTCAGGCTGTTCTGCTGCTAATTCTTCCACAGAAACCAGCCGGTAATTCACATTTGCACCGCTCTCTAAACTATGTAACTGCGCCACCTTCAAGGCCTTTTCACCTAAATCGATACCGGTTACCTGGGCACCTTTCATCGCCATTGATTCTGATAGAATACCGCCACCGCAGCCTACGTCCAGCACCGTTTTACCATCCAGCGAAACGGCTTTATCTATATACCCGAGACGCAGCGGATTGATATCATGCAGCGGCTTGAACTCGCTGGTCTTATCCCACCACTTGTGCGCCAACTCACTGAATTTATTGAGTTCTTCTACGTCTGCATTTATCATCATCTGTGTTTATCTTATATTCATTAAAGTTCGCGTGGTTTATTTTGACTTAAATTCGTTTAATTTAGTTTGCCACTTGGCAACAATATCAAGCAACTCTTGCGGCTCGACATTTTGATACTCGTCTTCGCCACCTTTTGGGCGATGGAACTTCAGATCGCCATTCACCCAGACATGGCTTACATGCTCGCGCCCAGCCGAATAAACCAGATGGGAAGCCGGATCAAAACAGGGTTGCGTTTCAATATTGGTAAGTTTCACCGCTGTTAAATCGGCCAACTTGCCGATTTCAATAGAGCCTATTTTATCATCTAGCCCCAGTGCCTTAGCGCAATTGATCGTCGCCATTTCCTGCGCCTGATACGCAGTGACTGCAGTGGCGTCACCGCTCTGCCCTTTTGCCAGCAAGGCTGCTAAGCGCATCTCGGCAAACATATCCAAACGATTATTGCTAGCTGCGCCATCTGTCCCCAAGCCAATATTGACGCCATATTTGGCGTATTTTGTAATGGGAGTAATACCTGAAGCCAATTTTAAGTTTGAGCTTGGGCAGTGCACGATGTTGCTACCATGTTCTGCCAGCAGTTCAATTTCGGCTTCCTCTAAATATACGCAATGTGCCAAAGTCAGATTGGGGCCCAATAAGCCTAGATTGGCCAGCCGGGCGAGCGGCCGCAGACCATGCATTCGCTCACTATCAATAATTTCCTGCTGTGTTTCATGCATGTGCGTATGCACGCCAATATCAACCTGTTCAGCCAGCGTCATGATGCGCTCAAATGTTGTATCTGAAACAGTATAAGGTGCATGCGGAGCGAAACTAAAAGTCAGGAGCGCCTCACCGCGTAAGTGATCGCGCGCTTCTAAACCTTTCTGAATATATCCTTCAGCATCGTTAGCATATTGCGTGGCAAAATCCAGCACGGCCAGCCCCAGATTCCCCCGCATCCCCATTTTCAAGCAGGCTTCCGCCGCCGACTCCGGGTAAAAATACATATCATTAAAAGTCGTGATGCCACCAGCCAGCATTTCTGCGCAGGCCAGCAATGTGCCATCATACACAAAACTGGGCGACACTAATTTCTGTTCAGCCGGCCAGATATGCCGCTCAAGCCACGGCATCAATGGCAAATCATCAGCCAGGCCGCGCATCAAGTTCATGGCAGCATGTGTGTGCAAGTTAATCAGGCCGGGAATCAGCACATGCTCATTCAATGATACCGTCTCGATTGCTTCATATTGTGCATGGGCATGGGTGATCGCACAAATATCAATAATCTTTCCAGATCGAATAACTACGGCCTGATGCTCTAGCAGCGTATTGCTTGGAACTACAGGACAAAGCCAGAGGGCTTCAATGATTAAATCAACTTGTATTAAATCTATTAACGATTTCATATCGTCATTATAGCGATTTAATTGACGGCCATAAAAAAGCCCCGCTATTGCGAGGCTTTTTATTTACTAGATTGACTAAACCAATATTACTTAGTTACAGCCAGTTTCTTTTTTACCTTCAGCTTGAATCGTTACGCGACGGTTAGGTTGTAAGCATTGAATCAATTTTTTCGTTGCTTTGTTACCTTTACATTGAACTACAGGCTCAGACTCACCTTTACCTACCGCTTCGATAATGGATGGGTCCACACCTTGCGCAGCCAGGTAATCTGCAACTTGTTTAGCACGGCGCTCTGAAAGTTTTTGGTTGTAAGCATCAGAACCAATGCGGTCTGTATGACCCGTTACAATAACTGCTTTGATTTCTGGGTTCGCTTTGATTTTTGCAGCAGCGTCATCCAAAGCTGCTTTACCTTCAGCTTTCAGGTTGGCTTTATCAAAGCCAAACAGTTTCTCAGCGCCTACAGTGATGGTTTCCATTTGCGGTGTGCATTTTACTGGCTCCGGCGCAGGAGCAGGTTCTGGCGCTGGCGCTGGCGCTGGTTCAGCTGCAGCAATCGGTGCTGGCTCTGGTGCTGGCTCCGCCACTACTGGTGCTGGTGCGCCAAAGCGGAACACACCGCCCAAGTTAAATAAAGTGTTGCCAATTGTTTCAGTTCCACCATCAATACCTAATGCAGGAATATCATCTACCTTAGCGCGACTCCATTGGTGACGCAAATCAGCTTGCAAGCCAAAGGTATCGTTGAATAAATATTGCGCGCCCAAGCCCACATTTGCCAGCCATGATGTTTTCTTACCATCAATATTTACACCAGGCACGCTGTAATCCACGTTGTTGCGCGCTACGCCCAAGCCAGCCAACAAGAATGGACGGAACTTGTCACGGCTGAACATATATAACGCATCCAAGCCCAATGTCGTTTGCTTATACTTACCGCCCGCACCAACAATATCCAAGTCCTCATCAGCACGGTTATAGCCTAGACGACCTTGCAAATCCCAGCTTTGGCTAAGTTCTTTACCAATGCTGATAAAGCCGCCAGCACCATTGTCAGCTTCCAAATCGCTGTCAGTATTCATATAGCTAACACCTGGCACTGCGTACCAAGCGCCACGGAACATATCTTCTGCAGATGCTGATAAGGCTGTCAAGCCAAGCGTTGCAGCAACTGCCAGACCCATAAATTTTTTATTCATTGTTAAACTCCTCGGTTGTAAACTTCAAACAATTTCTAATACAAACATTCACCTATGAACTATACTTAATCCAGCCTGACTATGCAACGCCAGGCAGCATTTCACGAGCTTTTCCATTTTGTTTGTTGTGCATGTGCAACATATTCTTAACTTCCACGACTTTGGCTTTTGATAAAGTCGCATTGCGTATTGAATTTTCGCATACGCCACCTCTAAAACCAATATAGGTAGAATCGACTTGACTGAGTATCTCAATATGTTGCGGTTTAAGCGAGCCTGCCAAGCCCGATTTTAAATGATGTTTTTTACATAATTGTGTGAACCGGTGCAAGGCCTTTTTGGTCTGCATTGCAAATAAATGCTGCTGTTTGTTTTTGGTGTCCAGCATGGCTCCAAAGAAGCCTGCTTCTTGCAATGCCGGTAGCAAATCCAGATCGAGTTTTTCATCCGCAAAAAACACGGTCACCATTTTTACACCTGCATGCGTCAGTTTGGACATTTCAACAAAAAAACGGAGGTCATAAAACAGTGCTGAAACCCCGATTTTAATAATATCTACGCCCAACTGTGCGCGGGCAGTGATATCCTCGATTAACTCGCTTAGCAATACATGCTGCTCGCCTACCGTAGCACTCACAAGTCCGCAACCATTGATGGTCTGCACAATCTGTCCGGTTGTAACCAAATCCAGAGCACCAAGCGCGCCAACATTAGGATCTTTCAGGTCGATGATATCCACGCCAGCGTCCAGCGCCAGCAAGGCTTCTTGGATATTCCTGACGCTGATTAATAGCTGCATCATGCCTGATTTTCTCCGAGTTGCTCAGCATAAAAATTATCAATCTTTTCCACCAACCAACTCCAGGCCTGCTTTTCACACTCACCTGCAGTTTTGTCGATGGCGATTTGCAGGTATTGCATTTCTGTCTGGATTTTCTCGCGTGGCAGCATTTGCAAACGGCTGGCAAGCACCGCCAGTTCTATTACGGCAGCCTGCGCACGGTTAAAACCGCTAAACGGCTGGTGATTTTGCGTCTCGATTTTTTGCATCATCAATTGCGGACGTACGGCGTCATCACGCATTTCTATCAACTTCAGCTCAGTATGCGCCAAACAATCGGCAAGCCTGTAACCCTTAACTTTATTGGCTTGCGTGAGCGTCCATGGCTGCCTTCCGGTGAGCGCGCCAGCGAAAACGCGCACATCGTCTGTCATATTCATCACCGCGTGACTGGTCGCCAAAATATTATTAAGCGTTGTAGATGGCTTGTAGGGTGAAATCACAACCAAATCGGCTTCCTGGCGCACCCCAAACGGTGCGACGTGAGGGTTTCCGGCAAGGTCTGTACTTATGACAATAGTTTCATAAATCATCTGTCGGCTCGCTTTTTCTAGCCTGTTTTTCTTTGAGCGATGCCTCACGGTGCGCTTTTTTTGCCGCTTTCTGCCGGACATTACTGGCCACACCCCAGCTCAGTTCCTCATCCTGCACATAGCGCTTTTTAAGCTGCCAGGCGATTTGCGCGCGTGCCAGTTCCACACCCAAATAAAACGCATGTGAAGCGTCATTTTCTACACCAAGGCCAGAGTAAAATGCAAACGGGTCAATATCCAGCAGATGGCCATCGCGGTTATATACATGCACGCCGGAGTCACTCACCATAACCCTGAAACTGGGATCTTTGATTTGTACTGCGAATTCATTGATTTCATCGTCATTGTACGGAAACGGTCTTCTGTCATGCAGCCCCAGCAAACCAGTGCTGTAGCCGCGCGGCAGGCGGTTATCCTGCCTTGCACGAAACATCACGCGCCGCGCATCATCGGCTTCTGCAATCGCGTTGATGGCGTGCGGGCTCACTGAAGTCGCCAGCACGGCGTTAACATTCAGCTCACTAATTAGGCCGAACAAAATGGCGTTGATGCCTGTGGTGTCAGCATCGGTAAGTTCGGTTAAATTACCAATGCCCATCATGATTGGTATCTCAGGATATTTCTTGCGTAATTTGTGATAGCGCACAACCGAGTCAGCCAGCCCAAAATGAATCGGGTCTAAAATGGGATCCGCAATGAATGGTTTGCCATTTTTAAGGCAAATTTCGATCGCACGATACAGCGATGGCATATTGCCAGGCCTGCTAGGAATCAATACTGGCGCGGCTTCAACGGCATCCGCAATCCACAGGGTTTTTTCGGTCAAACTTAGCAGATAATCCGCACCCGCTTTGCCCCCCAGCAACAATTCTTCGGCATCCATCGAATCCACACTGACCTTGAAACCGGCTGCTTTCAGCGTCTGGATAGATTCTGCCAGATGCGGGAATGGCCTGTTGGGCAAGCAGCCCAGATCAATCACGTTCGCGCCCTGTGCCTGAAACCGCTTGGCTTTGGTTAATATCTGCGCGACTGTCAAATCAGGCGCATCGACAATCTCAGCAAACATCTGCACGCTGTATTGGCTTAAATCGGGTGCTTTGCCTTGCTGGCCAAAATACTGCGGCAAGTCTTTCAGGTCATCCGGCCCGCGCTCAACAAGGACGCCATACTTGGCCTGCAGAGAAGTTAAATCACCCTGGCAAAGTCCCGGCAGAATCACTTTGTTGGCGTCACCAACATTATTTAACCGACGCGCAATCAAGTCCGGCGTCATCAGCGCCGCCACAGACACGCCAATTTGCTCGACACGGTATTTGAATTGGGGTGTTTTGGGATTCGCCTGCACTTCCTGCAAGACTTTGTACAGGCTTTTTTCAGCCAGTTTGCCTGTTAAAAATAGTAGGCTGTCGGTTTTCACTTGAGTCCGATTAGACGTTCATGAATGGCATGGGTTAATTCTGCCATATCGGCGACCACTTTTGTCGCCTCAAAACAGGCCAGTTTTGCTACGTTGTCCAAATCAATCTGGCGCGGATAAACCTTCACCATGTTTTCACGTGGTGCTTCAGACTCAAGTTCTGGTGCGGTGTCACAAGCAAACACGATACTGGGCACGCGGGTTTTCCCTGCCTGTGCGAACAGATTGGTAACCAGGCTATCCGAGAATCCATACGCCATTTTCGCGATGGTGTTTGAAGTGGCGGGCGCAATCACCAAAGTATGATATTTACCTTGATAAAACAGTTCTACCGGCACGCTGCTGGCGGTTTTATCCTGATACACACGATGCCCGGTTTCTTCTAATTGGGCTTGAAAACCATATTGCTGAATGATTTCAGCTGCGGCTCTGCTAAGAAATATATCTACATCTTGCAGCGTGCTGAGTATTTCCAGCGATTCGCGCAGATAATGCCCGGAACCGGTGATTGCCCATGCGAGACGCTGTGTTGATACTGCTTTCAATTAAGCAAAGGGATGTTCAATGATGATAGTCTCATCCCGCTCAGGCCCGGTCGAAACAATCGCAATCGGTACGCCGCATAAAGCCTCCAGGCGTTTAAGGTAGTTTTGCGCATTTTTTGGCAAGCCATCCCAGGCTTTTACGCCAAACGTACTTTCTGACCAGCCTGCAACCCGCTCGTATATTGGTTTGCAGCGTGCCACATCATCCGCGCCTACAGGCAGTAAATCGACCACTTTGCCATCCAGTTCGTAGCCTGTACATATATTGAGTTCATCAATGCCATCCAGCACATCCAGCTTGGTGATACATAGGCCTGTGAGACCGTTGATACGGGCCGAGCGGCGCAGTGCTGCCGCATCAAACCAGCCGCAGCGGCGCTTGCGTTTGGTCACGGTGCCGATTTCCTGGCCTTTTACCGACATCTGGGTGCCTGGCGCGCCATCTGACTCAATATCCAGCTCACTAGGGAAAGGTCCGCCGCCCACGCGCGTAGTATAAGCCTTGGTAATGCCCAGCACGTAGTGCAGCATATTGGCACCAACGCCCGTGCCTGCTGAAGCCTGGCCTGCAATACAATTGCTGGAGGTCACATAAGGATAGGTGCCGTGATCAATATCCAGCAGCGTGCCTTGTGCGCCCTCAAACAGCAGATTTTCACCTCTGGCATTAGCAGCATAAAGCTCGGCAGAAACATCTGCAATCATCGGTTTCAAAGCTGCCGCATGCTCCATGCTGGCCTCGTATTGCTGATTAAAATCAACAGGTTGTGCACCCAAATAGTTGGTAAGCACAAAGTTATGGTAATCCATCACTTCGCGCAGTTTTTCAGCAAAGCGTTCCGGATAAAACAAATCATAAACGCGCAAGGCACGCCGCGCGACTTTATCCTCATAAGTGGGACCGATGCCTTTACCTGTGGTACCGATCTTTTTATCGGCGCTGCGTTTGGCTTCACGCGCGATGTCAATCGCCACATGATGGCTCAAAATCAGTGGACAGCCTGGGCTGACTTTCAGGCGATTTTTCACTTCCAAACCATCTTTTTCCAGTGCAGCGATTTCGCTTAGCAAATGGCCTGCATCCAGCACCACGCCATTACCAATGTAGCAATTTACCCCTGCACGAACGATGCCGGATGGCACCAGGTTTAATTTGTAAACGCGCTGCGCATCGCCCTGCCCCACCACTAGCGTATGCCCCGCGTTATGGCCTCCCTGAAAGCGCACCACGCCTTGGGCGTGATCGGTCAGCCAATCAACAATCTTGCCTTTGCCCTCATCACCCCATTGCGTACCAATCACTACTACATTTTTTGCCATAATTTACTACTTTTATCAGGTTTAAATATTTTTAATGTTGGGCAAGCGCTTCAATGAGCCATTCGCCATTTCGTAACACCAGCGCGCTGTCGCAGTTAAGCTCGGCAGCGCTCAGCTGCACATTTGGCAGCGCCTGAATCACAATCAGACCATCCGCACGCAACGCTTCGATTTCATTGAGCAACGCTTTGTCGTTACCTTCCGGCGCCAAAATCGCTTTAGGCTGGCTGGCTGGCGCAAGCGCAGTTATCACGCCGCGCAAATCAAGACTAAAGCCCGTCGCCGGCCGGGCGCGCCCAAACGCGATGCCGACTTCGTCATAACGCCCGCCCAGCGCCAACGGCCCTGCATAACCTTGTGCATAGGCCGCAAACACAATGCCGCTGTGGTAGTGATAGCCACGCAACTCGCATAAATCAAACGAGACATGCACGTTCAGATCACTCAATTTGCTTGCAACAGCCCGCAAATCGGCCAATGCCAGATTAATTTCCGGTAATTCCGGCAGCACATTTTTTGCTTTTTCCAGCATCGCCGCATCACCGTTTAGCTCTGTCAAACTCACTAGCGCCTGCTGAATAGATTTTGGCAGGCCGGCTGCCAGGTGGGTTACCGCCGCTTTGTCTTTACTTAACAGAGCGGCGTACAGCGCTTGCTCCAAATCCGCACTGATATTGCCAGCCTTCACCAAACTCTCAAAAATCGCGACATGGCTAAAATCAATATGCAGCTCTTCCAAGCCAAGAAGCTGCAAGGCTTTGATCATAAGGCGTTGAATCTCTGTGTCACTTTCAATGCCCGCATGCCCGAACAGTTCTGCGCCTATCTGTAGTGGTTCGCGCGTGCGCGCAAGGCCATCGGGTTTGGTGCGTAATACCGTGCCCGCATAGCACAATCTTGAAACACCCTGATGATTGAGCATATGCGCGTCAATACGCGCAGCTTGCGGCGTCATATCCGCACGAATACCCATTAAGCGCCCGGTAAGCTGATCTACCACTTTAAACGTGGCCAGATCAAGATCGTGACCGGTGCCGGTGATGAGTGATTCCATATACTCCAAGGTGGGTGGAATCACGTATTGGTAGCCGTGAACCTTGAATAAATCCAATAGCTTACGGCGAAGCTGCTCGAGGCGTGCAGCCTCACTGGGCAACACGTCTTCGATATATTCTGGGAGTAACCAATTTCGCATGCCGCTATTATACTTGGATTATTGTAAAACGGCTTACGCGAGCGACCTAGAATTAGCGGCTAAGCAGCATCAGCAACAAGCCGCCAATAATGGAAATCAGGCCAACAAAACGCAGCTGGCCGTCTTTGAGCTCTATCATGCGCCTGAATGTTTCGCGCCACGCTTGCGGCGCAATGAACGGCAGCAACCCTTCAAACACCAGCATAAGCCCGAATGCTACAAGCAATATATTTTTCAAGCGACCTCTAACCTGCTTTCTGGCTGACTATTTGCCGCCAGCACCGCGCATATATTTAAAGAAATCGGAACTTGGGTCTAGCACCATAACATCAGATTTGCTTTTAAAGCTATTTTTGTAAGCTTCCTGGCTGCGGTAAAACGCATAAAATTCAGGGTTTTTACTGTAAGCATTAGAATAAATTTCTGCCGCTTTGGCGTCGCCCTCACCTTTCATTTTTTGCGCATCGCGGAAAGCTTCTGCAATAATGACTTCACGCTGTTTATCAGCATCAGCGCGGATTTTTTCTGACGCAGCCGCCCCTTCAGAACGTAACTGGTTGGCGATACGCTTACGCTCTGCGATCATGCGGTCATACACCGACTTGCTAATATCTTCTGAATAATCAACACGTTTCAAGCGCACATCCACTACCTGAATGCCAATCTGGCGCGCTTCTTTATCCGCTCTGATTTTCATGTTACTCATAATCGCCCCGCGCTCACCTGCAATGACGTCACGCACAGTACGCTTACCAAATTCGTCACGCAAACCGGCGTTTACCACTTGCGAAAGCCGGTCTTCAGCAGCGGCTTCGCCGCCCTCTTTCACCGATACATAATATTTCGCTGGATCAATGATGCGCCATTTCACAAACGAATCCACCGTCATGGTTTTATTTTCACTCGTTACAATCTCCGCCGGCTGCTCCCAATCAAGCGTCACGATACGTTTTTCGAAATATTTCAAATCGTCTACCAAAGGCACTTTGAAATATAGCCCTGGCTCTTTTTTAACCGCGACAAGTTCACCCAGCCTGAACACCAAAGCGTACTCGCGCTGATCGACCGTAAAAAGCGACATCGTCAGCACTATCAAGGCCACAAACAAACCAATTAAACCCACACCGATATTTTTCATCTTAATTCTCTTCTCTCAGACTCTCTTTACGCAGGCTTACCGACTGTCCCGATCACGTGTTAATCCACGCGACTCTTCAATACCTGGCTCTTCTTGCTTACTTATATTCGCAGGTGCTGTTACCACTCCAGAGCTTGCAGACCGAGTCGCTTCCATCAATTTATCTAATGGCAGATACAACAAGCTATTGCCGCCTTTTTGGTCAACAATCACCTTGCTGGTATTTGATAAAATCTGCTCTTGTGCATCTAAATATAGACGCTGACGGGTCACTTCCGGCGCCTTGTTATATTGCGCCAGGATTTGTTCGAATCGGCTGGCGTTACCTTTGGCTTCGCTTTCCACTTTCAGTTTGTAACCCGCCGCTTCAGCCGCCAAACGCGATGCATTACCACGCGCTCTAGGAATGACATCATTCGCATAAGCCTGACCTAGGTTAATTTGACGTTGGTAATCCTGGTTGGCACGGTTCACATCGTCAAATGCCTCTTTTACCTGCTCTGGCGCTGCACCTTTTTGCCGAGAAACACTGGTAATCAATATACCGGTGTTGTAACTATCCAGAATCGCCTGCATGCGTGCTGACGTGTCCGGCAAACCTTTCTGTAGCAAATCATCTAATTTACTTTTGCCGACTACTTCACGAATGGCGGTTTCTGCGGCCGACATCACAGCCTTGTCAGTATCTCGATTATTAAACACATAATCTTTCGCATTTTTAAGTTTGTACTGCACAGCTACCTGCATATCAATGATGTTTTCATCTTCAGTCAACATCAGGGCTTCTCTAGGCACTTTTGTTTTGCTACCTGACCCTTCGCCATTGCTTCTATAGCCTACTTCCAGGCGGCGCACCTGTTCCATATTGACAATGGTTTTAGTTTCAATAGGAAACGGCCAATGCCAGCGCGGACCGGGCTCTGTAGTTTGTGTAAACTTGCCGAATCGCTGCACTACGCCAAGCGAGCCCTGATCAACAATGTAAAAGCCTGTGGCCAGCCAGATTGCAGCAATGATTGCCAGAATCGGCATAACCGGTACGTTGGTACCCTTGCCGCCGGTAGCCTGGTTATTGTTATCGCCGCCTTTTTTACCAAAAAGATTATTCAGCTTTTGGCTTAAATCGCGCAGCACTTCATCCAGATCAGGAGGGCCTTCGTTATTGCGTTGACCGAAACCGGGAAACTTAATCATTCTCAAACTCCATTTAGGCAAATGCACTTTCTTCAGTGCTTAATTTTTTTAGTAACTGCTGGTGTTCTGACAAGGCAAGCCGGATAAGCTCCAAGCCAGCGCCAGTCTTGGCAGATACGCGCACTTGGTAAATTCTACCATATTCGTCACGTTCCAAGCCCGCATCGTTATCCAGCCTGTCGACCTGGTTTAACACCAGAATCTGCGGCACGTTCGCCGCACCAATTTCATCCAGCACGTGGTTCACTTGTGCGATCTGCGCCTCACGGTTCGTGCTGGCCACATCTACCACATGCAGTAGCAGATCTGCCTGTGCAGCCTCCTCCAAGGTAGCGCCGAACGCCTCTATCAGCGTGGTCGGTAAATGTTTGATAAATCCTACCGTATCAGACAACACGACAGGATTAGCATCTGGAATATACATTTTGCGCGAAGTGGTATCCAGCGTGGCAAACAGCTGATCTGCAGCATAGACACCTGATTGCGTCAGGCGATTGAATAAAGTGGATTTGCCGGCATTAGTATAGCCTACCAGCGACACGGTCATTAAATTGGAACGTTTGCGCGCCCGGCGCTGCATGCTGCGCTGCTGCTTGAGTTTTGCCAGCTTATCGCGCAGTTGTTTTACCCGCACGCCAATCATTCGCTTATCTAGCTCTAATTGCTTCTCACCCGGACCGCCACGCACGCCAATGCCACCCTTTTGGCGTTCCAGATGCGTCCATCCGCGTACCAGGCGCGTAGACAAATGCTCCAGCTGCGCTAGCTCTACTTGCAATTTACCTTCGTGGCTTTTTGCACGTTGGGCAAAAATATCTAAAATCAAACCTGTTCTATCCAATACTTTAGCTTGTAAAAAACGTTCTAAATTGCGCTGTTGCGATGGGCTTAAATCATGGTTAAATGCAACTAGGCTGGTTTCGCTAGTTTCAAGCATCATTTTTAATTCATCGGCTTTACCACTGCCAATAAAAAGTTTTGCATCTGGGGCGCTTCGCTTGCCTTCAACCGTACCGCGCACTTGCATGCCCGCTGATGTCACCAATTGACGCAATTCATGCAGGCTTTCCGCATAATCTGAATCGCCGAAATCCAAACTAACCAACACTACCGCACCATTAGATGCGGCGGTTGAGACAGATGGATTCGCTAAAGTGTTTTCGCCGTAACCAGAGGATCTAATTGACAAGCTTTATTCTTCCAAATGCTCAGGCAACGGCATGCTCACCGCACGCGCTGGCACAATAGTAGAAATGGCGTGCTTATACACCATCTGGGTTACGGTATTTTTAAGTAGAATCACGTATTGATCAAAAGAATCAACCTGTCCTTGCAGCTTGATACCGTTCACCAAATAGATAGACACCTGTACGTGTTCTTTTCTGAGAGCGTTTAGGAATGGATCCTGCAGCATTTGTCCTTTGTTGTTCATGTTGTGCTCCTTGTAGTTTTAATAAAATTGGAGTGGCTTTGCCTGAATATTATTAGTAAAAGCGCATTCTACCTTGCATATGACTATGATTGCGCCTTTTTGTTCGCTTTTCAAGTGCCTGATAAAAAATTATCGGATGTAATTTTGTATTCTGCTAAGCGCTTCCTTTTGCCCCAGCAACGCCATTACCTGGTCGATACTGGGCGATTGCGCAATACCCGTCAGCATCACACGCAGAGGCATGGCCACTTTTGGAAACTTGAGCTGATATTGCGTCACGACTGCATTAATCGCCTCGTGTATTGCCTCTGCTGACCAGTTAATCTGCGCCAGATTCTGGCTAAGTGATTGAACTGCTGGCATAATTTCAGGTGTAATATGCTTTGCAACATCTTCTGCACTGACTTGCGGCAAAGTATAAAAATAGGCAACATCGCGTGCCAATTGATTCAGATTATTAGCGCGCTCACGGTATAAAGCCAGCACGTCCTGCAATTTTGGTTGCGCCTGCGCGACAACGTCCAGCTTTTTCAGCCGGCTGGCAATATCGTCTGCAAGCACGTCAATATTGGCCTCCTTAATGTAATGCGCATTCAGCCAATTGAGTTTTTCGGTATTAAATTGTGCAGCGGATGGCGTAATATGATCCAGATCGAACCATTCACAAAACTGCTGCATAGTAAAAATTTCCGCATCGCCATGGCTCCAGCCCAAACGCGCCAGATAATTCAAGACAGCTTCTGGTATATAGCCATCTTCATGATATTGCATTACACTCACGGCGCCATGACGCTTGGATAGTTTCTGTCCGTCATCCCCTAGAATCATGGATAAATGCGCATATTGCGGAACCGTGGCACCAAGCGCCTGCAGCATATTGATCTGGCGCGGCGTATTGTTAACATGATCATCGCCGCGAATCACTTGCGTGATGCCCATTTCCCAGTCATCCACCACCACACAAAAGTTGTAGGTCGGCGTGCCGTCAGCGCGGGCGATAATCAGATCATCCAACTCCGCATTGGCGATTTCGATGCGCCCTTTTACCAGATCACCCCAGGCCACCACGCCGGTTTGCGGATTTTTGAAGCGCACCACCGGCGGAATATCCTGCGGGATTGCAGGCAAGGTTTTACCGGCTTCTGGCCGCCACTTTCCATCGTAGCGCGGTTTCAAGCCTTGTTGCATCTGGCTTTCGCGCAGAGCTTCCAATTCTTCCTTGCTGCAGTAGCAATAATAAGCCGTACCGTGATCCAGCATGCTTTGGATGACTTTTTTGTAGATATCCATGCGCTGCATCTGATAGTACGGGCCTTCGTCGTAATCCAAACCCAGCCAATGCATGCCGTCCAGAATGGCCTGCACAGCTTCTGGTGTAGAGCGTTCCACATCAGTATCTTCAATACGCAAGATAAATTGGCCATGATGCTTTTTGGCATAAGCCCACGAAAATAGCGCAGTGCGCGCGCCACCGATGTGCAAAAATCCGGTAGGACTAGGTGCAAAACGAGTACGAACTGTCATGTATGATTTACTTTTAACTTAAAAGTTGAATTTTACCATGCAATCATAATCGCTTAATCGCTAACAGCACGATTAAATTAAGCTTGATTATTCAATGATTTATTATTATATTTTCACTCATTACATTTAGTTCGATAAAAATCGCCATTCCAAATTAGTTTTCTTGCTAATGATAAATATTTTTCAACACCTGTTCGGTCCGACTTCCATCAAAAAAACCAGCAAGCGCTTAGCCTGGCTGGGCGATCTGGAGGAAATGGATGACCTGACTGCACTGCAGTTTGCCGCCAAACAGCTGACCCTTATACTCAACCAGGCCGGCGATGAGGATGCGTTGAGCCTGCAACAGCAACTCGATTTGATTTTCGAAGTCGAGGTGCTTAATCAAGCGCGCCTGGAAAGATTATCCACCCAGTTTTCCAACGTGGAGAACATGAAGCCGGAGCTGGAAAATAACATCTGCGATACTTGTTACAACTACTGCCGGCAATCCTATATCTTCCATCTTAAAGTCATCGAAAAAGTGTTTAATGCCGATCAGGCACAGCCCGAAAACAGTATCAGGCTGGAAGGAAACACGCCCATGCTGCTGATCGCACGCGCGCTATATACCGCCTTCAATATGGTCAAATGGCGCATGTTCAGTCAGAGCAATCCGCCGGCCAAAGTGTGGCAGCAAATCAATGTACTGTATCGGATTGCCGCGCAGCATATGCTATTGAATAATCCAGTGGAACTGTTTGATTTCTCGCCCTCGACCACGCTCGCAGCCTGTTATGTGCAAACATGCATGTTGGGGCAGCTGGGGCAAGCGAGCATGCAGAAGTATCATCTTGAAATCGCAACACGCGTTATAAACACCCTGCTTACGCGCGCTTATATCAGCAACAAATCCACACCTGAGCAATATCTGTTTTACATTGATTTGGAAAAAGATGCGCCAGCAAAGCGTATGCGCGATTTTGTACCTAACGACAGTTACCGTTATTGGGAGCTGGATGAGCTGGAAAAACAAGTATCTGTGGCAATCACCGTGTCAGACCGCGGAGAAATTCCTCAAAGTCTGGCTTTCGCAAAAATTGAAAATGCAAAAAAACTGAATGAAACGCTCAGGATTCTACTTGAAGAATGGAAAAAGAACGGCTACGTCAGGCAGCGCCGCAAAACCAAACGGCAAGCAAGTTCAAAAATGGCTAAAGTCACCGCCGGTATCGCCAACATTTGTAACCAGGTGCATCAGGCAAATCAGATCAGCAGCGGGTTGCGGTTATCGCATAACGGTGCATCCCTGGAAGAACGAATAAGAGCGCATACCGTATTAAAACAAGGCAGCAGCCTTTCCGCCAATAGCGGCTCGCTCGACACCTGGATCATCACCGATGAAAGCCCGCGCGGCATGGGGACACGTGTCAACAAGTACGCCAATATCCTGGCCAGGCCGGATAAACTGATTGGATTGGTCGTGGATGAAGACTATAACAAGCTCATTCTTGGTATGATCAGATCGGTCAAGCCGACGCAGGGCAGCCAGCTGAGAGTAGGCATCCAGACCATCTCAAATCACCCGACCTGGGTGCAGTTACGCCAGATACGTTCTGACGAAACCTACACCCATACCGAATCGGCAATCGAACCCCGTGCTGCAAGTGGTGCAAAAAACGCGGCTCCCACAGTGGATATTGGCTTGTTCTCCGGGATTTATCTGCCGATTGAGGCCGGGTTGTCAGACATCTCGATGATGATACTGCCCAAAATCAACTACCGCACCAACAGCCACTACAGCGTTAGTATGAATGGGACAACCAAGCACGTCCTGCTTGGCGAACCTGTTGAATCTCGCGATGACTGGGTAAAAATCGCCATTACCTTCTAATGAGCTTGAAGCTCTGAAGCTGTTTGAGCTTCACCTTTCCAATCGCCGCCCAGCACTTTAAACAACTCCACCGTGGCTAAAAGATTTGCTTGCTTGGCTTGGATCATCGCGAGCGAAGCCTCATTATGCACGCGCTGCGCATCCAGCACTTCCAAATAGGCTGAATAACCTGACTTATAGCGATTCTCTGCCACAGAAAGTGCCTTCTTGGCAGACACTTCACTTTGCTGCAAACTTTGCTCGCGTTCAGCATTCAGACGCCGCGTGATTAATGCATTGTTCACTTCTCTGAATGCACTTTGTATCGCCGTCTGGTACTGCGCCAAAGTTTGTTTTTGCCTGGCCGTAGCTTGCTCCACGCGAGACTGGCGCTTGCCAGAATCGAATATCGGTAAATCCAGTCCGATTCCCAACGTCCAGACACGTGCCCCCGTTTTTAACAAATCACTGAGTTCCAGACTCTCGCCGCCATAGCTGCCGGTCAAGGTAATGCTTGGATACAATGCAGCTTTGGCGATGCCGATTCTGGCATTTTCTGCTATCAGCGCCTGCTCGGCCTGGCGAATATCCGGGCGATTTTCCAGCAATACAGAAGGCAAGCCGGCAGGCGGGGTGGGCGGAACCGGTAAGGTGCGGATATCTGCGGCTTCGAGCTTCAAATCCAGCACGCCTGTCAGTACCGCAAGCTGATGTTGGCTTATCGCACGCAACCTAGTTAGCTCAATCAGCTGCGCCTCTAAATTGCTCACCGCCACTTCAGCCTGGCTTACCTCCAGCGCGCTCGCCACGCCGCCCGCAAGTCGCCTCTGATTCAAGCCAAGTGCTTCTTTACGGCTTTTTTGATTATCTTTGGTGACCGCTATTTGTGCATCCAAACCGCGCAATTGCAGATAGTTGCTGGCAACCAGACCTGTCAGCGAAAGTTCGACGGTTTCTTTGGCGTTGCGCGTAGCCAAGGCATTTGCCTTTGCCGCTTCTTTATTACGCTTCAGCCTGCCCCAGAAATCGATTTCATAGGAGGTGCTGAGGCCGAAGGTGTAATTGTTACGAATCGGAGATGTAAAGGTAGGAAATGGCCCGAGTTCAGTTACCTTGTTGCGCTCGGCTTGGGTAGAAAAGTCAATCTCTGGCAACAAATTAGCGCCCACTTCGCGCATGTTTGCATCGGCTTCTTCAATGCGCGCAACCGCCAATTGAATATTGGTATTGTTTTTAAGGGTGAGCTCGACCAGTTCATTCAGTTTTTCGTCCTGGTAATGCTTCCACCATTGTTTCATCACATCATTCGATGTATTCGCATTGGTGTCGCTTTCACTAAATGCTGCGGGTAAATTGGGCTCAGCACGCTTGTAATCCGGCCCGACAGCCTTGCAGGCGACCAAAAACAACACTAACAACAAGCTCAACTTTTTCATGTTGCCGCATCTTTTTGGTGCGAGCTATCGTCACCGACATGATGACGATGCACGGTTTTTCCGGATAGCCATGAGAAGAACAACGGAATAAAGATTGTGGCAACAAAGGTTGCCAGCAGCATGCCGCCAAACACGCCTGTACCCATGCTGCGGCGGGCGGCAGAGCCCGCGCCGGTGGCCACCAGCAGCGGCGTAATACCCAACACGAAAGCCATCGAGGTCATAACAATGGGCCTGAACCGTAACCGCGCCGCCTCGACCGCAGCCTGCAGTACAGGCATGCCTTCTTCCATTTTCTGGCTGGCAAATTCTACAATCAAAATGGCATTCTTAGCCGCCAGCCCAATTAAGGTAATCAGCCCGATTTGAAAGTAAATATCGTTCGGCATGCCGCGCACAAACACAGCTATCAGTGCGCCAGCCAGCGCAAATGGTACCGCCATGATGACGGCGAGTGGCAAAGCCCAGGTTTCAAACTGAGCCGCTAAAATCAGAAACACCATGATGATGGCAAAGCTAAAAGCGAACAGCGCAGCCGAGCCCGTGCGCTTTTCCTGGTAAGCCTGGCCAGTCCATGCGATCTGGTAGCCTTCCGGCAAGGTTTCTTTTGCCAGTTTTTCAACCAAATCGATCGCATCGCCGGAACTCACGCCCGGCGCGCCGCTGCCCAGTATCTTTGCGGATAGCAGCCCGTTATAGCGCTCCAGTTGCTCGGCACCGATGATACTGCTCACTTTGCTTAATGATGACAGTGGGATCATTGCACCTGTCTTACTACGCACATACACTTTGCCGATGTCCTCCGGCTGCATGCGGAATTGCGGTTCGGCCTGCAACTGCACCTTATACGTGCGGCCGGATTTATTAAAATCATTTACATAAAGCTGCCCCATAGTGCTTTGCAAAGTGGCATAGATATCAGAGATTGGCACGCCCAAAGATAAGGCTTTAGCTTCATCCACCTCAATATACAACTGCGGCACAGTGGGTCTGAAAAAGGTGTTAATCCCCGTGAGCTTCGAACTGGCACGCAGCGTATCGACAAAGCTGTTCAACACGGCTGCGAGTTTCTGCGGGTCAGTGTCAATACGGCTTTGCACATAGACCTCAAAACCGCCGGCACTGCCCAAACCGCGAATGGCGGGCGGATTAAACGCAATTGCCAGGCCATCCGGCTGGCTCATCCCCAAGCCAAACAGTTTGCCTACAATCTGCTCGGCAGTTGTGGTACGTTCTTTCCAATCTTTCAGCCGCACAAACATGGTCGCAGCGCTGGTTTTGTTACCGCCACCAATCAAATCAAAGCCGTTTACCGCAAATTCATGTGCTACTGCCGGGTCTTGCGCAATGCCCTTTCGCACCGCTTCTGTGGTTTTCTCGGTGCGGTTCAATGTCGCACCATCCGGCATGATGACCGCAGTAATCACATAACCCTGATCTTCAGCCGGCACAAAGCTATTGGGCACGCGGTTGAGCAATATGGCGCATAAGGCGATAATCACGGCAAACACAACAGTGCCAATAATTCTATGGTGCAATGTTAAATCCACAACGCGTGTGTAAAAATGCGTAAGCCCGTGAAAACCGCGATTAAACGCGGTAAAAAACGCGGATTTCTGGTGCACATTCCTCAATAAAATCGCACACAAAGCGGGTGTGAGCGTAAGCGCCACCACCCCGGAAATCACCACCGCAATCGCCACGGTGACGGCAAACTGTCGATACAGCGCGCCGGCAATGCCGCCCAGAAACGCCACCGGAATAAACACCGCGCACAGCACCATCACAATCGCCACCACGGCAGCAGAAACCTGCCGCATGGATTTGATTGCGGCTTCCATCGGCTTCAGGCCTTCTTCACTCATCAACCGCTCGATGTTTTCCAGCACCACAATCGCATCATCTACCACAATCCCAATCGCCAGAATCATGGCAAAAAGCGTCAGCAAGTTAATGCTGAAGCCCAGCAAGTACAGCCCGGCAAAAGTACCGATCAGCGAAATTGGCACTGCGATAATGGGGATCAGCGTCGCGCGCCAGCTTTGCAGGAATAGATATACCACCAGCACGACCAGCACCAAGGCCTCTCCCAGCGTTTTAAAAACCTCCTGAATAGTCGCTTTTACAAAATCGCTGGTATCGTAAGGAATACTGAATTGCATGCCTTTCGGAAAGCGTTGCTTCAGCTCCGCCATTTTCAGCTTGATGTTATTTGCAGTTTCCAGCGCGTTAGAACCTGTTTGCAGGAAGATCGGAATCGCCACGCCGGTTGTGCCGTCCAGCGCCGAGCGTACGTTATAGTTTTGCGCACCCAGCTCAATGCGTGCCACATCCTTGAGGTACAAAATACCGCGCGGCCCGTCTGCTTTAATAATGATATTGCCAAACTGTTCCGGCTCTAGCAAACGCCCTTTGGCGGTGACGGTATATACGATTTGCTGGTCATTCGGTGCAGGATCCTGGCCAATCTTACCCGCGGCATATTGTGCGTTTTGCGATTGAATCGCCTGCGCAATATCGGTGGTCGTCACGCCCAGCTGCGCCATGCGGTCAGGCCGCAACCACACGCGCATGGCGTAATCCTGTCCGCCGAATATCAGCACATCGCCCACGCCTTGCACGCGTTTCAGTTCATCCAGCACATTCAGCGTCGCGTAGTTGCTCAGGAACAGCCTATCGTGTTTTTTGTCCTCCGACGTCAGCATCACCACCAGCAGAATATCGTTGGATTTTTTCTGCACAATCAACCCATTGCGCCGCACCTCGTCTGGCAAGCGCGGCGTAGCAATGTTCACACGGTTGCTCACGTTAAATGTCGCCTGGTCAATATTGGTACCGACTTCAAACGTGGCTGTAATGGTGAGCGTGCCGCTGGAATCCGCACTCGAATTGAAATACAGCAGTCGCTCCACACCACTCAACTGCTCTTCAATCGGCGCAGCGACGGTTTTAGACAGAGTATCGGCACTTGCGCCCGGGTAAACCGCAGTAATCGTCACCGTGGGCGGCGCGATTTCCGGGTACTGCGCGACAGGCAGCTTTAGTGCCGCTGCCAGCCCCGCCAGCACGATGATGATAGACAGCACACCGGCAAAAATGGGGCGCGTTATGAAAAATTTAATCATGGATACAGGATTCAATCATCATAGATGGTCACAAAAGCCTATTTGGCAGGTGCTCCAGGAGGCAATACTGGCGCGGTTCCCATCGTATGCGGGGCGACAGGCGCATTAGGGCGCAGCTTGATTAAATTATCCACAATCACCTTGTCATTGGCTTTTAAGCCTTCCAGAATAATCCAGTCTTTACCTTTCCATTCACCCACTACCACAGGCCGCATCGTCGCTTCATTTTTCTCGTTGGCCACATACACAAATTTGCCTAGCTCACCTGTTAAAACTGCGGTCTGCGGCACTAGAAACACGCTTTCCCGCATTCCTGTCGTCACGCGGGCACGCACAAACTGGCCTGGCAGCAAGGTCTTATCCTTATTCTCAAATGTGGCGCGCAATTCTTGCGTACCGAGGCTAGGGTTGATTTGATTGGCGGTAAAATTCAATTTTCCCTTATGCGCATACTCGCTGCCATCTGGCAAAATCAAACTCACTTCACTTACATGCTTCTGATCTAAATGCCCACCCAAGCTCTGCAGCTCGCTTTCAGATAAGCTAAACCGCACCCAAATTGGTGAAACCTGAATAATGGTCGTCAATAAGCTGGTATTGGCTTGCACCAGCGCGCCTTCTGAAAACTGGAAACGTCCGGCAATGCCGGACACCGGCGCAGTGACATTGGTATAAGAAAGATTCAGTTCGGCTTCTTTGATATTGGCCTGCGCCTGCATCATGCCGGCTTGCGAGATACTTGCATCCGAAGTCGCGTTATCATATTCGCGCTGGCTGATGGATTGTGTGGCTAACAACTCTTTTAAGCGACTGGATTCGCGTGCGGTTTGTGTGATGCGCGCTCCTTGCTCCGCTGCCTGCGCCCTGGCTTGCGCCAGCGCGATCTGGAATGGCGCCGGGTCAATCTGGAACATCACCTGCCCGGCCTTTACCGGCGCGCCTTCTTCAAACATTTTCTTTAAGATAATGCCGCCCACGCGCGGGCGAATTTCCACCTCACTGGCACCCTCGGTCTGTGCAACGGCTTCCACACTCATCGGCACCGAGGTTGGCTGCACAGCAATCACGTTTACCGGCATGGCTGGCATGCTCATACCCGCCGCCGCCGGGGCGCCCTCTGGTTTTTTATCGCATGCAGTAACGAGAATGGTTAACAGAAAGCTTATTATTATCAGTCTGGCGTTCATAAAATTATCCAAAACATGCAACTATCTGCCAATTTAATCTTAAAATACCAATTAAGACAACAAGATACTTGCGTTATTTAAAGTGTTAATGCATTATATACCTGACAGTATCGTTAATGATGACAGCTTTATGGCAAAAATGGTTTAACAAAATGATTCTCACTGGCGAAATCTACGGCAAACAAACATCCAGCAAATTCGTGATGTACAACGTGCTTAAAGTCACCAAAGCCGCCATCACTCTTCAAAATATCGATAATCCGCTCAGTCTGTTTGAAACCACCGCACAAAAATTAGTATCATCCGGCTACATACGCATCAGCCAAACACCCTACATCAATACAGAAATCACCGGCGCAAAAAAGAAAAAAGTGGCTAAAAAACCCACGCGTTGCCCTTATACGCTGGATTTTTTAGAAGATCGTGCCGATAGCGAACGTCCCGTGCCGGTGTTACCTGATTTATTTACGCACTAAATCTTAGCCGCAAACTCCGCGACGCGCAAACCCAATAAACGTGCTGTTTCCAAGTCACCTTTATTCACTTCATCTGCTGAAGCGTCACTAGGCGACGTCATCAAGGCGCCAGCAAAACCACCCACATAATTCACGTCACCATGCTTAGCAGCTTTGGTGTTGGCAGGCATCAAGCCTGTACCCACCCAAACGCCGGAGTGCTGCATAGCAAGCGTGAATAGATACTGAATGGTCAAGAATTTATCACCATTCATGGTGGCGGAATTGGTAAATCCAGCGAAAATCTTGTTTTTCCACTCTTGTGTAAACCATTTTTTAGAACTGGCATCAGCAAATTTTTTAAATTGCCAGCTTACAGAACCCATATAGGTAGGTGAGCCCATGACAATCGCCTTCGCCGCGTCTAGTTTTGCCCAATCGGCATCAGTGATATCGCCACTGGCATCAATCGCGATTAAATCCGCTTTTGCGCCTGCCGCAACCGCCTCCGCCTGTTTCGTGGTGTGTCCGTAACCACTGTGGTAAATCACTACGACTGATGTCATTTTTACACTCCTGTTTTTTGTACTGCAATTGATTTAGCGCATATTATCAGCTATAGTTGCTTATAGTAAGTAGGCACTAAAACATTATATAGGTACTAAATGGATACTAATGAACA
Source organism: Pseudomonadota bacterium (assembly GCA_029563075.1). Taxonomy (GTDB): domain Bacteria; phylum Pseudomonadota; class Gammaproteobacteria; order Burkholderiales; family Methylophilaceae; genus Methylotenera_A. The sequence continues at coordinate 79,460 of JAKQTN010000077.1, forward strand.
AACACCGCTAGAGAATCAGGCATGCGCTTTTAACGCGCTATGCCCCACACGCCTGGTGCTGAATAGAATTGCAGATAAATGGACAGTGCTGGTGGTGATTTTGCTGCAAGACGGTACCAAGCGTTTTAGCCATCTGCAGCGCGCGATTGACGGTATCTCTCAAAAAATGCTCACGCAGACCTTGCGAAATCTAGAACGCGATGGGCTGGTGGGCAGAACGGTTTACGCCACAGTGCCGCCAAAAGTAGAATACGCCCTCACCCCGCTCGGACACACGCTAAAAGACTTGCTCTATGCGATTAAAACCTGGTCAGAAGCCAATATAGGCGAGGTGCTTAATGCACAGAAAACATATGACACGCTAAACGAAAAGTAAAGCATTATCTTGCTAACGATATACCAACACGCAATTGCGTAGCGCGCTGATGATCATAATCAATTAAGGTTTCGCCATAGCCACCAAGCAATTGAAAGTGGAGAAATGTACCTGTACGCCCAAAAAGCTTATCACTTATAGGGTATGACAAATCAAGTTGACCTTGAGCATAACCCTCCGTTCCTTGGCGATACAACCCAGTTAAAATTGCGCCATCTTCTCTTCCGTAGCGCGCCATCCAATCGACGTATCCACGATAATGGTGAATATCTCGATTATCTGATTTTTCAATATATTGATATATCTTCGGCATAAACGTAAATCGTCTGCCGCTAGAAAAATCAATATTCCAAAATGGTTGAACAAATGCAATATTTAATGAGCGAGATTCATCTCCATTTCTACCATTGGATTCATGTTCAAGCCCGAATTTCCACCTATTAGGATTTAAGCCCTTGCCACTTTCTGCCCAGTTGTAATAGATACTAGGTCGATAACTCGTATCTTTAAATGGGCTAGAATCGCTCCCGAGATCCCATATGCTTGTTTGGGTGTACGCAAAATAAAGGTTGCTAGCATAGGGAATAAATGTTGCAACAGTCGCATCTGGATCAAAGGGACGATATTTGAAACTTAGCTGAAACCTGGCATCAAAACTTCTATCTTTACTGGAGCCCACAACAAAATATAGCGGCTCATTTGCTGTGATTGTCGGATCTTCTTTTGGCCCAGAAACGACTATCGTACTAGGCTTTTTATCAGTATCGTTTATATTATTATCTTTTACTGATGTCACCCTTTGATGGCTGGCCAAAATTTCATTTGATGTGGCCTCAACACTTTTTGCAGTCAACAATAATCGGTTAGACTCAAGATTAGCAAGTTCTGCTCGCACATTACCTTCAAACTTAGATTTAGCTACACCTTTATACGTACGCCTTATATCAGTGCCGGGGCCTTTTTCAACCAAAAAAATTTCCACTTGCTCCTGTGTATTCTGACTGCCAAGTAATAATGCTAAGTTATTAGGCCATGTTGTAATGTTGCTCGGCTTAACCACTTCTACTAGCAACTCTCCACTGTTATTAAGTAATTCATTTGGAGTCACAATTAACCAAATCTCTGATGCAAAAGAGGTCTCTGTCAACAACAATAAGATTGATATCCATGATTTATTTATCATTAGTTATCCTATCACTAGAAACTCCTCGGTGGCCCACCCCGTAAATCATGCCCATCCGCGCTATAAATCTCGACTTCCACAAAATCCCCGGGCGTTAAACCCTCTGCATCTTCCAGATATACCACACCATCAATCTCCGGCGCATCCGCTTTGGTGCGGCCAACCGCTTCGACATTACCTTCGGCATCATGCACAATCTCATCCACCAGAACGGTCTGAATGCTGCCAGTTTTGGCATGCAGCTTGGCGGCGCTAATGCGCTCCTGCACTGCCATAAAGCGGCTTAGGCGCTCTTGCTTTACTTCTTCCGGCACCTGGTCTGGCAAGGCATTGGCTTTGGCGCCATCCACCGCAGAATACGCAAAGCAGCCCACGCGGTCCAATTGCGCTTCTTCCAAGAAATCGAGCAGTTGCTGGAAATCATCTTCCGTCTCGCCCGGAAAGCCCGCAATAAAGGTACTTCTCACCGTAATATCGGGGCAGATTTTACGCCATGCCTTGATGCGCGCAAGATTATTCTCGCTGCTCGCCGGGCGTTTCATGGCCTTGAGAATACGCGGGCTGGCATGCTGAAACGGCACATCCAGATACGGTAGAATCAGGCCGTCAGCCATCAGTGGGATCACTTCATCCACATGCGGATATGGATATACATAGTGCAAGCGCACCCAAACGCCGAGCTCACTTAAAGCTTTGGTGAGTTCCGTCATGCGCGTTTTGACGGGGCGGCCATTCCAGAAACCGCTTCTATATTTCACATCCACGCCATACGCCGAGGTATCTTGCGAGATGACTAAAATCTCACTCACCCCTGCATTAACGAGGTTTTCCGCTTCGTTCATCACCTCGCCTATCGGGCGGCTGACTAAATCACCGCGCAGACTGGGAATGATGCAGAAGCTGCAACGGTGATTACAACCTTCTGAGATTTTTAAGTAGGCATAGTGACTTGGCGTTAAACGAACACCCTGAGGCGGCACTAAATCAGTATAGGGATCATGCAATTTGGGCAGATTGGAATGTACAGCCGTCATCACTTCTTCCAGCGCGTGCGGGCCAGTCACCGCCAATACGCTAGGATGCGCGGCTTCTACCACGCCTTTTTTTGCCCCCAGGCAGCCTGTAACAATCACTTTACCGTTTTTGTTGAGCGCTTCACCAATCGCATCCAGCGATTCTTCCACTGCGCTATCGATAAAACCGCAGGTGTTGACAACAACCAAATCAGAATCTTCGTAGGTTGAACTGATTTCGTAGCCTTCTGCCCGTAGTTGCGTAAGAATGCGCTCGGCATCAGAGCCTGCCTTCGGGCAGCCCAGTGAAACAAAACCGACTTTTGGTGCAATGGATGTAGGAGTTTTCATATATACCAACTATTCTAAAAAATGGCCTGCCAGCCAAATCGAGGCTACGCCGCAGGCAATCAGCACGAGCTGCGAAACGGTGGCGTGCAGCTCGGTGCGCTTATGCAAACTGGGAATTAAATCCGCCACTGCCACATACAGCATGCTTGAAGCGGCTAAGCCCAAAATGGTCGGAATCCAGCCCTGTACATGGCTCAGAGCAAAATAAGCAATGGCACCGCCAACAACGGTAGCAAAACTGGATACCAGATTGAAAATAAATGCCTGTTTTTTGCTGTAGCCTGAATGCAGCAGGATTAAAAAATCGCCTACTTCCTGCGGAATTTCATGCGCGATAATCGCAATCGCTGTCACGATACCGACTTTTACATCCACCATAAAGGCCGAGGCGATCAAAATGCCATCGACAAAGTTATGAAACGTGTCGCCAATCATCACCATCATGCCGCTACGGCCATGGTCATGAGCATGGGTGTGATGGTTTGCAGCATGCAAGTTCAATAAAGGCTGCTTCACGCTGACCGGCTTATATTTGGTGGTGTGCGGATGCGTTTCCGGGCACTCTTCCTCGGTGTGGATCGCATGCACCTCGCAATGGTCGCCATGGCAATGCCGCCATATCACCAGTTTTTCAAGCGTAAAAAACAGCAAAATGCCGAACAGCACCGTAGCCGTCATGTATTGCACATTGCTGGCGATTTTTATCGCTTCTGGCAGAATCTCCAGAAAAACCGCTCCCAGCATCGCGCCGATGGCATAACTGATCAGCATGGGAATGGCAGCGACACGTGCATTTAAGGCCACCAGGGCCGCCCCCGCAACACTTAAAACGCCGCCGATCAGGCTGAATATTACAATCCAGAGTAAAACGGAAAAGTCAGGAATGGTCATGAATCTGTGCAGAAAAAAGTTGTGCCATTATAAACTAAGCTAACCAGATCAGCGTCGCCATGCGCCCGGTGACATTGTCGCGCCGGAATGAAAAGAAGCGCTCCGGGTTACTATACGTGCAAACGCCGCCGCCATACACCTGCGTCACGCCATGCTCGGCAAGGCGTTGCCTGGCCAGCATAAATATATCACCCAGCCATTTTTCGCCATACGGTCGAAACGCGGTTTCGGCAAGTGCCAGTTTTTTGATAAAAGCATCGCGCACTTCGCTGCCCACCTCAAACGCCTGCGGGCCAATCGCGGGGCCGAGCCAGACTAGAATCTCGCTGGATTTCGATTGCATCCTGTCCAGCGCGGATTCAATCACGCCGTCCATCAGGCCTTTCCAGCCCGCGTGCACCGCAGCAACTTCTGTGCCTGCCTGATTACAGAAAAGCAATGGCAGGCAATCTGCCGTCATGGTGGCACAAACGACATTATGTTGCTGCGTGTAGCTGGCATCAGCTTCCGGTGGCGTGCAAGCTGCAGTTTCTGCGTCTATCGTCAGCGTGCCGTGTACCTGATTCAGCCATACTGGTTCGCTCGGCACAAAGGGATTCAGTAATTGACGGTTTGCTGCAACGTTAAGCGGATCATCGCCCACATGGCTGCCTAGGTTCAGAGTGTCGTAAGGCGCAAGGCTGACGCCGCCAATGCGCGTGGTTTGCAAGGCATGCACATTGGGCGGCGCAGGCCAATCGGGAACAATGAAGTCACTCTTCTTCAGCATCGAATTCGTCCTCATCTTCAAAATCATCCCAATCTTCATCCGATTCATCGTACTCATACGGCTGGTCTTCCGGCAAGAATGCCGGCATGGCATCTTCGGCCACATCCTCATGGCGCATCGCTTCCAACAAGGCTTTCATATCAGCCGCCAGCTCGATCTGCCATTCCATAGGCTGGTGAGTCTTGGGATGAATCAGCCCAAGCTTGATCGCGTGCAACGCCTGGCGCTTAAAGCCGGAAACCGCATCTTTCAAGGTTTGCGTCATGAGTTTATGCGGAATAATATTGCCTATGCCATAGACAGGATCGCCCAGCATAGGCGCCTTGAGGAACTGTAAATGCACGCGAATCTGGTGGGTTCGGCCCGTCTCGAGCATACAGCGCAAGTAGGTATGCACGCCAAAACGCTCCAGCACCTCATAGTGCGTCACGGCGGGTTTTCCTGTGCGGGTAACCGCCATCTTGGTGCGCGCATGCGGATGGCGCCCGATGGGCTGGTTGATCGTGCCATTGCGCCAGATCTGCCCCCATACAATCGCCCGATATTCACGCTTCACCGTGCGCGCCTGCAACTGTCGCACCAGGCTGGTTTGCGCTTCCAGCGTTTTTGCCACCACCAGCAAACCGCTGGTGTCTTTGTCCAGCCGGTGCACAATGCCGCAGCGTGGAATTTCCGCCAATTGCGGGGCGTGGTACAGCAATGCGTTCAGCAAAGTGCCGCTCCAATTGCCGGCTGCAGGATGCACCACCAACCCCGCGGGTTTATTGATCACCAGCAATTCGTCATCTTCGTACACAATATCCAGCGGAATATTTTCCGGTAAAAACGCCTGCTCCTGAGGACTGTCCTGTGGCTTCACATTCACTTTTTCGCCACCCCATACCTTGGTTTTGGCCGTTGTAGCTTCGTTATTCAAAGTCACTAGGCCAACTTTTATCCAGGCCTGCAAACGGCTGCGCGAGTGCTCCGGCAACATTTTCTGTAATGCAATGTCCAATCGCTCTCCACCCGAATGCATGGGGATGTTAAGCGTAATATCTGTCTTCGTTTGCATCGGCTTTTTCTTTGGCATCAGTTATAATGAAACTAATTAATTTGCAGGTTTTCATTTTGAAATATATCGTGAAACGTATTTTACCGCTTTTATCCATTGGGATTTTAGCTTTATTTATGCAAGCATGCGCTATATTCGGCGACCCCAATGAACTAGATGACACCAAAGGCTGGCAAGCTGAGCGCATCTATCAGGAAGGCGAAGCTAAAATGATCGACAAAGACTATGACAAAGCCATCGGTTATTTTCAAAAACTGGAATCACGCTTTCCGCACGGCAAATATGCTACGCAGGCGCAACTTGAAATTGCCTACGCCTACTACAAAAAAGGCGACCCTGTTTCCAGTGTGGCAGCTGCAGACCGTTTCATCAAACTGCATCCCAATCATCCCAATGTCGATTACGCCTATTACTTAAAAGGCCTTTCCAGCTTTAACGAGCGTGGCATAATCGAAAAAGCGACCGCGCAGGAAATCAGCGATCGCGATCCGAAGGCGCTTAAACTCTCATTCGCCGCATTTAAAGAGCTGACTGAACGCTACCCGAAAAGCCGCTACTATAAAGACGCCACACAACGCATGGTGTACCTGGTAAACACGCTTTCCCAGCATGAGATGCACGTGGCACGCTATTACATGAAGCGTCAGGCCTATCTGGCAGCGCTTAACCGTGCCAAATATGTGCTGGAATATTATCCAAACTCCGTTTCTATCGAAGAAGCGCTTGTCATCAGCATCAGCGCTTACGACCACATGAACTTGCAGGATTTGAAAGAAGACACCCTGCGTGTGCTAAAAACCAACTATCCACAAAATCCGATGGTGACAGGCAAGGTGACTGAGGACGAGCGCGTGTGGTGGAAGTTCTGGGAAAGCCTCTATTAAAAACTTCACTTATGGGCCTGCTTAACAAATTACCGGGATATACCAGATCACCATCAGGATTTGAGTGGGTCTTGTTCAAAAAAATACCGGTGATATTCCTACTGGGCACAGCGCCACTCGCTGCCATCATACTCAGTATTTACTTTAACAACGTCACGCTGAATCCGGCACAGCAAAAGATTATATACCAGTGCCTGGGGGTTCTCTTCAGCTACTGGTTCTTTGTAGGCGCAACCGCCATAGGATGTATTGTTGTCATGCTCATGAAAGGGCCGGCCTATGTGGCAGACCCTTATGAGTTACCTGAGGAAAATTAACTGCAGGGAAAATAGCCCTTGTCTGAACATGTTTGCGGACATGTGACTCAATGCTTTTTAACGCGCCTACTTTTATCTTCAATGTCCTTTTTAGCTTTCAATTCAGCACGCTGTGCGGTTTTACGGCGGCGCATGCTCACAATCCCCTCACCTGCTTTACGTTTATCCGGCTCCGCAAACGGATTATCGCCCTGCTTGAACTGCACGCGCAATGGCGTACCGGTTAGTTGGAATGTCTTGCGAAACACGCCTTCTAAAAAGCGTTTGTAGCTGTCTTTTACACCATCCACATGGTTGCCGTGTATCACCACAATCGGCGGATTCATGCCGCCCTGATGCGCGTAACGTAATTTTGGACGAATACCCTTGCTGACCGGAGGCTGGTGCTGCGCAACCGCATCAATCAGCACACGCGTGAGCTGCGGCGTGGCCAGCTTGGCAAACGCCGCCTTGAATGCGCCGTCTACCGATGCAAACAGTTCAGTCAACCCTTTTTTGCGAAGCGCAGAAATGTAGTGGAATTTGGCGAAATCTAAAAATTGGAGTTTGCGATCAATTTCATTTTTAATCCACTCGCGCTCGTCGTCTTTCAGGCCGTCCCATTTGTTAATCGCCACCACCAAGGCGCGCCCGGCATCCAGAATATATGCAGCCACGTGCGCATCCTGTTCCGTGATGCCCTCTTGCGCATCCACCACCAGAATCGCCACATTGGCATCCTCAATCGCCTGCATGGTTTTCACCACTGAGAATTTTTCAATCGATTCAAACACTTTGCCGCGCTTGCGCACACCGGCTGTATCGATGATCACATAATGTTTGCCATTCTTTTCCAGATCGATTTCAATCGAATCACGCGTGGTGCCAGGCTCGTTAAAAGCAATGACACGCTCCTCGCCCAGCAGGGCATTCACTAAGGTCGATTTGCCTACGTTGGGACGGCCGACGATGGCCACTCTCGGCACTCTGTTATTGTGTTTAACTTCTTCATCTTCTTGCGGCTCAGGAAAATTTTCCAGCGCCAGCTCGACCAAGTCTTTCACGCCTTCGCCATGCGCGGAAGAGATAGATAACGGTTCGCCAAGCCCTAATTCATGGAAATCCGCCGATACAACCGCTTTTTGCATGCCTTCGGTTTTATTCACTGCCAGCAGCACGGGACGCTGCGACCTGCGCAGTTTATCGGCAATGATATATTCCTGCGGGGTAATGCCGGCACGGCCATCCACCAGAAAAATCACGACATCCGCTTCATCAATCGCCAGCAAAGTCTGGCGTGCCATCTCTTTTAAAATGCCGCTTTCGGCGGTTGGCTCAAAACCGCCGGTATCAATCACCAGATAAGGACGGCTTGCACCAATGCCGCGCCCATAGTGACGGTCGCGCGTCAGCCCGGGCAAATCCGCCACCAGCGCGTCACGGCTTTTGGTCAGACGATTGAATAAAGTGGATTTTCCAACGTTGGGTCGACCAACGAGCACGATGGTGGGCAGCATGATGATTGGTTAAGGCCCTGTATTGGGTAGTGTGATGATTGGCGCACTACCGCCATCTGGCTGCTGACCTGAGTTCTGATCGGGTAGCAAAATTGAATCATCATTGAACAGGATGCTACGCTCTGTGCCCGGCGCGTCTGGTTCAGCGGGGGCAGATCCAGTCGCAGCTTCAGGTACTGCCGTTACAGCTGGAGCAGGTACGGGTCGCACTTGAGATGCAGGCGCTGACTTAATGTTTTTCTCTGCAACACTGATTGCATATAAGCCGCCATCGCGTGTTTCTGCGATGAGTTGTGTTGAAGTGGATCCGGGGACGAGCGACATGACAGCGTTGCTATCCAGCTTGATCCGCGCAGCAAACTTGCCTTCATCCCGCGTTAAGAAGTGTACATAGCCTTCCAAATCACCCACCGCAATCACACTACCCATTGGTAACGGCGCGGTCAGCCGGCGATTCGCCAGTGCGCCCTGACGCCAGAAGGTTTTACCGGTTGAGTAATCCAGTGAATAAACCGCGCCTAGCGTATGCGATACAAATATCTTGGCATCCTCGGCATTTAAACCGCTATAGCTGGAGATATCCCGGTTCCACACAACACGGCCATTGGTGCGGTCTACCGCTGCAATTTTGCCTTGATACGCCACGGCGTATACCAGCGGACCATCAACCACCGGTAAGCTAGTTATATCAGCAATACGTTCAATTTCAGTGACGCCTTTGGGTTGTGCGACGGTGGCCTCCCATAGCAGTTTGCCATTGTCCGCGCGAATCGCAACCAATTTCCCGCCCGCGAAGCCTGCATATACCGCGCCGCCATCCACCACGATGCCCACGCTGCTTCTTAAAATCAGTGCCGGATTAATGCGCTCATACACCCATTTGCGGCTGCCATCGGTCGCATCAAGACCAAAGATACGGTTATCTCCGGTACGCACAATGACCATGCCATCAAAATAGCGCGGCACGCTCAGAATCTCACTGGTAACTTTGGCCTTCCAGAGCGGTTTTCCGGCAGCGTCATACGCATGGACGTTACCTTTATTGGTACCCACCAATATAATGCCGGCACCAATCCCGACACCACCGCTGACCGGCTCGCCCACTTTCACGCGCCATACCTGGCGACCATTGGCAATATCCAGCTTTATGATCTCACCCGCTGCGTTGACCGCATACACTGCGCTGGAATCAAGGACGGGGGTGTAATCGTACCTTTCGGTTTTTCCCGCGCTTCCAGACCAGTCAATTTTTGCGGTATGAGTCGGCGTGATCTCTTCAAGCACTGCTGGCGGATTAGGGGGCTCGCGGCCAAATATCTTGTCGGCAAGATCAGACCTTAACTCAGTAAGGGTGCTGCATCCTGCAAGCATGGCAAAGCCTAGGACCAAGAGAAAACGAAACTGTTTTAAATGACTCATAAATTCCGGCAATCAGTTCACATCAAAGGTTAGATTAAACACCCAGCGACTCAAGCTTTTGCTGCGTATATTGATGCATTCTGCCCTGGCTATCCAGGTTTTCCAAAGCGGTTTGATAGGCTTTTTTTGCTTCCGCATTCTTGCCTTGCGCCAGTAGGACATCGCCTTGCAGGCTCGCCTTCAACCCTTCATAGCCCTTGTCATTAATTGCGGCGAGCACTTTTTGGGCCTCGTCGTAATTTTTTTCTTCAAATAAAATGCCAGCAAGCTGCAAGCCAGCAATCGCCTGAACAGCGCTTTCCTTTGCGTTTTTAACTGCCCATTCAAGCTGAGCCTTGGCGCTTTTGCTGTCATTCGCAGCGAAGTTGGCTTTTGCCGCAAACACCGCCGCGCGGCCGGCGTAAGGGGTACCGGCAAAATTTTCCATCAGCTTGGCTGATTGCGCTTTGATTTCGGCCGTTTTGGCCAAATCGGTCACGACTAAGCCCTGATACAAACCGGAAGCCTCTGCTGCTTCTTTATTTTGAAACCAATGATAACCCTGCCAGGCAGAATAGGCGATCAGGGCAGCCAATGCCAGATTAGTGACCATGCTGCCATTCTTTTTCCACCATGCTTTGAATTCGTCTAACTGCTCTTGCTCTTCTAAATCGTATGCCATGCTTTTCTTTCTAACTAAGTTTTCTATTTCTAAATTTTAAGCCGCTTTCCGGCCTGGAATTGCATTTAACAACTGCTGCGTGTAGGGCTGTTGCGGTGCATTGTAAATGTCTACCACCTTGCCCTGTTCTACAATCTTGCCTTGATTCATCACCACCATTTCGTCGGCAATATGCCGCACCACGCGCAAATCGTGGCTGATAAAAATGTAGCTCAGATTCATCTCTTGCTGCAACTCCTTGAGCAACAGTAATATTTGCGCCTGCACCGACACATCCAGGGCAGAAACCGGTTCATCACACACCACCACCTTGGGGGACAGCACTAAAGCACGCGCAATGCCGATACGTTGGCGTTGCCCACCCGAAAACTGGTGCGGATATTTTTCTGCATCTGCCGCTTCCAACCCCACGCGCTCAAGCATCTGCTGCACTTTTTCTTTCTGCTCAGCAACGCAGCCCAAACCATGAATCAGCAAGCCTTCACCTACGATTTCACCCACGCGCATGCGCGGATTCAGCGATGCAAAGGGATCCTGAAATACCATTTGCAGATGCTTGCGCACATCACGCAAGGCGTGTCCGCTGAGTTTGGCAAGGTCTTGCCCTTGAAACAGCACTTCGCCGCTATCGAAAGGGTGTAATTGTAACAGACAACGCGCCAGCGTGGATTTACCGCTGCCGGATTCACCTACAACCGCAAGCGTAGAACCCGCCCTTAATGCAATACCCACATCGTCCAAGGCCTTGATTTTCGTGCTGCCAAAGCCGAAACGCCCGCTGCGCTGCGTGTAGGTTTTAACCAGATGATTCGCCTGCAGAATAATGTCGCTCATGCAGCAGCTTTCTTACCGTTTAGCCAGGCGTAATCAATAGGCTTCAGTTGCTTTTTACCTTCAGCATCTGGCACACAGGCCAACAATGCTTTGGTATAAGGATGTTTTGGCTTATTCAGCACCTCATGCTTGCTACCGGCTTCTACAATCTCGCCGCGGAACATCACAATCACATCGTCGGCAATATCCGCCACTACGCCAAAATCATGCGTAATGAATAGCATCGCCATATTCATGCGGGTTTTAAGCTCATCCAGCAACTGCAGAATCTGTGCCTGAACCGTCACATCCAGCGCGGTGGTTGGCTCATCAGCAATCAGCAAGGCGGGTTCGCAGGCAATACTCATGGCAATCATGACGCGCTGGCGCTGCCCGCCTGAAAGCTCGTCTGGGTAGCTATTGGCGCGCTCGATTGGGATGCCGACCTGCTGCAGCAGGCTCTCAACCCGCAATTTCAGGCCTGCGCCGTTTAAGCCCGAATGTGCGGTAAGTGATTCGCCTATTTGATATCCGACCGTCAGAACCGGATTTAATGAAGTCATCGGCTCCTGAAAAATCATGCCGATTTTTGCACCGCGTATATCCTGCATGGCTTTATTATCAAGGCGCATAAGCTCTTGCCCTTGAAACTGTATGCTACCTTGTGCTTGCAGCTGCGAGGAAAGCAAACCCATGATGCTGAGTGCGGTCAAGCTTTTGCCGCTGCCAGACTCGCCCACGATACATGTGGTTTTTCCGGCAGATAACGACAGCGAAACATTGTTCACCAAAAAGCGGTCTGGCGCATTTTTGGGTGTAATGCTTAGATTTTGAATATTTAAGATTTCGCCCACTATTTCACCTGACAAAACTTAGAATTTCGGGTTGCAGCGCGCGGCGCACGGAACGCAGAAACCGAGATAGTACGCACTTGTACAGCGAGGTTGCGAGTACCGCGCAACAAAGCAATGCGCCCGAAATATAAGTATTGCATTTTATTCAATATTATAAACAATCGTGACTACCACACGCGCCGTCTTATCAATGGTCGATTTATCATAGACGCCGCCGTAGCTGTTGTCACTATCCTCGCCGCCGCCCTCAGGCAGGATATAGAATGCACCTTGCGACGCCGATTTCATGACTCCCACTTTCACGCCGTCCTGCCTCACAAACTCAGTGGCACGCGTGCGGGCATTTTTGGTAGCGTCCGCGATCAGCGACATTTTAATTTCTTCCAGGTTGCCCACCAGGTAATTCGGCGGCTGCGCGGTGACCGGGTGATTATCCGCACGCAAATGCAGCAAGGCTTTGTTGGCCTGCGTAATCTTGGCTAAATCCCTGCTCGCAACACGAATGCTCTGGCTGCCATCATAGCCGTTACGGACCTGGCGTGGCGTGTCTTTAACAAACACCTCGTCATAGTGGTCGTAAATGTTTTCCACATCCACAGTAATGCTGTCTTTGGGCAGGCCTTGTTTCTCTAAAAAATCTTCCAGCACTTTGCGCTCGGTGGCCAATTTTTGTGAAGCGCCGCGCTGCGTGGCATCGGTCACGGCGATATTGAGCGTCCATTCCGCGCTATCCGCCCTGATTGGCTTTTCGGCCAGGCCTTTGACGGTGATGGATTGCTGCCCGGAAACCGCGCGCTTGGCCTGCACGCCCAGAATAAACGCAGCAGTTGCCATACCGATCGCCAGCAACAAACCCATTACGACAATGGCCTTTGAAAACTGATTTTGCTCGTTCATCTTGGCTCTCCAATCCGTCTTGCGACATCTGTTAATTTGCAGCGCACCTGCTCACCCGCTTGCAATAACGGTTTCAGCGAAATCTCATTCGCCGCAGCCTCGTCATCGCCCAAAATCGCCGCGTAGCGCGCGCCGCTTCTGTCTGCCTTTTTCATCTGCGATTTAAAACTGCCGCCGCCAGCATGTAATACCACGCTGAAACCGGCACTGCGCAAGGCTTCTGCGGCAGAAAAAGCCTGTTTTTCTGCCAATTCGCCGACATTCACTAAATACATGTCCGGCGAATCTGTTGCAGTCGCTCCATATTCCTGCATTAACAGGATTACGCGCTCCAGCCCAATGCCAAAACCGCATGCAGGCGTAGACTCGCCGCCCAGTCGCTCTACCAATGTGTCATAGCGCCCACCGGCCGCGATCGTACCTTGCGCGCCCAGTTTGGTGGTCACCCATTCAAACACCGTGCGGTTGTAATAATCCAGTCCACGCACCAAACGATGATTAATCCGATACTTCACTCCTGCTTGCATCAACAATTGACATAACTGCTCAAAATGGGTTCGGCTGAACTCGCCCAGACAATCCATGAGTTTTGGCGCAGCTTCGCACATGGCCTGCATGCGCGGGTTTTTGCTATCCAGAATGCGCAGCGGATTGGTATGCAGGCGGCGTTTGGCGTCTTCGTCCAGCAATTCCGCATGCTGATCAAAGTAAGCAATAAGCGTATTGCGATAGGCTGCACGTTCATGCGCGTCACCGATGCTGTTGATTTGAAGCTCAACATCCTGAATACCCAATTCGCGCCAGAGCCTGGCCAATAACACGATCTGTTCGGCATCCACATCGGGCGATTCAAACCCGAACGCTTCAACACCAATCTGATGAAACTGGCGCTGGCGGCCTTTCTGCACGTTCTCGTGCCGAAACATCGCACCGCTGTACCATAAGCGCTGCGGGCCGTTGTAAGTCAGGCTATGCTGAACCACCGCCCTTACACAGCCGGCCGTCCCTTCCGGGCGCAGTGTGAGCTTATCGCCATTCAGCGCATCTTCCCACGCATACATTTCCTTTTCGACAATATCGGTATGCTCGCCCACGCTACGAACGAACAAATCCGTGGTTTCCACCAGCGGCAGGCGAATATTGTTGTAGCCATATTGCGCGAGCACTTTTCTGGCGGCGTCTTCGAGCTTGAACCACAGCGGTGTGGCATCTGGCAGAATGTCGTAAAAACCTTTAATGGATTGAAACTTTTGACTCATTTTTATTTTAATTAACTGCTGAAATTGGAATGGTTTTTTGGGTTAAGTTAGTACGAAGCTTGCCGCCCTCCGCATAGTTTTTTTGCACATACTCTTCAACAATCGCCTGGAATTCCTGCGCGATATTGTCACCTTTCAGCGTCACGGTTTTTTCGCCATCTACGAACACTGGCGCGACTGGCACTTCACCCGTACCAGGCAGGCTGATGCCGATATTTGCCAGTTTGGACTCTCCCGGGCCATTCACCACACAGCCCATCACTGCCACACTCATATTCTCCACACCCGGGTAGCTTTTGCGCCAAACCGGCATTTGATTACGTAAATAGCTTTGAATCTGCATAGCAAGTTCTTGAAAATAAGTCGACGTTGTACGCCCGCAACCCGGACAAGCTGTCACCAAAGGTGTGAATGAGCGAATGCCCATCGTTTGCAGAATCTCTTGTGCGACGACGACCTCTTTGGTGCGCGATTCGTTGGGTTCCGGCGTGAGGCTCACTCTAATTGTATCGCCAATGCCCTCCTGCAACAGCAATGACAGGGCCGCCGTCGAAGCCACAATACCCTTGCTGCCCATGCCTGCCTCGGTTAAGCCCAAATGCAACGGGTAATCGCAGCGTTTGGCCAGCGCGCGATACACTTTGACCAGATCCTGTACGTTGCTGACTTTGCAGGAGATGATAATCTGGTTAGGCTGCAGACCAATATCCACAGCCTGCTGTGCACTTTCGAGCGCCGATTGAATCAATGCCTCGCGCATCAGTTCATCGGATGACATCGGACTAGGTGATTTGCCATTGTCGTCCATCATCTGCGCCATTTTGGCCTGATCCAGGCTGCCCCAGTTGACGCCAATGCGCACTGATTTATTATATTGAATCGCCGCCTCGATCATCGCCGCGAATTGCTCATCGCGCTTGCTGCCTTTGCCCACATTACCAGGATTGATGCGGTATTTAGCTAAAGCCTGCGCACAATCAGGATACGCATTTAACAGTTTGTGGCCATTGTAATGAAAATCGCCTACCAGCGGCACATTGCAGCCCAGCGCATCCAATCCAGCGCGGATATTGGCAACCTGGGCAGCCGCTTCGGGCGAATTGACGGTAATGCGTACCACCTCGCTGCCTGCCTGCCACAGCTCAAATACTTGCTGAATGGTGGATTTTGCATCGGCGGTGTCGGTGTTGGTCATGCTCTGAACAACCACCGGAGCCGACACAGAGCCTTGCAAGCCACCACCCACAGGCACGTGGCCAATCATCACTTGTAAAGAGTTGCGCCGCATGTCTTTTAAGGAACCTATGCTACTCGAGTTTGATACGCGCGACATTTTGACGCGAATGTGGCGCTAGATTAACCGGTTTGCCATTCATACTCATATTGGTGGCTCCCGCATTACCCACCACCACATCGACGGGTAGCGTCACCTCGACGCTTTCGCGGCTACCGGCAAATATCGTTTTATTGAAAATTTCTTTGCCAGTTGCATCCACCACGCTTACCCATGTTTCCTGGCTTGCATTAAATTCCAGCTGTGACTTTCCAATGGCCGCAGGCAGAGTTACTTCAGCAGGCGCTGGGTTTGGCGCCGGCGCCGGCGGCGTGTTGGCAGCTACCGGATTATTCACATTCGTATCTGCGGGAAGCGGCTGGTTTGCGGTCTCAGTCGTAACCGCTGCGCCAGTTTCCGTAGGTGGTAAATCCAGCGCGATCACCTGTTCCGGCGAAGCCGTACGCTCTGCAGCGGGCAGCGCAGCCTGCGGCAAGGGTTCTACAATGCTCTGCGTAATTGCAGGTTTAGCTGGACTGGGCTTTTCAATATAACTCTGGTAAAACAGCCATGCCCCCAAACCCGCTAACAAGATCAGGCCTGCCCAAATGTAGCGCCCTGATTTCGGCTTGTCGTAGCTGGTCACTTTCATTTTAGAGGTGGGCTTTACAGTAAACTCATGTGGCGCGCTGTTTGGGGCGAGCACGCTATACGCATCCAGCAGGGGTTCCATGCTGACTTTAAGCAGCTTCGCATAATTGCGGATAAACCCTCTGACAATGGTCGGCTCCGGGAGCGCTGAAAAATTATCCGCCTCGATCGCTTCAATTTGTTTGGGACTCAGTCTGAGCCGGTTTGCGATATCCTGCACGGTCAAGCCCTGATTTTCGCGCGCCGAGCGCAAGGCACCGCCACAGCGAGAACGCTGGTAGGCGTCATGTTCAGGCCGACTCATCTCTTCCTGCTGCATGGACAAATTCTCTGTCATTTCCGGTTTATAGGTAGGTTCTTTGGGTTTACGCGCCATAATGTCACCTTAATTTACAGCCTCATGTCAGTTACGCACTACTATTGACCGCTCAACAGCAATCGCGTTTGCTCAGAATCAGGATATTGTTGACGCAACTGCAACGCATAGCTGGCGATATTGTCCTTGCCGCCCAATACGCGCTCGATCTTAATCCCCAGCCATAAAGTCTCGGCACTGGGTGATGACAGCAGTGCATTCTGCAGTGTTTTTTGCGCTGTTCTTGCATCGCCACGCCTGTACTGTAATTCAGCAAGCTGAGTGGCCGCAGAGTGCGTGAGCGGCTGAATTTGCAGCGCTTTGTTGAGATATATTTCTGCATTTTTGACATCGTTCTTACGTGCCGAACAGATACCGGCATTAGCGTAAGCTATATTCGGCGTGCCATACAGTGGATTCTTAACCGCCTCTAAAAAATGCGTGATGGATTCATCATAACGGCTGCGCGAGCATAAAAAACTGCCATAGTTATTATGTGACTCCGAACTGTTTGGCTGAATTTGAATAGCTTTTTTGAAGCTAGCATCTGCTTTTGCATCCTCGTTCAACGCTGCATATACCAGCCCCAAGCCGTTATAGGCCTGCCCATATTCCGGATCGATCTGAATCGCATGGTTAAACTCAGCCAGCGCAATTTCCAGTTTATTTTGCTGATAATACGCCGCCCCAAGATCGGTATGTGCACGTGCACGCGCAGTGACTTTGGTTTCACCATAACCGTCGGCACCACCCTGCGGGCTTGTTGCGCAGGCGCTGATTAAAACCAGCGCTAGTGGAATCCAGCTGAATCTAATTAAAGTAAACTTCATGCAACCGCCTTTATTGGAATTTTCATGCTTCGTTTGGTCTTATCTAACACCTTGCCTGCCAGTTGGCCACAGGCGGCGTCTATATCCTCACCGCGCGTTTTACGCACGGTCACCACATAGCCCGCCTGCATTAAAATATCACGGAACACGCGGATGTGGCTAGGTTTAGATGTTTCGTATCCGCTGTTAGGAAACGGGTTGAACGGGATCAAATTAAATTTGCATGGCACGTTTTTCACTACATCAAGCAGCTGGTGCGCGTGCTCAACCGTGTCGTTCACGCCATCCAGCATGACGTATTCAAACGTCACAAAGTCGCGCGGCGCTTTCACCAGATAGCGCTCGCAAGCGGCCATTAATTCTTTAATCGGGTATTTTTTATTGATCGGCACAATCTCGTCGCGTAGCGCGTCGTTAGGCGCATGCAGGCTGACGGCCAGAGCCACCGGGCAATCTTCCTTGAGCCTGTCCATTGCAGGCACGATGCCGCTTGTCGATAACGTCACGCGGCGGCGGCTCAAGCCATACGCGCTGTCATCCAGCATGATCTGCATCGCGGTCACAACGTTATCGTAATTGGTCAATGGCTCGCCCATGCCCATCATGACTACGTTACTTATAATGCGCTCACTTGCAGGCAGCATGTCATAGCCGTCAGATTTTCTTAGCGATTGATTCGCCAGCCAAAGCTGGCCGATGATTTCAGAAACACTCAGATTGCGGTTAAAGCCCTGCCTGCCCGTACTGCAAAACGTACATGCCAGCGCACAACCCACCTGGCTGGAAATGCACAATGTACCGCGGTCATCTTCGGGGATGAACACGGTTTCAATACTATTCGCCGTATCGGCACCGCCATTATTATTTACATCTATGAGCCATTTGCGCGTGCCGTCGTCTGACACTTGTTCCAACTGCACTGTTGGGGGTGAAATTTCCGCCTCGATTTGCAGTTTTTCTCGCAAAGACTTGGCAATGTCGGTCATTTGAGCAAAGTCATTCACGCCAAAATGATGCATCCAGCGCATCATCTGCTTGGCGCGAAACGGCTTCTCGCCAAGCCCGACAAAGTACTCGGCGAGTTGTGGTTGATTGTAATCGAGCAAATTAACCAAAGAAGTATTTGATCTCAATCGCAGCATTCTCAGCTGAGTCCGACCCATGTACCGCATTCGCATCGATGCTCTCGGCGAAGTCTGCGCGGATCGTGCCTGGTGCCGCTTCTTTCGGGTTGGTAGCGCCCATCAGCTCACGGTTTTTCAATACAGCGTTTTCACCTTCAAGCGCCTGAATCATCACCGGGCCAGAAATCATGAATTTAACCAAATCATTGAAAAAAGGACGCGCTGCGTGCACTGCGTAAAAGCCTTCTGCCTCAGCCTTGGTAAGATGCACCATTTTCGCTGCAACGATTTTCAAACCGGCGTTTTCAAAACGTGTATAAATTTTACCAATCACGTTTTTTGCCACTGCATCTGGTTTGATAATGCTTAGGGTACGTTCTACTGCCATGTTGACTCCAAAAATAAATATTAAAATGAACTACTTAGAAAGGTATGCACTTTAACATTTTTAGCAATTTTTATAAACCATCAATTTGTAGCAAAATTGTAAGTCAGCAGCCAAAATTGTGGCAAAATCTGATGTTATGAATTCCAACCACGCCGACACCAGAACAGTAATGGCCACCTGCCCCGCCTGCGGCTTGCTGTGTGACGATGTGCTGGTTGAGAATAATCAAAATAAAATCAGCGTGTTGGCGAATGGCTGTGCGAAAAGTATCGCGTTTTTTGAGCAAGCCGCTGGCAATACTACACCCAGAATTGCAGGCGAACCTGCCACCCTGGCACAGGCGGTGGCAAAAGCCGCGCAAATACTGAAAGCAGCACAGAAGCCATTATTTGCGGGTTTGAGCACCGATGTGCAAGGCTTTAGGGCGTTGTATGAATTGGCGCAAAAAACCAATGCTACCCTGCAACACATGAACGCAACCAGCTCGCAGCGCAATCTGCGCGTGCTGCAAAGCAGCGGCTGGCAGATGACCACGCTGACGGAAGTAAAAAATCGCGCGGATGTGGTTGTATGCATTGGTACAGATGTTGTAACGCATAACCCACGCTTTTTTGAGCGCTTTATTCAGCAAGACGGCATGTTTATTGGCGCTGAGCAACGCGAGACTATCTTTATTGGCGAAAATATTAAAAAAAACGATGCTCTGGAGCGCTCGTCCCTATTGGCTTGCAGGGCATCCAATTTGTCTGAAATCACACTTGTCTTGCGCGCTTTGGTACTTGGCAAAAAGTTAAAAGTCACACAAGTTGCGGGCATCAACACCAGTGACTTACAAGCAGTTGCAGATAAACTAAAAAAAGCCAAATACGCCGTGCTGGCCTGGGTGGCGAAAGATCTGGATTTTCCGCATGCCGAACTGACCATTCAAAATATCACTGAAACTGTGGTAATTTTAAACCAGACAACGCGCGCAGCTGGCCTTCAGCTAGGCAGCAGCGATGGCGATACCGGCGCCAATTACGCAAACACCTGGCTGAGTGGTTTAACCTTGAGCGAAGATCAAGCTATTCAACATGACGCCGTTGTTTGGGTAAACAGTTTTAGCCCGGAAAAAAATCCGCCTGATTCAGGCCTGCCAACCGTTGTATTAGGCAACCCGAACAGCCGGCCGGCCTCCGAACCCGATGTATTTATTCCCATTGCCACACCTGGCCTGGACTGCAGCGGCACACTATTCAGGGTGGATGGTTCAGTCACGCTGCCGCTGAAAAAACTGCGTGAAACCGACTTGCCCACGTTAAGTGATGTGATTAGAAAAATTGAGGCGCAACTCGGATGATTACACTGCTTAAAAACGGCAAACTGTACGACCCCGCACACGGCATAGATGGCGTGGTACAGGATATTTACATCCGCGACGGGTGCATTATCGCCAAGCCAAACGCTCACGAAAAAATCACACAAGCCTACGATTTGACTGGCAAAGTGGTGATGGCAGGCGCTATCGACATGCACAGCCACATTGGCGGCGGCAAGGTGAATATCGCACGCATGATGCTGCCGGAGTTTCAGGAGACGAAAAACTATAGCGAACCTGATGCGCATGTCTGCACACCGAATTGCAGCCACAATGCAACGCCCAGCACGACGGATACGGGTTTCCGCTACATTGAAATGGGCTATACCGCCGCCTTCGAGCCTGCGATTTTGCCGATCAATGCACGCCATGCGCACCTGGAAATGGGCGATACGCCGATGATAGACAAAGGCGGCTACGCCATGCTTGGTAATGACGATTATTTTTTGCGGCTTTTAGCGAATCGCGCAGATCAAAAAACCATTAACGACTACGTGGCGTGGACACTCGCAGCCACGCAAGCCATTGGCATTAAAGTAGTGAACCCCGGCGGAATTTCAGCATTTAAATTTAACCAGCGTAGGCTGGATTTGGATGAAAACAATATCCACTATCAGGTTTCGCCGCGCGAGATTCTAAAAAGCCTAAGCACTGCGGTGCATCAACTAGGCATTGCCAAGCCTTTGCATGTCCATTGCAACAATCTTGGGGCGGCAGGCAACTTTGAAACTACACTCAACACCATGGGTGCAAGCGATGGTTTGCCCATGCACCTTACGCACATTCAGTTTCACAGTTACGGCACAGAAGGCGATAAAAAATTCTCGTCCGCCGCCGCGCAGATTGCCGAGGCACTCAATAAAAACAAGCACATCACTGCCGATGTCGGGCAGATTCTATTCGGGCAAACTGTAACAGCATCTGGCGACACCATGATGCAGCACCTGAACGCAAAACATGCCAACCCGAAGAAATCCGTCATTATGGATATTGAATGCGATGCGGGCTGTGGTGTGGTGCCGTTTAAATACCGCGACCAGAATTACGTCAATGCGCTGCAATGGGCGATTGGCCTGGAGCTATTCCTTTCCGTAGAAGACCCTTGGCGCATCTTTTTGACTACCGACCACCCGAATGGCGCGCCGTTTACCAGCTACCCGCATCTGATTCGTCTACTGATGGACAAAACCTTCCGAAACGGGGCATTTGCCAAGTTGAATCTGGACGCACAGGCCATGAGCAATCTCACCAGTCTGAACCGCGAATACAGCCTGTATGAAATCGCCATCATGACGCGCGCCGGCGCAGCCAGACTAATTGGCCTAAACGACCGAGGGCATTTAGGCATCGGCGCGGCAGCAGATATTACCGTGTATACCGATCAAGCCGACCGTGAAGCCATGTTTAGCAAACCTGATTATGTATTTAAGGATGGTGAGCTCGTGGTGAAAAACGGTAAAGTGGTGAAAGTGGTGTGGGGCGCAACGCATACCGCCAAACCTGCATTTGATCACAGTGCAGAACAAGGCCTAAAAGAATATTTTGAAAAATATCATACGATTCAATTAGATAACTTCAAGATTTCAGATGATGAAATCACGCAGGATGGGCGTGGACAAGTGATAACACACACCAACAAATCATGATCATTAACGGCATAAAAATTGACGACACCTTTGCGGAAGCATTCAACATGCGCGGCACGCGGGTACTCATCACCGCACAAAACCTCAAGTGGGCGTATCATGCGGCCAACGCCATGACCGGCTTTGCCACCAGCGTGATCGGCTGCGGGGTCGAGGCTGGCATTGAGCGTGAATTACCTGCTGAAGAAACACCTGACAGCAGGCCTGGCGTCAGCATTCTGATGTTCGCCATGGGCAGCAAAGTGCTCATGCAGCAGCTGGAAACCCGCATGGGCCAATGCATACTCACCTGCCCGACTGCTGCTGCGTTTGCAGGTATCGAGAGTGAAGACAAAATCAATCTGGGCAAACATCTGCGCTATTTTGGCGATGGCTACCAGTCCTCGAAGCTGATTAACGGTATCCGCTACTGGCGCATCCCGGTGATGGATGGCGAGTTTCTAACGCAGGAAACCACCGGCATGGTGCGCGCGATTGGCGGCGGCAATTTTCTCATCCTGGCGACTTCCCAGCCTGCCGCGCTGGCTGCTGCAGAAGCGGCAATCGATGCCATGAAACAATTGCCCAATGTGATCATGCCCTTCCCCGGCGGCGTGGTGCGCTCTGGCTCCAAGGTGGGGAGCAAGTACCCGAAAATGTTCGCTTCGACCAACGATGCCTTCTGCCCTACCCTGAAAGGCATCGTGAACACAGAGTTAGATGACGATATTGAATCGGTGATGGAAATCGTGATTGACGGCCTGACATTCGAAGACATCGCTACATCTATGCGGGTCGGCATAGAAGCCATTTGCCGGCTGGAAAACAGCGGCGTCAAGCGCATCTCCGCAGGCAATTACGGCGGCAAGTTAGGGCCGCACTTATTCAGGCTGCATGAAATTTTAGGCCACAAATCATGAGTGCACTTACCTTTACACTCAAGCACACCATCAACCACAGGCTGGATTGTCGCCGCCTTACCCCGGACGGCTTGGGGGGATTAAACCTGCAGCAGATTTTGCAACTGAAGTTGTCGCTGCAGCACAACTCACCTCAAGTGGCTGATTTTTTTGAAGTTTCCGGCAACGACACTGAAAATATTATTTTTAGAAACTGCAAGCAGCTTGATTACATCGGCCACAAAATGTCGCATGGCAAAATTACCGCCGAGGACGATGCGGGTGATTTTTTAGGCGCTCAAATGCAGAATGGAATCATTCTGTGTAAAAAAAATGTCGGGGACAGGGCTGGCGACAGCATGCGCCGCGGCCTCATTTTAATTGACGGCAAGGCGGGCGATTACTGTGGCAGCCGCATGATAGCAGGTACCATTGGCGTGTTTGGCAGTGTTGGCAATTACGTTGGTTTTAGCATGAAGCGCGGAACCATCCTGCTGAAAAATATGCCGTCTTTACATGCCACGATTCAAAACTGCGGCACGCATACCCTGCCGTTTCTGGCGCTGTTGTTTCGCTCTTTCAGGTCACTTCCGACAGCATTCAATCAAATCCAGACCAACCGCGTACAACGTTTTGCGGGCGATTTGGCCTGCAACGGCAATGGCGAGATTTTAGTCATTTCGTCTTAACTGGCGCGAGTGCTAAAATAGCACTTTGTTTGATTGACTTTGCAACATGTCCAAATACCTCACCGCCGCGCTGTATAAATTTGTTAGCCTGCCCGATTACAAAACCCTGCAAGCTCCCATACTGGCTGAATGCCAAAAACACAACATCAAAGGCACGCTATTATTGGCAGGAGAGGGCATCAACGGCACCATTGCCGGCCTGCCGGATGACGTTCGCAAAGTGCTTGATTACTTAAGGCAGGACCCTGTTTTCAAACAACGACTTGCCAATCTGGAGCATAAAGAATCCTACGCTGATGAGCACCCGTTTTACCGCATGAAGGTGAAGCTGAAAAAAGAGATCGTCACCATGGGCGTGCCGAGCGTGAACCCCAACAACACGGTTGGTACTTATGTCAAACCTGAAGACTGGAACGCGTTGATTTCAGACCCGGACGTGATTCTGCTGGACACGCGCAACGATTACGAAGTGCATATCGGCACATTCAAAGGCGCGGTTGACCCAAAAACCACCACCTTCCGGGAGTTTCCAGAATTTATCGCGCAAAACCTGGATAAAACTAAAAATAAAAAAGTCGCCATGTTCTGCACCGGCGGCATCCGCTGCGAAAAAGCCTCGTCTTTCATGAAAGAACAAGGCTTTGAAGAGGTGTATCACCTGCAAGGCGGCATTTTGAAATACCTGGAAACCGTGCCCGAGGCGCAAAGCCAGTGGCAAGGCGAATGCTTTGTGTTCGACCAGCGCGTGGCCGTTAAGCATGGGCTGGAGGTGGGCGATTACGACCAGTGCTATGCCTGCCGCATGCCGCTCTCGCAGGAAGAAATGCAAAGCCCGCAATATGTGGCCGGCATTTCGTGCCCGCATTGTTATGATAAAGTTTCTGAAGAAAAACGTGCCGCGCTGACTGAAAGGCAAAAGCAGGTCATGCTCGCTAAACAGCGTGGAGAAGCGCATATTGGGGAAAAACTGAAGAAATAAAAAAACCACCGCAAGGGTGGTTTTTTATTGTTTTGGTGGAGATGGGGGGAATCGAACCCCCGTCCGCAAGCCCGCCACAGACAGTTCTACATACTTAGCCTGGTTGTTTAGTTTGATCTTGCATGCACCAACCGACAAGCATCTGCAAGACGAGTTACCTTAAGGTTAATGAAGTGCCAAGTAACCCGACACAACACGTATCCCGTGTATATGACGCTGCGATGGTTTTTAAGGCCACCCACCCCACGGGAGAGATGGTGCAGCGTCCAGCCGGTATTAAGCGGCTAGAGCGTAAGTTTCGTCGTTTGCGACTATACTTTTTCAGATGGATTTACGAGGAAACCTGAACCCTCGGTATGCCCTGCACTGCTTTGTAACCCACGTCGAAACCGGGTCATCCCCAAATCAGTATTACTATGACTAATAAAACATAAATTAGTTTTATTGGTTGGCTAAATTATACGCTACTTGTTATGTGCCCGCATGATTCTGCCTTTTTCACGCTCCCAATCACGCGCTTTTTCGGTGTCACGCTTATCGTGCTGTTTTTTACCTTTTGCCAGGCCGATTTGTAGCTTAATGCGCCCTTTTGAGAAATGCATATCCAGCGGCACTAATGTATAGCCGGCGCGCTCGACCTTGCCAATCAGCTTTGCAATTTCCTCATTATGTAACAATAGCTTACGCGTTCTGATGGCGTCTGGGCGTATATGCGTAGAAGCTGCACCCAGTGGCGTGATATGGCAGCCGATGAGGTATATTTCACCACGCTGAATAATGACATACGCTTCTTTAAGATTGACGTGGTTATCGCGGATAGCTTTGACTTCCCAGCCTTCCAGCACAATGCCGGCTTCGTATTTTTCTTCGATAAAGTAATCGAAAAAAGCTTTTTTATTTTGGGCGATACTCATAAAACACAATATTTCTTAGCGAATGACTTAAAATAGCATTTTACGCTAGTTTGAATGTTGCAATGAATAAGGTAGAAAAAACGGTATTGGTTTTACACTCTGCGGAGCAAATGTTTACTTTAGTAGACGCCGTAGAAAATTATCCAAAATTTCTGTTCTGGTGTGGCGGCGTGGATTTGCACGAGCGCACAGAAACCAGCACCAGCGCGACCTTGCACATTAACTATCACGGACTGAAACAAAATTTTACAACGCAAAATCACAAAACATTTCCGCATACTATGGAAATAAAACTGAAAAACGGGCCGTTTAAGCATTTGGAAGGCGATTGGCGATTTATTGAATTACGGCCGGATGCCTGTAAAATCGAATTCAGATTGAACTACGAATTTGCCAATGAATTTTTAGAGAAAATGATTGCGCCGGTATTTGGCCATATTGCCAATACGTTTGTGGATGGCTTTGTAGCGCGCGCAGATAAAATTTATAGCATGAAGGACGCCAATGAGTAGCCAAAATATAATGGTGGAAGTCGCCTATGCACTACCGCATCAGCAACTCATCATTCCCGTGCATATGCCGCCAGGAGCCGATGCAGAAGCGGCAATTCAGGCATCTGGCATACTGCAGAAATTCCCTGAAATTGACCTGAAAGTGAATCAGATCGGTATTTTTGGAAAACTCACCAGACTTGAAACACCACTGCGTAATCTGGACCGCGTCGAGATTTATCGCCCGCTGATTGCCGACCCGAAAGAAGTGCGCAAACAGCGCGCCGCAGATGGAAAAATCATGAAAAAAGGCGGTGGAGATGCACCGCCTGAAGATTGATAGTTACAACAAACTAATTGCAGTTTTCGTTAATTTCTCTTTGCGCTTGTTCTTTGCCGGCCTGTAAATCACTGTCACCCATATATTCACGCTCGCCTTTTTCGTTCATTTTGTAAACACGTCCACCTTGGGTATAAGTTTCGTAGTTGGCTTTGGCGGCCTTGCAATTTTCCGCTTTTCTTTTTGCCTCTGCCTCTTTTTCCTGTTTGTTTCTTTTTTCCGCTTCGGCGTTACGCTGACGTTGCGCTGCCGCCTCGTCCGCAGCATTCACAGGTATTGGCGGAGGATCTTTCATGGCAGGTGAAGTTTGCCGAGTATTTTCTACAGGCGCCAGCGGTTCTTTACCGGTAGGAGTCGCAGGCTTTTTTTTGCCTCCAATAGCTTCTTGTTTTACATTTGAAGGTGGCGGCGTATCGGTATATCGAATCGAGCCGTCTTTATCTTTCCATTTATAGATTTCCGCGTGGCTTAGCAACGGTGCTGTGATAAACATCATTAAAGCTAAGAGCAAATGTAGATATTTCATATTATGTTCCTATCCATTTTACCAATGTTGCCCTTGGTAGATTTTGTCGTTAAGCAACGTTTTTATCGAAAATTTAGTTTACTTCGCGCCGATTAATTTAGATATTAATTGATAATTTAACGATTACTTCATGTTTTTAATCATATTTCACGCAATTGAGCTTACCAACTTTTAATAAGCATTGCAAATCTGTATAATCTCGTTTTGGAAATTAAGGATAACTCATGCGTTTGCTGCAACAGGCTCTTACCTTTGATGATGTTTTATTAGTTCCCGCGCACTCTGTGGTGATGCCACGCGAAGTTAATTTAAGCACTCAACTCACCCGCAATATCAAACTCAACATACCGCTGGTTTCTGCGGCAATGGATACCGTGACCGAAGCGCCGCTGGCAATTGTGCTGGCGCAAGAAGGCGGCCTAGGCATTATTCACAAGAACATGACGCCGGCACAACAGGCCGCGCACGTTTCGCGCGTAAAACGCTTTGAATCCGGCGTAGTAAACGACCCGGTCACCATTCAGCCGCACATGACGGTGCGAGACGTGCTGGCGCTCACACAAAAACATAAGATTTCCGGGTTACCCGTCGTGGATGGCAGCAAAATCGTCGGCATTGTCACCAACCGTGATTTGCGCTTTGAGACCAATCTGGATCAGGCCATCAGCAACATCATGACACCGCGAGAAAAATTGATCACGGTGCGCGAAGGCGCCCCACGTGAAGAAGCAATCCGTCTGCTACATCAATACCGCCTGGAGCGCGTGCTGGTCATTGATGAGCAGGATACGCTTAAAGGCTTGATTACCGTTAAGGATATCCAGAAATCGCATGACCACCCGCTTGCCTGTAAGGACAGCAAAGGCCGCCTGCGCGTAGGCGCGGCCGTTGGTGTGGGTGAAGGCACCGAAGACCGCGTGGCGGCGCTTGCCGAGGCCGGCGTGGATGTGATTGTAGTGGACACTGCGCACGGCCATTCGCAAGGTGTGCTGGATCGTGTGACCTGGGTGAAAAAACATTATCCGGCAATTGAAGTGATCGGCGGCAACATCGCCACTGCAGATGCAGCCAGAGCGCTGGTAGATGCGGGCGCGGATGGGGTGAAAGTAGGCATTGGCCCAGGCTCCATCTGTACCACGCGCATTGTTGCTGGCGTAGGCGTACCGCAAATCAGCGCCATCTGCAACGTGGCAGAGGCGCTCGAAAAATCCGGCATCCCGTTTATTGCAGACGGCGGCATTCGTTTCTCTGGCGATATTTCAAAAGCCATCGCCGCAGGCGCCTACTCTGTCATGCTGGGCGGCATGTTCGCCGGCACTGAAGAAGCGCCTGGTGAAATTGAACTATTCCAGGGCCGCTCATATAAGTCGTATCGCGGCATGGGCTCGATTGGCGCCATGCAAAAAGGTTCCAGCGATAGATATTTTCAGGACAACAATGGCAATGCGGACAAACTGGTACCTGAAGGCATTGAAGGCCGCGTGCCTTATAAAGGCAGCGTGATCGCCGTCATCCATCAACTAATGGGCGGTTTACGCGCCTCGATGGGCTATGTCGGCGCCGCAAATATTCAGGATATGCGCAGCAAAGCCGAATTTGTTCAAATCACCAGTGCCGGCATGCGTGAATCGCACGTGCATGACGTACAGATTACCAAAGAAGCCCCCAACTATCGCATAGACTAGCCTGCAGACCGCATGGATATTGGCTCTGCAGGCAGGTATTTTATATGAATCACTCAAAAATCCTTATTCTCGATTTCGGCTCACAAGTCACCCAGCTCATCGCACGCCGTGTGCGCGAGGCGCATGTGTACTGCGAGATCCATCCCTGCGACGTGTCAAACGAGTTCGTCAAAGACTTTGGCGCAAAGGGCATCATCCTTTCGGGCAGCCATGCCAGCGCTTACGAAGAAGATACTGACAGAGCGCCGCAAGCGGTATTCGAGCTGGGCGTGCCGGTTCTGGGCATTTGTTACGGCATGCAAACCATGGCGCAACAGTTAGGCGGCAAAGTAGAGGCTTGCCATAAGCGTGAATTCGGTTACGCTGAAATCCGCGCCCGCGGCCATTCTGCGCTATTTAGAGATATTCAGGGCCGCACCAATGCTGAAGGTCATGGCCTGCTGGATGTATGGATGAGCCACGGCGACAAAGTCACCGAATTACCGCCCGGCTTTAAGGTTATTGCCAGCAACGAAACCACGCCCATCGCTGCGTTTGCGGATGAAACACGCAAATTCTACGGCGTGCAATTCCATCCCGAAGTCACGCATACCAAACAAGGCCAGGCTATGCTTGAGCGCTTTGTGCTGGAAATTTGCGGTGCAAAACCTGACTGGGTGATGAAAGACCACATTGCGGAAGCCGTTGAAAAAATCCGTTTGGAAGTCGGTGACGAAGAAGTCATTTTAGGCCTGTCGGGTGGCGTGGATTCCAGCGTTGCCGCTGCGCTGATTCACCGCGCGATTGGGAGCCAACTCACCTGTGTTTTTGTTGACCACGGCCTGCTGCGCCTTGATGAAGGCGACATGGTGATGGAGATGTTCGTTGGCAAACTGCATGCGCGAGTCATCCGCGTGGACGCGGTTAGCCAGTTTATGGGGCATCTGAGCGGCGTGACCGATCCGGAAGCGAAACGCAAGATCATCGGCCGCGAGTTTGTAGAAGTGTTCAAAACAGAGGCTGCCAAACTGAAGGCGGGTGATGGCGGGCATAAAGGTGCGACATTTCTGGCGCAAGGCACGATTTACCCGGATGTGATTGAATCCGGCGGCGCAAAATCCAAAAAGGCCGTCACTATCAAAAGCCACCACAACGTGGGTGGTTTACCGGAAACACTCGGCTTAAAATTGCTGGAGCCGTTACGTGACCTGTTCAAGGATGAGGTGCGCGAACTCGGTGTCGCGCTTGGCTTGCCGCATGACATGGTGTACCGCCACCCCTTCCCCGGACCCGGTTTAGGTGTGCGTATTCTGGGCGAAGTCAAAAAGGATTACGCCGATTTGTTACGCCGCGCCGATGCGATTTTTATCGAGGAATTACGCAACACCCAGGATGAAAAAACCGGTAAAAGCTGGTACGACCTCACCAGCCAGGCTTTTGCAGTATTTTTACCTGTGAAGTCTGTCGGCGTGATGGGCGATGGGCGCACCTATGATTATGTGGTCGCCCTGCGCGCCGTGGTCACCAGCGACTTCATGACTGCGCACTGGGCAGAACTGCCTTACGATCTGCTCGGCCGCGTTTCTAACCGTATCATTAACGAAGTGCGCGGCATCAACCGTGTGGTGTACGACATTTCCGGCAAACCGCCCGCGACGATTGAGTGGGAATAGCGCTTAAAAGTTTGATTGTGCTAATATCTGCCTGTTAGAATTTACCCAACAAATCAATAAGATGAGGTTGCCATGAAACATTCCATTCATTACTTTCTAGCATTTGCATTGGCACTACTGGCCGGCTGCGTGAGTGATAAACACGACATTTCCATTTATCCGCAAAAGATTTTTGAAACCGTGCATGCCAAATATCCTGCAGACAAAAACACACTTATTTTCATTGGCGCGCCAGAAGTCTTTATCGCGCCGCGTTTGGCCAATTGCGAGGTTGAAAAAGATGTCGATACCGGGAAAGTAGCTGCAATTGTGAGCTCACTGGCGCTTAAATCAAGTACGGTGGTGGTTGCGGGCGAAGACGAATCGCTCACTGCAACAACTATGGCAAAAGCACTTACAAGCGGTAATGATAAAATCAGCGGTGCAAAAGCCATTGTCATTGGTGCTAAAGAAACACAAAAGCGTCTTGCCGATTTGGCAGCCACAAGCGGTGTTGCGCTTGAGTTTATCGACAACCCTAACTGATTATTTACGAAAAAATAACAAGCCAAGCATAGCTGTTAAGCTAGTCTTGGCTTAAAGTTTTTATGAGCCGCGGATTTGTAAAGGAAGATGATTTAGAGCACGCTGGTACTGATGTGCCAGAGCGTCCGGTAAGTGCGCATCCAAATTACGTGACAGCCAATGGTTATGCGCAACTGCAGCAGCAGGCTGCCGTATTGGAGAGAGAAATATCTAGTCTTTCTACCAACAAGGAAGATGCTGGCACACAGCAAAAACTGGCCGTTCTGAATCGCGATTTGCGCTATATTTCGGCCCGGCTGGAAAGTGCTTTGGTGACCAAACCGGATGCAGCTTCCCAGCTTGTGCTGTTTGGCGCACAAGTGACCGTGGAGGACGAAAATGGCGATAGCCACACCTATGAAATTGTAGGCGAGGACGAGGCCGACATTAAAGCCAATAAAGTCAGCTGGACATCGCCTTTGGCCAAAGCGCTTATCGGCCACAGGATTGGCGAAAACGTTGTGTGGACGCGGCCGGCAGGCAATACCACATTGGAAATTATTGCAATACATTATCAATAGAAAGCTGGAAATGAACGAAACCCAAGTCATGAGCGTAACCCAAGCCATCGTCAAACGCCGTTCCGTTAAAATTTATGATCCTCAGCATAAAATGACAGAGGAAGAAACCGCCAAACTCATGTCTTTGGCCATGCTCTCGCCCACCGCGTTTAACATTCAGAACTGGCGCTTCGTTGTCGTCACTGACGCAGCAGTGCGTAAGCAAATCCGTGCAGCAAGCTGGGATCAGCCGCAGGTCACGGATGCCTCGCTATTGATTGTACTAACAGCTGATTTGAAGTCCTGGGCAAATCAGCCTGAACGCTACTGGTCAAATGCCTCCAAGCCGGTGCAAGATTACCTTATCCCTGCCATCAAGCAATATTACGATGGCAAGGAGCAGGTACAACGCGATGAGGGGATGCGTTCCTGCGGCATGGCGGCCATGACCATCATGCTGGCAGCCAAGGAAATGGGCTATGACACCTGCCCTATGGATGGCTTCGACTTTGACGCGGTAGCCAAACTGCTGAATCTGCCTGCCGACCATACACCTGCGATGTTTGTGGTGGTCGGCAAAGCGCTGCAGCCTGCCAACCCGCGCGGCGGGCAACTGGATTTTAATGAAGTCGTCATTTATAACAAGTTTTAATCACTATCAATTTTGAAAGTTTTAGATGTTAATCGCTAACAATATCACCATGCAGTTCGGCGCCAAGCCGCTGTTTGAAAACGTCTCGGTAAAATTCGGTGACAACAACCGCTATGGCCTCATTGGCGCCAACGGCTGCGGCAAGTCGACCTTTATGAAGATTCTGGCAGGCGTGCTCGAGCCAACATCCGGCAATATAGCCCTGGACAGCAACGAACGCATGGCCTTTTTGAAACAAGACCAGTTCGCCTACGAAGACCAGCGCGTGCTGGATGTAGTGATGATGGGCCACGAACAAATGTGGAAGGCCATGCAAGAGCGTGATGCCATCTACGCCAATCTGGAAGCCACCGAAGAGGATTACATGCGCGCTGCCGAGCTGGAACATGTATTCGCGGAATATGGCGGTTACACTGCTGAAGCGCGCGCTGGCGAACTGTTGATGGGCGTAGGCATTCCACTTGAGCAGCATAACGGCCCCATGAGCGCTATTGCACCGGGCTGGAAGCTGCGTGTGTTGCTGGTGCAGGCATTGTTTGCTAACCCTGACGTTTTGCTGCTGGATGAGCCCACCAACAACCTCGACATTAATACCATCCGCTGGCTGGAAGACGTGCTGAATAATCGTGATTGCACCATGATTATCATCTCGCACGACAGGCACTTTTTAAACCAGGTATGTACGCACACCTGCGATATGGATTACGGCAAGCTGGCGGTTTACCCTGGCAATTACGATGATTACATGGAAGCCAGTACCGCAGCGCGTGCCCAGCAAGCCAAAGATAACGCCAAGGCTAAACAGCAAATCGCCGATTTGCAGGAATTTGTACGCCGCTTCTCAGCCAACGCATCAAAAGCCAAGCAAGCCACCAGCCGTGCCAAACAAATCGATAAAATAAAGATTGAAGAATTTAAACCTTCCAGCCGCCAGTATCCGTTCATCCGCTTTGAATACGATGAGCGCGAAAAGCTGCATCGCAACGCGGTTGAGCTTAAAAAACTCAGCCATGGCTTTGATAAACCGCTGTTTAACGACGTCAGCATGATGTTTGAAGCCGGTGAAAAAGTTGCGATTATTGGCGAAAACGGTGTTGGTAAAACCACTTTTCTACGCTGTCTGGCTGGCGATTTAAAACCCAAGCACGGCGAAGTGAAATGGGCTGAAAAGGCCACCCTTGGCTACTTTGCACAAGACCACGAATACGAATTTGAAAAAGACGAAACGCTATTTGACTGGATGGCAAAATACCGCCAAAGCAATGAAGACGACCAAGCCGTGCGCAGCATGCTAGGCCGCTTGCTGTTCTCTGGCGATGATGCTAAAAAATCCGTCAAAGTGCTTTCAGGCGGTGAAAAAGGCCGTATGCTCTATGGTAAGCTCATGCTCGGCCGCACCAACGTGCTATTGATGGATGAGCCCACCAACCACATGGATATGGAATCGATTGAAGCGCTGAACACCGCGCTAGACAAATACAAAGGCACGCTGTTCTTCGTGAGCCATGACCGCGAATTTGTAAGTTCCATCGCCACGCGGATACTGGAAATCAAACCGGATGGCATTATAGATTACACGGGCAATTACGAAGATTACTTAGCGAGCCAGGGTGTAGAATAAACCTGGCATACATGTATTATAACAGCAAAAAAATACATGCCCTGCACCCGCATGGATATTGGCTTGCAGGGCATCACTTATTAGCTGTTCTAATGCAATAATTAACGCAACTCGGAAAGGTAGCAGAGAGGCTGAATGCACCGGACTCGACAACTAAGGCTGTATGCGCTTGTAAAGCAAGCGCATAGCCTGTTGCGGCGAAGGCCAATCTTCAGGTTAAGCTGCGATAGCAGCGGCCGAAGCCAAACCCGGTATAGCTTGAAAACAGAACGAATGGAAAGGTGGCAGAGTGGTTGAATGCACCGGACTCGAAATCCGGCATACGTTTATGACGTATCGAGGGTTCAAATCCCTCCCTTTCCGCCAAAAAAACTAGCATGTTAGTTTTTAAATTATAATAAAAAAGCCAGCATAAGCTGGCTTTTTATTACTCTTTCATTGCACGTTTACGCTCATGCTCTAACAAATAGCGTTTACGGATACGAATGTTTTTGGGCGTAATTTCCACCAGTTCGTCATCATCAATAAACTCCACTGCAGATTCCAGCGTTAAGGCCACTGGCGGCACCAGGCGCACCGCTTCATCAGTGCCGGAAGCCCTCACGTTGGTAAGCTGTTTACCTTTAATCGGATTTACAATCAGGTCATTATCACGACTGTGGATGCCGATGATCATGCCTTCGTAAAGCTTATCGCCCGGCACAGCGAACATTCTGCCGCGATCCTGCAGTTTCCAAAGCGCATAAGCCACTGCTTCGCCATGTTCGGCGGAAATCAACACGCCATTGCGACGGCCAGGCATATCCGGTTTGATAGGTGCATATTCGTCAAAAATGTGCGCCATCAGGCCTGTACCGCGTGTCATAGTTAAGAATTCGCCCTGAAAGCCAATCAAGCCGCGCGCCGGGATTTTATATTCCAGGCGCGTGCGGCCGTTGCCGTCAGATTCCATATTCTGCATTTCGCCACGGCGACGACCCAGTTCCTCCATCACCGCACCTTGATTTTCATCTTCCAGATCCACCGTTAAGATCTCGTATGGCTCACATTTTTCGCCGTTAATTTCACGGTAGACCACGCGCGGTTTTCCTACTGCGATTTCAAAACCTTCGCGACGCATATTTTCAAGCAGAATCGTCAGGTGCAATTCGCCGCGGCCGGAAACGCGAAACACATCGGCGTCCTGCGTATCTTCTACTCGCAGCGCCACATTCACCAACAACTCTTTAGTCAGGCGATCACGGATCTGGCGTGAAGTCACGAATTTGCCTTCTGTGCCGGCCAATGGCGATGTATTCACCATAAAGTCCATGGTCAGAGTCGGCTCATCCACGCCCAGATGCGGCAATCCTACCGGCTTATCGCGGTCAGCAATGGTAAAGCCAATACCGATATCTTCCAGACCTGAAACAATCACGATATCGCCTGCTTCAGCTTCTTCTACCGGCACGCGCTCCAGACCTCTAAAGCCCAGCACCTGGTTAATGCGGCCTTGTGCAATCTGCTCATCTTCGCGCATCACCGCCACCACTTGGCCAGGCTTGATGCGACCATTACGCACACGGCCCACACCTAGGCGGCCTGTGTAAGTAGAGTAATCCAACGCGGAAATTTGTAATTGTAATGGCGCGTCCGGGTCACCTTCTGGTGGCGCCACATGACTTAGAATCGTTTCAAATAATGGACGCATGGTGTCGCTAGGCGTTTTCATGTCCAGCGTTGCAAAGCCGTTGAGTGCTGAGGCATACACCACTGGAAAATCTAACTGCTCATCGGTTGCACCCAAGTTGGCAAACAAATCAAAAGTATGGTTAATCACCCAATCCGGACGTGCGCCCGGGCGGTCTACTTTATTAATCACGACGATTGGTTTCAACCCCAGTGCCAAAGCTTTTTTGGTGACGAAGCGTGTTTGCGGCATGGGGCCTTCAACTGCATCCACCAACAGCACCACGCCATCCACCATCCCCAGCACGCGCTCCACCTCGCCGCCGAAGTCGGCATGGCCTGGCGTGTCTACAATATTGATGTGCGTGCCTTCATAGTTTACCGCGGTATTTTTGGCGAGAATCGTAATGCCGCGCTCTCTTTCAAGATCGTTGCTGTCCATCACCCGCTCGGTCACGGCCTGATGCGAAGCGAACGTGCCTGCCTGTTGCAGAAGTTTATCGACCATGGTGGTTTTACCGTGGTCAACGTGGGCGATGATTGCGATGTTTCTTAAATTACGAGCCATGTGAACTGCCAAATGTTTGAAAGGGCGCGATTTTAACACACTTCGTACAATTAAATTTGACTTTAGAAATTAAATGGTTATACTGCGCGCAACTTAAAACTTTTATTTAACTCAAAAGTTTTTAGATTCATTGCCCTGACCCTTCTGTAACTCGTGAATTGTTGAAGTTACTGTCTTTTTTACTGGTTAGCGGCTATGCCCGTGCGCTGGTAAAAAGCATCTTTGATAAATCTTGCTTTTCGCGTTTATGTTGAAATTTAAGCTATTGATTTAATTTAATAGTTTTCAACTTTTATGTGCTTGCTTGCGCCCTTTTTTGTTTTTATTGAAAGGGACTACTTTGTCTTTTGAATCGTTAAATCTTAATCCTGCCATCCTTCGTGCTATTGAAGAATCCGGCTACACCGAACCTACTGCTATCCAGGCTCAGGCAATACCTGTTGTGACAGGAGGCCACGACCTGATGGCCTCTGCCCAAACCGGCACTGGCAAAACCGCAGCATTCATGTTGCCAGCGCTGAACTTACTTGCTACACCGCATGAGCTTAAAAGCCGCGGCCCTCGCATCTTGGTACTAGTGCCAACGCGTGAGCTTGCAGCGCAAGTAAACGAAGCGGCTCGTAAATATGGTAAATTTTTACGCGCACGTACTGTAAGTATCGTAGGAGGCATGCCTTACCCGCTGCAAAACAAATTATTATCACAACCATTAGATATTCTAGTCGCAACCCCTGGTCGTTTGTTAGATCACATGGAGCGCGGCCGCATTGATTTATCACGCCTACAGATGTTAATTCTGGACGAAGCCGACCGCATGTTGGACATGGGTTTCCTGCCTGATGTTGAGCGCATTTGCAGCCAACTCTCAACTGAGCGCCAAACGCTGTTGTTTTCAGCCACTTTAGATGGTGACATTGCTAGAATCGCAAAACAAATTCTTAAAAATCCTAAAACCATTCAAGTAGCAACGCAAAAAGAAAAACACGCTAATATTGAACAGCGTTTGCATTATGTCGATGACATGACGCACAAAAACAAACTGCTTGAGCATTTGTTGATTGCACCTGATATGAATCAAGTCATTATCTTCACCAGCACCAAGCGCCATGCGGACGTATTGGCCGAAGATTTATACGCCGCTGGTCATAAAACAGCCGCTTTGCATGGCGACATGACCCAAGGCGCGCGTAACCGTACGCTGACTAAATTGCGCCATGGCGATGTAAAAGTGCTAGTCGCCACCGATGTCGCTGCACGCGGCATTGATGTACAAGGCATTAGCCATGTGATTAACTACGACTTGCCCAAATTTGCCGAGGACTATGTACACCGCATCGGCCGAACCGGCCGTGCCAACAATACTGGAATCGCGATCTCATTCGCTTCGAATATGGATCGACACATCCTGCGTAAAATCGAACAATTCACGGGCCAGCGTCTGGAAGCCGCAGTGATTGAAGGTTTTGAGCCAAAACGTGCCATGAAGATAAACGGTGCTCCAGGTAAATCTGGTGGCAGTCGTGGCTCAGAAAGATCGAACCGCAATGAAAGATCACACACACCTGGCGGTCGTGGCGGTTATCAACCGCGCGATAACAATCGCGCTAGTTTTGGCGACCGTATCATGGGTGAAAAACCAAGCGGCAGACCTAACCATAAATCAAACGACAGAGGCGACTTTAAATCTAGCGACAGACCACAAGGTCGCACATTTGCTGATAGGTCTGATAGACCAGTGCGCAATGTTGAGCGTTTTACCAATAACGAATCTGCCGGTAAT
Source organism: Pseudomonadota bacterium (assembly GCA_029563075.1). GTDB lineage: Bacteria > Pseudomonadota > Gammaproteobacteria > Burkholderiales > Methylophilaceae > Methylotenera_A. The sequence continues at coordinate 116,828 of JAKQTN010000077.1, forward strand.
CGTGAATCAAAACCCACCGAAATTAACGGCAACAGCCGCAGCTATACTAAAGATACCGATATGCAATTTGCACGAGAATTAAGCAAAGGCTTTGGCGGAAAAAGTAATGGCGACAGAGCTTCTAATGATAGAGGCGCTGCACCAAAATCTTATGCGCGCAAGCCTGAAGGCAGTTTTGGCGCACGTCCTAATCGTAGCGAAGGCGGTCGTTCTGTGCCTCGTGGCGATGCACCTCGTGTAGCCACTGGCGAAAAATTTGGTAATCCACGTCCTCAACGCGGCAATGACCGCCCTGCCTCTAGCGGACGCTCAAGCGCCAGCACAGGCCGTAGTGGTGGTGACGCAAGCCCTAGACGCCCTCGTAGTTTTGCTTAAGTCAATTTAATGGAAACGATGACCACTACTACAGAAATAAAATTTGACATGCTGGGCCTCGCAGCCCCTTTACTAAAGGCGGTTAGCGAGACTGGTTACACCACACCGACGCCGATACAAGCCAAGGCCATTCCTTTGGCTTTGCGAGGCCTGGATTTAATGGCGGGCGCGCAGACCGGAACAGGCAAAACGGCGGCGTTTGCGTTGCCGATTTTGCAAAAACTGTTGCCGCTTGCAAGCAGCAGCACCTCACCAGCCAAACACCCCATACGCGCGCTGGTATTGACGCCAACGCGTGAATTGGCGATTCAGGTAGAGGAAAGCATTAAGGTTTATGCCAAGCACACCCCTCTGCGCAGCCTGGTGGTATTTGGCGGCGTAGACATTAAAACGCAAACGCCGCACTTAAAAACTGGTGTGGAAGTTCTAGTCGCGACACCCGGCAGATTGCTGGATCACGTAGAGCAAAAAACACTAAACTTGGGTCAGGTACAGATTCTAGTGCTCGACGAAGCGGATCGAATGCTTGACATGGGCTTTATGCCGGATTTGAAGCGCATTCTGGCTTTGCTGCCCAAACAACGTCAGAACCTGATGTTCTCTGCGACGTTTTCTAACGAAATTAAAAAGCTGGCAGACGACTTTCTGACTAACCCGACATTAATCGAGGTAGCGCGCAGCAATGCAACGGCCGAAAATGTCACGCAAAAAGTGTATCTGGTCGAACAAAGCAGCAAGCAGGCACTACTCACGCAACTGCTGCAGGCCGACGACAGCAAACAAGTCATTATTTTCACCAAGACCAAACTTACTGCCAGCCGCTTGAGCCGTGCCTTGCAAAAGGAAGGCATTGCAGCCGATGCGATTCATGGCGACAAAAGCCAGAAAGAACGCATCGAAGCGCTGGATGCATTTAAAGCAGGCAAAATCATGGCCCTGGTTGCCACTGATGTTGCCGCACGCGGTCTGGATATTGACCAGCTGCCCATGGTGATTAATTACGAAATTCCGAGCGCCCCGGAAGATTATGTGCATCGCATTGGCCGCACAGGCCGCGCTGGTGCGAGTGGTGTGGCGATTTCTCTGGTATGTGAGGACGAAGAAAAATATCTCGCGGAAATCGAAAAACTCATCAAGCGCACGATAGATAAAGAAAAAGCGGAAGTAAAAGCCAGCGCGCGCAAAACCAGTCATCGCGCCACGCGTGGGCCTGCCAAGCGCGATGAAGACCATGCCATTGAATCAAACAGAGCCAAACCACGCCAGACAGCGCGCAAGCCCTCTGCGGACCCCTGGTTTGACAAGCCTTACGAGCCTGCTGCAAACAGCAACAGCAAAGTCATCAGCAGCCTAAGCAGTACGCGCAAGGCGCCAGTAGCAGCATTACTGGGCGGCCTAAAATCAGGCAGCCCGAAACTTAACAAATAGCAGGCCTATCTTTTAAGCCAGATTTCCATCTCTTTTGCTTCAATCGGCGGCGAGTAAAAATAGCCCTGCACATTTTTACAGCCGCTCTCCGAAAGAATATCCGCCTGTAACTGGTTTTCTACGCCCTCGCCCACCAGTTGCAGTCCCAGCGCGTCACCTAAGGCCACAATCGCTTTTACAATAACACGATCTTCCGCACTGCTTACCAGTCCATCCACAAAAGATCGGTCAATTTTCACCTCATCCACCGCCCAGCGCTTGAGGTATAGCAACGAGGAATGCCCCATGCCAAAATCATCCAGAGAGATGCCGAAACCAGCCTCTTTGATTTGACGCATGTTCTTCTTGACGGTGTCGCCTTCTTCCAGCAGCGCATGTTCGGTAATTTCGATACACATCATTTGCGGGGATATGCCGTATTTATCCGTCACCGAGTTCAGCATTTTGACCAGACTCTCTGATCGCAGATGACGTGCCGAAATGTTGACAGAAACGCGCGGCACATTTAAGCCCTTGTCTAGCCAGCTGCGAATTTTTGCACAGGTAACGTCCATTACCCACTCGCCAATCTGGTTGATCAACGACGATTGCTCGGCAATTTTAATGAACTCTAGTGGTGGAATTAAGCCGCGTTCCGGATGCCTCCAGCGCAGTAAAGCCTCCATGCCGACTAACTGATTTTTATCATTTTCTATTTGCGGCTGGAACAGCACAAAAAACTGATTTTCCGTCAGTGCATGACGAATGCCGTTTTCCATATCCAGCCATTGATGCGCAATAAAATTCAGGTTGCTGGTATAAAACTCGAAATCGTTGCGGCCATTCTGTTTGGCGCGATACATCGCCAAATCCGCATATACCACCAATGTTTGCGGATCCTGCGTGTCGTCTGGATACACGCTCACGCCGATACTCGTGGTGCAATACACACGCTGCTGCAGAATTTCAAATGGGGTTGAAAATGCGGTGATAATGTCGCGCACCAAACGGTGCCCATCCTGCGGAGAAGCCCCCTCCATCAACATCACAAACTCATCGCCGCCCAGCCTGCATAGAATGTCGGTCGCGCGCGCCTTTTCAGTAATGCGCTTGGTCGCCATAATTAACAATTGGTCACCCGCCTCGTGCCCAAGCGTATCGTTGATTAATTTGAATCGATCCAGATCAAAGAACAGCAGCAGCACCTGCTGACCGGTACGTGCGGCCTTGGCAATAGCATGCTCCAACCTTTGCCTGAACAAACTGCGGTTTGGCAAACCCGTCAGCTCGTCATGCGATGCCAAAAACTCTACTTTACGATTGAGCGCCACAATTTCACTCACATCGCGCCCGACACCACGATAGCCGGCAAAGCTGCCATCATCCTCAAATACCGGCTTGCCGGAAATACGCAAGTAAGCCAGCTTGCCCAGCTCGTCGGTAAAATGCACTACATAATCCACAAAACGTTTATGCTCTTGCAAGGTTTTGAGCATTTCGTTAGATGTGTGGCTATGGCAGGCCTCTGCCAGATCCGTCAGGCTATAAGAACTCAATCCTGCCGGCCCGCCTGTGGTCGCATTGATTTTTAATTGCTCATCCGACTCCCAGAACCAGTCGGCTGAAGCCTCGGCAAAATCTCTAAAGCGCGCTTCACTTTTAATAAGCCGCTGTTTTTCTTCGTTTAACTCAATTATTTCTTTTGAGTTCTCGTTGTTTTCCGCAACCAAAATTTTCATCTCCCGCCTTCCCCGCCTCAGGCCCGTTGTATATGCCCAGTCATCCGCATTAATATTATTATTTTTATAATGTGCAATTGTCTCTGAGTGCCGCTAAGTTATTAATCAAGATTGTATATCTAAAATCGCCAGCCTTGGTGAAGTCTACAAATTTGAAATCGATATTCAACTTATCGATTGCGCATAAAATCAGCCACGCCGTATAGCTGCTCGGCAAGCTTGATCATTAAATCTTCTTCAAAATTCAAGGTCTGCATGGCTTTTATCATGCAGTACATCCACTGGTCGCGCTCGCTTTCACCTATGGAAAATGGCATGTGCCGGCGACGCAGCATGGGGTGCCCGTAACGTTCGATGTAAAGCTGCGGGCCGCCGGTCCAGCCCATCAAAAACATAAACAGTTTCTCTCGCGCGCTGGTTAAATCCGCCTGGTGCATGGCACGAATGCCTTTTGCCCTGGGGTCGCTATCCATCACATCGTAAAAGGTTTCTACCAGCGTGCGGATTTTTTCTGTTCCGCCTTGTTCGCCGCCCAGCAGCTCGTAAAACGTGGATTTATTGCTGCCGGCTTCTTCAATTGTATTCAGCATCGACCTGGCCTTAGTCGCTGGTTTTTACCAGGCTGGCCACCAGTTTGGCGCGGCTTCTCGCTTCATCGGTATCTTTGCCTGTGGCGAGCGCCACGCCCATACGGCGTTTAACAAAAGACTGCGGTTTTCCGAACAAACGCACGTCGCTGCAAGGCACAGCCAGTGCGGCTTCCAGACCATCATATTTCAAATTATTACTCTCTGCGCCGCCGTAAATCACGGCACTGGCGCCCGCGTTGGTCATGCTCACATCCACGGGCAAACCCAAAATTGCACGTGCGTGCAGTTCAAATTCGCTCAATCTTTGCGAACACATCGTCACCATGCCGGTGTCGTGCGGGCGCGGACTTACTTCGCTGAACCATACCTGATCGCCTTTAACGAATAGCTCCACGCCAAATAATCCAACCCCGCCAAGCGCATCTGTGATGGTTTTGGCAACATGCTGCGCGGCTTTTAAGGCATTCGGCGTCATTACTTGCGGCTGCCAGCTTTCGACGTAATCGCCGCTTTTTTGTACGTGGCCAATCGGTTCGCAAAAATAAGTTTGAATCTCACCCGCCACATTTTTAGCGCGCACAGTCAACAAGGTAATTTCGTAATCAAAATCAATCTGGCCTTCCACAATCACCACGCCCTGATTCACGCGTCCGCCAGTTGCGGCATAGTCCCAGGCGGCCTGTACTTGCGATTTTTCCGTTACACGCGACTGGCCTTTGCCTGATGATGACATAGTCGGCTTAATAAAACATGGATAGCCAATCCCCGCGTCACCATTTTTTCCATCAATAGCGGCTTGCAGGGCATCACAACTATGGGCGAATGCGTAAGGAGAAGTAGGTAATTTAAGCGCTTCCGCCGCCAGCCGGCGAATGCCTTCGCGGTTCATGGTGAGCTGTACGGCTTTAACAGTTGGAATGACAATGGCCAAACCTTCACGCTCAATCTCTGCCAGCGCATCGGTATTCAGCGCCTCGATTTCCGGCACAATTAAATGCGGTTTTTCTTTGGCTACCAGTGCTTTGAGTGCCGCCGCATCGGTCATATCAATGGTGTATGCGCGGTGCGCCACTTGATGTCCTGGCGCGTTCTCGTACCGATCCACCGCAATCACTTCAACGCCTAAACGTTGCAGTGCGATAATGACCTCTTTGCCCAGCTCGCCGCTGCCCAGCAGCATAACTTTGGTTGCAGTAGCGCTTAGTGGCGTGCCGATTTGCATGAAAAACTCCATCGTGAAATTACTGAAATCATATCACGCCTAAGCTAAAATAATGAGGGACGAGTGCCGCTTAAGTATTATGATAAATTCAGTATTTGGGATGAAGCGCAAGGCGGACGCAACACAGAAAGCGAGATAGTACGGGCTTGTAGAGCGAGCTTGCAAATAGCGCCCAACGCCGCAATTTGCCCTAAAATGATGTTAGAGAGTGATGCCGTGCTTATCCATGCGATACCGCATCGTCATCCGCGTAATGCCCAATTGACGCGCGGCTTCTGATACATTGTGATGCGAGGCTTCCAGCGCATTTAGCAGCATGTGTTTTTCGGAAGCCTCCAGTGTGAGTTGCACTTGGTATTTTGCTTCATGCTGCTCAGGCCCGGTTGCAGGCAACGCCAAATCGGTTGCAGAGATTTGTGGCTGACTGCTCAACAGCACGGCACGGCTGATCTGGTGACGCAACTCACGCACATTGCCCGGCCAGGTATATTGCAACAGCGCGGCAATAGCGGTCGGGCTAAGTGTATGTTTTTGCAAGCCGTAGCGCTTTTCTGTCAGGTTGATAAAGTGCTTTGCCAACACTACCACATCATCCACACGCTCACGCAATGGCGCAAGCGCGATTGTCATCACATTCAAACGATAGTATAAATCCGAGCGGAATGTTCCGGCATTCGCCATTTCGTGCAAATCTCGATTAGTGGCCGCAATGATGCGCGCTGGTACGTCGCGTTCTTTTGTAGAGCCCAGACGGCGTACTTTGCGGCGCTCGAGCACATTCAACAGCTTGGCTTGCAAGGCAAGCGGCAATTCACCGATCTCATCCAGAAATAATGTTCCGTCTTCCGCGGCCTCAATCAAACCCGGGCGCGCACTAACCGCATTGGTAAATGCGCCTTTCTCGTGGCCGAATAATTCACTTTCAATCAGCTCGGCGGGCAGCGATGCACAATCCACATGCACAAACGGTTTATCTTTATTGGCACAAGAAGCATGCAGCAAACGTGCCGCCACGTCCTTCCCGGTGCCCGTCTCACCGGCAATCAGTACCGTGGGCGGCACTGCGTCATTCATACTGCCCAACTGTGCAATTCTGGCAATTTGCAGGCGGAGGCTTTGAATTACAGGACTTTCACCAATCAGGCTTATGTTCTCTGCCGTAAGGACATTACGCTGGCGTGAATAATCCAAGCTGGTTTTGAGCTCGGCAGTCTTTTCGTTTTTCTGCACGATCAGCAAAAGCTCTTCTAAATCAATCGGCTTTTTAAGGTAGTCGTCTGCACCCAGCTTGATGGCATTCACGGCATCGCTAATGTCGCCGTAGGCCGTCATCACAATCACCGTGACACCACTTGCAACAAGCTCCGGCAACAAATCCATGCCATTGCCGTCTGGCAGGCGCATATCTAATAACACCAAGTCAGGCAAAAACTGCTTGGCAATTGCACGACCATCCTGTAGTGTTTCGGCATGCTCGCACTCAAACCCCGCCTTTTGCAAACGCTTCATTACGGCGCGTGCAAACAGCACCTCATCCTCCACAATCAATAATTTTATTGCTTGTTTTAGCTGAGGTATTTTGGGCTCCGAATGAATGTGTTGTGCGAGCAATTGAACCTCTTAATTAGTCATTATCAAAGCTAGAAGTTGATTTCTTGCCGCCAAACTCATAGCGTAAACCAACCCAGCCAGCGCGTGGCGCACCAGGTGAGTATAATGGCTGGAAGTGGTCATCACCATTATCAAATGTACCATCCGGCGTAAAGAATGATTCACCGAGCATACCTGCGGTGTAATATTCTTTATCGAATACATTGTTTACACGAGCAAACGCTTGCCAGCCGCTATTAGCAAATTTGTATCGGGTATCCAAGTTTACAACCGTGTATCCTCGCACTTTAGCGCCTTCACCTTGATGCTTGTTGTTTTCATTACCGAATGAATATTGACTAGTAAAACCGACGATATTCGTCCCGATTGTCCAATTTGGCAACGCTTGCCATTCACCACGCAGTTTTAATTGGTGTTTTGGAATGCCTGACAAATAATCACCCTTGGAAACCGTAATTTCATCAGCTACGGCACTGGTGTTAACTTGATTGGCAATCTTGAATTCGCTTTGGTATGTGGCTTTAATAAAGCTGTAACCCACGTTCCAGCGGAAGTTGGACCATTCGCCATTTACACCCAGATCCAGGCCTTGACGGCGGGTTTTACCCACATTCAAGAAGTTACCTGCACCATTCGCAGGGTCAGATGAAATAAACTGAATATCATCGGTATTTTGTGAGCGATAAATACTGGCGCTCCATCCCAAACCACCTGCTAATTGACCACGTGCACCTGCTTCAAAGGTTTTAGACACCACTTTCTTCAAAGGCGGGTCGCCTGCCATGGCGTTTGGCAATTTACATGCTGTATCTCCGATACCATCTCCATCCAAGTCCTGAAAGGCGCAACCTAATTCAATCGCTGTTGGTGCGCGGCTACCCTCGTTATAGCTGCCGTAGAAAGATAAATCTTTACTTGGCGTAATGCTCAAGCCAATTGCCGGGTTAATGCGGCTAAATGAACGACTTTCTGTCAAAGACTCCGGATCAGGTGGTGCAATATCGCCATCTTTATTATCGATTTTGGTGTGGTTATAACGACCTGCCAGGGTTAAGTGATACATATCATTAAACGAAAATGTATCTGTTGCAAAAATACTCCATGTTTTACTTTTTGCTTTTAAATCCACTTCCGCTTCGTCATTAAATTCCCCTATTCCAGCAACACCACGGCTAGCAGTAATGTTACCCAACTCGCTTGATTGGCTAAATGTAGTCTTACCCAAATCATAGCCCAAACCTGTAATCAATTGATTTTTCTTACCGAACCAATCCTGGTTAAAGGTCATCTGCGCGGCAAATCCATACCCCTCACGCTTCGATTTACTACGGTTTAAAGCACCACCGCAGTCCGTCTCAGGATTTGGCGCAACTGCGCAATCAGCAGCAAAAGTTACGCTATCCACATCATCATTTACATCACCATTCAGCGTTTTGGTGCGCGCATTACGGTAGTAGGTATTCGCACTCAATATTGTATCTTCGGTAAAATAATGGTTCGCATTAAAATTTAAAAAAACCATTTGCGTATCGGTGATATCTGGCTTGGTGTTGATTGAATCCCAACCTAAATTATCCAAAAACTCTTTTTGCACCAAACCATTACCAATTAACTCGTTATCAGCCAATGTTAAACTCAAATTTGCATCAGTTTTCTCGCCTTGCCAGCCTATCTTGCCAAAAGCTTGACGCACGTCAGATGGCGAAGCATCACGCCAGCCTTGCTCGTGCAGGGCATTGGCTGCCACAAAAAAATCTACGCCATTGGCGGTCACACCGCCAAATTCTGCGTTGCCATTTATGCGCCCCCAGGACCCTCCTGATAATTCCATTGCACCGCCTGGGTCAGTGCGACCGCTTTTGGTGTTGACTGAAAGTGCACCGCCTAGAGTATTCAAGCCAAACACCGGGTTTGAACCTGGAATTAAGTTCATATTTGAAATCGCGTTAAGCGGAATCAGATCCCAGTTCACTACGTCACCAAATGGTTCATTTACACGCACGCCATCCACAAAAACCGACAGGCCTTGTGGCGTACCAAGCAATGGCGATGCAGTAAAGCCGCGGTAATTCACATTTGGCTGATAAGGGTTGCTTTGAACCTCATTCACATTAATACCCAACAAGCCGCTAGATAGAAAATCTGCGATACTGAGGTCATTTTGATTGACCATTTCCGCGCCCTTAACGCTTTGGATATTGGCTGGAATTTTTTCTTTAGGCAAGCCCACACCTTGCAATGGCGTGGTACTAATCACCTCAATTTTGCCGGTTTCCAAAGCCTCGGCTTTGTTTTCTGCGTTCGCCAATTGAGGAATTGAATAAACAGCCAGTACTGCTATTAATATTGCTTTTAGTTGTGATGGTTTTTGCATGTTGTTTCCTAAGTTTTGGTTATTACATCTTTATATCAATTGCAAAATTTGTTCCAAAACTTGGTGAATAAAAATAGTGAATAAAATCAATAAGAAAAGTTATTTCTTACTTATATGCGAGGATTATAGACTTAAATATTGGTTGTATACAACCACCATTATGGTTATTAACAGCCGCCATTCTAAATAACTATATGCTGTTAAGCAGCTGTTTTGGTGGTACATTTAAATAGCCACGAATGACTAACCATGCGGCAAGTGGGATTAATACCAGCGCCATTACCAGTGCACTAAGCGCTAATTGCAAGTTAAATTGATAAACAATATCCAACACGTATCGGCTCAAATAGTAATTTAACCCGCTGGCAACCAGCACAGCGACAATAGAAGCTAACACAGCAATGCTTGTAAATTCTGTTAGAAGCATCAATATCACCTGCTTACGTGACGCGCCAAATGCACGCAACAAACTAGCTTCTTGCAAACGCGCACTGCGTGTGGCTACCAGTGCGGCATACAGCACGACAACACCTGCCAGCACGCAGAAAACAAATATAAAACTGACAGCTGTGGCGAGTTTGCTCATAATCTCACGTACTTGATTCATGATGCTGGCAACATCTATTACAGTAAAATTAGGGAATTGTTGCAGCATGCTATTAAGTATATTATCTTGGTTTTTAGGCAAGTAAAATGCGGTCATATAGCTGGCACTAAATTGAGCTAAAGTTTCAGGTGGCGTTACAGCAAAAAAATTAGCTCGCATGCTGTCCCACTCTACTTTGCGTATACTCGCCACAGTTAAAGTGATTTTACTGCCTGCAATGTCATATGTCAGCGTGTCACCTAGCTTAATGTTCAGAGCTTGCGCAATGTCATGCTCTAAAGATAACAGCGGCGCAGCGGCTTCATCGGCACGCCACCAACGGCCTTGCTGTAGCTTATTATCTGTTTGCATTACAGCGGCTGACGACAAATTAAACTCACGTGATACTAGCCTTTTTGCACGATCTTCTGTAAACATCTCTGCATTAATTGGCTGACCATTTTTTTCTACCAGCCTGCCGCGAACCATAGCAAACACTTGCGGAGTGCATTTAATAGCACTTATTTGACTAAGAAAAGTTTTAAGTGGCTCAACTTGATTTTGTTGAATATTAATAATGAACCTGTTTGGCGCATCCGCGGGCAAGGACGACTGCCAGGATTGCATCAAATCAGTTTTAATCATCACCAGTAGCATCAGCACCATGGCGCCTATACTAAAGCCGACAATTTGTGCAATAGACAAACCTAGCCTACGCTTTAAATTGCCCATGCCTAAGCAGATAATATTATCAAAAGCTTTGCTTTGGCTGGCACGATGCAGCAATAGCGCCAAGCCAAATGCTAGAACACCAGTGACTAAGCAGATGCCAAAAATACCCGCCAAAAATGCCAAGGCCAGTTTAAATGTTTTGGCCAATAAAAAAATCAGCAACGTAATCACCACTATCACAGGCAAGTAATTCATCCAAATTTTGCTGGAGTTTAATACAAAATTTCGACGCAAAATTTGAATAGTTGGAATATTTTTTAGCGCACGAATGTGTGGCAACATAATTGCAAATAGAATCGCAAAGCTTAATAGCAGGCCCATTACAATAGGTGTTAAATTGGGCGCTGGCAGGTTTTCTAAAAATAATTTTCCAGCAAAATGGGCTAATCCGAATTGCACTAAATAGCCTAGCAAGCAGCCAGCACCGCCAGCTATCGCAGCCAGCAATGCCGTTTGAATCAGCATGATATTTTCAATATTTGCTTTACTTGCGCCAAAACAGCGTAACAAGGCTGCTGCCTCTTGGCTGCGAGCTACAAATGGCGCACTGGCAAGCAGCATGGCCACAATCGACAGCACCACAGTCACCATGGCGCTTAAGCCTAAAAATATTTCGGCTTTATCTAAGGCACTTCTAATCTCTGGCCTTGCGGTTTTTACGTCTTCAATGCTCTCGCCACGTTGCAAATTTGGCGCTATCTTGCGCGTGTACTGTTTAAGATTTTCAGCATTGCCTTCGAGCACCAATTGATATTTGACGCGACTGCCAAATTGAAGCAGCTTAGTTGCAGGTACATCATCTATGTGCATCATCACACGTGGTGCAAAGCTAAACATATCGCCACCACGCGAAGGCTCGCGTAATAAAATACCAGCTACTTTAAGTTTAATGGCGCCCAATTCTAGTTGGTCATCAAGCTTTAAGTTCAGTGCATTAGCTAAGCGAGGCTCTACCCATACCTCACCTTTTGCAGGTCTAGTACGCATATTTTGCACCGTTCTCTCTGTCAAAAACTGCACGCCAAAATCACCAATTAAGGGAAAATTGTCATCAATCGCTTTGATTTCAGCGAGTATATTTTTATCCGCATTTATTGCCATACTGGCAAACTCGAGTGTGGATGATGACCGTAGGCTATGCCGTTTGGCCTCGGTACTATATTGGGGTGGGATAGCGCGATCTGCTTTAATCACCGCATCGCCACCCAATAACATACCTCCCTGATTATTCAAGTGTGCCGCAATGCGGTGAGTAAAGAAATTAACAGCAGTGATGGAGCTAACCGCCAGCACCAAGGCCAGTACCAGTACACGCAAATCACCCGCTTGCCATTGCGAACGTAATTGCTGCCATGCTAAAACAAAATTCAAAGTCATAGCTTTAACCTCATATCGCGCTCAACTGACCATGTTGTAACGTCAATTGACGTCTGCAACGCTGTGCCAACTGCACATCGTGTGTCACCAAAATAAGCGTGGTATTGGCTTGCCGGTTCAGGCTAAACAGTAACTCAATAATGCACTCGCCTGTGGCAATATCTAAATTGCCCGTCGGCTCATCTGCAAACAAAATAGCTGGTTTTGGGGCGAAAGCTCTTGCTATTGCTACCCTCTGCTGTTCGCCACCAGATAGTTGCTTGGGGTAATGTTGCAAACGCTCAGCCAAACCCACTTTCTCGAGTGTCGCGACTGCCATTTGTTTGGCATCTTTTCTATTAGCTAACTGCATCGGCAGCATCACGTTTTCTAACGCTGTCATAGTGGGAAGTAGTTGAAACGATTGAAACACAAAGCCCATCTGTGCACCTCGCATGGCGGCCCGGGCATCCTCATCTAAGGTGCTGAATGACCGGCCAGAAACTTCTACTGAGCCAGCGGTTGGCACATCCAACCCCGCCAGCAACGCCAGCAAAGTGGATTTGCCTGAGCCTGAACTCCCGACGATAGCGATACTCTCACCGTGTGCAACCTGCAAGTTCAGGTCATTTAAAATTTCGATTTTATTTGCACTAGCTTTGTTTGTTACATCTACCACGTGTTTGCTTAAGTTTTTGGCTAAAATAGCGGTGCTGTTTATTGTGCTTCGATGCGTCAAGTTTATTTCGGATTCAGAAAGTAACATATATGGATTCTCGCATGCCTTCTCGTTTTAATTTATTGTTTAATGTGTTTGCTGCAGTTAGTCTTATTGTAAGCACTTTGGTTGCACTATCTGCCAACGCGAAGCAAACTAGCCCGCAAACCATTGTTGTGTTTGGTGATAGCTTATCTGCTGCTTACGGCATACCACAAGATGACGGCTGGGTGGCATTATTGCAACAGCGTCTAAATGCACAAAAGCTTAACTACCAAGTTGTTAACGCCAGCATCAGCGGCGAAACCACCAGCGGCGGATTAAGCCGTTTTGCCAATATGTTAAAACTGCAGAAACCCAACTTTGTGCTAATTGAACTGGGTGGAAATGACGGCCTACGTGGTTTAAATGCTTCTGAAACCCACAACAATCTAGAGACCATGATTCAACAAGCCAAAAAATCTAAGGCTAAAGTATTGCTAATTGGCATGAAAATACCACCCAATTACGGCCTAAAGTACAGCCGACAATTTAGCGAAAATTACCGAACTCTAGCCAAAAAACATGGTGCAGCACTAGTACCCTTTTTGCTAGAAGGTGTGGCTGGCAACCCAGATTTAATTCAAGCCGATGGATTGCACCCCACAGCCGCTGCCCAGGCCAAAATATTAGAAAACGTATGGCCAGAACTCAATAAAATACTGAGAAAATAAAGCACTATAAGCAAATATTTATGGGGGGTGCTGGTAAAGGTTTTTTTAGTTAACTTGCTTAATTAAATGACTTTGTTGTCTTGCCACTCAATAAACAAACCTAATTCATCAGGTTTGGCTTTAAGCGCGGCCGTCATTGCTATGTTAGGCAGCATGCAGAGTTCATCATTTAAAAACAGCAAAGGCAAGCGCTCGCGTTGCCAAGGTGGGACTTGTGAGGTTTGAAATAAACTTTTTAGGCTGCGATTTGGGCGATTTTCTTTAGGCTTTAAAGTCTCACCACCGTGACGATAACGAATGCTTAATTGACCATTTTCAACATGCCGCATGGCAATACCTTCCCCTAGTTTTTCGCAAAAAAATAAGCGTGATAGGTCGGGTAAAATAATCATTTTTTCACCTTGCCACACAAGGCTGAAAGTACTGCGGGCATCATTTTCAGCATTCTCAGGCATATTCTTAACCAAATAGGCACAGCCATGAAAGCGCCGTAGAATAAGGTCTGCAGACACTTTTATTTTTACGTTGGCGTCAGCTTTGGCATGAAGCAATTGCTGCGAAATTTGCTGCAACTGCGCGGCACTTGGCATATCACAAACATGCTGTGCCAGCCACCAGCGCAGTGCATTCTTAATGCGTACAGCGCTTAATGCCGCAAGTGGCTGGAGTGCTAATTGTCTGCTGTCATGTTGGCTTGATTGACAATTTGTCACATCCATTTCAGCCAGCTCGTCCAGCAGCATATCGGCTTCCGCCATGTGCTGTGCAGCACGGCTAATGGTCTGCCTGATAGCGGGATATTTTTTTTCTAATTTTGGCAGCACTTCATACCGCATAAAGTTTCTGTCAAATTTGGTATCAATGTTACTTTCGTCTTCAATCCATGCCAATTGATGCTGCTTGGCATAACGCTCTAAGTCTACTCTAGATACATCCAGCAGAGGCCGCAGCAACTTTTTATTCAGGCCAGCCATGCCTGCCAGCCCCTTCACACCTGCGCCCCGCGCTAGCTGCAGCAATAAAGTTTCGGCTTGGTCATCCTGATGATGTGCCAGGCAAATAAAATCAGCGCCCGAGGCCTGCAGCACCCTATAACGTGCCTCGCGGGCAGCCGCCTCAAGGCCTGTGCCGCTGTTTCTATTGATTTCGACTTTTGATAGCGTGAATGGAATATTCAGTTTACTGCTGACACCTTGACAAAAATCAGCCCACGCATCCGCATTAGGGCTCAGGCCATGGTGCACATGGTGCGCTTGTAATTGAAACGGGAGAGTTTGACGACATTCGGCAAGTAAATGTATCAACACACATGAATCCAGGCCGCCACTGAAGCCGACAACCAGCTTAGGATTTACTAAACTTTGGCTTAAAAAAATATCAGCTAAAAAAGTTTTAAGCTGATATTGAAGAGTTTTATTTGCTGGCAGTTTCTTTGAACTTGCCATAACCCATTAAACGCTCATAACGCGCAGCGAGTAGCTTATCGGTGTTTTTCTTTTGCAATGCCGCGAGCTCGCTTTTTAGCGCACGGCGCAGCGATTGCATGGTGGTATCCACATCGCGGTGCGCGCCGCCCAAAGGCTCGCTGACAATCACATCCACCAACCCCAAGTCCTTCAAACGATCTGCCGTAATCGCCAATGTTTCTGCGGCCTCTGGCGCCTTGGTGGCGCTTTTCCATAAGATCGAAGCACAGCCCTCAGGCGAAATCACCGAATAAGTGGAATATTGCATCATTAATAACTGATCCACTACACCCAGCGCCAGTGCGCCACCCGAGCCGCCTTCGCCGATAATCACGCCGAGAATCGGTGTTTTAAGTTCGGCCATCACATAGAGATTTCTGGCAATGGCTTCGGATTGGCCGCGTTCTTCCGCGCCGATACCGGGGTAAGCGCCCGGTGTATCAATGAGCGTAATAATCGGCAGACCGAATTTTTCGGCCAAGCGGAACAGGCGTAAGGCTTTGCGGTAGCCTTCCGGGCGCGGCATGCCAAAATTACGGTACTGGCGTTCTTTGACATCACGCCCTTTTTGGTGGCCGATCACCATCACTGGTGTGCCTTCAAAACGTGCAATACCGCCTACAATCGCTGGGTCGTCAGCAAATGCGCGGTCGCCGTGCAGTTCCTCAAAATCAGTGAACAAATTGCTGATGTAGTCAAGCGTGTAAGGGCGCTGCGGATGGCGCGCCACTTGCGAGATTTGCCATGCGTTCAAGTTTTTATAGGTATCTTCGAGCAGTTTTTTATTTTTTTTCTGCAATTGTTCAAGCTCTTTGGAAATATCCAAATCGTCATGATCGTCATGCGATACCTGCAGCGCATCAATGCGCTTTTCCAGATCCGCGATGCCTTGCTCAAAATCCAAATAGCTAACTTTCATTTCTGGCCTTCATCTCGTGTCATGCATTAAATACAAAGTGCGCTAATTATAAAGGATTTTTACGTTTTCTTTTGATAACCATGCATGAAGATTTTGCAATAATTCATCCTGCAGTTCCACGCGCCAGGCATCGCCCAGCATCAGGCTGGCCTGACCCTGACTGTTATGATATTCAATTTTAACCGGGCACAACTTTTTATCCGGTTCTGCCGTTTTTTTACGGTACGGGCTTAATATCGTTGTAAGTTTTGCAGCATCCGATTGTCCATTGCAGGATATTTTAAGCATGCTGGCATAAGCGCTGCGCGCCGAAGCTAAATCATACAGCTTGCGTGCATTGACACGGTTTCCTCCCGAAAACTCATCATGGCTCACGCGTCCTTCAATCACCAACAATTGGTCTTCTTTAATCAAATGTGCGTACTGATTGAGCAACTCGCTACCCACCACTACATCCACCCTGGCGACCGCATCATCAATCGTCACGATTGCCATCTTACCGCGCTGCGTCATGCGAATGCGCACCCCTGCCACAATGCCCGCCAATAACTTAGGCTGCTCCTGCGGCACCAAATCAGCCAATGTGCCGCGCACAAACTGACTTACATCGTCTCTCGCGCTTAAAAAAGGGTGTCCGCTTAAATAAAAACCCAGCGCAGCTTTTTCTTCTATCAAAGCCTGATCTGGGGACCAGTCGGGAACTTTCGGCAGCGCTTGTTTGGTTTCCGCCGTTTCGATGAACAGACTGTTCTGGTTTGCATGATGATTGGATTGCTCGGCTGCGGCAATCGCCATGCCAACACCCGCCAGCAATGCAGCACGGTTCGGCTCCAGCTTATCAAACGCGCCGGCACGGATGAGAGATTCAATCACGCGGCGATTTACCTTGCGCAGATCAAGGCGCGCACAAAAATCAAACAGATCCTTAAATGGGCCATCCTGTTCGCGCGCAGCCAGAATCACATCGATTGCGGCCAGTCCCGTGCCTTTCACCGCCCCCAGTCCATATAATATTTGCGTATTGTTGAGCGGCTCAAAGCGGTAACCGCTTTGATTGATATCGGGCGGCAGCACCTCAACTTTATTCGGCACGCAATCATCAAAGAAGCTGTGGATGTTGTCTGTGTTGTTCATGTCTGCCGACATGGTGGATGCCAGAAACGCGGCAGGATAATGCGCTTTCAGGTAAGCCGTCTGATACGCCACCAAGGCGTAGGCAGCGGCGTGTGACTTATTAAACCCGTAACCGGCAAACTTCTCCAGCAAGTCAAACAATTCATTGGCCTGGCGCTCGGTTAAACCATTTTTAAGCGCGCCTTCGGTAAATATGGCACGTTGCGCCACCATTTCCTCAGGCTTCTTTTTGCCCATGGCGCGGCGCAGCAGATCAGCTCCGCCCAGGCTGTATCCTGCCACCACCTGCGCAATTTGCATGACCTGTTCTTGATACACAGCGATGCCGTAGGTCTCTTTCAGGATAGGTTCGGTCGCCGGATGCGGATATTCTACCCTCTGCTTGCCGTGCTTGCGGCGGCAGAAATCCGGAATCAGGTCCATTGGGCCTGGGCGGTACAACGCCACCAAGGCGATAATGTCCTCAAAACAATCAGGCAAGGCTTGCTTCAGCATGTCTTTCATGCCACGCGATTCCAGCTGGAACACCGCTGTGGTATTCGCCGTTTTAAGCAGATTGAAGGTTGCTTTGTCGTCCAAAAGCATGCTCTGGAAGGCAAGCGGGGCTTGGCCTGCAGCGATGCGCTGTTTGTTGGCATTTTCAAGCGCTAGCTCCAGAATAGTTAGCGTGCGCAAGCCCAGAAAGTCGAACTTCACTAGCCCGACCGCTTCTACATCATCTTTATCGTACTGGCTCACCAGGCTACCACCATCGGCCTGGCAATAAATCGGTGAAAAATCAGAAATCTTGCCCGGTGAAATCAGCACGCCGCCCGCGTGCATCCCCACATTGCGCACCAAGCCTTCCAGCCGCAGTGCCAGCTCGAGCAGTTCAGCTACCTCTTCCTCCGCCTCTCTTCTTTCCTGCAGTTGCGGTTCTTTTTCGAGTGCGGATTCCAGCGTAATGCCAAGCTCCAGCGGGATCAGTTTGGCAATGCCATCCACAAAATTAAACGGCAAATCCAGCACTCGGCCAACGTCACGGATCACCGCCTTAGCGGCCATGGTACCGAAGGTGGCAATTTGCGAAACGGCATCCAGACCATATTTTTGCTTAACATAATCAATGACGCGATCACGCCCATCCATGCAGAAATCGATATCAAAGTCGGGCATGGAAACACGGTCCGGGTTCAAGAAGCGCTCGAACAGGAGGTTGTATCTAAGCGGATCGAGATCGGTAATGTTAAGGCTATACGCCACCAGGGAACCAGCACCTGATCCACGGCCAGGCCCGACCGGCACACCGTTATTTTTCGCCCAGTTGATAAAATCGGCCACAATTAAAAAATAACCCGCAAAGCCCATCTGGTTAATGATTTTGCATTCAAACTCCAGCCTAGCTGCATATACTTTCCGCTTGGCTTCGCGCGCCTCCGCATCTGGGTACAATGTCTGCAGACGCGCTTCCAGCCCGATTTCCGATTGCTGGATCAGATAAGCATCCAGGCTTTCCTGGTTGGGCGTGGGGAAATTAGGTAGATAATTCTTGCCAAGAGTGAGTGTTAAATTGCAGCGTTTGGCAATCTCGACCGAATTGGCAAGCGCTTCGGGAATGTCTGCAAATAATTCGCACATTTGCGCCTGCGATTTAAAATATTGCTGTGGCGTGAAGTTTTTGGGACGACGCGTATCCGCCAGCATATAGCCTTCGGCAATGCAGGTGCGCGCCTCATGCGCCTTGAAATCATCCGGGCTGATAAACTGGATGGGGTGCGTGGCGACCACTGGCAAATCGCACTGGCTGGCCAGGTCTAAGGCGTTGCTGATTAGAATTTCCTGTGCGGGATGATCTTTAGGATCGACTGTCCGCTGCAGCTCGATATAGAAGCGTTCAGGAAACATATTCGACCATGAGGCAGCCAGCTGCAACGCCAGTTTTGCATTTCCTGCATTCAATGCAGTCCCGATGTCACTCTGCGCATTGCCAGAGATGAGGATCAAGCCATCGGCCTGTTCCAGCCAGGTCTGCTTGATCTCGGCACGGCCCCTGTATTGATTCTCGAGATAGGCTTTGCTGATGAGTTGGCATAATTTGAGATAACCTGCACTGGTTTGCACCAGCAATAAAATGCGGAACGCCTGATCACGGTTGCTGGTATTTTCCAGCCAAAGCTCGCAACCCAGAATCGGCTTAACGCCGCGCCAACGCGCGGTCTTATAAAATTTAATCGCGCCGAATAAATTGCTTAGGTCGGTAAGCGCCACGGCCGGCATGGCATCTTTACTGGCCGCAACGATATAATCGTCAATCCGCACAATGCCATCCACAATTGAGTATTCGCTGTGGCAGCGCAAGTGAACAAACTGTGGGCTGAGTATTTCTGAATTTTCGGCTGGATTTTGAACGGGATCTTGCATACAGCTATTTTACCTGCATGCAAAAAAAATGGTGCCTTATTCAGACAAAAAAACCACCAAGATTTTTAAATAATTCTAGCAGTTTGCGATGGGCATACTGCAGCGTCAATTAATGCAGGACGCGTCTAGAAGCCAGCAGATCGTTAATTTTACCTATCAAATCATCATCTTGTACAGGCTTGCCGAAAAAGGCGTCGACCCCAATTTCTCTGGCGAGGTTTTGATGCTTATCCGCGGTACGTGAGCTGATCATAATCAGCGGCGTATTGGTGGTACGCGCATCATCACGAATATTACGTGCTAAACCAAAGCCATCCATCCGCGGCATTTCGATATCGGTTAGAATCGCATCCGGTGTGATTTCCTGCAAGAGCTGCATCGCATCCATACCATCTTTTGCAACCAGCACTTCAAAGCCTTCGCGCTCCAGCAAGCGACTCAGGACTTTACGCATGGTGAGTGAATCATCCACCACCAATATGCGTTGTTTGGCAATCATTTTGGGCGCTTTGGCTTTAGCTGTTTTTACCACGACGCTGCCTACCGCCAGATCTTCTCGATTCGCCAATTGCACAGGATTGATAATCAGCACGATACTGCCGTCACCCGCCACAGTCGCTCCCACGATACCCGGCACACGTGCCAGCTGGGCGCCAATAGGCTTCATGACCGCTTCCTGGTTGCCAATCACCTCATCCACATGCAAAGCAATACTATATGAGCCGCTGCGCAGCAGCAGCACAGAAATATAGGCATGATCTTCTGGCTGATGCTCCTGATGATCCAGCAGCTTGGATAAATAATGCAGCGGATATTGCTTATCCGCCCATTTGATTTCACCAGCTTTGTAAGCGTTAATCAAATCCAGCCGCTTGATTTTTTGCGCCTGCTCAATCATGGCCACCGGTAACGCATAAATCTCGTGGCCAGAGCGCACTGCCAGCACATGGGCTACCGAAAGCCTGACTGGCAAATGCACATTGAAGGTTGTGCCTTTGCCAGCCTCACTGTTCAAATCTACACGGCCGCCCAAGCCGCTGACGTCATTGCGCACGACATCCAGACCGACCCCTCGGCCTGCAATTTGAGAAACTCGCTCGGCGGTAGAAAATCCCGGTTCAAAGATGAGCGACATCAATGCTTGCTCACCCACCTCTGCATTCGCATCCAGCATTCTGTTCTTGATTGCTCTTTCTCTAACACGCTGCAGATTGATGCCGGCGCCATCGTCGCTCACAATGATACTGATTTCGTCATTTTCCTGACGCACCCGGAGTTTGATCGAACCGGTTTCGGCCTTGCCTGACTTCAGGCGCTCGGATGGAGATTCGATACCGTGCGCCACCGCATTGCGCAACAGATGCTCCAGCGGAGCCCCCAGTTTATCCAGTACGCTACGGTCGATTTCCGTGGCTTCGCCGTCAATTTCCAGATCCACCGGTTTTTTAAGTTCGCGTGCAGTTTGCCGCACGATACGTTGCAGACGTTCCGTAATTTGCCTGAACGGCAGCATACGCGCACTAAGCAAGCTTTGCTGCAAATCGCGGTTCATGCGGCTTTGCTGTTGCAAAGCCGCTTCGGATTGGTCCAGATTCGAAAGCAAGCCATGCTGAATGGTCGCTACGTCATTCACGCTTTCAGCGATCATCCGGGTAAGTTCCTGCAGGCGCGTAAACCGGTCAAATTCAAGCGGGTCAAAAGTTTCGTGGGTTTCCTGCAACACATTCATGCGGGATTGCAATTGCGTTTCTGCCTCGATTTCCAGCTCGCGCAAATAAGTACGCAAACGTGTCACGCTCTCGGTTAAATCATTGGACGACTGCTTAAAGTTTGCCAGCTCCCTGTCCAAACGTGAACGGATAATAGAAATTTCACCCGCATCGTTGATAAGCCTGTCCAGCGTATCCGCCCGCATGCGCAGGAATTGGGCTTTTCTGTCGGTGGCACGGCCTGCGGGAACCGTAGCTTTCTCTTGGCCCTGATCAATTGCCTGACTCGGGATGTGACTTAATATTGCTTCAAAATGACTACCGATTTTATCCAGCTCAACAAACATGCCTTCAAAATCGATTACTTCATTTCTGCGCTTGAGTGAGCGCATCACGTGATCTTCCAGCTCATGTACCGCATCGCCAAGAGTTGATTGACTTGCCATGCGCGCGCTGCCTTTAAGGGTATGTAAGGCACGCTGCAATGCATCCGGATGATCCGTCTGTTTAGGACTTGTCCGCCATGCACGCAATTCAGCGCCGATTTCAGGCAGAATTTCACGTGCCTCTTCGATAAACATGGTGAGCAGTTCTTGGTTAACCGGCGTGGCATCATGCGCACCTGGCGCCTGGTAAGGCATGCTTTCGGTAACCAGCTTTACGTCGATATCTGCTACCTGCTCAGGATTTGTCTCTTCCATAATCTCCTGAACCAACGGAGCTTCTGCAGTCTCTGCAGCAATCATGGCAACGGTTTCTTCCTGCTGCGGAATTTCAACAAGCTCGACAGAAGGCTCTTTATTCTGCGCTGTCTGCTGGGCCGCTAGGTTAAGCACCTTAATCAAGGCATGCGCTGAACGTGGGTTACGCAGCTCAGAAATTTTTTGCCACATATTCGCCAATGACTTTACGGTATTGGTATAAAGCTCCAGATACCGCGGGGACCAAGTCGCACTGACTGCATCCAGCCAGTTTTCCAGGGCGCGGCCCAATTCGCCCATGGGCTTGAAGCCTGTAGCGAGGGCATTGCTGGCCAAGGTGTGAACTGCACGCCTCGTCCCTGCGGAAGGCTGCAGGCTGCTGTCTGCTGCGAGTTTGGCAGCTTCCTGCTCCAGCAACGTAATGTTTTGCATGCTTTCGTTGATAAAAATATCATACAGTGCACGGCTCAATTTGCGTGTACCGCCAATTAGCACCTGTGCGTCCGGTTTTTTCGCTGGCTTGGCGCTTGGTTTTTCGCCTTCGCTCGAAAGTAAGACAATACGGGTAAACCAAGCCTCCTGGTTTACGTTCACCTGGCCATTTGCACGCAGATCAGCCATCCATCCCGCATAAGCGGCTGCAATCTGTTCAATCGAAACGATTTGCTGAGGGTTTAGCATGGATTTTTTATCAAGCACACCATTCAGGAAGAACTCGACCTTGCCAGCGATCTCACCCAGCGCATTTAAGCCCACTGTGCGGCCGCTGCCCTTCAATGTATGGAAACTGCGCCGAACTTCTACCAAAGCTTCGCGGTCTGTTGCATTTACGCGCAAAGCCTGACAATTCTGTGCAATATGCGCCAGCACCTCTTCGGCCTCTGTAAGGTAAATATCCAGCAGCTCAGAATCAAATGCCCGGTCAACTACGCCAGCACCATCCGCAATAGCTGGACTCACGGCCTGCTCTGCTTCTTTCGCAGCTAGGCTTTCAACCGTTTCCATGACTGTCACATCGGCGAGGACTGCTGAAACCGCTTTAATCTGCGCCTCGCTTTCCGTTTTTTCCAGGCCAGCTTCTGCGAGGGTATTATTTAAGCGCTGCAATGCACCTTCAAGCGCCTGCTCAGATTCGGGGCGAGTTTTCGGCAATTCGTCCGCATACAGGCCTATCATGCTCAGGCTCTCCGCCACCAGTTCAAAATGGGCTTGATTTGTCACATAATCAGCTTGCTGAAAGTGCCGAACAAGACTGTCACACGCATTCACGATGTCTGCCGGCGTAGGCATGCCCAGCATATCAAACACTGCAAAAACCTGTTTCAGCGGCTGAAGCGTAAGCATTAACGGGGCTTTTTCCGCAGGGTGACGGAAATAGCTGTCCAGTGCCTGCTCAATTGTTTTAAGCGACTCTTTAACATGCGCGACAACCGTCTTGACCGTATCGCGATCCAGCGCTTCTGCCCTGTCCGCTTCAAGTTTGCCGTAAACTTCACCGGATGAGATTGATTCAAGGCGCTGCACTTCAGAACGTAAATTATGTATCTTGTCTGAATCCATATATTGATAATTCTTAAGCGAGTCTTCAATCAAATTAAGCGCTGCGGCCACCTCGATCAATGCTGCGTGGTTCACTTTGCTTGCGTCATCACGCAACGTGTTGCTGGCTTGTTGCAATGCCGAATAAACGTCAGCAAGCCCTGTATGCCTTAAATTTTGCGCGATTGTACAGCTGGCAGCCAGCACGTCTGAAAACCTGGTAATTAATACATTATCCAAAGGTACCTGCGTACGGCCCGCGTTTACATCGACCTTGGTAAAGTCGATAGTGCCTGACACCTCATCCCATAATTCTCTCAGTTGATCCAGCTCATCGATCAGTTGCTGCACCCGTGCTGTTTCATCCGCATCGACACCAGTTCCGGCAAAATCCACTGATGTTTTTTTATCAATCAACTGATCAAGCTCGAACACCTCTTTAACCTTGCGCACGTTTGCTTTGTCAACATCACTAATCGCCACGTAATACAAAATATCACGCAGAAGGTTGCTATGCGGCTTACTCACACCATCTGCAAACAGGCGCAGTTCCTGATCCAGTTTTCTACACAACCGTTTTGCGCCTTGGTTTTCTGCGATTTCTTTTTGTTCCAGCGATTCAGTGAACGCACTTGCCGCCCACCAAAGGGTTTTATTGCTGGTTTTTTGCTGCGCCTGGCTTACATTGCTTACCGCTGCAGTCATAGCCTCCAAAGCGCCGATCTGTCTAGTTTGCAGCCAGTTCAGCAGCGATTTTTGATAAGTCATGCGCTGCTCAACTATAAAACCCGCGTACTCCGCTTCTGTTAACTGTCTGCTTGGATTGTCTTTAGGCGCGCTGTTTGTAGTGTCTGGGAAAAACAACTCGCTTTCTTCCAGCGTTTCACCCTGAGCAGCCACAATTGGACTTAGCGCAGAATATAAACGCAGAGGAATATCGGGGGAGCCATTGAGCAGTTCCTGCAAATAGGACTGCAGTGTTCTTACGGCCTTGCTGAACGCATCGATAATTTCTGGTGTGGCATTGATGGTTTTTTTCTCAAGTTTTCCGGCTAATTTTTCCAGCTCGCTGCAAAAACGCTTACAGCCCTCCAAACCCACCATATCCAGCGCGCCCGAAGCCTGATAAAGACTAGTTTGCGAAAAGCGCATCGAAGAGGTGTCATGAACATTGCCGCGTACTGAATTGACGTTTTCCAAAACTGAGTCAAGCAGTTGATTGATCTGGTCTTTAACCCAGCTTAACGGGCCGCTATCAAAATTTTCTGCCACCTAATTCACTCCAGCAATCTTTAACAATTTCAAGGTGTAATTTAAGCCAGTTTAAAGCCTGCAACCGAATCGCGTAGTTCTTCCGACAGCTTGGTCAATTGTCCTACCGAATCTGCCGTCAATTTTGTACCCTTAGTAGTTAACGATGTAATTTCCTGAATTTGCTGCATATTTTTGGTCACAGTAGAAGCCACCTGGGTCTGCGCCTCGGTTGCTGCAGATATTGATTGAATCAAACGCGCCAAACTGTTGGAAACAGTTTCAATCTCGGTCAACGCCTTACCCGCCGCATCAGAAAGTTTTGCACCTTCCACAACACCCTCCGTACTCTTCTCCATCGCCGCCACCGCGCTATGGGTGTCGGTCTGAATAGTTTTTACAATCGCACCAATCTGCTTGGTCGCTTCTGATGAACGTTCCGCCAAGCGCTGCACCTCTTCCGCAACCACGGTAAAGCCTCGGCCTGCCTCGCCCGCCGAGGCAGCCTGAATTGCTGCATTCAACGCCAAAATGTTGGTTTGTTCGGTAATGTCCGAGATCAGTTCCACAATCTCGCCAATTTCCTGCGAGCTTTCACCCAGTCGTTTAATACGTTTCGAGGTTTCCTGAATCTGCTCCCGGATATCGTTCATACCGGCGATGGTATTCTGTACCGCCTGCGAACCCTGCGTAGCAGCTTGCAGCGAGCGCTGCGCCACCTGTGAAGCCTGGCTGGCGTTGGTAGACACCTCAAGGATAGACCGCGTCATATTACTTACCGCATCAGTAGTTTCTGTAATTTGCTGCGCCTGCTTTTCAGCAGCAGATAACAACGAAACGGATGTCGCTTGCGCTACCCCAGTGGCAGTGTTTACTTGCTCAGAAGCACGGTTAATCTCTGTTACCAGGTCTCGCAGACTGTCGATGGTATAGTTAATGGAGTCTGCAATAGCACCGGTAATATTTTCTTTCACTTCCGCGCGTACGGTTAAGTCACCATCCGCCAGATCACCCATTTCATCCAGTAGATTCAATACCGCCATCTGGTTCTGCTGGCCATCGTTTTCCAGCCTCATCAGCGCACTGTCAATCGTTTTCGCCTGACGCATCCCAAAAAACCAGATCGAGGCCAAAATCAGCAAGCCTAATAACGCCAGCGCCGTTAACACTGTTTTCAGTAGCAAGCTGGTTGATTCATTCGATTTATCGATTTCTTTTTCCAGTTCAGCAACCAATGCATTTACTCTCAGCCTGTTTGCATCGTAGGCAACTGCCAGATCACCCAGCGGTTTGGCCGCTGCAACGGCACCCAGATTAATAGCTGGGATAAAGTCCTTGTTAAAAATTCGATAAAAGTTCTCGTTCGATTTAATCACTTCCTGAAACGGCCCGCTCATGGTGTCGGCTTGAATGTTTTTTTTCCAATATTCGGCTTGGGTTTTAAATGCTGCCTCTGCCTTATTTACCTCGGCCAATCTTTTGTCACGCAGCTCTATATCGTTATTTGATGCTGCCACAAAAGCTGCATTCGCTGCCGCAAACGCATCCACGGCGTATAACGGTGGCGGCAAGATATCTGCCCTAAGATTATCATTCGCTTTTAATTGAGCATATACAGGACCATTGATCCGTACCTGGTTAATCACATAGAACGCCAAGGCAATAAAA
Source organism: Pseudomonadota bacterium (assembly GCA_029563075.1). GTDB lineage: Bacteria > Pseudomonadota > Gammaproteobacteria > Burkholderiales > Methylophilaceae > Methylotenera_A. The sequence continues at coordinate 143,038 of JAKQTN010000077.1, forward strand.
ACAAGCAGACCAATCATAGGGATGTAGATTTGACGGCGGCTTACACTTCCGCCAGCCGCGCTGCTGTCGGCTTTTCCGGAAAACATCTGCTTAATTTTTGCAGGTAACTCTTTAATATTCAGTGCCATTTTATGATCCCTTTAACTTCTCGTTATAATTTAGCGTCATTCAATATAACGCCTGAATTATGCACACAACAATTTAACACCAATTAACAATTCAACCATATCTCAAACCATATAAGGTGTTGCAAACTCTTTGGAGTTCACCAGCTTATCGCAATCCAGCACATGCCAGACGCGATTTTCCTCATCCTGGTAGATTTGGGCTTTCAAGCATATAGTTTCTTCTGCAATTTCATCGCGCAATTTCATTTCATCCAGCTTGCGCAAACCTATCATCTTGTCGACCACAAACGCTACATTCGATGTCACCGCATCACTCATTAACAATAGCCGCGCGTTGGATGATATGACAGTAAACGTATTTTCCAGCAGCTGTGCCAAATCATTAATGGCGTACAATACGCCACGTACATTGGCCACGCCTAAAAACCAAGGCTTCACGATAGGTACACGGTGAATATCCATAATAGGCAGGGTTTCAGAAATCTCCTGCAGACTTACCAATACGTTTTTGCTGCCGATCACTACACCCAAATAGCCTGCCGGCGCTTCTGCGCCTGCTTTTTTTGCATTCTCCAGCCTGGCTAGAATGCTGGATTGGTATTCTCTTAACTGTGATTCTTTCGCCATGTTTTATTCTCAAAAAACTGCGCCAAAAATTGAGCCTTAACCCAGTTTCTCAATAATTACTTTCAACTCATCTTTAGAAATTGGCTTCTGAACACACGCTTTGGCACCCATTTTCCCTGCCCAGGAGAGATCGGTCACCTGCAGTTTGCCGGAACATAAAATCACGGGGATTTCGGTGGTCGCCGGGTCTTTTGTCAGTGTGCGCGTCGCCTGAAAACCTGTTAATCCGGTCATGATGATATCCATGATGATGAGATCCGGCATAATGCCAGCAGCCTTTTCCACACACGCCTCACCGCTTTCCAGCGCGACGACTTGGAAACCCAGTTCCTCCAGCAACTCAGTTAGATAAAACCGGTCTGTTGCAGAATCATCCACGATTAAGATTTTATTAATGGCCATTACGGCTCTCCAAAAACATTATTTATTGATGTAAGTATTTACCGCATTAATCAAAGTATCTTGAGTAAACGGTTTGGTTAAATATTGATCAGAACCCGCCATCCGCCCGCGCGCGCGGTCGAATAAACCATCTTTACTGGACAACATAATTACAGGGGTGGATTTGAATTTTGCATTGCGCTTAATCAGTGAACAGGTCTGGTAGCCATCCAGGCGCGGCATCATGATATCCACAAAAATCACTTGCGGATGCAGGTCGGCAATTTTGGCCAGCGCATCAAAACCATCTTCTGCCAGAATCACTTCACAGCCTGCTGTTTTAAGAAATATCTCTGCGCTGCGGCGTATCGTATTGCTGTCGTCAATGACCATAACTTTTGTACCGGCTAAATTCGCTTGCGCCACTTGATACTCCCCTGACATATAAATAAATTTATATGCTTTAACATTGCCTCATTACAAACAATCTTTAAAAATGTATTTTTGCTGATATTTTTAAATGATTTTATTCTTTTACGCTTACAAATATTACATTTTCTGAAATAATTTGCAACACTTACATAATATTTGTAATAATATACTTTAACAACAATAAAGTCGGCTTGACAGCCTAATGCAAAGAATTTGGCTCTGAATTATTCGATACATATTTAGTAGGAACCTGCAACAATGATTATTAGACAAGAGTCCGTAGATTCAAAGATGGCATTAAAGGATTTGCCTGGTGCATCACCACTTCCCAGCGCCAATCTGGTCTTGGTATTCGGCTCGGTAAAAAGATTCTCTGAAGGCAAATTACAAGGTTTTTTAAAATCACGTTATCCCGCCGCACAATTGGTAGGCTGTACCACATCGGGCGAGATTAGCCCGGCTGGCGTATTCGATGACAGCATTCAGATCACCGCCATCCAATGGGAAAAAACCATCCAACGCGTTGCGCAAACCAAAATGTCTGGCATGCAAAGCTCATTCGAAGCCGCTGCCAGCCTGGCAAAACAGCTGAAGTCAGATGGTTTGCGGACTGTTCTGGTAATTTCAGACGGCCTGAACGTCAACGGCTCGGAATTATTGAAAGGTTTTCAAAGTGTGCTGGGCGACATCCCCATTGTAGGCGGCTTGGCCGGTGACGGGGGTGCTTTTGTAAAAACGCTGCAACTTTTTAACGATACTATTTCTGACAACCAGGTGATTGCCGTTGGCTTGTATGGCAACGCGCTCATCACCTCCAGCGGTGCGCTTGGCGGCTGGAAGCCTTATGGCCCGCCGCGCAAAGTGACCAAATCTGAGAAAAACGTGGTGCTCGAACTGGACGGAAAACCCGCATTGCCGCTGTACAGAATGTATATTGGTGAGGCGTTTGCCCGCGGCCTGCCTGGCACCGGCTTAAAGTTTCCGCTTGCAGTGATTGAAGAAGGCAAGCGGGATGTTGAAAAAATTCGCACGCTGCTGGCTATCGACAGCAATAAAAATAGTCTGACCTTTGCGGGCAATGTTGAAGAAGGTGAAACGGTGCGGCTGTGCCAGACCAACCATGACAGACTGGTGGAAGGCGCAGGCGGCGCTGCTAATCTGGTGATGGACGGCCTGAGCGCGAACAAGACCAACCAGCCTGGATTGGCCGTATGTGTGAGCTGTGTGGGCCGCAAAGGTGTCATGGCGGAACAGGTTGTAGATGAAGTGAAACTGGTGCAGCAAATTTTAGGGCCGCAAACCAGCGTCACTGGCTTCTACTCTTATGGCGAACTTGCACCGCGCCCAAACACCACCGATAGCGTGCTTCATAACCAGACCATGACCATTGGCTATTTGAGCGAGAATTTAGTGACGTAATGTTTTTGTATTGATAATATTAAACTGATAACATAAATTTGGAAGCATCTGTTCTAAATGGTATTTTTTGTTTTATGATGGTTACTTGGTTTTTATAATTAAAAAAGGGGAAAATCATGTCTAGCTCCGTTACGCTCAAAGGCAATCCAGTAGAGGTTGCTGGCAACCTGCCTAAAATTGGCAGCACTGCGCCAAATTTCACGTTAGTCGATAAGGCGCTTGCAGACGTCACCTTAGATACCTATGCGGGCAAGCGTAAAGTATTGAACATATTTCCTAGTATCGATACGCCCACCTGCGCCACCTCAGTCCGCACATTCAACAAGCATGCCGCAAGCCTGGCTAACACCGTAGTATTAAATGTATCAGCCGATCTGCCCTTTGCACAAACACGTTTTTGCGCAGCAGAAGGCATCGAGAATGTCGTGAACTTATCCAGCATGCGAGGCCGTGATTTTTTAATGAATTACGGTGTGTTGCTATTTACCAGCAAACTGGCTGGCTTGTGTGCCCGTGCTGTCATTGTTCTAGATGAGAACAACGTCGTTAAATATGTTGAACTGGTGCCGGAAATTACGCAGGAACCTAACTATAATGCTGCGCTTGCTGCATTAAAATAATCAAGTTATTTAAAATAAAAAGCCAGCTTAACGCTGGCTTTTTTGTGGGAGCAGTTTTTAAATCGCCCCTATAAATATTCCGTATATCTAGCATTGCTGCCTCGCGCTTTTTCAACCGGGTACTTCTGCGCGTTCAGTTCTATTTTCCTGTTAGTCGCATCTATCAAATCAATTTTCAGCACTTCGGCGATTCTGAGCAAATACACAAACGTATCCGCCAGTTCATGCGCTACCGCTTCACGTTTTTCGGGTGATAATTGCTGACTTTCTTGCGGTGTATCCCATTGAAATTGCTCAACCAGTTCCGCCGCTTCAACAATCATCGCCATCGCCAGATTTTTTGGCGTATGAAACTGCGCCCAGTCACGCTCGGCGACAAACGCATTAATACGCGCTCTTAAATCAACCAAAGAGTCTGTCATGATATTCTCCTTACGATTTAACTATTTTAGTTTCGACATAACCTAAAGGTTAGTCTCCACTGAAACTTCGGACTAAAGTCCTTGTTTTCTGTTGCTTCCAGCCACCATCTTAATTTCAAACAACCGGCATTCCAGCGGTCCGTTAAACAATGGCGTGCGCTTGCTTGGGGTCAGGCGCATCAGCTTTGGCAGCCGCATATCATTGGTTAAAAAATAAGTGTTCCACCCGGCAAATCTGCGTTTCAGCGCCTCGCCCATTTTAGGGTAAAGCAACGCCAGTTCTTCGTCTTCGCCGATGCGTACGCCATAAGGCGGATTAGCTACCAGCACACCATTATCCGCTGGCGGAATCACTTCGGTAATATCCGTCTGTGCCAACTGTACGGCTTCCAGCAAGCCTGCTTCGCTTAGATTCTGCCTGGCGATGCGCACTGCGCGTAAATCAGAATCGCTTCCATATATTTTCTGGAAGGTCGCGGGCTGCGCCTGTTTCAGCGCGGCGTTTTTAATTTTCTTCCATGTGTCGGACTCAAAATTTTTGAGTTTTTCAAAACCAAAGCCCCTTTTTAGACCTGGCGCAATATTCAGCGCCATCATTGCCGCCTCAAGCAAAAATGTCCCGCTGCCGCACATCGGGTCCAGCAGCGGCTGCCCGGCTTTCCAGCCGGAAAGCTGCAACACACCAGCAGCCAGGTTTTCGCGCAAAGGCGCTTCGATACTGGCCTTGCGGTTGCCGCGCTGATATAGGGCATCACCTGAAGTATCCACATAAAACTGATAGCTATCCGCCGTTAAATAAGCATGAATGCGCACTGCCGGCGTTTTGGTGTCAATATATGGACGCGAACCGACAGCTTGCCTGAACTTGTCGCACACCGCATCCTTAATGCGTAGCGTGGCAAATTCCAGACTTTTTAACGGGCATTTTACGCCGGTGACTTTCACCATGAAATCATGCTTCACATCAAACCAGTTTGGCCAATTGAGCTTGTACGCCGCCTGGTATAGATCATCTTCCGTCGTATATTTTCCGCGTCCTGCCTGCATCAGCACACGTGTGGCGATGCGTGAATGCAAGTTCGCGTAATAACACACACTTAACTCACCGGCAAAAGCCACACCGCCATCGGTAGGCGTGATGTCTTTTGCATTGCCTTGCTTCAATTCGTTCACCAGCAAGGCTTCCAGGCCACGCGGACAAGTAGCAAAATATTGATTCATTCGTTCTCTTCTACCTTAAAAAAGCTGCTTGTTGTCATGGGGATTATGTTCGCACAGTTTCTCTAAAAAACTTAAAAATTCTATTTTGTGCGTATGCTCAAGCATTTTCGCACGCGCATGCAAATTGACGATACGCAAATCCGGTGCATGCTTAAAGCCAAAAACGACGATGTTGCCCGGCCTGCCTGTCGGCAGCATCAATACTTTGTTATCAAAAGACTGCTCGATGCGCTGCAAGTAAATATCAAATTTTTTATCGCTGCCCCATAGATTAATTGCAAAGATGCCTTGATTTGTGAGTGCGGCTTCACAGCTGTCAAAAAAATCCTGACTGCAAAAATTGGGCGGAATGCCCACACTATCAAAGGCATCGATCATCAGCACATCGGCACTGTTAGTATGATTGAGCAGGTAGGCTATACCATCACTTTCGATAACATTGAGCCTTGCATCGTTCTCTGGCACATAAAAATGACTACGGGCGATTCTGATAACTTGCGGGTTAATTTCCACAATAGTCTGGTTGATATCAGGGCAATATTCATGGATATACTTGGGGACGGAGCCGCCGCCCAAGCCAATGGTCAGCACGTTTTTTACCTTATCCGAAAACAGCAGAAATCCCATCATGCCGCGCGAATACGCCAGCTCGAGCGCAAACGGCGCACTGACTCTCATGCTACTCTGAATGGTGACCGAGCCTAAATACAGCGAGCGGATGCCATTGCTTTCGCTGACTTCGACGATGCTGTCATCAGCAACACTTTTATGAATCTTTCTACCAAACTTCAACATAAATGTTTCCGCTAAATCTCAACATTCTCTTCAACCACTGCAACCGGTTCAGCCGCTACAACCCCCTTAAACTTGCAATTCAGCTCCATCAGCAAAGTGTCTATATGCTTGATCTCCAGCAACACTTTTGTCCCCACCTTTAGTTCGGGCAAGCTCGGTACTTTGGTGATATAAAACATGCCGTCAATCCGCACTAGGTTCTCGCGCCAAACCGTCGCCGTGACTTCGGTCAATTGCTTCTGAATCAGGTACTGCAAGCACCAGTAACGCTCCATGCGCGTTTGAAACTCACTGTAAGCGTTATAGGTTTGATCAAAATTGCGGATAATGACATTCAGTTTGCCATCCTGCGCATTGTAAGGCGCCGGTGCTGCTTTCAGCATCGCAATCAGTTGCCGCTGATTGATCAGATCCACAGCGCGGCGCAATGGCGAGGTACACCAGGTATACTGCGCCACGCCTAAGCCCTGATGCGGTTCTGCGTTTGATGTCATAAACACTTTTCCACCCGTTTGCGCGCGGTAAACCGCTGCAAAACCAGCCTCCTTCAATAAGCCGCCCCAATGGCTGTTGGCATGAATCATCAGCTCAGACACCACTTTATCCATCGGAGAACCACGTTCGCGCGACACGATGCTGACAATTCCGTCGGTCACATAAAAATTGAAATCTATTTGCGGCGCACGGTTGGGATCGTACTTACCGCGTGCCTTTTCCAGCGTTTCTGCAAGATCAAACAAAAACTTGAGCCGCGACCAATATGGATGTCCGCTATCCTCGGATAAGGTTTCCGTATTGAAAAAAGGTTCTAAGGTATCATGCCGCAAATTGTCGGCAATCCGAATTTGTTCTACTTTGGTTTCGTGCGCAATCACCTCAAATTCAGGAGTCACTTCACAATACAGACTCAGCGCTGGCCTGGTTTCTCCCGCATCCAGGCTGAACGGCTGCACCACGCTATCCGGCAGCATGGTGATTTTGTTGCCGGGCATATACACGGTAGAAAGTCGCGAGAGCACAATGGCGTCCAAAGGCGTTTCTGGCAGCACGCTCAAAGCTGGTGCCGCGATATGTATACCCACTCGGATATTGCCATTATTAAGTGTTTCCAGACTGAACGCGTCATCAATCTCTGTGGTGGTGGCATCGTCAATACTGAAACATTCCGCGCTTGCCAGTGGCAAGTCTTGTGGAATCACCGGCACATCAAAGTCAGGAAAGTCCGTGCCATCGCTGAACATCTCGCGCAGAAAAGCGCCAAGGTGATAATCGTGTGCGTTCTTGATTAAGCCGCAATCATGCATCACAGCGAGCGCCAATCGGCCCGAGGTCTGCGCGGCCTCATCAATCGCTTTCCACTCAAGGCTGTTTTTATCCGGATGATAAATCAGGCTGTCAGCCTTACTGGAAAAGCCTTCTGGCAATTGCTTATTATTCAGCTGAACCACCCAAGCCGCCATTTGCTCGGCCTGTTGTTTTTTGCGTTCCACCGCGGCAAGCGCGAGTTTTAGCGTTTCGGCGGGTGCGGCTTTATAGCGCCCTTTGCCTTTGCGGTAGAAATACATCGGTGCGCTGTGCAGCTTGATAACCGTTGCTGCCGCTTCGATTGCGCTAGGCTTTTTGCCGTAATAATCCTGCGCCAAATCCTCAAACCCGAACTCCGGTTCGCCGCAGCATTCCCACAAAAATTCCGTTTCAAGACCGTCGGCTTCGCGCTGCGCCGCTTCCATAAAACCATCCAGCGCATCCTCGAACCGCAGCAGTACGCTGTTCGACTTGATTTTAGAGCGTTTACCCGTAGGTGATTCCACCTGCATAGAGCCAGGATTCTCGGTCATGACAAAGGACACCTTAAAATGGCCTTCTTCTTCGTAAAATACATTCATAAACGCTATTTTACCGTGCTTTCAGCCAGGCTCTTGGCATAAAATACAAAACATGGATAAAAGAATACCCGTTACCCTGCTGACCGGCTTCCTCGGCTCCGGCAAAACCACGCTTTTGAATCATTTGCTTGCCAATCCGCAGATGAAAGACAGCGCTGTCATCATCAACGAACTGGGCGAAGCAGGCCTGGACCACATTCTCGCTACGCAAGTCGATAGCGAGCAAATCGCCGACAATACGGTGTTATTAAGCTCCGGCTGTGTGTGCTGCAGCTTAAAAAACGAGCTGGCGGACACCATGCGCGACTTGTTTTTCAAACGCGCGCTGCAGGCGATTCCGCAATTTAACCGCATCGTCATCGAAACCACCGGCATGGCTGATCCGGGCCCGATTTTGGCCAATCTCATGAATGAGCCTGTGATTGAATCAGTGTTTCGTCTGGACGCCGTGATTGTCACCGTTGACAGCATTTACGGCCTGAAGCAGCTGGAAGACAATGCAGAAGCGCGTAAACAGGCGGCGGTGGCGGATGTGCTGCTGCTGACCAAAACCGATCTGGCGACGCCGGAACAATTATCTGCACTGAAAGAAAAACTCATCGCCATAAATCCTGGCGCGACACAACATAAAATACAGCACGGTGAAATCGATCCCGATTTCATCATTGATGTAGGCTTGTTCGACCCGACCGGCAAACGCGCCGAGCCGGAACGCTGGCTGCGTGCGCCACAAAAACCCAGCCTGCTTAAAAAGCCGCACAACGGCGAAATCAGCAGCTTCACTGTTACTCTGCCCAGTCCGCTCAACTGGCGTGATTTGAAACCCGTGATTTTAAAGCTCTGCCAAACCCACGGCGAAAAACTACTGCGCCTGAAAGGCATACTCCATGCGGCTGACCAACCTGCACCGATGGCGATTCACGCCGTGCATTTCACCCCCTACCCGCCAACGTTGCTGGAAGGCTGGAATGAGGAAGCGCCGAGCAACCGCATTGTGATTATTGGCAAAGGTTTGGATGAAAACGCGATTAGAAAAATACTCACGCAAGTTTGAATGCATGCACTTCAAAAGCATCTATTATCTTCATTAGCAATGTAATCTGTCTGTAAACCGCACGCCACCTGGCCTGCAGGCACTATCGATTGACAATGAATGCGCGCGTATATGAGGGCGATGCCTCACCTTGAGCTATCACGCAGTTTATAGCTGACTTACAACACGGTTTTATAATTCGTTCCAAAAAACTCCGTCATCAAGAAATCTTCCAGTTCCGCACTGTCTTCCACCCTTGCCGATTTAACCACCGTGCGCCCCAGGCGATGCGATTCCCAGTTGAAATCTCCTTGGTAATGCTCGCGAATCAGCCCAATCATCTTTCTAATCATCACCAGCCGCACATCCTGACCGGTGGCGGCCTCTACTTCAAAATACTGGCGTTTGGAGGTGCTATAATCATTCAGCCAGCCAAGAAATGTGAAACTCGCGCTGCGGCTGCCCAAGCTGGTAATTTCAAAAATGCCGTTGGTGCCATTCTGAAAATTACTTTTGATTTTTGCGTCTCTCTTCTCTTCTTCAGTTGGGCCAGTTTCACGCGCAACCGCATCTGCGTTAATCTTTGCGGCCTCGTTCTCCGCGCGCTCCCGCTTGGCGCGTTGGGCATTAACATACGCCAGCATATCTGTCGGCGCATCCTTAGGTTTGATATCATCTTGTGGCAAACTTTCTGGCAAAGGTTTATTAGCTGCCAGTACATCTTGCGCAGAAGAATCTGTCGGCTTGGGCTTACGACTTGCTGGCTGTTTCATTACCTTTGGCTTTTTAACCGGCTCAGCAACAGGCTCTGGAAGCGGCTCTGGCATTGCCTCCTGAGGCTGCTCCGGAATCACTTCCGCTTGTTCCGGCTGGGCTAGCACCACCTGAAACGGCGGCGGTTCGCTCTTCTGCTCCTGCTGAAATTCCGGCACTACAAAGAACAGGATAAGTGCATGTATTGCCAGTGAAAACGCAAACGCTACCAGGGTATTACGGCTGATGTTGAAGCGAATCAGCCTGTCGTTTCTTGGTGTTTGCAAAAAAGCTTCAAATTCGTGATTATTAGAAAGATTTATTGCCATCAAAATTTAGGGATTAATTTCCTGCCAGGTTTTTTCAAGTCGTTTAATCGAGACTGGAAATGGCGTTCTGAGTTCCTGCGCAAACAATGAAACACGCAGCTCTTCGATCAGCCAGCGATAATCCCGCAGGGTTTGTGGGATGTCATGATTAGCCTGATTAAGCGCGTTCATTTTATCCTGCCAGCGCTGCCAGATTAACCCCACACTTGCGGCATTTTTACCGTCGCGCTCTGGGTTTGCCGGCTGTTTTTCGATGCGCAAACGCAGCGCTTTAAGATACCGTGGAATATGCTGCAACTGCTCCCAGGGCGTCTGGCTGAAACAGTTTTTATACACCAGCTGGCTCACCTGCTGTTCCAAGTCACGCTTCAGGCGATTCACGGTAGCCGGCATTTTGCTCTGCTGGGTGACGAGCAGCTGATACTCCGTCGCAATTGCCTGTGCCTGCCTTGCAATCGCTTCTGTCACGGCAGGCAGGCGAGTTCTTGCGCGAGCTTTCAGTTTCATGAAATCTGCATTGGTGCGCGGTAATTCATCTTCACCAATGAAAGCGCGGTCTGCAATGGCGCGAATCATGTCTTCACGCAAATCATCCGGCGACATGATGTTTCTTAATGAAAGCGCATATTGATTAAAGTTCGGCAGGCTTTTTTCCAGCTGCTTCATTTGCTCTTTTAGTTCAAAGCGCATCAACCGGCAAACACCTTTACGATGACTTTGTTCGGCTTCGCGTTCGGTATCGAACAGCTTTACCGAAATGCTGTCATCAGCGTCTTCCAGCGCAGGGTATCCCGTCACTTTCAGGCCATCGCGTTCAAAACTGAGCGTCTGCGGCAAATCGCCAAAATCCCACTGCTTTAAACCGGTTTTTTCAATATCTGGCGAGGTGTTTCTAAAAGTGAGTTGTGCGGCCGAGCCCAATTGTTTTTTGAGCAGGCCCCAGTCACGCCCCATCGCCAGCTCACGCCCTGCGTCATCAATAACACTAAAATTCATTAAATGATGCGGTGGTATATCGCTCAGATTCCAGTCGTCCTTGCTGATTTTTAAAGTGGTTTTAAGCTGTATATAATTAGCCAGGGTTTCCAGTAGCGGCAATGAAAATTTATTGTCTGCATACCCCAAGAATCCTGTGACGAACTCCGGCACTGGCACACACACGCGGCGGAATGCCTTGGGCAAAGCTTTAATGAGGTAAGTCAGCTTTTCGCGCAACATGCCTGGTACCAGCCACTCGGTTTGTACTGGGTTTAATTGGTTCAGCAATGCAAGCGGAATGGTCGCTGTCACCCCATCCAAAACGTGTCCTGGTTCAAAACGATACTTCAGACTGATTTCAACGCCATCTAAAATGATTTTTTCAGGAAACTGTACTGCCGTAATCGCATCCGCGCCGTGGCGCATCAAATCGTCACGCGTTAAATACAATAACTTGGGATTTAATTTTTCAGCATCTGCACGCCATTTCTCAAAACTCGCTGCATTATAAATATCCACAGGGATTCTGGTGTCATAGAATACAAATAATTGGTGTTCATCCACCAGCACATCCTGACGCCGCGCTTTATGCTCCAGCTCTTCAACTTCGGCGATCAGGCGTTCATTGGCGGTGAAAAATGCAGCTTTAGTATCAAACTCTCCATTTGCAAGCGCCTCGCGTATAAAAATCTCACGCGATTCAGCAGGGTTGATCGGCCCGTAATGCACACGGCGCTTGGGAATAATGGTGAGGCCATACAGGCTCACACGCTCCCATGCATTCACCATGCCCATCTTTCTATCCCAGCGCGGGTCGGAGTAATGGCTGTCGGTTAAACCACGCGCCAGCGGCTCGATCCAGTCCGGCTCAATCTTTGCCACACAACGCGCATATAACTTGGTGGTATCTACCAACTCGGCAGCCATTACCCATTTGGGACGCGTTTTCTTTAAGCAAGAACCAGGTGCAATGTGGAAACGAATGCCACGCGCGCCTGCATAAGACTCGCTCTCACCGTCTTTAAAGCCGATGTTGCCGAGCAATCCGGCTAGTAATGCCTTATGAATTTGTTCGTAATTGGCTTCTTTCTCATTGAGTTTCAACGCCAACTCGGAAGCGATTTCCAGCAGCTGTCCGTGCAGTTCACGCCACTCTTTCAAACGTAAAAAAGACAAAAAGTTAGTGTGGCACTGATTAAGCAGATCTTTATTGGATTTTTTGTTTTTAAGGGCATGATCAAACCAATCCCATAGCTTGAGATAGCTCATAAAATCCGAGCCTTCACCTGCAAACTTGGCATGAGCATTATCCGCCGCTTCGCGCTTATCCATCGGGCGTTCACGCGGGTCTTGTATGCTCAGCACACTGGCAATAATCAGAATTTCTTTTAGGCAATGCTCGCGTTTCGCCGCCAGAATCATGCGCCCAACACGCGGATCTAGCGGCAGTTTTGCAAGCTGCAATCCCGTTTCAGTGATATTGCGCTTGGCATCTACCGCGCCCAGCTCCTGCAGCAACTGGTATCCATCATTGATGAGCCGCGAAGAAGGTGCTTCAATAAACGGAAACTCGGCCACATCGCCTAAGCGCAACGCGGCCATACGCAAAATCACAGCCGCTAACGAGCTGCGCAGAATCTCTGGTTCAGTAAACTCCGGCCGGCCGTTAAAATCCTCCTCCGAGTACAAGCGTACGCAAATGCCGTTTGAAACGCGTCCGCAACGCCCTGCGCGCTGTTTGGCTGCCGCCTGTGATATTTTCTCTATCTGCAACTGCTCTACTTTAGCGCGTGTGCTGTAACGGTTCACCCGCGCTAGCCCAGCGTCAATCACGTATTTGATACCTGGAACGGTAAGTGAGGTCTCTGCCACATTAGTCGCCAGCACAATGCGCCGTAAACTATGACTTTTGAATATTTTTTGCTGGTCTTCAATGCTTAAACGCGCAAATAACGGCAAGACTTCTATGTGCTTGAGTTTGGTCGAACGGCCCTGGTATTTGCGCAAATGATCGGCCACGTCGCGAATCTCACGCTCACCCGGCAGAAACACCAGAATGTCGCCATCGCCCTGCCGTAATAAATCATCGGCGGCATCCAGAATGGCTTCTTCAATGGCTTCCTCTTCATCATCCTCTTCCAGCCAGCGCGCTTCTGTCTTGGCTTTGCGGGCGATTCCAAATATGGTCTCATCCTCAAAATCAAACTGCGCATTTTCTGTCTCAGCAATTTCCTTAGCACGGAAACCTGCCTTTCCAAGCGGCCTATAACGCACTTCAACAGGATAAGTACGGCCGGAAACCTCAATCACAGGCGCACCGTTAAAATGATGTGAAAATCTATCCGCATCTATCGTGGCAGATGTTACGATGATTTTTAAATCAGGACGTTTAGGTAGCAACTGCTTTAAGTAACCGAGTAAAAAATCAATGTTCAGGCTGCGCTCGTGCGCCTCATCAATAACAATGGTGTCATAGGCATTAAGGAATTTATCCCCTTGCGTTTCCGCGAGCAATATACCGTCAGTCATCAGCTTGATATAGCTAGATTCTGACAACTTATCGTTAAAGCGCACCTTGTAGCCTACGACTTCGCCTAACGGACTTTGCAACTCTTGAGCAATACGTGCAGCCACCGAGCGTGCCGCGATGCGGCGCGGTTGCGTATGCCCGATTAACCCCGATACGCCGCGGCCAAGTTCCAGGCAGATTTTAGGGAGTTGTGTCGTTTTACCGGAACCAGTTTCGCCGCATACTATTACCACCTGATTTTCTTGAATGGCTTTCGCAAGCTCTTCACGACGCGATGAAACGGGCAACTCGAGCGGGTATTCCGGCTTTGGCAAGTGACTTAAACGTTGCTGATACTTTTGTTGCGAAACATGAATTTTTTGTGCGATTTCACCCAATAAGCGCTGTGCTTTTAGTTGCGATTTTTCATCGGAGAATTTCAGCAAATCTGCCACATCGCGCAGCCTGCGGCGCAATACATGACGGTCTGCCAGCATGCAGTCGGGCAAGGCAGTTTCTAGAGATTTAAGGTTCGGGCTCAAGGGCTTATAGGCATTCATAAGAACATGATTTTATCATGCAGAGCGTAGGCCTCTTCAGGAATCAGCCAACAAGTTTCTGCTGCATTTTTTTAACAAGTCGCCTCCTTTAATGCTTGTGTCTTGCGTGCTAACATAACGATGCAATCCATTTAAAACAAAACATATTTAACATATTGAACTCATGATTGCATTCTTAGAAGCTAAACGCGCAGGTTTGTTTGCTAAACCACATTGGGCCAATAATCTGCTGGCGGGTGTAATTGTGGGGATTGTTGCGTTGCCTTTGGCAATGGCATTTGCCATTGCTTCAGGCGCCAAACCAGAGCAAGGCATCTATACTGCTATCGTTGCAGGCGGCATCAGCTCTATACTCGGTGGCAGCCGGTTACAGATATCAGGCCCAACAGGTGCATTTATCGTGATACTTGCCGGCATCACTGCTAAATACGGCATTGCGGGTTTGCAAATGGCCACCTTGATGGCCGGGTTTATGCTGCTCATCATGGGCCTGGTACGTTTTGGCAGCGTCATTAAATTTATTCCGGATCCGGTGATTGTCGGATTTACTAGCGGTATCGCAGTGATTATCTGGGTGGGTCAATGGAAAGATTTTTTTGGCTTAAAACCCGAGCTAGGCGCTGAACATTTCCACGAAAAAGTGTGGGATTTAATACAGGCATTTCCAAGCTTACATCTTGAAACAGCGCTATTAGCCTTGTTTACTCTGCTAGTAGTAATTTTTTCACCTCGCCTGTTTAAGCGCATACCTTCACCTTTAATTGCCATGGTGTCGGCAACCCTGATTCAAGCGCTATTTGAATTTAAAAGCGTTGCCACTATTGGCTCCGCTTTTGGTGGCATTCCCCAAAGTTTGCCCAAGTTTGAGTTCTTGCCCATCCGGTTTTCTCAAATATTACAGCTGGTTGGCCCCGCATTTACCATCGCACTGCTGGGTGCGATTGAATCCTTACTCTCTGCGGTGGTGGCGGACAGCATGACCAGCACTAAACATGACTCTAACCAAGAACTTGTTGGTCAAGGCGTTGCTAACATTTTCTCACCCCTATTCGGTGGTTTTGCTTCTACAGGCGCGATCGCGCGTACCGCCACCAATATCCGCAATGGCGCTACCAGCCCATTGGCAGGTATTGTGCATACACTGACATTGATCATCATTGTATTGATGTTAGCACCACTTGCAGCACACATCCCTTTATGTTCGTTATCTGCAATATTGTTTGTGGTGGCGTATAACATGAGCGAACTACATCGTTTTTCACATATGGTACATACTGCACCCAAAGCGGATATAGCAGTGCTGCTTATTACATTCGCATTGACAGTATTCACCGATTTGGTTGTTGCAGTGAATATTGGCGTTATGCTAGCCGCGCTGCTGTTTATGAAGCGCATGAGCGAAGCCGTGAGTATTCAGCAACAAACTCACGCACAACTGGCACAAGAAACCAACAATGAAAATTTTATATTGCCCAGTAATGTGGCAGTGTATGCAATGGAAGGCCCATTCTTTTTTGGTGCGGCAGAAAGTCTGATGAGTGCGTTGCAGCATGTGCATAGCCATGCCGATGTGTTGGTATTGCGTATGGGACAGGTGCCGATTATCGACGCTACAGGATTGCAAACACTATGGGATCTGATCGATACTTGCGAGCGTAATAATACTCGCCTGATGCTTTGTGAAGTACGCTCGAATATACTAGAAAAGATGAAACGTGCGGGTCTTGCTGGGAAGGTCGGTCAAGACAATATTATTGAGAATATACAAGCATTGAATATCTAGAGGAATCAGACTCCAAGAGCATAAGCCATTTGCAGACTAATTCTTGGTGTTGTTCAGAGCCTCTAGGTTGTACTTCGCCTTGAAATTCTGATGATCCAGTGCCAATGCGTTCAGGTAGCACTGACGTGCCTTTTCAGGCTGTCCGGCCAGAAAATAGGCAAAGCCAAGGTTGTTATGCACTCTTGATTTATTGGGTGAAAGTTTGGCCGTGGCCTGCCACAGCGCGACCTCGCTGCGATAATCAGAGTTACGCATGATGGTAAGCGTACTGGCGGAAATCAACAAAACCATAGCCGCTATGATAAATTGTCTTGCGCTCAACAGGATGGCTATCTCTGCCGCCACAAATGCCTAACTAAATTCCAAATGAATGCTAGATTAAAAACCAAACACGTCTTTTAATTTTTTCGCCTTATCTAAAACGCTGCCACCAGTATCGGAACTGCCCGGTTTGCTAGTCGAGTCGCTCATGTTGCCCGAGTCTTCCTGCCCCTGGTTACCACGGCTATTGCCACCACCCATGCCGCCCAGCATGACCATTGTAGTGGATTTGACGCGCAAGCGCGACGCCCATTCAGGCTTGATTTTTTTCTTGGGGTCTGGCGTTGGATAAACCACGTTGAGTTCTGGTCCATAAGCAATCATTTGCGCCATCACCCCTTGCGTTTCTTTGAAGATACCTTCAGGAATAGCACAACTTTGCTGGCTGTTAGGCAAAATTAATTTCTCTTTAAGCAGTTTTTCTATCATTTTCGGGGTTAAGTAATTCATCAAGCCCCAGCCTGGTTCCTGCTTTTCACTCGCGCTCCAGATGATCATGTCGCCTTTGCTTTTAGAACCCATCGCATTTAAAAAATAAGCTTTCGCATTATTAACATTATTCCAGGCCACATTCACCGAGCCACTGGTTTCCCCGGTCGCTTTCGCCTCAATTTTAGGCATGAAATCATAGCCTGAATCAACATTGAACTTCATTCCTTCCGGCACGCCGTCACCAGAAATGACATGCTCGCCCATCAAAGAGGCATTGTCAGGCACACGTTTTTTATCCTGAATGTTGGGCCAGATGGAATTGCCCACAATTGCTCGCGCCCCGCGATCCGCCGTGTAATTCCCTGCCAGAAACTTGCCAAAACCGCTTTTAGATGAAAAATCAATCACCCTGGGCTGACCAGAGCGCACTTTATCACTGCATCCCCAGTAAAAGTAAATTTTGCCGGTTTCCTGCATTTTTGGGTCGGTATATTCGCTATTGCCAGGCTCTACTTTTCCTGACTCTACGGGTACCAGGGGAATAGATGCGCCCATCAACATGCCTGAAGGCAGCCCATGCGTGCCTTTTGACCCTGCAGGAACTTTGCTGACGCGCAGCGCATTATCCATCCATTTGCCTGCTCCTCCCGCAGACACGCCATCATTGGTCGCATTACCAAAAGTATTATCGCTTCCAGCCCCTCCCCTCATCATACTACCCATCAAGCCCGCCATGCCATCATCCATGCCAGACATCGACATATTAGAGGTGTGAATATCCATCCAATACTGGGTAGGGACAGCATCAGCCCAGGTAACTGTTGGTAAGGCACAAGTGAATAAAGCAACTGCAATTGTTGATTGTTTTTTCAGTTTCATGTGAATCTCCTTTCAAAAGCTATCTGTTGATATTTAGTGGTTAAAACCTTAATACATCCTTCAACTTTTTGGCTTTATTCAGTGCATCATCCACAGTATCGGGGGCTTTTGGTGCGCTACCGCTATTTGACGTATTATTGCTGCTTGAGGTATTACTGCTACCGCTAGCAGATGACCCAGTCGTCGTGGACAATGTTGGCCTTTCAGTATCTGCACGCCCTGCCGCGGGCTGGGCGTTCCCTTTGGCCAAATCCTCTGGCGTCCAGTTCCAGCCTGGCCCACCCGTGGTAAGCGAGTCTTTCATATTGCTTCGATTGATCATAATCTCGTCGATTCTACCTGGAATATTGAAATCCTCGGTCTTGCAGTTTCCTTTGCAACGGATTTGCACTTCGGTCCCAGATGAAACATAGAAATTGTGTGATTCCCTGCCAGATGGGCTCGCCCAGGTGCGCCACGGTTTCATGTAAGGAAAGATTGCCGTGTAGAAATCCAGCAGGGATGCATTGGTCTTGTAGAAGAAGTAAGTGCGTTTTTCTGGCGGGTCGCACTTGGGATCACCAGATGACCTAACCGCATCGATAGTCAGACCAGCAAGCTCCGGGAGACCCATATCTGAAAACTTCGGCGGGTCTTTGGCTAATGCTTTTGCCGCCTGCCTGGCCCGCGTTTCGCTGTAGTCCACACAATCAGCGACCGCGGACGAAGTGAATACTGCCAGCACAAGTGCTACGATCGGCGCGGCGGCAGAACGCGAGGTGCTATTGATGCTTGACATGCCGCTCTCATTTTGAAGTTGTTTTTTTAGCTTCATGTAAGTCCCCTTATCAAAAGTTACTTATCGGTCAAGATAATCCCAAATACAATCTCAAAAGATTGATGAAATTATTGAGATTATGCTACACCTTTTGCTTGCCTTGTCTACCCTATTTAGATGTGGCTAAGTTCTATCAGGACTTAACCATTAACAAACCGTTGTTGCAAATCTTCTAAATTAAATTCTTGCAAAATAGCTTCTAACCTTGCTTGTGCGTTTTTACGTGGCTGACCCGTATATTTAGCGATGATCAGCTCGTTTTTCATGGAATGCTCCCAACCCACCAGCTCGGTCACTGTGACGTTATACCCAGCTGCCTCCAATTGTAGGCAACGCAATACATTGGTGATCTGGCTGCCAAATTCGCGGGTGTGAATCGGGTGGCGCCAGATTTCACTTAATGGCGTTTTACTAAAGCTTTCATTTTTGTGTTTACGCAGCGCTTCTGCCACTTCCGCCTGACAGCAAGGTACTAACACGATGTATCTAGCATGTTTTTTTAAGCCAAACTGAATGGCGTCATCGGTCGCTGTGTTACAGGCATGCAGCGCAGTAACAATTTCCACGCGGCCCGGCAGCGTGTTTGATGTGATGGATTCCTCTACCGTCAAATGTTCAAACCGCATGCGCGCAAACCCTAAGTGCTGCGCCAGATCTCTTGATTTTTCCACTAACTCAGCACGCGTTTCGATACCAATCACTTCACCGACACTCAATTGTTTGAGTAATAAATCATACAAAATAAAGCCTAAGTAAGATTTACCCGCTCCGTGATCAACCAGCACTGGGTTTGGATTATGCGCAACCACATCGTTAAAAAGTGGCTCAATAAAATTCACCAGGTGATATACCTGCTTGAGCTTGCGGCGACTATCCTGATTCAGCTTGCCATCGCGCGTGAGGATATGCAGCGCTTTCAGCAACTCGTGTGATTGATTTGGTTTGATTTCAGGAATTTGCATAGCGCTATTTTAAGGCAAAAACTAACTAGCCGCCGATAAACGCAGATGAACGCCGATAAAAGCAGATAAAAACTTGAATTGAATGACTAAATGTTAAAATACACACACAACTACAACTAAATTTTGCCTCACTCATCAAGAGATGACGAGGCGGCAAGCCAAAGATAGTACGTTTTAGTACGGCGAGGCGCAAGCAACAAAGTCAGAATTGATGAGGGGACGAAATAGATGAGTATTCAATGGTATCCGGGTCATATGACCCAAGCCCGCAAAAAGGCAGAAGAAACCATGGAGTTTACCGACATGGTGATCGAGGTGCTAGATGCGCGCATACCCGCTGCCAGCCATAACCCGGTCATTGAAGAAATGCGCTTGTTTCGTCAGCGCCCGCAGCTCAAAATCCTCAATAAGGCCGATTTGGCCGACCCAAAAGTAACGCAGGATTGGCTCAACTATTTCAACGCACAGCCTAATACCAAAGCGGTTGCACTTTCATGCAAAAAACCTGGTGACGCGAACAAAATCCCTAAACTGTGCCTGGGCCTTGCGCCGCACCGTGGCACGCACTTAAAGCCGTTACGCATGATGATTATGGGCATTCCCAACGTGGGAAAATCCACGCTGATGAACGCGCTACTCAACCGCCGGGTGGCAAAAGTAGGCGATGAGCCCGCAGTAACCAAAAGCCAGCAGCGCTTTGATTTGAGCGAAACCATGAGCATTACCGATACACCAGGCATGATGTGGCCTAAGATTGAACATGAAAGCGATGGCTACATGCTGGCCGCCAGCCATGCCATTGGCCGCAATGCGGTGATTGATGAGGATGTGGCGCTGTTTTTAGCTGACAACCTGCTCAAAACCTACCCTGCCCTGCTGAATGCCCGTTACAAGCTCGATGCCATGAAGCTGGATGTTAGCAAGATGGATGGCGTGGATTTGCTTGAAGCTATTACTAAGCGTCGCTCTTACAAGCGCCACGACGGTCTATGGGACACCGAAAAAACAGCTGTTGCCTTTTTAACCGATTACCGCAGCGGCGCAATCGGCCGCGTGAGTTTAGAAAGCCCAAACTCCAGAGCGGCCATGATAGCCGGCGAACCTACTGAAAACAGCCCAATAGATAGTTAGCGGCACTGTCCCAGCGCAATCTCAGCTTGTGTGCACTTGCGTTCCGAACCTTGTTTGATGCTTTCGGTAAAAGTTTGCCAGCCTGATTTTTCTTTGTCTGATTTATTTTCGGTTTTAGCTCCTGCGGGCTTCTCTGCATCTTTTCCATCGTCTGACGCTTCTGCTTTGGTTACAGCTTTTGTTGGCGTCTCGGTTTTTTTCACAGTTTTATTAGTTTTTTTCTGATTAGTATCGGTCTTAACCGGCTCCGCTTTTGGCGGAGCGGTTTCAAGTGTTTCAGTTGGCAATAAGCCATCATTGGCTGGCTTGGCTGTCACTGTGGATGAGGTTGACGCGGGCGTTTCTGCCACCGCCGGGTTCTCTAATATAATGGTCGGCTCGGTTGGGGTGGATGCCAATTTGGCCAAAACAAAAAGTCCTGCAAGCACCATCAAACCTAGAATTGTGTATTTAAAATTAATTTTGCCTGCGATGGATTGCCAATTGCCGGACTGTGAATCGTCTGCAGCAATGATTACAGGCGCATCTTCCACTAATTGGTCTTTAAGCAAACGTACCGAGTAAACCTCATGTTCATGCGCGTGCATATCGTTATACTCAAACATTTGTGAGATTTCCTGCGATAGCTTGGAAGCTACTTCGTAATACGCACGCGAAACCAGAATCTGGTTCGGCTTGGCAAAACTCATAATCCGTCGCGCCTCATCAAGACCCTCGCCCGTTATACTTGGCTGATCGTTATTGCCGTTAGACACACGTACCGGGCCCAAATTAATGCCAAAGCGCACATATAGAGGGGCTGAGCTATTTGTATTGTTTTTTAATATTTCATCACGAATGGTGAGCGAGATAAATAATGCGTCTTCCAGCGCGTCTTCTAACGCACCGTTACAGGCAATGGCTGCACCATCGCTCGTATCTAAGATTGTGCGGTCTTCTTGTGCAATATCAACCACGGCATGATTAATTAAATCATTCAGCTGGTTTATGATTTCTATTTGTTCCGCGTCTGTTTTTTTTGAAAAATCGACAATGTCTAAAGAAACAATGCTGCAAATAGAAGTTTTATTGGTTCTGTCATTCATACTTGGCTTTCAAATAAACGTTTCAACTATCGATGAAAATGTTAATCCGTCCGGACAATTTAATTTAGATTGTATTATGAAGATTGCTTGGTGTCGCGCGTAATCTGCGTGTAACTCATCACGCGATTACGCCCGCTGTTTTTCGCGGCATACATTGCACTATCTGCAGTAGCTACCAGACCTTTAAAATCATAACCAGCACGCACCGAATCCGCTACACCGATGCTGACGGTGGTTTTAATGGTTGCTCGGTTCATTTTTAACGGGCTTGCTTCAATCCTCGCGCGGATGCGCTCAGCCAGACCGACAGCATCACCCTCTGTAGTGTTCGGCAGAAATATGCAAAACTCCTCGCCACCATAGCGGCCAAGCACATCGCTGGAACGCAGCACCCCTGCAATCTCCTTGGCCAGATGCCTTAACACATCATCACCGCACAGGTGCCCGTATTGATCATTCACTTTTTTAAAATGGTCAATATCAATTAGCAACACCGCCATGCTCAGATTAATACGCTTGCAAATGTCCTGCATTTTCAAAGCGGCCTCTTCCAGTCCACGGCGATTCAGCACGCCCGTAAGGCTATCAATCGTCGCAATCGATTCCAAGTTTTGACTCAGCTTATAGCTGAGCATCAGCACAAACAGGCTGGAGATAAAAAATTGCGAAACCGCACCTAGCATGAAGGTATAGGCATTCACCGGCCAGGCGGCAAAAGAATCAAACACCCCCACGTCCACCTGCGAGGCATAGACTGCGCGGCCCAGCATCAATAGTGCCATCAGCAGATATAAGCTTGAGGCAATCCAAAACAAATTACCGACAATGCCTTCATCGCGAGAAAACGTGAGCCGCGCGCAATATAGATAAATTGCTGCAAAGATGATTGCGCCCAGTATCACCGCCATGCGGATATCGCTTCCATTGAGCATGAAATAGGCATCAATTGCCATCAGTAGAAAAAACACAACCACAGGAATGCGGTGATTCGGTATTTTGCCGATAAATGCCTGTATACCATTAATATATAAACTTAATCCCGCGCCGATCAAGGCCATGCCCGGCAAAAAAATCCGCTTCGGCGCATCCAGTTGCATCAACACCAGCACCATGCCCAAGCCAATCACCAGATTGCCCACTGCCCAGTAGCCTGGTCCATGCACCTTTTTGTGATGTTTACGGGTAATCGCCAACAGCATGGAAAGCATGAAGGTCAGCAGCATTGACATGAAAACAATCGTTTTTAAATCAAATTTTGGCATTGCAAACGGCTACCGTAGATTAGAAGGAATATTTTTTAGCTTAAAATTGAGAAACTATAGGCGTTAGTTTTTATTAAGCAGGTACAATCATACTATAAACGCTTAGTTCGCAAATAGTCAGCCTGTCAGAATATCGTGCCAGGTTCTTTTAAAAGTCCGATCAAAGAACATGTTAAACAGCCTCAACTCACCCCAACGCGAAGCAGTCAAGTATCTCGATGGTCCATTGCTGGTACTCGCCGGTGCAGGCAGCGGCAAAACACGCGTCATCACGCAGAAAATCAGCTATTTGATTGACGAGGCAGGCTACTCTCCCAAAGAAATCGCGGCGATTACCTTTACCAATAAAGCTGCACGCGAGATGCAGGAGCGCGTGAGCAAGCTGATGCAGGGCAAGCCTACCAAAGGTCTAACAATTGCCACTTTTCACTCGCTTGGCTTGCAAATGCTGCGCGCGGAGGCTGCGTTACTAGGCTACAAACCGCAGTTTTCTATTCTAGATTCATCCGATAGTTTTAAGATTGTGTCCGACATTTTGGCCACTACCGATAAGCAGCTATTACGCAAAACGCAATATCAGATTTCCGCTTGGAAGAATGCGTTTATCAGCCCCGACCAAGCCAAAGCTATGGCAGATGAAGAGCTGACGCATGCTGCTGCCAAGGTATATCAACTGTATCAACAAACGCTCAAAGCCTATCAGGCGGTGGATTTTGATGACTTGATTAAACTCCCCGTTGAGCTTTTTGAACAGCATGAAAGCGCACTCAACAAATGGCAACGCAGGCTGCAATACTTGCTGATAGACGAATATCAAGACACCAACGCCTGCCAATACAAACTGGTGAAAATGCTCACCGGCTTGCGTGGCCAATTTACTGCGGTGGGTGATGACGACCAGGCCATTTACGGCTGGCGCGGCGCGGATGTGGAAAATCTGCGCCAACTCACCGAAGACTTCAGCAAGCTTAAAGTCATTAAATTAGAGCAAAATTACCGCTCTACGGTGCGCATTCTGCGTGCTGCTAACCAAGTGATCTCTAACAACCCTAAACTGTTCGAAAAGAAACTTTGGAGCGATTTAGGAACAGGTGATCTGATTCAGGTTTCTGCCGCAATGAGCGAGGAAGCAGAGGCCGAATCAGTCATCATGAAACTGCAGGCACATAAATTTGAAAACCGTACCCGGTTTCTGGATTACGCCATCCTCTACCGCGGCAACCACCAGGCGCGCATTTTTGAGCAACAATTACGCAACCATAAGATTCCCTACACCATCTCGGGCGGACAATCGTTTTTTGACAAAGCCGAGATTAAAGATCTGGTCAGCTATTTACGGCTGATTGCCAATGAGGATGACGATCCGGCGTTTATCCGCGCTGCAACCACACCCAAAAAAGGCATCGGCAATACTACGCTCGAGCGGCTGGGCGAGTATGCCAGCGCGCACAAAATGTCCCTATTTGCAGCAGCATTTGAGCAAGGTTTTCAAAGCGAAATCGGTAACAAGCAATTAGACGATTTGTTAAATTTTTGCCAGTACATCAATAAGCTGCAGGCACGCGCCGTGCGCGACCCGGCAGGTGATGTGCTGAATGACTTGCTCACCACCATTCAATACGAAGCCTTTTTGTATGACAGCGAGGAGCCACGCGCAGCTGAGGTCAAATGGACGAATGTGCTCGAGTTTATCGGCTGGCTCACTAAAAAAGGTGAAGCAAATACCGAATTTGGCAACGAAACGGAAGCCAAAAACCTGCTAGAACTGACGCAAATGGTTTCGCTCATGAGCATGCTGGAAGGCCGTGAAGATGGCGAGCCGGATGCAGTGAAACTCTCCACCTTGCACGCGGCGAAAGGCTTGGAGTTTGGGCATGTATTTTTAATCGGCGTGGAAGAAGGCATTCTGCCGCACCGCGAATCTGTTGATACCGATCGTATTGAAGAAGAACGCCGCCTGATGTATGTAGGCATCACGCGTGCGCAAAAATCCCTCAACATATCCTGGTGCAAAAAACGCAAACGCGCAGGCGAAATGGAAATGTGCGAACCCAGCCGTTTTATCGCGGAATTGCCGAAAGCGGATGTACGGCATTTTGGCAACCCATTTAATGACCCGATAGAAAGCAAAGAATTCGGCAAATCGAAAATGGCCAATATTCGCGCCATGTTAGCAAATAAATAGAGAGTAATATTCAGCCATGCCTTACATCACCTTAGATAATGCCTGTCTTGCCTTCGGGCACCACGCCCTGCTCGATCACGCTTCTTTTCAACTGGATGCTGGAGAGCGTGTCGGCCTGATTGGGCGTAATGGTGCGGGCAAATCCAGCTTGCTCAAAGCCATTGCAGGTACGATCAAACTGGATGAAGGCACGGTATGGCGCGCATCGAATGTGCGTGTGGTGTATGTGCCGCAAGAGCCCGAACTGGACACGACACACACCGTGTTTGAAGCTGTGGCAGAAGGTTTAGGTTCGTTGCAACAAACCATCATCGATTACCACCAGGTAACGCATGACATGGGTATGCCAAACGCAGATATTGATGCACTGATGACCAAAATGCAGCACTTGCAGCACGACCTGGATGCGCAAAACGGTTGGGCGGCACAATCACGTGTGGAAACCGTATTAAGCCGCTTAAAACTAGATGCGGATGCCCTTGTTTCCACACTCTCTGGAGGCTGGCGTAAACGCGTGGCACTTGGCCGCGCACTAGTAGCAGAACCTGAAGTGCTATTGCTGGATGAACCGACTAACCATCTGGATTTAGAAGCTATTGAATGGCTGGAAGACTTATTGTTAGACTTTAACGGCAGCGTGCTTTTTATTACCCATGACAGGCGTTTTCTGGATAAGCTCGCCACGCGCATTACCGAACTGGATCGTGGAAAGCTGACTGATTTTGTGGGCAACTTTACGCAATATCAGGCTAAAAAAGAGGAGCTACTGGCGGTTGAAGAAACCCATGCCGCCAAGTTTGATAAGTTTTTAGCGCAAGAAGAAGTATGGATTCGCCAAGGCATCAAAGCGCGCCGGACCCGCAACGAAGGCCGCGTCCGCCGGTTAGAAGCCTTACGCTTAGAGCGCGCCGCCCGCCGCGAACGCCAAGGTAACGTCAAACTCAACCTGGATGCAGGTGAGCGCAGCGGCAAATTAGTGGCAGAACTGGAAAATGTAAGCAAGGCTTATGGCGATAAAGTACTGATTAAAAACTTCAGCACGCGTATCTTGCGCGGTGACAAAATCGGCTTGCTAGGCCCCAACGGCATTGGCAAAACCACCCTGCTCAAGCTTATTTTAGGTGATATTGAGCCGGATAGCGGCAAAATTACACGCGGTACAAAAATCAATGTGGCCTATTTTGACCAGATGCGTGAACAGTTGGATGAAGAAGCGACATTGGCCGACACCATTAGCCCGGGTTCTGATTTTGTCGAGATTGGTAACGAACGCAAACATGTAATTAGCTACTTGGAGGACTTTTTGTTTCCTCCACAACGCTCGCGTTCGCCAGTCAAATCGCTCTCCGGTGGCGAGCGTAACCGCCTGCTATTAGCGCGCCTGTTTGCCCGCCCTGCCAATGTTTTGGTGCTGGATGAGCCGACGAATGACCTGGATATAGACACCCTGGAGCTGCTAGAAAGTTTGCTGCAGGAGTTTAATGGCACCCTGTTTTTAGTCAGCCACGATCGCGCCTTTTTAGAGAACACCGTCACACAAGTGATTGCGTTTGAAGGTAACGGCGTGCTCACCGAGTTTGGCGGCGGTTACGATGATTGGCAACGCTTCTCCACACAGCAAAAGCAAAAAACACCTGCCCTGCAAACCAATATCCATGCGACTTCTGGCGCGGTTAATTCATCAACTCCAAATGCTGAAAAAGCAGCAAAACAACCCACTAAACCGGCAAAACTAAGCTTTAAAGACCAAAAAGAGTTAGACGAAATTCCAGCCAAAATTGAGCAACTTGAAACTGAGCAAGCCAATATCCATGCACAACTTGCTAATGGCGAACTTTATAAAACGCAGCCTGAACACGTTAAAACACTGCAATCGAGACTGATTGAAATTGATAACTTGCTGGAAAACCACCTCGCGCGCTGGGAAGTGCTGGATGCTAAAAACTAAGGTTTTACACAATATTAATTTTATCAATCGCTTGCATCAGTGCATGCGTTTTTGTGAGTGCGGCGATGATATTTTGATAATGCGCAATATCTTCAAAACTTAGTGCTCGGCCTTTGCGGTCTTTCAGCCATTTTTGCGCGGGCTGGTAGCCGCCGATGTAGAAGTTCCAAGCCAGCGTTGGCACGTTTTCAAAATACTGCGTTTCGTTAATATAAACTTTGCCAGCCTCATATTTCAGCTTGCCAATCACATTACTTCCACTGATTGGGTACTTCACGACACTGCCCTGTAAGCCAATATCCATGCGGCTTTCATGGCATGCTTCTAAAAGGTGCGTTTTGCGTAATTCGCCACCCAAATTCACCAATTGCCAAAAGGTAGCGGCATCTTTTGGGTAAGGCACACGCGGAAAATCTATTTTTAAAAACTCTTTATAGGTTTCGCGGTAGCTTGGGCTGTGCAGCACAGCATAGATGTAATCCAGCAAATAAATCGGCGCAAAGGTGTTGGCGGCATCAGTTTTTTCAGGGGTGAAAGTCAGTCCCAAGCCTTGTGCAATGGTGTTGACGATTTGCATATTCAAGTTGGGCGTGCGTGTGGTTTCAGCGAGCAAGTCGGTGGAATCGGGATAGGTGTAGAGTGGAAATAAAGCACTTAGAACTGTGCTTTCACCTGACTTAATTTCCGACATACAGTTTGTAATAAAAAAGTGGTCACAAGTTTGGGGTTTATTGCTTCTTGCAGTAATTAACCCTAGATTCTCTCCAGCCAGCATATGGCGCATCACTTTGTATCTATTTCTATCAATCAAACTGGTATCGTAGTAAATGGCTTGATTATCAAAAGGTCTATAAGTTACTGTTTTAATTGAATTGGCATCGTATGCTTTTAATTTTCTTACTAAAGATATTTGGAAGTCAGGGCTATCTTTTAAATCCATCTCGCTTCTGATTTCATCATCATTCACCGATAAATCATAAAAGCGTTGGATGCGTTTTGAGAGTTTTTCTATATCGATATCAATTACAAAATGGTCTCGGTGGGTTTTGATGCCGCTTGAATTAACTGGAAATAAATCGTTGATTGAAAAACCTTGTATATAAACTTGTTCAACTTTTGCATCTTTTTGAATAAACAAATATTTAGGTGCTTTATAAGTAATTTCTTGCCAAGGCAACGTCTTAAGGCCACTATCATTCATTGCGTCATACTTCGCTTCGCGCTTACCGTGCAACTCGTAATGAAACACTTTACCCAGCGCATTTTTCGCTTTTTTGCCCGTTTTTACAAATAGGTTAATGCTCACGCCCTGCATGATGTCAAACACGTTTTCATCTTTGCTGCCATCGGGCGCAATTTCTTTCTTTTTGGCGTTGCCGTGTAAGTCTAAAATATAAATTTCATCAAAACTTTCTAACAAATTTTTACGCATTTGGCGGTGAATGAGGCCATCGATAAAGCTGTTGTTGCTAATGTAGGCCAGCACGCCTTCGCCGTTTTTATCAATAAAGTGTTGGCCAAAGCGGATGAATTTGATGTAATCGTCTGAAAGCGGTTGTATATTGCGCTCGTTCAAATCTTTTTTGTAATCTTTGAGTAAATCTTGTATCCAATCACTTTTGTTGCTACTGCTCACGCTATAAGGCGGGTTACCCATCACCACCATCACAGGCGCATCGCGCTTGATATGGTTGGCTTCATTGGCCTCGCTACTGAGCCAGCTGGCAAATAGGGTGCCGGTGTCTGGGTGGTGTTCTTCCAGGCTGTTGGTGAGGTAAATGCGCAGGCGCTCGCTGGTCTGGTCAGTTTTGTAGCCGGTTTCCGTCAGCAGCATATCCAGCTTGAGGTGCGCCATGGCGTAGCTGGTCATCAGTAGTTCAAACCCATTCAGGCGCGGGATTAAATGTTCGCGCACATAGCTTGGCCAAACCCCTTTTTTATCGACAAAATTGTTCTCGTAAATATGTTCGACCGTTTTGGCTAAAAACGTGCCCGTACCCGCAGCGGGGTCGAGGATTTGCACCCGGTGGAATTCTTTTTTCTTTTTAACTGTTTTGCCTTTACTGCCCGGCTCGATGCTTTCTATCTCGCGGGTGATTTTGCTGGTATCGGCCAAGCCTTGCGGCAGATTGAATCTGGTTTTTAAAATATCATCTACTGCGCGGACGATAAAATTCACCACCGGTTCCGGCGTGTACCAAACGCCGCGTGCCTTGCGTAGTTTGGGGTCGTACTCTGCCAGAAACGTCTCGTAAAAATGTACGATGGGGTCTTGCTGGCGGGTGGCTTTGCCAAAACTTTGCATGATTTTGGCGACATCCGCAGCCAGAAATACTTGCACCAGTTCTTCCACTATCCACAACATGCGGTTGCCTACGCTGTCATCCAGCGTGTAGCCCGCCACGGTTTGAAACAGCCTGCGCAAAAACGGATTGCTTTTGGGGATTAAAGTCGCGGCTTCTTCACGGCTAAACGTGGGCAGCGTTGGGTCATGGTAGCGCGCGGCAAACAAGCCGTAAGCAATGGTTTGCGCGTAAATATCGGCAAATTGGGCATTATCAATATCATGAATCAGAATGGTTTTAAATGCCTCGCGCTGGCCTTGCAGCTCGCTATTGGCTTCTACTTTGTCATCTTCTTGCAACGCCTGATAAATCACGTTGGCCATCAGGCGTGCTTTGGCAGCCATCATGCCAGCCAGTTTGCTGGGCGATTTAATGCTTTGGGTGATGACTAAGGCAAAGTCTTTAATGAGGTTGGTAAATTCATCAAACTTGTGCGGATTAGCAGATACTTTGCCGCTGGAAAGCTCACCAATTTCACAACTGGCAACAAGAAGACCTTGCCTGTAAAAGTGAAATTGCAGGTAGTCGGTAATAATCAGGTTATCCAACGCGGCTTTGTAACGGTCAAACTGCTCTTTATGCAGCTTGCTGCCTAACTCAACACCCACATCTTTTGCTTCGATGTAACCAATCGGAATGTCTTTGCCTTTGCGGCTGATGATGTAATCTGGCGCGCCGCATTCAATCCGTTTAGGTTCGTTGGTAATATCTACATCTGGCAATAATGTGTAAAGCAATTGCTGCAAATCACCACGATAACTATGCTCCGTGGCATTGCCAGCTTGAAAGCGCTGATTGACGATGCCGATGTATTGTTGAATATTCATTATTAGTTAAATCTTACCATTAAGCACATGGCATCCAACAATCTAAAGTGCGCGTTTTTTAATGCAGGCTAAAACTGGCTGAAATTGAACTAAATTTTGGCGCCCCCGACACGAATCGAACGTGTGACCCTCCCCTTAGGAGGGGGATGCTCTATCCACTGAGCTACGGGGGCGTTTTGTTAAGCTAGCATTTTCTCATAATTATTCAATTTGTTTTCCTGTTAGAATCCATTTTCTTATTTGAAAACTATTTAATAGTTTCGTTACTCTAAGTTTTAGTTATTGAAAATTGCATGTTAATGAAATTAACTTTTTATAGTGTCATTTTACTGATTGCTTTTTTGGGATTCAGGAGCATTAGCATGGCAGGTACTACACCAAGAATTGGCGATAAAGCACCAGACTTTAATTTACCTGATGCTAAGGGAGAAATGCTGAGTTTAGCCAGCTTGCGAGGCAATTGGCTGGTACTTTATTTTTACCCGAAAGATGACACACCAGGCTGCACTAAGGAAGCCTGCAGCTTTAGGGATGATTTACATGCACTTGAAAAACTGGGCGCAAAAGTGGTTGGCGTGAGCGTGGATGACAGCAGTTCGCATGCCGAATTTGCCAAAAAATATCATCTGCCATTTCCCTTGCTAAGCGATAAAAATGGCGCAGTGGCCAGTAAATACGGGGCGCTCACCAATCTTGGCCTTGTTAAAATAGCCAAGCGCTACACGTTCCTGATTGACCCTGACGGCGTTTTGAGAAAAAGTTATTTGAGCGTGGATACATCGCGCCATTCTCAAGAAATCATTGACGATTTAAGTGCCCTGCAACAGATTAAATCTTAACAAGGGGCGCATAATGACTAAGGTTTTTTTACTGTTATTCATGCCTGTTTTTATGGCGGGTTGCGCCAGTCAAACACAGCTGGCCAAACTGGAATCACACGAGTGGACAGAGCTCACCTGCAGTGGATTTTTAACCTGGAATGATTGTAGACAACAGGCGCGCGCTATTTGCCCCAATGGGTTTTA
This sequence comes from Pseudomonadota bacterium, assembly GCA_029563075.1. GTDB lineage: Bacteria > Pseudomonadota > Gammaproteobacteria > Burkholderiales > Methylophilaceae > Methylotenera_A. Next base: position 174,133 of record JAKQTN010000077.1, read on the forward strand.
CATGGCAGATCAATTTGAAAACTACGCTGTTCAACGCCGGGTTGTGAGCATAGCATGTAAAAAATGATGCTCCAGAGGCCGCATGGATATTGGTTTGCAGGGCATCTGTTTTTTAGAAGAATTTGGTGCCCGGGGCCGGAATCGAACCGGCACGACCGTAAAGTCGAGAGATTTTAAGTCTGTTTATAACTTTCATTATATGGCTGAAACCCGCATTCTGAAGCCATTCATGCATGACAGCATATGCCATTAAAGCACTCCCTGTATCACCTCAATGGTACAAAAATGGTACATCTATCTCATAAAAAACTCATCCGCATAGCAACGGACTGTTAATCCGTGTGTCCCTGGTTCGAGCCCAGGTCGAGGAGCCAATTCGATACAAAAGTGGGCACTCTTAAATCAGTGCCCTTTTTTGTGTCCATAATTGCACCAGCAAGAGCCGCGTAGCTACCTGTTATCTCTGCTTCTTTGCCATCAACCCTAATCTCTTTGACCAGTACTTTTAAGTAATCTTTACCAAATTTTGAATCACGATCTAATAGTTTGGATCTAAGTACTTTTGAGAAGGCGTTAATGTTCTCAGGCTTCAGCAAATCACTCGGCATATCTTGCTTGCGTTTCAAGCCAGCAATTTCAAGCAATACATCTTGCCGCCTAGCTTGCAATTTATGCGAACGATGCTGCAATGTGTCATCCATCGGCAAATAACCTTTCTCAACCGCTTCAAACAGCCTTTCTGAGCTTTGCTTAAGCGTTTCCAGCTCTTTTTGCAGAGGTTTAAGTTTCGATGACTGATCTTTTTGTGCGAGTTGCTGCCGTTTGCGCATTTCATGCATCATCGTGGAAACACGCTCGGGCGCAAAAACCTTGTCGGCCAGAGTGGTGAGCACCAGTTCATCCATCTTCTGCATTGGCAGCGTTGGTGCAGTGCATAGGTCGTTGCCTTTGCCTATTCGCGTATTGCACTTGTAATATCGGTATTTACCGCCTTTGCCCGTCACTGTCGTTAAACCAGCACCACAACGACCGCATTTCAAAAGACCAGTGAGTAAAGTGGGAGAGTTGACTAATCTTGGCGGCACTTTTTCGGGAGCACGCTCCGCACGGCGGACGCGTGCATCCTCAAAAGTGGCCGCTTCGATAAAAGCAGGTATCTCGACTTTGATCCACTCGGATTGCGGTTTGAGACGCTTAGCTTTGTTGTCGACTTTGTTGAAATAGTATTCGCCAGTATAGGCACGGTTATTCAGTACTTCATGCACCCTGCTTCTATTCCATTGCTGCGCTCTTAACGGGATATTTTTTGCATTCAAATAGGTGGCAATGTCTTTGGTCCCCATCGAGCCTTTTTCATTGCCGTAAAGATACAAATCGAAGATGCGTTTAACGATGGTAGATTCAACAGGATCAACTTCCAAGCGTCTTTTTTTCTTGCCCTTGCTGCCCATGATATCGACTTCAACGGCGCGGTAGCCGTAAGGCGGCTTTGAGCCATTCATATAGCCACGTCTTGCATTCTCTTTCATGGCGCGAAGGGTATGCTTGCCATTCTCTTTGCTTTGGTATTCATCAAACAAGCTGAATATCTTGCTTGCCATTTCACCCGCAGGATCATCACTGGTGATCTGCGTGATTGAGATCAGTTTACAATTGGCGCGTTTAAGTCTGCGTTCATAATTCAGGAACTCAAACTGTAATGGTCTAATAAAATGCAACACCAGTTAAGAGATTATAATCACTTAACGGAGCATTAAAAATGACTAAAACTAGAAATCAATTTACGACAGAATTTAAGCAAGAATGCGTTCACTTAGTTCTCAATCAAAGTTACAGTGTTGTACAAGCAGCCAAAGCCATGCACGTGGGACAGTCTTCACTACAGCGTTGGTTAAGGCAATATCGCCAAGAAGTAAAAGGCATCACCCCTCAAGCACGTGCAATATCCCCTGAGCAGCAGCGCATCCAAGCCCTTGAAGCGCAAATCAGACAACTCAAGCGCGATAATGATTTATTAAAAAAAGCGTCGGCCTTCTTCGCCATCGAAATGCAAGCGAACAACAAATCGTCGCAGTAAAGTTGAAGAAGGCTGGATTTAAAGTTACCGAAGTCTGCAAGCAACTCTCGCTGGACCGAAGCCGCTACTATCGCAAGCTTGTACAAAAGCCCATTGATGTCGAAATGGTCAAGCTTAAAGTGGCAGCGCGGCAAATACATTCCGAGATGCATGCGACTTATGGTAGCCGCAGAATGCGTGCTGAGCTCAACGCACAAGGCTTTACGGTTGGGCGCTATAAAGTACGCAGTCTAATGCGCACTTTATCGCTGAAAGCCAAGCGACCTAAACAGCATCGCTATCCTGTTGCAGGTAAGCCTGGTGCTGTTGCACCTAATGCACTCAATCGGCAGTTTAATCCACCCGTAGCTAACATCAACTGGACAGGTGATATTACTTACATCCGCACCAGTCAAGGCTGGTTATATTTAGCCATCGTACTGGATTTGTACTCAAGACGTGTGGTAAGTTGGGCTTTTTCCAATCAACCTAATAGCGAGTTAAGTGTGCGCGCATTAGAAGTGGCTGTGCAACATCGCAGACCAAGCCAATCGGTATTATTTCATTCTGATCAGGGTGTGCAATATGCCAGTGATACCTTTAGGAATGCGCTGAGTAAACATAACATTACCGCTAGCATGAGTCGACGTGGTAACTGCCATGATAATGCAGTCACAGAACGATTCTTTAGAAGTTTGAAATCAGAAAGGGTGAACTATCGACAATATAAAACACGAGATGAGGCGATGAAAGATATTGCTGAATACATTGAGCCGTTTTACAATCAAAGACGGCGGCACTCTACTTTAGGCAATTTATCGCCCGCAGAGTACGAGCAAAAGTATCAACAAAAACCTTAGCTAGTGTGGCAGATTGTTAGACCATTACACTGGCTCAAGAAGCGATACAAGGACTGCATATTCACAACTCTTCTCATTACGGTCTTTGTCGAGCTCTTTAAGAAAATCTTCGTTCCTCTTTTTGGTGGCTGTTTCATCACTCTCGTTCTTCATCTCGAACATAATCGAAACAATCTCAGTGCCAGATTCATCAGAGTCACGAAAGATGTAGTCACCCTTGCTACCATTACGCACGTCGTTGTCCTTCTCGAAATACGCTTTCGGAAACGCCATTGCTCGAATGCGGTTGAACTCGGTCTCGCAGTGCTGTTCAAGGGTTTCGCCAACCATCTTAGTTGACAGGCGAGCCTTCAAGTCTTTAAGGCGCTCAATTGCGTCATCGCGTTCCTTGATCCGCGTCTCGTAATTGTCTTTGATCGACTGCTCGGAAAGCCGCTTCTCAAGTTCCGCACGAGCAAGGCTATTCTTCAGCTCATCTCGTTCTTTCTCGACTGTACTGACTGCTTCGGTGATTGCTAGCTTTTGAGCGACCTCAACTGTATCGAGCTTAGATTTTAAGCCTTGGATCTCAGCATCCTTCGTAGCGGCGGCTTTTTGCAATTCGCTTACACGCTTCACCTCGGCCAGCTCGGAAGCTGCTACTTTGTCTTGCTTCGTCTGTGCAAGTTCGTTGGCTAATCTGTCACGTTCTTTTTCTACGGCGCTTAAGGCTTCGCTAACGGCAAGCTTCCGCGCGACCTCACCAGCATCAAGCTTAGCCTTAAGTTCCTGAATTTCGGTGTCTTTGACCGCAGCAGCCATCTGCAATTCGCTTGCGGCCTTAGTAGTGGCGAGCTCGACGGCATTCTGCTTGTCCTGCTCGGCAAGCACAAGTCGCTCGTGCAACTGCTGCTCGAAGTCGCTGTCACGAACCTGATTAAGGATGTCCTCGTACCCAGCCTCGTCAATTTTGAAAGCTTTTCCGCAATGCGGACAGACGATCTCATGCATGATTACCACCCTCTCTTTTTGGCCAGTATATGCACAAGCATTTCTGACACGAATGCAATTTTAGACTTTATGAGGCTTTGTACGTGATTATTTGGAATCCACCCGTTAAAGCACTAGTAATACCGCCTAGACCAACGTCGAGTTGACCTGTAAGATGAAGCTGGCTTAGATATCCTTTTGCAGGTCATACAAACACGTCCATGGGCTCCTGCACCTTTTGCCAATTCTGAATCAAAGAACTCCTGCAATAGTAATATTTTTTCACATTTGCTGCATACTTTAGACTCCCCTGTTGCAAGCCCTTCTGTATGCGCCATGATTTGATCAAGGCTTTTTAATGACTTTTTTTTTGATGCGTCCTCTATTAACTGATACAGACGAGAAGACAAAGTCCCCACAGGATCATCACTCAAATTAAAGCGATTGCTACGGAGGAATTTATAACCGTATGACTCGATAATAAATTGCCGTTCTATGTCTGATGCTTTGTAAAACTGATCGTAATTAGCCGAATTTATTTTTTCACGATTGATAAAATGCTCTGCAAATCCATCGTATTCAATAATTACTCTGACTTGTTTGTCTTCACCATTGTAAGTTAGAAGAAAGTCTGGACTTCACCCGTTTCAGTAGACATTTTTCAGTTTCCGTTTTGTAACTGCTCGAACACCATCGGGCTCAGTTGGTTGAGATGACTGTGCCGACGAATTCTATTATAAAACACCTCGATATATTCAAATATTTCTGATTTAGCCTCCTCTCTTGTTGTATAGATTTTACGTTTAATACGCTCTTTCTTTAAATTACTAAAGAATGATTCTGCCACCGCATTATCATAGCAATTACCACGGCGGCTCATGCTTGGCACTAGGTTGTTATCTTTGCACCATCTCGCAAAGTCATCACTGCCAAATTGACTGCCTTGATCAGAATGGATAATGACGGGTCGTTTTGGCTTGCGTCGCCATACCGCCATCAATAGCGCATCTAATACAATCTCGGTGGCCATCGTCGGTTTCATCGACCAGCCAACGACGTTACGCGAATACAAATCAATGACTACCGCCACATACAACCAGCCTTCATACGTGTGAATGTAAGTAATATCAGTCACCCACGCAATATCTGGTTCGCTCACCGTAAATTGCTGTTGTAAGCGATTTGGGCTAGCAATCGCAGGCTTACCAGCCTTGTAGCGCGGACGTCTATAGCCGCGTATTGATTGAAGCTTGGCTTGCCGCATCAGTCTTGCAACGCGCTTAACACCACAGTAAATGCCAGCTTCACGTAAATCACGGTGAATGCGTGGACTGCCGTAAATGCCATAGCTATCGTCATAAGACTGCTTAATTTCAGCCAGTAGCTTGGTATCCGCTAAAGTACGCTTAGATTGTGGTTTGGCTTTCCAAGCGTAATAGCCGCTGCGATGCACATTCAATACGCGGCACATGCTGCTTAATCTAAATTCAGCGCGGTGTTGATCGATAAATGCGTACTTTAATCTGGGTTGTTTGCAAAGTACGCCGCGGCCTTTTTTAATATATCGCGTTCTTCAGTGGCACGCTTTAATGCGGTATTGAGTCTAGCGACTTCTTGCTTTAAAGCAAACACGTCTCGACTCACAGCTGGTTGCTTGGCTAAATCCGCGAGCCGTACTCATATATATAACTGAATCAACATATTAAAAACACAATACCTTTTTAAATACTTTTATTACCCGAACTACCTTAAAAAATATTTATCAAAAAGTACGTTATTTTTGCAAACTAAGCCATTTTATTTCAC
>JAKQTN010000047.1 GCA_029563075.1 Pseudomonadota bacterium
TGGTGTATATAACTCAACTTTGGGTAACTGGCTAAAGATTGAGACCAAATCTGCTACTCAAACTTTAGCATAAATTAAATAATACAGGAGAGAAATGGAATTTGAGCATAAGAAATTTGGCAAGTGCGTGCTGACTGAAATTAACCAGAAGATGTTGGAAGACTTTCACCGCGATATGATTGGCAAGGAAACGCAGCCTTTATCCGTATGGCGCGGTGATTCCGTTCGAGCAGCGGTGAAGTGCGGATTTATGGTTGAGCCTAAATGGACGCTTGAGGATGTAGACAACGCGAAGCCTGCGCACATCGTTTGGCTATCTGACTGCATTGCAAAGCTGATTAGCGAGGCAATGAACCTCGACCCTTTATCCTGATACAGGTTGCCGATTATGCAGAAGGCAAAGGCACGATACCAAGCTTGCTGGAGCTTAGTTTGACTTGTGAAGAATATCATGCGCTTCCGTTTTCAGGCGGCGTAATGGAGCAGCCTGCTGGTTTAATGCGCAAATTGAGGCAGGTTGGCAATGTATACAGGGCATTCCAGATGTATAAGAACGAAGGGCAAATTCCGGGTCAATCCGCAAAGTGGAAGCGTGAGCATGAGCAGGTTTGGAACATAATCATGGAAGTGAATGAGTTGAGGGAAAAGTATGGCTAATCTGCGATTAATAATTACCGCACTGAATAAAGCCAGCGGCGAGATTAACAAAGTCAAGAACGAAATCGAGGGCGTTGGCAAATCTGGCAAAACAGCCGAAAAAGGGGTAAAGGGATTTGGCTCTTCGCTATCCAGCATAATTGGAACTGCTGCTCTTGTTACTGGTGCAGTTGCTGCTGTTGGCTTGGCTATACGGGAGGTATATGAAGACTTAAAAGAGGGAGCTCAGCTCGAGTATGCACGTACCAAATTTGACAATTTAGCAGAATCAATTGGAATTGTATCGGACGCTCTTTTAGTCGATTTGCGAGAGGCAACTCGCGGCACGGTTAGCGATGCAGAATTGGTTGCAGGCGCTGCGAATTTTATGGCGCTCGGGCTTGCTGACACACATGATGAAGTAGTTAGGCTTACAAGGGTTGCAGGCGCTTTGGGCATGAACATGAACCAACTGGTTCTGACTCTGACGAACCAGACAACCATGCGCTTTGA
>JAKQTN010000049.1 GCA_029563075.1 Pseudomonadota bacterium
TGGCAAATCGGCAAGGTCTTTGATATTGTATTCTTGTGCGATTTCCAGCGGATTGAAGCGGGGGTCATGGTGATTGATGGCGTCTATATAGTCGCCCATGCCAATCCAGTATGCATTAGAATCGTTGGCAATAATGTCAATAGCTTCCTTTAGCGCCTTAGCTTGGTGATTTGCTGCTCCTTCGTGAATATCGCCAAGAAAATAAACAGTTGCAGTTCTTGCTTGAACTTCAATCAGTTTCGTCTGCATCCGCATCGTCCTCTATTGTGAAATTGCCTGATGTTGCTACCTGCCAAATTTCCATAGTGAGGTCGGGGTTATCAAGCAGGATCGCATTGATTGAGGTAGCTATGGTGTCAATATCGCTTTCAGATAACGTATTGCGCAGGCGATATGTGTCGATGTGGTGGATTATCTCGTGCCATATCGTTTGCAGCCACGCAGACGGTTTCATGTTTTTTATGATAATCTTTTGCTGTCCATAGTTTATTTCGCCATCGATAGCGGACCCAAGTTCGTTTGGCTCGATTATGGACACAGCATAGTCTATGCCATCCATCCTCAATGTGTCGATACTGTTAATGTCCATCGTTTCTTCCTTATATATGTGGGAAATACGTTTCACAAAAATATGAGAACGCCCCCCACCCGTCACCTGTAGCGCGCTCAATACGCTCGGCGCGCACCTGCGGGCTGCAATCGGCGAACGGGCGCAGGTGCGCTGTTCTGGCTGCTATTTCAGCCAGGGCCTTGTGTTGGCGCTGCGTGAATTTTGACATCTGTTACGGTCTCAGGAGGTTTCCGCCATAACTGCCCAACACCAATACTGACCAGGGAAGCATGAACGCCACCCAGCCCACCACGATGTCAGCCAGGCTGTCCAACCACTTGTTGCTGATGTACTGGTTCTTCTTTTTACTGGTTAGGAGCTGCAGCAGTTCCCACGCCAGGATAATGCCAATCCAGGCTACTGTCCCAATAATCCAGGTCTTGTTTACCTGCGGGTTGGCCGGACGCCCTGGAACCTTGTCCATCCAGGGAAGGAAATTCACCAGGATGGCTGAAATAAACCCGACGGCAAAGCCTACGAGGGCGTGTTTTTTGAGATTGGTAATCATGTTAAACTCCTTAATAAATGGCTGTTTTAGTAGCTAAAGATCGTGGGGTGTGGCTTTGAATCGTCTATGTCTGCGTGAACGAATCGTTGTTTGAAGTTTATCCCTATGCGCTTGAATCCAGCTGCCATGAGTGACTCGATTATCAGATAGCGAGATTCACCGGTGGGGGTGGCGATGTCAACAGCCTTGCCCGATAAATGAGCGGAGTTTGAAGCTCCGCCCACATTGCGATTGTGCTTAATGCATCGGCATCCGCTTGTGATGCGTATTGGCTTGCCGTATAGGTCACGAGCCGCCTGAAGCATTCGGATTAGCTCTGGATTTGGCGTGTCGTATCCGCATCCGCATTTGCAGGCAAACTCTTCCGATGTGAAGTTCTTTGATAGCTGTGCCATTATACTACCCAAGTACCCGAAAATAACCTAAGCAGCACATTGTAGCCAAGAAAGAAGC
>JAKQTN010000062.1 GCA_029563075.1 Pseudomonadota bacterium
GTCATGCTCTATATCTTTTTGGAGCAGACCAGGATTGAGCAATCATCGCTAAACATGAGCCAAATCACCGAGGAGATAACGATATATTTACTGGCAAAAAATAAGCCGATATCGGAGCTATTCCAGGCCGTGCATGATTATTGCGCGGCCGTCCAGAACGCAATCAATAAAGACCGCACACTTGGCGGCTCTTTGGCCGAGTGTGAAATATCTGAAATTAACTATGCAAATGAGCTATTGGGCGTATCGCGCGCGTTTGGAGCGGAGATGCGTCTGACATTGAAATATGAGCGGGCAACCATCTACTACCCTGATGAAAGTATAATACCAGACGAATACACAACGCCAATAGGAGGTTGAGATGAAAGAGCGGAAGGTGAAAATTAAAATGCTTGGCAACCATGCCAAGTATGAGAATGGCAAGGAATATGATGTTGACGAGCGCGAGGCCGCGTTTTTGGTAGGCTACGGTTTCGCCGTCAAAATTGAGTCTGAAAATGCGCCCAAAGAGGCGGAGGAGTAACATATGGCAGTAACTGGAAGCGGAGCGACATTACAAATTGGCAAAGAGAGCACTTGGGGCGCGGCGGTTGCAGGTGCAAAAATAATCGACTTCACCAGCGAGTCTGTCAAACTATCGCCTGACAAAAAGGTGCAAGACTCACTCATTGCGAGCAAAGCGGCTCCGGCAAAAGACCTGATGGGGCTGCAGGTACAGGGCGATACGGCGTTTGTCTTGCGGCCGGAGTATGCGGGATTTTTGTTTAAGGCGATGCTTGGCGGCGCAGACACGGTAGCGGCCAATACGCCGGTAACCGACGCGCATACGCACACAATCCCGCTTGCTGATGCCAACGGGGTTTTGCCGAGTTATACCCTCATCATCGACCGCAAGGCTGCGGTTAAAAAGTATGCCGGGTGCAAAGTCTCAAGCTGGTCGCTCGACGCCAATGTTGGCGATTATGTCAAAGGGTCAATTAGCTGGATGGGCAAAGATGAGTCAACCGGCTCCCTTGCGTCTCTATCGCCTCTGGCATTGCAGGCT
>JAKQTN010000065.1 GCA_029563075.1 Pseudomonadota bacterium
CGCCTGATTACACTTAATATCGCCACGTCGATCACTCCTATTCTCCTGCTCAGGTTGTGAGCAGAATAGTATCGCTACGTGGGTCAAATTTAGATGCATATTTCTATGCTAGATGGGTCAATATTCGATGCAATTTAACAATTATAGTTTTGAATGCTCTGGAAGCCGCTCCCCGCTTGCCTTGCAGGGCATCTGTTTTAACAATGAATGCGCGCGCATGTGAGAGAAAACAAAAAAGCCCAGTGATTTCTCACTGGGCTTTTAATCTAGTAAAAGATTACTTATCGCTTAAAGCTAGATTAAGCGATGTTTGCGCCAACAATGGCAGCCATTTGCATCATATCCACGGTTTCGCCAACTTTAATATTTGTAAGGTCAGTCAATTTACCTGATTTGCTGGTTGATTTTGTATTTTTGAAAATTGGGTGCAATTTAGCATCGCAAACAATGTATTTGCCTGCGTTTTCAGCTTTGCCGTTAACCGTTTTGGTCTGTAATTTGTTGGCTTTAATGTAATCCCATAGTTTTTTAGTGATTTCAGTACGCGGTAGCGCGGCTGCGCCAACTAAGGCTGCTAACTCACTTTTCATTTTAACCGGGGTGCTTAAACCTTTTGCTTCTGCCATTTTACTATCCTTATTTTGTTGTTTAGGGTGTTGATAAAACTTTGCTATTGCTCAAGTATGGCACAAATAAACAGAATAATAGGCGGCAAACCACGTTTTTTGTATTTTTAAGCATATTCAATATGTTTTTGTATGCTCTGCAACCCGCATGGATATTGCCTCTCAGGGCATTGCTTTTTAGTGCGCCTGACAAAGAAAAAGGCGCTTTAAGCGCCCTTTTTCTTTACCGATTTGTGATTTTTTAACTACAGATTTTTAACTGCACGCGCTAAAAATCACTCTTTACCGATCTGATACTCTTCGTAGCTCACTTCTACAATCTTGCCGGTTGTCGCATCTACCTCAACTTTAATTTCTTCTTTGTCGGCTTCGGTAATATCAAACTCATAAGATGCTTTGCCGTCTTCTTCTAGCTCGTATTCTGTCTCTGCCAGTGTGCCGGGGTGTGCGGCCAGCGCTGTGGCTTTAGCATCGGCTTCTGATACTTTAGCCAGTGCTTTGAATCTGGCATCATCGGCTTTTACTTCTTCTTCTATCTCAGTCACTTTGCCTGATTTGGCATCACATTCAACATCCCACGCTTTGCCATCTGCAGATTCAATATCGAACTCGTAGACACCGCGCTTTTTCTCAGACTTGAACTCAACTTTGACAATATTGCCTTCGTGCTTAGTGAGTGCGGCTTTAACGCATTTGCCCAAGCTATCGTAAGCTTTAGGCTTGATTGTGTCATGCCCGGCCACAGCGGTATTTGCAAAAAATGCTGCTGCTATTAAAGTGGCGCCCAGTGTTAAACGAAACATATTTACCTCCAAATTATTAATGTTAATGTAAAAACTAAAAAGTACATGCCAGGTTTTACTAACTTCTACTTTATTTTACGGTGCCCATTTTATCAAAAATAGATAGGTGTTTGATTTTTTTACAAATTTATTACATTTTTGGTTACATTCAACCAGTATTACTGCAAAACAAAAGCCCAGCAATTACTCACTGGGCTTTTGTGGCTTTTAAAACTTTGTTCGGTATTACTTGTTCATTACGTACATTGTTACTTCAAAGCCAAAACGCATTTCAGTAGCAGCTGGTTTAGTCCACATAATATTCTCCTTTGGGTTCAAACTCATCAACATTGATGTGCTTGTATCATTCATACTATACGCGGTGGTTTGATTTATACCCTATGCGCTTGGCGTAATAGTGCCTAGTGAATTTACCTAAAGATTGCCAAGGGGATTAACTATGCCTGGCCAAATTTTACCGTGAACGTCAACACTAAAAGCCTGTCTACGTTATGTGTTGTGAAGTAAACTTTTTTAATCAAGCTTAAGGATATTAAATGAAGATTGTACAGATTGTAGCAATGACGGCATTGGCTTTGGGACTTTCTCAAATGGCGTATGCTGACCATCATGGCACCGATGGAATGCATTGCAAGCATAAAGGCATGATGCAGGATGCGGATGCGAATAAAGACGGCGCAGTGAGCCGTGATGAGTTTATGAGCGCGCACCAGGCGCGTGCAGATAAAATGTTTGCCAAGCTGGATGCCAATAAAGATGGCAAGATTGAGCAGGCGGAACGCGATGCCATGAGAGCAAAAATGAAAGACAGTTGCAAAATGGGCGACCACAAAATGCACGATATGAATCCGGATAGCACTAAAAAATAATTCCAGAAGCAGCATTAAAAGCCACGCCATCAGGTGTGGCTTTTTTATTTTCTAACGCGGATAATCATCTGTAATTCATTAACCACTTTGAGAATAAAAAAATGAACACCTATCAAGTGCTGATTACGGGGGCCAACCGCGGAATTGGCCTGGAGTTTGCCAGGCAGTATGCTGCCGCGGGCTGGAATGTGCTGGCATGCTGCCGCGAGCCGCAACACCCAAGCGCGTTGCAGGCACTGGCAAGCGCGCATACAAACATACGGATTTTTCCCCTTGATATAGGCGACTTTACGCAGATTGACGCGCTGGCCTTGCGGCTGAAAGATGAGGCGATCGATGTGCTGATTAACAATGCAGGCATTTATCCGCACAGCACATTTGGCGACACCAATTATGACGACTGGGCAAAAGCGTTCAGGATTAACGCAATGGCTGCGCTGAAAATGGCCGAGGCATTTGTGCAGCACATTACCAAAAGCCGGCTTAAAAAAATCGCCGCGCTCACCAGCAAAATGGGCAGCATCGACGACAACACCAGCGGCGAGAGCTACATTTACCGCAGCAGTAAAACCGCTTTGAATATGGTGATGAAAAGCCTTTCGATTGATCTGAAACCTTATGGCATTAGCGTGGTGACGCTGCACCCGGGCTGGGTGCAAACCAGCATGGGCGGCCCAAATGCTTTAATTAACACGCAAACCAGCGTAACCGGCATGCGTGAGCTGATTGAAGATTTGAGTTTGAACAATACTGGCAGATTTGTTGCTTATGACGGCCAGGAGGTTGCGTGGTGATTATGCCGCTTTAAAAGGCGCGCGTTCTTCCAGCTCGTTGGTATAGGTAGCAATGCCTTTTGCCTCGCGCGCCAAAAATTGTTTGATTGCCGCTTCGAAATCCGGATGTGCGAGTTTGTGGTACGAGCAGGTAGGCCGCGGCTCGAACCCGCGCGCGAGTTTGTGCTCGCCCTGCGCCCCGCCTTCAAAGTATTCTATCTTTTCCTCAATGCAGAACTGCTGCGCCTGGTAATAACACAGCTCGAAATGCAGGCCAGAAACAAATTGAACCGAACCCCAGTAGCGGCCGTAAAGCGTGGTTTGGCTGTAAATATTGAAGGTGCTGGCGATGGGCTGGCCATGGATTTCAGCCACAATCAGCAATATGTGCTGCGGCATGGTTGTGCCGATTTCGCTAAAAAATTCGCGCGTGAGATACGGTGTGGAATGATGCTCAGCGTAGGTGTTGCAATAGCAGCGATAGAGAAAATCCCAATCGCTTTCGGTGATTTCATGGCCTTTGATGAATCTGCATTCAACGCCTGCCTGCTGAATTTTTTTGCGCTCCTGATGGATTTTTTTGCGCTTGTCGTGGCTTAAAGTGGTCAGAAAATCTTCAAAATCAACGTAGTTTCTATTGTGCCACCTGAACTGCACGCCCGCCCGCCCCAGCCAGCCGGCAGCCTCGAACTGCGTAACAGAGGCTACATCTGGAAAAAGCACATGCGCACTGGAAAGTTGGTGCTGATGCATGACGCTTTCTAAAGCTTCAACCATCAAACCTCTCACCTCATTGTCTTGAGTCAATAAACGCGCACTGGTGATAGGCGAAAATGGAATAGCTGACAGAAATTTCGGGTAATATTTCAAACCGCTGCGTTCGTAGGCGTCTGCCCACGCCCAATCGAATACGTACTCGCCATACGAATGGCTTTTTAGGTATAGCGGCATTGCGCCAATTAACTGGCCGCCCCGCTTCACCACCAAATGGCGCGGATTCCAGCCCGTGCCTTTGCCTACGCAGCCTGTGTTTTCCAGCGCGCTTAAAAAGGCGTGGCTTAGCAAGGGCGTGCCGTCGGTCAGCGCGTTCCAATCTGCGGCGGGTATTTCATTGATGCTGGTGAAGAGTGCTGCTGAAATGTCTTGCGACTGTGTCATAAAAACACTGTGAACTGAAAAGCGCTAAATATCAAGTGCGCTCAAAAAATCAGGCTTGCCTGAATATTGTTTTACGGGATGAAGATACTGCTGAGACTAACTGGGAGGTTTGCGGCCGCCAACGGCTTGCTTGTTGACTTTGGCATTACTTTTATTTTTGATAGCAGTCTCGGCTTCCTGAATCTTTTGCGCTTCTATTTTAGCCTCTGCCGCCTTCTGACGTTCGATTTGTTTAGCTTGCGCCAGCTCCAGTTCATCCAGCGTAATGACTTCGTTTTCATCGACATCGACATAGCTGAAATGCCGGGCCACTTGCGGCAAACATTGCGTGGCTTCTTCACGGTCCAACGAGTCGTCATTATCTTTGTTGCAATAATTGAATCGCGCCTGTACGCTCTCCTTCATCGCTTTACGCTTTTGCTCGATCTGATTATGTTCGGGATCGGAATATCTGGCATAATCCGTCAGCGCTTTACGCAAACGCGCACGGTCTTCCGGACTAAAGTTATATTCCAGCGTTTGTTCTAAAGCACCTGGATCATTTTCTTCTTCTGCAATCATTGCATTCTTGCCACCAGAGAACGCTGGCAATGCCATTGTCATACTCATTAAAATCAGTATTGAAGATGCAAATGAAAAAGTATGCGCTTTTAAAACCATTTGTTTTTTACAGATGTCTCTTTGTTAATTTCAACATAAAACTATTTCTAGAAATGGTGACTATGAATCAAGGTTGTAAATGCAGTGTTTCACTCAACCAGATAATTGTAACCAATTGTAACGGGGACTTATTTACACCTTTGAGCTGTCTACGGCCATAAAAGTTTTTACAATTCTAGCTTTATTAAAGCTTAAAACTTATACTAAACTTATTGCAACAATTATTCAAACGTGTGAGATCAAAACATGGCTGAAACGGCTAAGAAAATATTAATGGTGGATGATGATGCGCGTATACGCGAGCTGTTGCAGCGTTATCTCACCGAGCAGGGATTTTCCATTAAAACAGTGGCGGACGCCAAAGAAATGGATATCGTCCTGAGCACTGAAAGCTTTGATTTACTGGTGCTTGATTTAATGCTGCCCGGTGAAGACGGCTTAAGTATTTGCCGCCGCCTGCGTGGCAACAACGTCACTACGCCGATCATCATGCTGACCGCGCGGGGCGACGAAGTGGATAGAATTATCGGCCTGGAAATGGGAGCGGATGATTATCTGCCAAAACCGTTTAATCCGCGCGAACTGTTAGCCCGTATCAACGCGGTCATGCGTCGGCATGAGCATAGTCCAGAATCTGAAGGCACCGGCAAATCTGAGGTATTCAGCTTTGGCGATTTTGTTTTCGACGCCTCTACCCGCAGCCTCAGCCGCAACGGTGTGCCGATTACCATTACCAGCGGCGAGTTTGCCCTGCTGAAAGTGTTTACCGAGCACCCGCGCCAACCGCTTTCGCGCGATCGGCTCATGCAGCTTGCACGCGGCCGCGAGCTGGATGTGTTCGACCGCAGCATCGACGTACAAGTGTCGCGTCTGCGCCGTATTGTCGAGCCGGATCCTTCGCATCCCCGCTATCTGCAAACCATGTGGGGCTTTGGCTATGTGTTTATTCCCGATGGCGAAACAACGCATTAAAGCCACCATATAAGCAATAGCTTTGAAATTCTTACCCCGCACTCTGCTATCACGTTTGATGCTGCTGATCGCCATGCTACTGGCGATCAGCATTTACGCGTCGCTTAAAATTTTTGATTACTTTGACCGTGAGCCGCGTGCCACCACGGCCGCGCTGCAGGCCATCACTATCGTTAATTACACCCGCGCCTCACTCATCGCCGCACACGAAAATCGCCGCCTGGCCTTGCTTTCAGAGCTCTCCGGCCGCGAAGGTGTGCGCGTATACGCAGCAGATTTTTTAGAAGAGATTGAACCACTTCCCAACGATCCCTTTATTAACCTGATCGCACAAAAAATCCGCGAACGCCTGGGTGAGGAAACCATTATCACCGTCAACCACTATGGCATCGCCGGCTTATGGATTAGTTTTAATGTAGATCAGGACGACTTCTGGGTGGTTATCCCAAAAATTCAGGTGGACAGGCCGTTTCCGTGGCATTGGCTGGGATGGGGCGCAGTGGTAGGCTTGCTGTCTTTACTGGGCGCTTATTTAATTGCCTCGCGCATCAATCGCCCGCTTAATTTATTGGCGCATGCGGCAGACAGGCTGCGCCATGGCCAACCGGCACCACGCCTGCCGGAAGACAGCGTAGACGAGCTGCGCGAAGTGAGCCGCACGTTTAACGAGATGGCGGAATCGCTGGTGCGGCTTGATAACGAACGAACCTTGCTGCTCGCCGGGGTCTCGCATGACATCCGCACTCCGCTGGCAAGGCTGCGTCTGGCCGTAGAGCTGTTGCCGGAAGAAAGTTGCAGCAACTTGAAAGCTGGCATGATTGAAGATATTGCTGACATGGACAATATCATCCATCAGTTTCTGGATTTTGTGCGTGGCGTGGAAGGCGAACCGACCAAAATGATGGATATCAACGTGCTGCTGCAATCGCTCGCCGAACGTCAGGCACGTGCAGGCCGCAATCTGAAGCTGAAACTCTCGTCAACCTACTTTATCCCGCTGCGCCCGCTTGCCATGCAGCGTCTGCTGGATAATCTGGTAGGCAATGCCTACGCCTATTCCAAAGGTGAAGTGACGGTTGAAAGTAAAATTACTGCAGACAATATCATTATCAGCGTGCTGGATAACGGCCCCGGTATTCCGCCGGAGCATGCCGAACGCCTGCTGCGTCCGTTTGAGCGCCTGGATAATGCACGCAACAAAAACGAAGGCGGCAGCGGCTTAGGCCTAGCGATTTGCAACCGCATTGCCAAATTGCATCGCGGCAGCCTGCAGCTTATCAACCGCCCGGAAGGCGGTCTGGAAGCCAGATTGACTCTGCCGATCCAGCACTAAATCAGCCCACTGGCTCAAACCAGTTCAATTTCTCGCGCAGTTTCACTACTTCGCCAATAATCGTCAGGCAAGGCGGTTTCATTTCGGCAGCGGCTACTTTTTCAGCCAGATCGGATAACGTCGCCGTGACCACTTTTTGCCTTGGGGTTGTTCCCTGCTGCACCACCGCAACCGGCATGCTGGCTGAAACGCCATGCTCTATCAGCTTTTCACATATTTGCGCCAAGCCGACCAGGCCCATATAAACCACCACGGTCTGGTTAGGACGTGCCATGGCTTGCCAATCCAGATCCAATGTACCATCTTTGAGATGCCCGGTAATAAACAGGCAGGCCTGGGCGTAATCGCGATGCGTAAGCGGAATGCCCGCATAGCTGGAAACCCCGTTGGCGGCGGTAATCCCTGGCACCACTTGAAACGGCACGCCATGCTGCATGAGCGTTTCAATCTCCTCACCGCCACGCCCGAATATAAACGGATCGCCGCCTTTCAGGCGCAGCACCCGCTTGCCTTCAAGTGCAAGTCTGGCAAGCAGTTCATTGATTTCCTCCTGCGGCATGGTATGCTGGTCGCGCGCCTTGCCGACATAAATCAGTTCCGCGTCGCGTCGCACCAGCTCCATCACTTCATGACTCACCAATTTATCATATACACACACATCGCATTGCTGCATGAGGCGTAACGCTCTGAATGTGAGCAGATCAGGGTCGCCGGGGCCGCCGCCCACCAGAAACACCTCGCCTTTTTTGCTGGAAGAATCCGCATCGTTGATTAAATGTTGCAATAATTCGCGTGCTGCCTGCTCCTGCCCGGATAACACGCGTTCCACCATGGAACCTTGCAGCACGCCCTCCCAGAAGCGGCGCCTGGCTTGCGTAGTAGCAAATTTAGCTTTGACCTGGTCTCTGAATTCACCGGCAATGGCAGCGATACGGCCGTAGCTTGCCGGCAGCATGGTCTCGATTTTGGTACGGATGTAGCGCGCCAGCACGGGCGCATTGCCTTCGCTGGATACTGCAATTACCACTGGGCTGCGGTCGATAATCGAGCCCATGGTAAACGTGCACAATTCGGGTGCATCCACTACATTTACAGGAATATTGCGTGCTTTTGCCGCAACCGAGACAGCCTCATTTACCGCATGGTCATCTGTCGCCGCAACTACCAGACATGCGTCTGCCAGCTGATTCTGTTCATAGTTGGTTTGCACATATTTTATTTTTTTTGCATCAACCAGGGCCTGCAAATCATGACAAATTTCAGGCGAGAAAAGCGTAACTGCTGCATCTGCCTTCAGAAGCATCGTCACTTTTCGCGTTGCAACATCGCCGCCGCCAATCACGACACAATGGCGGTTTTTGATGTTATAAAAAATAGGGAGCGCTTGCATAAATGGCCTGGATGAATATTCGAGGCTATTTTACCCTCCACTCAGCAACTTTGCGTGAATCAAATGGCCAAATACGCTAAAATCATGCTTTGTAAATCAGCACCCCAACCTTTGACAATCATTAAAAAAAATTTAGCTTTACCCAAAAAAGTATTCATCAAAACCTTCGGCTGCCAGATGAATGAATATGACTCGTCGCGCATGGCGGATATGCTTGCTTCAAGCGAAGGTATGGTTGAAACGCAGACGCCGGAAGATGCCGACGTCATTCTGCTCAACACCTGCTCGGTGCGCGAAAAGGCCGAAGACAAAGTATTCAGCCATCTTGGACGTTTTATTCGGCTGAAAGAAAAAAATCCTGATTTAATCATCGGTGTGGGTGGTTGCGTGGCCTCTCAAGAAGGTGACAACATCATCAAACGCGCGCCCTATGTAGATGTGGTATTTGGCCCACAAACCCTGCACCGCCTGCCTGACATGATTAAAAGCCGCCAAAGCAGCGGCCAATCACAGGTAGACATTACGTTCCCGGAAATCGAAAAGTTCGACCATTTACCCCCGCCACGCATCGAAGGTGCGAGTGCGTTTCTGAGTATTATGGAAGGCTGCAGCAAATATTGCAGTTTTTGCGTGGTGCCCTACACGCGCGGCGAAGAGGTTTCGCGCCCGTTTGCAGACATATTAACCGAAGCTGTACAACTGGCAGAGCAAGGCGTCAAAGAAATCACCCTGCTAGGGCAAAATGTAAATGCCTACAGAACAGAATACGATGGCGTGGAAGCTGATTTGGCGATGCTGATCGAAACCATTGCCGAAATCCCGCAAATCGGGCGCATCCGTTTTACCACCAGTCACCCCAATGAAATGAACCAACGGCTGATTGATTGTTTTGCCAATGTGCCCAAACTGGCAGCACAGCTACACTTGCCGGTGCAAGCGGGTTCTGACCGCATTTTGATGGCGATGAAGCGCAACTACACTACACTGCAATATAAATCGATTATCCGCAAACTGAAAACTGCTAACCCCGATTTAACCTTTACTTCCGACTTTATTGTCGGCTTCCCAGGCGAAGCCGAAGCCGACTTTGAAGCCACCGTCAAACTGATGACCGATGTCGGTTTTGATGCCAGCTTCAGCTTTTTATATAGCCCGCGCCCAGGCACGCCCGCTGCTTTCATTCAAGACAACACGCCAGAAACGGTTAAGTTAGCCCGTTTAGCCAAGCTGCAGGCAATTAACGAAGCACAGGCCAAAGCCGTCTCGGAAGCTATGCTAGGCACAGTGCAACGCGTATTGATTGAAGGCATCTCCTGGAAAAACAGCAGCCTTCTCGCAGGCAAAACCGATAATAACCGTGTGGTGGATATTGCTGGCGAAGCCGATTTGATTCATCAGTTTGTGAATGTAAAAATTACCGATGTATCCAACCCACGCCGTTTGCAAGGTGAAATAATTTAATATGGAAATTACACTTACGCCAGAAGACAACACCCGCCTCGCTAATCTTTGCGGCGTGCTGGATGAGAATATCAAACAGATTGAAACCGCACTCGAAGTCAACATCAATCGCCGCGGCAGCACGTTCAACATCAGCGGCAAGCAGGACAACATGCGGCTTGCGGCACAATTGATTGAAAACTTCTATATTCGCGCTAAAAAACCGCTTGAGCTAGAAGAAGTGCAGCTAGGCCTGGTGGAAATAGACAAACTCAAACCGGAAGATGTTGCTGCTTCTGCCATGCCGGTGCTGATGACGCGCCGCGGCGATCTGCATGGCCGCACTCCGCGCCAGGTAGAATATCTGCAGCAGATTCAGGATCATGACATCACGTTTGGTATTGGCCCCGCGGGCACAGGTAAAACCTACTTGGCAGTGGCCTGCGCGGTGGATGCCATGACCCGCGACCGGGTCAAACGAATAGTTCTGGTGCGTCCGGCAGTTGAAGCGGGCGAACGCCTGGGCTTTTTACCGGGCGATTTAACCCAGAAAGTGGATCCATACCTGCGCCCGCTTTACGACGCGCTGTACGATTTGGCTGGTTACGACACCGTCAACAAGATGTTTGAGCGCAACGTGATTGAGGTTGCGCCGCTCGCCTATATGCGCGGCCGCACGCTTAACCAGAGTTTTATTATTCTGGATGAGGCGCAGAACACTACGCCAGAGCAAATGAAAATGTTCCTGACTAGAATAGGGTTTGGCACTAAGGCCGTCATTACGGGTGACGTGACGCAGATTGACCTGCAACGCCACCAGAAAAGCGGTTTGGTGGAAGCTCAGAAAATCCTTAAAAACATCAAAGGCATCGCCATGACGCATTTTTTATCCGCCGACGTGGTACGCCACCCGTTGGTGCAAAAGATTGTGAATGCCTATGAAGAATACGAATCAAAGCTTGAAGACAAATGACGTTTTAATGCTAAAGCTCAATACATTTAGCTTATTTGCAGAATAGGCTAGCAAATTAAAGCTAGGGGTTTCAAACTGAGTCAGTATTCCTCAATTTGACAAACTAAGTAATTTTTATGCTTTTTCTACGCCTACTAAACTATAGATACCAAAGTTAATATGTATAAGCTCTGAGTATTGTTAGCAAAAAAATAATTTATTTAAACTTCTTGGAAATAGATCATGGCACTCGTATCACTGCGTCAATTGCTGGACCATGCTGCAGAACATGATTACGGTCTTGCTGCATTTAATGTCAACAACATGGAACAGGTGCACGCCATCATGCAGGCAGCCGATGTGGCGGACAGCCCGGTGATACTGCAAGCCTCGGCTGGTGCACGCAAATATGCCGGGGAAGCCTTTTTGCGCCATTTGGTATTGGCCGCCATTGAGTCTTATCCGCACATTCCCGTGGTCATGCATCAGGATCACGGCCCATCACCTGCCGTTTGCATTCAGGCCATGCGCTCCGGCTTCTCAAGCGTGATGATGGATGGCTCGCTGCTGGAAGACGCTAAAACGCCTTCCAGCAATCAGTACAATGTCGAAGTCACCAGAAAAGTGGTGGAAATCGCACATGCCATCGGTGTATCAGTAGAAGGTGAACTGGGCGTACTGGGCTCTTTGGAATCCGGACTGGCGGGCGAAGAAGACGGCTCTGGCGCAAGCGGCGTATTAACGCATTCGCAGCTACTCACCGACCCTGAAGAGGCGGCTGATTTTGTGCTGCAAACTGGTGTAGATGCATTGGCAATCGCTATTGGTACTTCACACGGTGCCTATAAATTCACGCATCCGCCCACCGGCAGAACACTGGCCATCAGCCGCATCAAAGAAATTCACGACCGTATCCCTAATACCCATCTGGTCATGCACGGCTCATCTTCAGTGCCGCAGGAATGGCTGCATATCATCAATGAGTATGGTGGCGATATGGGCGAAACCTATGGGGTGCCGGTGGAAGAAATCATCGAAGGCATTAGGCACGGCGTGCGCAAAGTCAATATTGATACCGACCTGCGCATGGCTTCGGCGGGCGCTATCCGCAGATATTTCGCACAAAACAGCAAAGAGTTTGATCCGCGCAAATTCCTCAATGCCGCCACCGTGGCCATGCGCGATATTTGCAAAGCACGCTATGAGGCGTTTGGTTCGGCCGGACAGGCTGGCAAGATCAAGCCCATCCCCTGTGAGCGCATGGCCGAGCGCTACAAGGCTGGTGAACTGCAGGCCGTTGTCAAAGCACTATAACACCGTGAATAACCAATAGAATAAAAGGAACAACAATATGCGGCGTAAACTGGTGGTAGGCAACTGGAAAATGCATGGTAACATCAAGAGTAACCAGCTATTGCTTACCGACATTATTAACGGGCTGCGCGACTATAAGAATGCCGATTATGTCGTGTGCGTACCGAACCCCTACCTGTTTCAGGCAAGGGAGCTGCTTCAACACACCAATATTGCCTGGGGCGGGCAGAATGTGAACCAGCATGAGCAAGGCGCTTTTACCGGCGCGGTTGCGCCGCACATGCTGACCGATCTCGGCTGCACTTATGTGCTGCTTGGCCACTCCGAGCGCCGCAACCTGTTTCACGAAACCAATCTGACAGCAGCCGCCAGGTTCGACGCGGCCATCAAGGCGAATTTGACCCCGGTATTATGTGTGGGCGAAACCCTGGCAGAACACGAGGCTGGCCTGACCGAGGTGATTGTCGCCAGCCAGATGGATGCGGTAATGGCAACCCTTGGCGACAAGGAGTTTGCAAAAGCCATGCAGCTGAATATGGTGTTTGCCTATGAGCCGGTCTGGGCGATTGGCACGGGTAAAACCGCCTCGCCCGCACATGCCCAGGCTGTGCATGAATTTATCCGGCACCGCATCGACCGGCGCAATAGCGATGCCGCAGCGCATGTGCGCATCATTTATGGCGGCAGTGTGAATTCCAAAAATGCCAAGGAATTATTTGCCATGCCGGATGTAGATGGCGGACTGGTAGGCGGTGCGTCGCTCAACGCGGAAGAATTTGTGGCGATTTGCCGACTGGCGAATTAGCCCAGATCAACTTTGATGATAGGTAATCAATCTTTCAATTTCGCTTTTGCAACCCATCATGACTGGCACCCGCTGATGCAGACCAGTGGGGATAACGTCCAATATTCGCTCTAGCCCTGTAGTTGCCGCGCCGCCGGCCTGCTCCACAACAAAACTCATTGGGTTAGCCTCGTATATCAATCTAAGTTTGCCGTTCACTGACTTGGCATCAGTGGGGTACATAAACACGCCGCCACGTACCAATATGCGGTGCACCTCAGCCACCATAGAGGCGACCCAGCGCATGTTAAAGTTTTTTTTGCGGTCGCCCTCTTCGCCCTGCAGGCATTCGTCAATATAGCGCTGCACAGGCTTCTGCCAAAAACGATAATTGGACATATTGATCGCGAATTCCTGCGTATCGGCAGCAATCTGCATATCAGGATGGGTAAGATAAAACTCGCCCGAGTCAGCATCCAGCGTAAAACCGTTTACGCCATTGCCAACGGTAAACACCAACATGGTCGATGTGCCATACAAGGCATAACCGGCGCAGATTTGAGCCGAGCCAGGTTGCAGAAAGTCTGCCAGAGCTGGAGTTTTATTTGTACTCTTAAGTATAGAAAATATGGTACCTACCGAGATGTTCACATTCACATTGGAGGAACCGTCAAGCGGATCGAACAACAGCAGGTACTGACCATTGATGTGATGTTTTTCTGCAATTTCAACGGCATCATCCAACTCTTCCGATACCATGCCAGCCACATAACCGCTTTGCTGAGTACATTCAATAAAAATATCATTGCTAATCACATCCAGCGCTTTTTGCACCTCACCTTGAACATTCTCAGTTGCCAAGCTGCCCATATTGCCCATCAATGCGCCGTGATCTATCGCCCCAGCTATTTTTTTACTGGCCTCTGCAACATCGCCGAGCATCTTGATAAGCGCAATGCGATCTTCACCTTGAAGGTGCTGCATTAAAAATGCAGCCAAAGTAATGTTTTCCACCATAACTTAAGTCCCTCATAAAAGACTTTAGTCTATCCCATAATGGCATTGTTTAATATAAATCGATTTGCATACCCGCTATGCTTAAACTTATAAATCCAGGATGATGGCTTGCGTTAAATCAAAACATTCCAATTTTGCAACTCCAGCCAATTGACATATGGACGGTTAAGGATAAAGATGTTCATTTGCTTATAGATTAAGAGGTGCAGACATGGCAACAGAAAAAAAAACGACCGTTACCCCTATCACACGCCGCGTATCTGAAGGCGACATCCCGCCAGACAACAGCACACTAGGTATCGAAGAGTTTTCAGTCAGCGAAAAAATCTCGGCAGCGCGTGAATCAAGATCTACTGCCGTACAGGATATTATTAATCGCATAGCAACCGGCAAAGATGCTGCAACTTTGCCAGAGGCACTGCGTGCGATCCTGGATGGCGCATCCCCGGATGATGCGGCGGCACTGAGCAAGGCCATCGCCAATATACCCAGCTTCGAAAGCTTAAAGAAACGCGCGCACTCCGATGAGGAACTTGCCGCAGATTGGCGCGATGGCGGTTACCCTTATAAAAACCTGTTATCCAGAAAATCTTACGAAAAACAAAAATACCATCTTCAAGTCGAGTTATTGAAGTTACAAGCCTGGGTCAAAGAAACCGGCCAGCGCGTGGTCATCTTGTTCGAGGGGCGGGATGCGGCGGGTAAAGGAGGCACCATCAGGCGCTTCATGGAGCATCTCAATCCTCGTGGCGCGCGTGTGGTGGCTTTGGAAAAACCCAGCGACGTCGAGCGCGGTCAGTGGTATTTCCAGCGCTATATTTCCCAACTACCTACCGCAGGTGAGATCACCTTGTTCGACCGCTCCTGGTATAACCGTGCCGGGGTAGAACGCGTGATGGGATTCTGCAACAATGACGAATATCTGGAATTCATGCGCCAGGCGCCTGAGTTTGAGCGCAACCTTACCCGTAGCGGCATTCACGTGATCAAGTTCTGGTTCTCAGTCAGCCGCGAGGAGCAGCGCCGCAGGTTCAAGGAACGCAAAATGCACCCACTCAAACAATGGAAGCTGAGCCCGATTGACCTCGCCTCGCTGGACAGGTGGGACGATTATACAAAAGCCAAAGAAGCCATGTTTTTCCATACAGATACCGCTGACTCACCCTGGACGGTGGTTAAGTCGGACTGTAAGAAGCGCGCCCGCCTTAACGCCATGCGCTATGTGCTGCACAAACTGCCCTACACCAACAAGGACCTATCGGCAATCGGCCCGCTTGATCCACTTCTGGTTGGCCGTGCGCATATTGTGTATGAACGCGGTGAACACGACAACCAGCCCGTGCTTTAAATGGCGTAGCGTTCTACAGTGTATAATTTATATCCCTGCTATACGACTTAAGGATAAAAATGATACCCAATAAATTCAGCCGGGCGATACAACGAGGCCTTAGTATAGTCGGGCAGGCTGTGCTTATTGTCATAGCCGTCGCTACTATCTTTGCCGTGTTTCAGGCAATCATGCATATATGGCAAGCACGTACGATTACTGTTGGCGATCTACTGTTGCTGTTTTTGTATCTTGAAGTCATGTCCATGCTCAATCATTATCTTGGCACGGGCAATCTGCCGGTCAGATATCCGCTATATATCGGCATTATCGCCTTAGCGCGCTTTCTGGTGCTGGACATCCATGAGCTGGATGCTTGGCGTATGTTTGCTCTTTCCAGCTCAATACTCTTAATTGCTTTGGCAATTCTGGTAGTGCGCTACGGGCATGTACGCTTTCCCTATACTGACGACGTAGATACTCATTCAAAACAATAGGTTACAGCTCTTCGGCCATGCCCAACCTGAACCTGACCATACAATTTGCTTCAAGTCACTCAAATCTGCCTACACGTTGGCAATTTCGCAAATGGGCGAAAGCTGCGCTTCGTGTAGATACTGAAGTCACGATTCGTATTGTGGATAAGGATGAGGCTCGAGTGCTCAACCACACCTACCGCGGCAAAGATTATGCAACCAATGTACTGACTTTCCCCTTTACTGAAATACCGCATTTAATAGGCGACATTATTATCTGCGCACCAGTGGTGGAAACTGAAGCCAAAGCACAAAGTAAACCGCTTGAGGCGCATTATGCCCATTTAACAGTGCACGGCATCTTACATTTGCATGGGTACGACCACGAAACAGGAGCGCAGGCTGAACTGATGGAAAGTCTGGAAATTTCTATTTTGGCAAAATTAGGGTATGCTAACCCTTATCTTATTACATAGGGCGCCACGCAATGGCCTCCGAACCGGAAAAACCGAACAATAAAACCAGTTTATTAGAACGCTTAAGCAATTTTTTGCTGCGCGAACCTGAAGACCGTGAGCAGCTTGTGGCGCTTTTGCATGGCGCTTATGAAAACCATCTGATGGATGCTGATTCGCTCGCTATGATAGAAGGCGTACTGCAAGTGAGCGAGATGCAAGTGCGTGATGTGATGATTCCGCGCTCGCAAATGGACGTAATCGATATCACCGACCCGCCTGAAACCTTTATTCCGCATGTGATCGAGACCGCACACTCGCGCTTTCCGGTAATTGAGGACGACAAAAACGATGTGATTGGAATTTTGCTGGCCAAAGACTTGCTGCGTTACTACGCAGGCGAGGATTTCAACATACGCGATATGCTTCGCCCTGCGGTATTCATCCCCGAAGCCAAGCGCTTGAATGTGCTGCTGAAAGAATTCCGTAGCAACCGTAACCACATTGCCATCGTAGTCGATGAATATGGCGGCGTGGCGGGCATGGTGACGATTGAGGATGTGCTTGAGCAAATCGTCGGCGATATTGAAGATGAATACGATTACGACGAAGACGAAGACAATATTCTAAAAGACGCCAAAGGCCACTTCCGGGTGAAAGCGCTGACAGAAATTTCCGATTTTAACGAAGCACTAGGCACACACTTCAGTGACGAAGAGTTCTCGACCATTGGCGGCCTGGTGGTCAATAAGTTCGGCCATCTGCCCAAACGCGGAGATACAATAATAATAGACAACTTGAGTATCAGTGTGCTTCGCGCGGATAGCAGGCGCTTACATTCCATTCTGGTTGAAGTGATTCCCGAGGAACCTTTTCCGATTGAATCAACCTGACCATAACTGCAACCTGCGAAATATTGAACTAAATTGATTATCAAATCTCTTATCTGGCATACTTTGAGGAGATTCAAATGAAAATCTGGTCATTAGCAGTTTTACTCACAGCAAATACCATGTTGGCAAGTATTGCCTACGCAGAGGAAGCGCAGACAATGCCGTTGATTAATGAAATCCCTGCCGAAGAAAAAGCTTTTGTCGATATCATCAACAAGTTCGACAAAACAAAAATCGTTGAACTGCTTGGGGAACCCGCCAAAGCAGACGATGTAAGAATCAAAGGTTCTGACAAAGTGGTCGCTTCAATCTGGTATTACCACAACATTAATACCGATGCCAATGGCGCTTATTATCCAACTACCGAACTCGATTTTATTGACGATAAAGTGGTCATGGTCGTTTTCATGAATCATGACGGCTCAGAAAGTGCGGAAAGAGATCCAGCATATGAGCTTCCTCAAACCGAGCAAAATCAAGTGAAACCAGACCTGTAATCACGTTAGCAATAAAAAAGGCGCCTAAGGCGCCTTTTTTATTGCATGTATCTCTAAATTATTTTTTTAGCGAATCACGAATTTCACGCAACAGAACAACATCTTCTGGAGTTGGCGCTGGTGCTGGAGGCGGTTCTGCTTTTTTCATTCGGTTCATCATTTTAACCAATTGAAAAATAACAAAAGCCAGGATAATAAAATTGATTGCAATCGTAATAAAGTTGCCGTATGCCAATACTGAGCCAGCTTTTTTGGCTTCTGCTAACGCCAAGCCTGCAGGTTGTCCACTTAAGGCCACATACATGTTTGAGAAATCAACATTGCCGATAATTTTACCAACGACAGGCATGATGATATCACCCACCAATGAATCTACTATTTTGCCAAACGCGCCTCCGATAATCACACCGACAGCTAAATCCATCACATTGCCTTTAAGGGCAAATTCCTTAAATTCCGACATCATGCTCATTCTTATTCTCCTCAAATTATTTTGTTGGAAATACGATACCGCATATGAAATATAGAACTTTACGTTGCTGGGTGTCAACAACTAATCCAAACCCCACTGCTGCATTTTTTGCAGAAAGGCGGTACAAGAACGTACAATCGCGCTTAATGAATTGTTGATGTACCACACTATGCTAAAAATAATTAGTAACACACTGCCGTTTTTAATTGCATTGATTCTGGGCGCTACAACCGTTTTAGGTTTCGCGCCGTTTTATATCTTCCCCGCGGCCATACTTTCACTCGCCGGGCTATGTTATTTATGGATTAAAGCAGGGAACCCAAAAGCCGCATTCAAGCTGGGTTTTGCGTTTGGCTTAGGGCTTTATATCGTAGGTATTTACTGGATTTACATCAGCCTGCACGATTTTGGCGGCATGCCTTGGTGGTTCGCAGGTTTTTCCACGTTCTGCCTGTGCGCGTTTATGGCATTATTTCCGGCTTTGGTGGGCTGGCTGAGCAAATGGTTTGGCTCGCCTTTAATCAGCATCCCCGTTTTTTGGGGTCTGAGTGATTGGATCCGTAGCTGGATATTTACAGGATTCCCCTGGCTGACAATGGGTTACAGCCAAGTGCCGCATAGCCCACTGGCTGGCTTTATGCCGATTATTGGGGTGTACGGCGTTTCAGTCATTACTGTATTTATAGCCGCATTAATCGCTTATTGGCTAGCAAATCGGCAGAAAAGCCTAGTTTGGAAACGCAATGCCATTGCTGCATTTGTACTAATCATTGTTGCTGGCGGCGTATTGAAAGCCATGGAATGGACAAGGCCTGACGGCAAGCCAATCAGCGTGGCATTGTTGCAGGGCAATATCGCACAAAATGAAAAATGGTCGCCAGAAACCGCTCAAGGCACTATTAACCAATATATTACAATGTCGAAAGCCAGCAAAGCCGAACTCATTATATTGCCGGAGACTGCACTACCAGTGATCTCCAGCCAATTAGACCCTGACATAGTAGATACGCTGAGCACCCATGCCAAACAAAACAACGGGGATTTGCTGGTGGGCATGGTGGAATACAACGACAAAACTGGCGAATATTTTAATAGCGCGCTGAGTTTTGGCAGCGCGCCTACACAAACTTATTCTAAAAATCATTTGGTGCCATTTGGTGAATTTATTCCACTAAAGCAGGTGTTTGGCTGGGTCTATCGCGATTGGCTCCATATGCCGCTCAGCGATTTGTCGCGCGGCGGAAAGTATCAAAAACCGATGCAACTGGCCAACCAGAAAGTAGCCGTCAACATCTGTTACGAAGATGTATTTGGCGAGGAAATCATCCGCCAGCTGCCTGAAGCGACGCTACTCGTGAACATCAGCAACGACGCCTGGTATGGCACTTCCTATGCGGCAGATCAGCACATGCAATTTTCACAGGCACGCGCACTGGAAACAGGCCGCATGATGCTGCGCGCCACTAATACCGGCGCCACCGCCAGTATAGACCCGTATGGCTACATCTTGGCCCACGCGCCGCATTTCACAAAAGCCACGCTGAATATCCAGGCGCAAGGCTACACGGGCAGCACACCTTACATTCGCTGGGGCAACTGGCTGTTTTTGCTGTTTTGCTTATCTGGATTAGGATTTTTGCTATATAAAACTTATTACTTAGCAAAAAACCGTTGATACAAAATCGGCAATATAATCAGTGTCAGCAAGGTGCTGGTTACCAAGCCACCAATGACTACAATCGCTAGCGGGCGTTGGATTTCAGAACCTGGGCCTGTGGCAAATAGCAAGGGAATCAAACCAAATGCGGTAATGCTTGCAGTCATCAATACTGGGCGCAACCGCCGTTTTGCACCTTCAAACGCGATTAAGGCTTTATCCACGCCTTCGTATTCAAGCTGATTAAAATAACTCATCATCACTACCCCATTGAGCACCGCAATTCCAAGCAGCGCAATAAATCCAACAGAGGCTGGCACAGAAAGATACTCGCCCGAAATCCACAAAGCAAACACACCGCCTATCATTGCAAATGGAATATTGGACAAAATAAGTACTGCTTCTTTCATGGAGCCAAAAGTAAGAAATAACAACAAAAATACCAAGCCGATTGAAATCGGCACCACAATGCCCAGACGTGCGGCTGCGCGTTGCTGGTTCTCAAACTGCCCGCCCCATTTCAGCCAGTAACCTTCCGGCATGCTCACTTGCGCTGTCACTTTTTGCCTGGCTTCTTCTACGAAGCCCACCAGATCACGTCCTTCCACATTGGCGGTAACAACCACCATGCGGATGCCGCGTTCACGGTCGATTTTCACCGGACCTTCAATGCGCTCTAATTTGGCGACTGAAGTCAATGGCACATTTGTGCCGTTCGGCAAAGTAAGCAGTAAACTACCAAACTCCGCTGGCGATAGCCTCACATCTTGACTGCCGCGCAACAGCACAGGGGTTCTGCGCGCACCTTCCTGAACAACGCCTAGTACCTTGCCTTCCAATTGCGCCTGCAGAATCTGGTTGATGTCGCTCACACTAAAGCCCAGCCTGCCAGCCGCCAGTCTATCCACCTTGATTTGTAAGTATTGAATGCCGCTATTTTGCGGAGTATAGACGTCTTGGCTACCCTTAATCGACTCTAGTACTTTGATGATTTTCTGCGCCTTTTCATCCAGCATGGCCAAATCGCTTCCAAAGATCTTAATTGCCAAATCGCCGCGCACACCCAGTATCATCTCGTTCACACGCATATCAATCGGCTGGGTAAAGCTGTAATCCACACCAGGAATGTTGTCCATCACTTTGCGCAGCGCTACTAACAATTCGTCTTTGCTTTGCATACGCCATTTTTCGTGCGGTTTTAGCACTAAAAACGTATCGGTCTGGTTGAGCCCCATCGGGTCTAAACCCAACTCGTCCGAACCCGCGCGCGCATAAATCCCCTCTATTTCAGGCACCTGCTTCATCAATTCACGCTGAATAGCCAAATCAGTCGTTGCACTTTGCTGCAGGGTAATAGATGGTAATTTTTCTACCCCGATAATAATATCGCCTTCATCCATCACCGGCATAAAGGTTTTACCAATTTGGGTGTAGGCCAGACCCGTCAACACCAATAACACCAATGCCGCAACAATCATTTTTTTACTGTTACGCATGGCTTTTTGTAGTGCGGGCGCGTAAATGGCACCAAGTTTACGCACCAACCAAGGCTCCTCTTCATGCCGATCATTAATCAAAAAAGAAGCTAGGACTGGGATGACTGTAAGCGACAGTGCCAGCGAACCGGCTAATGCGAAAATAATTGTCATTGCAACGGGTGAAAATAATTTGCCTTCCAGGCCTTCCAGCGTGAGCAAAGGTAAAAACACCGTGATAATAATGACAATGCCTGCCGAAACAGGCAAACTCACCTCGCGCATAGCTGCTAAAATAATACTGAGTTTGGATGACACATGCTTTTTAGGCGCATGTGCCATGTGCGAGACAATATTCTCCACTACCACCACGGCAGAATCTACCAGCATACCAATGGCAATGGCCAGCCCGCCTAAACTCATAAGGTTGGCCGACATGCCAAAGTGCTTCATGAGTAAAAATGTACTCAATACCGATAAAGGCAAAATACAAGCAATGGTGAGGGCGGCGCGCAGGTTTCCCAAAAACAGCACCAACAGAATAATCACCAGCACCACTGCTTCCATCAAGGCTTTATTAACAGTATTAACAGCGCGTTCAACCAAATTACCACGGTCGTAAAACACATAGGTGGTCACGCCTTTGGGCAAGGTAGGCGCAATTTCTGCCAACTTTGCACGCACCCCTTCCACCACATCGCGCGCATTTGCACCACGCAAACCCAGCACCAAGCCTTCCACTGCCTCACCTTTGCCGTTACTGGTGACTGCGCCGTAACGCGTCAGTTCGCCGATGCGCACCTCGGCAATGTCGGCGATACGCACAGGCACACCGTTATCGCTGCGAATCACAGTGTCTTTCACATCGTCTATTGTTTTGAAGGCCCCTTCTGAACGCACCAATAAAGACTCTTCACCATCACTTAAGCGCCCGGCGCCATCGTTACGGTTATTTTCACTAATAGCTTCTTGCAGCGAATTAAGCGATACCCCACGCGCATACATGCGTGCATTGTCTGGCACGATTTCAAACGTGCGTACCAAGCCACCCAGTGCATTGACATCGGCCACGCCTGGCACAGTTCTAAGCTGTGGGCGGATGACCCAATCAAGCAGACTGCGTTTTTCTTGCAAACTCAGACTGTCAGATTCCACAGTAAACATAAACATTTCGCCCAGCGGCGTGGTCATGGGGGCAATGCCTCCAGAAATATCAGCTGGCAAGTTCGCCCAAACACTACTCAACCGCTCCGATACCTGCTGGCGCGCCCAATAAATATCAGTGCCATCTTCAAAATCCACCGTAATATCGGTGAGCGCATATTTCGCCACTGCCCGCAACCCCACCTGTTTAGGAATACCCAGCATTTCCACCTCAATCGGCGCGGTGATGCGTGATTCCACCTCTTCTGGCGTCATACCGGGCGATTTAATAATGATTTTGACTTGCGTAGATGACACATCGGGGAACGCATCAATCGGCAATGAATGGTAGGCAAAATAGCCCAGAATGCACAAAATAAGTGCCGCTAACGACACCATGATGCGCTGTTTTAATGAAAATTCGATGAGTTTATCTAGCATTTGGGCACCTCTAAAAATTCTTTATGATTGATGCACATCATTCGCCCCCACCCATACCTAGCCAAACACCTTTAAGTGCCGCCAAACCTGTTACCGCAATTTTTTCTTGCCCTTTAAAATCACCTTGCACCAGCGTATTGCCGCCTTGCTCGGAGAGAATCATCACCGGCACAGTTTCAAAGCCTTTGACTGTTTGCTTAAACACCACGGTTTGCTTGCCACTTCGGACGATTGCAGCGCTTGGCAAAGCAAAGCTTTGTGCTTGCGCCTGTATTTGAATTTCTGCCTCAACAAACTGCCCCAAAGCCAGATTTTCTGCGCCTTGTTGTACTTCAGCACGCACTTGCATGGTCTGGCTCGCTTTATTGACGCTGCGCATAACAGTAATCACCTTGCCGCTGGCATGCATTTTTGGCACATTCACTAACATACCCTTTTTAAGCTGCATCGCAGCATCAATAGGCACGTTAATCTCCAACCACAATGGGTCCAACTTGGCAATTTTATATAAAGGCATTGCGCTATCTACACGCTGCCCAACACTTACCATTTGCTCAATTATTTGTCCGTTAATAGGTGAAACAATTGCCATACCGCTTTGCAAGCCTTTTGCACTATTGAGGCGATTAATTGCCTCGTCATTCATGCCAGCCAAGCGCAATGCCTGTTTTTTCTCAGCTAAAGATGCACTCAATTCTTCATGCGCGCTTTGTGTTTCAAGATAACGTCTCTGCGAAATAATGCCATCTTTCAGCAATTCACTATCTCTGGCTAATGCGCTAGCCGCCAGCTTCTTTTTAGTTTGCACTTGCAGATATTCTCCCTGCAATCCCACCAAATCCGGACTGCTTAAATGGGCAATCACCTGGCCTTTTTTCACCTCCTGCCCTGTCGCCACATGCATTACATCAATCAACCCTTGCTGTGGCGCGCTGATAATGCGCACTTGCGTGGTTGGAATGACCACTTCGGCCGTGTATTTGCTCGATAGCGCAGCAGCTTTGGAATTAAGGGCGGCCAGCTTGATTTGCATGCCCTGCAGCTGCGATTTACTTAAAATGATGTCATCTGCAGATGCTATTTGATATGACAACAACAAAACTGCAATTAATAGTTTATTCATATTAACCTCTATAAATTCTAAAACTCAGAAATTTGGTATGCAGCGCAAGGCGCACGGAACGCAGAACCCAAGATAGTACGTAGTTGTACAGCGGGGGAGCGAGTACCGAGCAACGCAGCGATGCGTCCAAAGAGTGAGTTTTCATGGAAGAACCCCTACGGCCTGGTTATATCTCGCTATATCCCACTTCACCTGCAATTGGCGATTGGTATAGCTGCGTTCAGTTTCAAATGTTTGGGATTGAATACGTAGCAAGCTAGTTAAATCCAGTTCGCCCAGGGTATAAGCTTTTTGGGCTAATTCAGCACTTTTTTTAGCGATTTCCAGTTGTTGCGAAGCGATTTCAAGCTCTTTTTTACTTACGGATAAATTATGTTCAGCCTCGTGCATGGCCGCCTCTAGCGCAAAGCGCAAAGTTTCACGCTGACTTAACGCCTCACCTACCGCAAGCTCTGAAGCCGCTTGTAATGGCGCACTACGCACTGCGCTATCGAGCGGGATACGCACTCGCACGCCTACGCTTTGGTTATATTGATTATCAAATGCGCCTTGCGAGCTGCGCGCATTCAAAATCACCTGCATATTTTCGCGCTTTTCTACTTGCGTGAGGTCGCGCTCGCCATGCGCCAAAGTCACTTTAGATTCAGCCGCCAACCACAAAGGTGACTGCTCAAAACTATCCAGATCAGACTGCTTTTCTTCAAAACTTTCGGGGATTTCATTTAAGCCAGTCAGTATGGTGTAGCGAAAACGCGCGTGCATCAGCTCGGCTTCGGCTCTTATAAGATTTTTTTGTGCCAGCAAAGTATCTTGCTGTACTAACATCAAGTCAGTTTTTGCTAACTCCCCCGCATTGAATGCTTTGCTTATATTAGCTTCCAAACGTTTTGCTTGCGTCATTTTTTGGCTATAAAGCGAAACCTCATTGCGGTTCCTCGCAATATCCCACATTGCATCGCGCAATAAACCAGCGGCGTGCAAACTTAAACTTTCACGGTCTGCGCTTAAATTCTGCGCACTTAATTCAGCCACTTTTTCACGCGCGCCACGTTGCTTGGGTAACCACACAGGCAACTCAAGCTCAGCTTGCCAATCACGCTCGTTACGCCCACTGCCGATAGTATCATTCTGATGGTAAAGCGAAATCGCCGGCGCATGCGGCAGCATACTGTTCGCCATCGTTTCTTTAGCCTGCACATTAAAGGTTTTAGATTGCAAACTGAGTAACTGCGGCTGCCGCGCAACGGTTTTTTCCAGCACTTCGTGCAGGCTAAGATGCGGGTTTACTACCAGCACATCTACATGCACATCTGCCTCATGCTTGTCCTGCTCGTGTGTTACGGCATAGATAGCTTGAGAATTCAATAGCATGCAAGCCGACAAAGCCACATACATAAAGGGGGTATTCATATTGCACTCCTAAAAATGAAACAAAAAACCTGGGACTAATGCCCAAGTCAATTGAAAATTTTAGTAGTGTGGCGGTGCGCGTGGGTTTAAGCGCGTGCGCTCAAACCGAGGGGGAAGTTTGAATAATCGAGAATAAGGTAACGCATGCCTTTGCTTAACTATAAGCGGCATCCACAACACCACTAACATCAGTGCTATGAGCAACTTAAAGCCACTATCTTGCGAAATAGCTTCACCTAAGCCAATCACGTACCCATGATAAGCAGCATCTTGAAGTGTGGGGAAAATATCTGGATGACCATGACCTGGATCATGCATGTGCATTGTTTGACTGCCATGTGCTGAGCTGCTGCCGACATGGGCGTGCATAAACGGCGAAATGGCTTGCAACAATACAAACCATAGCACCAATATTTTCAACAACCTTTTATGTTGGCCCAGTAACATATGCTCAATTTAACAAAAAACCTTTAACAAAACAAATACTATTAAATTCAACCTCGTATTCAGGTAAAATTCAGGGACTTACAAGCAAGCCTGGTTTGTTGCAACTTACCGTCGGACATGGCTTACAAAAAATAGTTTTTTAATTTAGAAATATAATAATGCTTACTTTTCAACAAATTATTCTTAATCTACAGGCTTATTGGGATAAACAAGGCTGCGCTTTGCTGCAGCCTTACGACATGGAAGTAGGTGCCGGCACTTCGCACACCGCCACTTTTTTGCGCTCACTTGGGCCAGAACCATGGAAAGCGGCCTACGTGCAGCCTAGCCGCCGCCCGAAAGATGGCCGCTACGGCGAAAACCCGAATCGGTTGCAGCATTATTACCAGTATCAAGTCGTGCTTAAACCAGCACCAGCGAAAATTCTGGATTTGTATTTAGGCTCATTGGAAGCACTTGGTTTCGACCTAAAAAAAAATGACATCCGTTTTGTAGAAGATGACTGGGAAAATCCGACGCTAGGTGCTTGGGGCCTGGGCTGGGAAGTCTGGCTTAACGGTATGGAAGTGACGCAATTCACCTATTTCCAGCAAGTCGGTGGCATTGATTGCAAACCGATTACCGGTGAAATCACCTATGGTTTGGAACGCCTTGCCATGTACCTGCAAGGTGTGGATAGCGTTTACGATTTACAATATTCCGAAAATGTGAAATATGGCGATGTGTTCCACCAAAACGAGGTTGAGCAATCCACTTATAATTTTGAACATTCCGATGTGGATTTTCTATTTACCGCATTTAGCGCGCACGAAAAACAAGCCAAACACCTCATGGAAAATCAGCTCGCTCTGCCTGCCTACGAACAAGTGCTTAAAGCAGCGCATACATTTAACTTGCTGGATGCGCGCGGTGCAATCTCGGTGACAGAACGTGCTGCCTACATTGGCCGCATCCGCAATCTGGCACGTGCAGTTGCCGCGAGCTACCTGGATAGCCGGGCCAGACTTGGCTTCCCACTCGCCGCAAAAGAACGTGCGATTGAAGTGCTGGAGAAACTGACAAAAGAAAAATTAGAAAAAGAAAAGAAAGCAGCGTAATGGTAAGCCAAAATTTACTCATCGAACTATTGGTAGAAGAACTGCCCCCAAAAGCCTTAAAAAAACTGGGTGAAGCATTTAGCCACACCCTGTTTGAATCGTTAAAAACGCAGGGCTTAACAGATGATAGTTCTGCTGTTACAACATTTGCCACACCGCGCCGTTTATCCGCGCACATCACACAAGTTGCTGCAAAAGCCGCGGATAAACAGATAGCGCAGAAACTCATGCCAGCCAGCGTGGGCCTGGACGCCAACGGTAAAGCAACACCTGCCCTTGTAAAAAGACTACAAGCATTAGGTGTGGACGAATCTGCTGTTGCTAAACTAAGAAAAGAGAACGATGGCAAAGCGGAAATTCTGTTTCTAGACGCTATGTCTCAAGGAGTAGCCATAGAAAATGGTTTGCCAATAGCAATTTCTGATGCAATTTTCAAGTTGCCAATACCTAAACTCATGACATATCAGCTAGAAGATGGTTGGACAACAACGCATTTTGTTAGACCTATACATGGACTTGTAGCACTCCATGGAGACTCAATTGTTGAAATGGGAAATGCATTTCAACAAAGAGGTTTAAAAGCTGGCAGAACAACGATAGGCCACCGCTTTGAGGCTGCAAAACCAACGATTACTATCAAAAATGCTGATAGCTACGCCGAGCAACTCAAAACCGAAGGCACAGTGATTGCCAGTTATGAAGAGCGTAGTTTGGATATTATTAAACAATTGCGTGAGCAAGCTAAACTATTAAAAACTCGCCTAGAAGTTGAACCTGCAAACCTTTTTGATAATGAAGCAGAAGAAATACTTAAAGATAATCCATTAATTCAAGAAGTCACAGCGTTGGTTGAGCGCCCGAATGTATTACTTGGCCAGTTTGAAAAAGAATTTTTAGAAGTGCCGCAAGAGTGTTTGATTTTGACCATGAAGGCGAACCAGAAATACTTTCCGCTTCTGGATGCGAATGGCAAGCTTACCAACAAGTTTTTGATTGTCTCCAACATCAACCCGGCAGACCCCAGTGCAGTGATTGGCGGTAACGAGCGCGTGGTGCGCCCTCGCCTGGCGGATGCGAAATTCTTCTTCGACCAGGACCGCAAGAAAACGCTGGAAAGCCGTCTGGACGGGCTTGATAAAGTGGTTTACCACAACAAGCTTGGCAGCCAAGGCGAGCGTAATGCGCGCGTAGTGAAAATTGCCGCCGAAATCGCCAGACAACTCAGCGACACTAATTTACAGAGCAAAGTGGAATTTGCCGCCAAGCTTTCCAAAGCCGATTTGCTCACCGATATGGTGGGCGAGTTCCCAGAATTACAAGGAATCATGGGGCGCTATTACGCACAGCATGAAGGCTGGGATGATGATGTGGCGTTCGCGATTGAAGACCACTACCGCCCGCGCTTTGCCGGCGATGAGTTACCGCGCAGTCAGGTTGGTGTCGTAGTTGCGCTGGCCGACAAGCTGGAAACTTTAGTTGGATTATTCGGTATAGGTGAAAAACCCACTGGTGACAAAGACCCATTTGCACTGAGAAGGCAAGCTTTAGGCATAGTCAGATTAATAATCGAAAATAACTTACCTATTTCTTTAAAGAAATTTCTACCTGAAATTAACTCTATCTTTTCTGGAGACCAGAAAATTAAAAAGTTAATTGAAGCTTCACTTCTTGAGGAAATGAAAAAATCTTTA
This sequence comes from Pseudomonadota bacterium, assembly GCA_029563075.1. Lineage (GTDB taxonomy): Bacteria > Pseudomonadota > Gammaproteobacteria > Burkholderiales > Methylophilaceae > Methylotenera_A. Next base: position 28,696 of record JAKQTN010000065.1, read on the forward strand.
GGAAAAGAAAATGCCAATAATCTAGTTTTTGCTGGCACCTCAATACAGTTCTTTACTGATGAACATACACAACAATTACTTAGTTTTATAATTGACCGTTTGGCTGTAAATCTGCGCGACCAGGGATCTAGCGCTCAAGAAGTCGATGCGGTGCTGTCCTTAGCGCCAAGCTTACTGAGCGAGGTACCGAAACGCCTTGAAGCGGTGAAGTCCTTTGCCAATCTGCCAGAGGCACCTGCCCTTGCCGCTGCCAATAAGCGCGTCACCAATATCCTCAAGAAAGTCGAGGGTGAAGTGAAAGCAGAAGTGAACGCCAACTTGCTTCAGGAAGCTGCCGAGAAAGCCTTGAACGACGCGTTGGGCAAGGTGAAGCCGCAAGCGGACAAGCTGTTTGAAAGCGGTGACTATACTACCTCGTTGCAGGCATTGGCGGCATTGAAAGCGCCCGTGGATGACTTCTTTGACCATGTGATGGTGAATGCAGACGATCCGGCACTGAAAGCGAATCGCCTTGGCCTGCTGGCGACCTTGCACCAGACCATGAACCGCGTGGCAGATTTATCCAAATTGGCGAGCTAACGTGAAACTTGTCATCCTTGATAGAGACGGCGTCATCAATCAGGATTCCGTCAACTGCATCAAAAATCCGAATGAGTGGATTCCTATCCCCGGCAGTCTGGAGTCGATTGCCTTGCTCAACCAGTCGGGCTTTCGCGTGGCGATTGCCACCAACCAGTCCGGCATCGCACGCGGATTGTTTGACATGGCAACTCTTAACGCCATTCACGACAAAATGTGCCGTGCCTTGGCGCATGTGGGCGGGCGCATAGACGCGTTGTTTTATTGCCCGCACTCTGCTGACGACCATTGCACTTGTCGCAAACCAAAAACCGGCATGATAGAAGACATCAGTCGCAGGTTTTCTGTAGATTTGCGAGACGTATACGCCGTGGGCGACGCACCGCGCGACATCCAGGCTTTTGCCAATGCCGGCTGCAAGCCCATGCTGGTGCTGACCGGCAAAGGAGAAGAAACCTTGCTGCAAGGAAACCTGCCGGAAGGCACTTTAGTTTTTGCCGATTTGAACGAAGCGGTGCAACACATCATTTCGGAGCATGTTTGATGTTACTGTTGATTAGATGGCTGCGCTCATTATTGTTTTTTCTGGGCATGCTCATCATTACACCGATCTTTGCCTTGCTGGTCATCTTAATGTTCCCTCTCAGCAACATTACCCGCTCGCGCATGGCCAGCTACTGGGCGCATTGTGCCTTATTCTGGCTCAAGCTTACTTGCAATCTTGGCTTTGAAGTGCGTGGCCGGGAAAATATCCCCAATCATCCGTCTATCATCTTGTGCAAACATCAATCCGCATGGGAGACCATCGCGCTGCAAGTGATTTTTCCACCGCAAATCTGGGTATTAAAACGTGAACTTTTATTCATTCCTTTTCTGGGTTGGGCATGGATTGCGCTTTCTACCATCCCGATTGACCGTAGCGCAGGTCGCGAAGCGCTCAAAAAATTGGTGATGCATGGTAAAGATAGGTTGGCCAAAGGATTATGGGTGGTCATATTCCCTGAAGGCACGCGCATCGCCCCTGGCAAGCGCGGCAAATACCATATCGGCGGCGCCTGGCTGGCCGCGCACACGCAGACAACGGTTGTACCTGTCGCGCATAATGCAGGATTATTTTGGCGCAAAAACGCATTCATCAAACGGCCTGGCACGATTACAGTCAGCATCGGCTTGCCGATTGAAACAGCCGGCTTAAAAGCAGATGCGCTTAATCAGCAAGTAGAAGATTGGATTGAGGCGGAGATGTTGAAGCTGTGATGCAACAAAGCTTAACGCTAAGCAATGGCGAAACGATTTCATACCTGCTCGAACGCCGTCCGCGCCGCACCATAGGCTTAAAGATCACCGCGGATGGCCTGGTGGTGCACGCGCCAAAGCGCATTTTCGAGTTTCAGCTCAATCAGATTCTGCAGGAAAAGTCGAACTGGATTTTGAATAAACTGCAAGCTCGCGAGACGAACCAGGTCGAAAAAATCCAATGGGCAGATGGCGAACATTTACTGTACTTAGGCAATGATATTCAGTTGTGCGTGACACAAAGCAGTAGCAATAAAGCACTGACTTTTGACCAAAACGCCTTAACTATGGCATGCCTGCAGCCTAATAACCATGCGCTTGTCAGCCGCAAGGTCATCCAGTGGTATAAAAAGCAAGCTACCTCCGATTTTAGCCGCAGGTTAGAAATTTTGGCTGCAAAACTGGGCGTCGCTACACCACCGCTCACGCTTTCCAATGCACAATCGCGCTGGGGTAGCTGCAACAGCCGCGGTAAAGTGCGTTTGAGCTGGCGCCTACTGCAAGCACCGCCGCACATCGTCAATTACGTGATCTGCCACGAACTTGCGCACTTAAAACAGATGAACCATTCTGCCAAATTCTATGCGGTACTCGAAAGTTTGTTCCCCAATTACAAGGCGGCAGAAAAAGAACTGAAAGCCTTATCGCCGCACCTGCATCGCATGTAGCCTTTCCCTTATTTTGCACCCGCCTTAAATTTTATGCTAAGTTAGCGTTGCAGTTATCTGTGGCTTAATTCATAAGGGGAAAATGATGTCTTTTACAGATTCAATCAAGCTTTGCTTTGCAAAATATGCAGATTTTAATGGCCGCGCCGGACTGCCTGAGTTCTGGTGGTTTGCGCTATTCTGCTTTGGTGGTGCCTTGTTGTTAGAAGTAGCTGGCAGCTATATTTCCTGGGCATTTTCAATCGCAACATTATTGCCCTCACTCGCAGTGGGTGCCCGCCGTCTGCATGACATCAACAAAAGCGGCTGGCTACAATTGATATGGATTATCCCAATTTTGGGTTGGATTTATATGATTTATCTGCTTGTTCAAAAGGGAGATGCAGGCGATAACCAATACGGCGCACCGCCCGCTAATTAAAACTTAAATTGAGAAAGGGAGCGAATGCTCCCTTTTTTATTACATCAATTTTTTAATATCACTCGCCATGTCGGCCGGTTTTTGCCCGTACTGCATGTATAGCCTGATTTTTCCTTCTTTATCGAACACATAGGTGCCTGCACTATGGTCGATAGTATAGTCATTTTGACCCTTGCCTTGTATTTTTGAATAGTAAATTTTGAAGTTGCCCAATGTTTCGGCAGTCTCTTGCAAGCTGCCGCGCAAGCCGATAAAGCGTTTGTCAAAATGAGGCACAAACTGCGCCAGCACTTCTTGCGTATCGCGCTGCGGGTCTACCGTCACAAACAAAACCTGCACCTGGTCTGCCATGTCGCCCAGCAGTTTCATGGTCTGCTTCATATCGCTCAGGGTGGTTGGGCACACGTCCGGGCAATGCGTATAACCAAAGAACAAAGTCACCACTTTGCCCTTAAAATCGCTCATGGTACGCAGCTTCCCTGTATGATCGGTCAACTTCAGCGGTTGCGGGAAATCCGCGCCGGTAATATCGGTGCCTACAAATGGTGTTGGTGGCTCTGCGAGCCCGCATGCAGAAACCAGCAGAAAGAATATGAAAACGAGCAGTTTTTTCATGGCAAAGCACCCTAATTAATCAGCATTTGATTCTAACATAAGCAATAAATTCACAGCTTGGTTTACAATATCGCTTTTACAAAATTTCGTTAAAAGGCAGCAACATGGCAATTCCTAGCTCTATGGCAGATCGCGACGGCGTTATTTGGTACGACGGCAAGATGGTGAACTGGCGCGACGCCACCACCCACGTACTCACCCACACCTTGCATTACGGCATGGGCGTGTTTGAAGGCGTGCGCGCATATAAAACCGACAAAGGCACGGCGATTTTCCGTCTGCAAGACCATACTGACCGCCTGTTCCGCAGTGCGCATATCTTGGGCATGAAAATGCCGTTCGATAAAGCCACTATCAGTGAGGCGCAACGCGCCGCGGTGCGTGAGAACAAACTGGAATCCGCCTATATCCGCCCGATGGCGTTTTATGGCGCAGAAGCGATGGGCATCGCCGCCAAAACACTTTCAACACATGTGATTTGCGCAGCATGGAGCTGGGGCGCCTACATGGGTGAGGAAGCCATTACCAAAGGCATCCGCGTAAAAACATCATCCTTCGCGCGCCATCATGTGAACATCACCATGTGCAAGGCCAAAGCCAACGGCAACTACATGAACTCTATCCTCGCGCATCAGGAAGCTGCACACGACGGCTACCAGGAAGCCCTGCTGCTGGATGTGGACGGATTTGTGGCCGAGGGCTCCGGCGAAAACATCTTTATCGTCCGCAACGGCAAGCTCTATACACCAGATTTAACCAGTGCGCTGGAAGGTATTACGCGCGATACCATCGTCCAGTTAGCGGGTGAATTGGGTATTCCTGTCATCGAAAAGCGCATCACGCGTGATGAAGTCTATGGCGCGGATGAAGCCTTCTTTACCGGCACAGCGGCTGAAGTGACGCCGATTCGCGAGCTGGATAACCGCGCCATCGGCACGGGCAGCCGCGGCGAGATGACCGAAAAACTGCAGAGTTTGTATTTTGATGTCGTTAAGGGTAAATCGGCTAAACACGCAGATTGGCTGACGCTAGTTTAATTTCTAAGGCTTACAACTCAATGACAGACATAAAAGAAACCGAAATTACCGCAAAAGACCTGCCGCTGCACTGCCCCACCGATGCAGTCGCGGCATGGTCATCGCATCCACGCGTGTTTTTGGATATTGCGGCAACAGGGCAAGTTGCTTGTCCTTACTGCGGGGCGAAGTATAGGCTTAAAGCGGGCGAGCACGTTCCGCACCACTAACTCTAACCTTCAAATTTCGTGGATTCAAATCAGTCGCAACGTGACACTTTATCCCTGCTTAAAGCTGGCAAACTGCAAGGCAGCAAGCTGCTTAAACTTTCTTGCGGGTTAAATCACTTTCCAACAGAAATTTTTGATTTAGCTGACACACTAGAGATTCTGGATCTCTCTGGCAATGCGCTTTCATCACTGCCGGATGACCTGAACCGATTACACAAACTCCGCATTTTATTCTGCTCTTCCAACCAGTTTACTCGTGTACCAGAAGTGCTGGGTAAATGCCAGAACTTAAGCATGATCGGCTTTAAAGCCAATCAAATCGAACACATTCCTGAAAGCGCAATCCCAACCCAGACCTTGCGCTGGCTTATTCTGACAGACAATGCAATCAAAACGCTTCCTGCATCAATAGGCAATTGCAAGGACATGCAAAAACTCATGCTGGCGGGTAACCAGCTTAACAGACTGCCAGAATCATTGGCAAACTGTAAAAATCTGGAATTGCTTAGAATCTCTGCCAACCAGCTGGAATCACTTCCAGACTGGCTATTCAGCTTACCTAAACTTAGCTGGCTCGCGTATGCCGGCAACCCGTTTTGCAATCAGATCGAAAACAGTCTGCTCGCAAAACATAATATCCCCCAAATTGACTGGCACGCGCTGCATTTGCAACAACTGTTGGGCGAAGGCGCTTCTGGCCTGATCTATCAAGCTTTGTGGAAAGCTAAAAATGCTTCAGGAGATTCTGAAAGCAAAGCGGTTGCGGTAAAAATGTTCAAAGCCAACATCACCAGTGATGGCTTACCTCGCTGCGAAGTGCATGCTACCGTACTGGCAGGCCAACATCCTAATTTATTGGGCTTTGAAGGCGTTATTGGCAAACACCCAGACGGCATGACCGGCCTGGTGATGCCGTTGATGCACGCCGATTTGACCGTGCTGGCTAACCCACCCAGCTTTGAAACGTGCAGCCGAGATGTGTATTCACCCAATACACAGCTTACGCTAGACACTGTATTGCATATTGCTCATAACATAGCGTCTGCGGTTGCACACTTGCATAAACAAGGCATCACGCATGGTGATTTATATGCACATAACATCCTCAGCAATGGCCAGGGCAAATGCATTTTAAGTGACTTTGGAGGAGCTTCATTTTTGCCGGAAGACAAAATCCAGCATTCACAGCTACTGCAACGTCTCGAGACGCGCGCATTTGCCTGCCTACTGGAGGAGTTGTTAGATCATTGCGCTATAAAAAACCACACCACAGAAGGGTTGTGGAAGCTGCAGGCAGAATGCGCTCAGCATGAGATTGGCAAACGACCGCTATTCAGCGAAATCATGCAACAATTAAACTTGTTTCGCAAAAAGTACGCTTGAGGGCAGGCGCCATTCAGATGAGCCTCACCAGCAGCACAAAGTCGAATCAGTTCACCGAAATTACCATCGAATCGGCAACGACATATCACGACCCGTTTAATGAAATTACTTTAGATGCTGTATTTACCGAGCCTACAGGTAAGTTACGCCGTATTCCCGCATTCTGGGCTGGCAGCAATGCCTGGCGCATTCGTTATTCCTCTGCAACTCTGGGCGTTCATCACTTTGTGACCGAATGCTGCGACCAACAGAATGAAAGCTTGCATGGCATAAATGGGCAAATAAGCATCACTGCCTACTGCGGAGATAACCCATTACTAAGCCACGGGCCCATCCAGGTGGCGGATGATAAACGGCACTTTGCACATGCGGATGGCACGCCTTTTTTTTGGCTAGGCGATACCTGGTGGATGGGGCTGACGAAACGCCTGGTTTGGCCTGAGCAATTTAAGCAACTCACAAATGACCGCAAAACCAAGGGGTTTAATGTAGTACAGATTGTCGCCGGGTTATATCCAGACATGCCTGCTTTTGACGAACGCGGCGCCAATGAGGAGGGCTTCCCATGGGAGCAAGACTACACAAGCATCAGGCCGCAATTTTTTGATGCTGCAGATCGCCGCATCATGTATTTGGTAGAACAAGGCATCATGCCATGCATCCTTGGTGGATGGGGATTCCATTTGCCCTGGCTTGGCACCGAAAAAATGAAGCAACATTGGCGCTATTTGGTCGCCCGTTGGGGCGCACTCCCGGTTGTGTGGGCAACAGCGGGCGAGCAAACCATGCCGTGGTACCTATCTAGCAACAAACAGCAAGAACAAGAGCAGCTAAAACAGCAATGGACAGAAGTGATCCGCTATATCAAGCAAATTGACGGCTTTCAGCGCCTGATTACGACTCACCCGCAACTCAGCGCGCGCGAATCTGTGACTGATCCATATTTGCTGGATTTTGAAATGCAGCAAACTGGACATCACCAGGCAACTGAGCATCACGCAAAACGAGCAGCCGAAGGCTGGCAAGCTCAGCCTGTCATGCCTGTTATTTGCGCAGAATCCCGCTACGAAGCACTTGGCATCACGCCCCCTGTCATCGCCCGCGATGCCAGGCAGACTTTTTGGGCACACCTGTTAAACAGCGGCTGCGCAGGTCACACTTACGGTGCAAACGGCGTGTGGCAAGTAAACCAGCCAGGCCAGCCATTCGGAAAATCTCCAGGAGGAAACGATTGGGGCAATCTGCCCTGGAATGAGGCCATGCATCTCCGCGGATCAAACCAGATGGCAGCTGCAAAACGATTTTTACTGACTTTGCCTTGGTACAATTTACATGGAATTTGCAAACCTAAGAGCAGACTTGCTACTACTCGGTTTGCTAATATACTTAGCTCAGTGATGCCTAAGAAATCAGCCGTTGCAGCTGCTGCTTCGCCTGATGGTACAATTGCGCTATATTATTTACTCTACAAAAAGCCAATAGTAATCAATATGCAAAGATTCTCGGCTGAAGTACATGCAAGCTGGATTGACCCAGCGAGTGGGTTAAAAAAATCCATTTCAAATAAGACGTTTATCAATAAGGGCAAGCTTGAGTTCACCCCTCCAGGCAAAAATAGTGATGACGATACTGATTGGATTTTACTGCTGAAAACCGGTTGAATAAGTAACTTAAAGCTGGAAAGCACGTAAAGAATCAATAAAACCCCAAAGACAGCTTAAGGTTTTTTAAGCTTGATCTCAAGCTCTCAATTTAGAACACCGCTCATTTTATTTATATTAATTAATTATATTTTTATTCTTTTATATTATTTTTAGTTAAATAAGAGAATGTGTATATTGTTTGCCTCTATCCTTGCAGAAGCAATCTTATGAAATTTCGCGACCCCGATTTAACCAACAATCCCATCAATGTCGAACATAGGGAGCTTGGCATTCCGCCTATTGAGCAGGCTGCTTTACACCCCGGAAAACATCCGATTTTAACGATGGCAATGTGGCTTGCTGTCTTTCTGCTCATTGCGGCAACAGGCTACCTGATCTCAAGCTTTCTCACAAAAAATGGGATTGCCGACGGGGAGCAAATCATTACAGAGACACTTCAATCCAAGGTGTTTTGGAGCGCGGTTGCTGTCGGCCTGATTGCGCAAATTATTGACGGCGCTTTGGGAATGGCATATGGCATAACCTCTACCAGCTTTCTATTAGCCACAGGCGTTAGTCCCGCCGTAGCCAGTGCCAGTGTGCATATTGCCGAGGTGTTTACAACAGGCGTTTCAGGAGTTTCTCATGTAAAACTAGGCAATGTGAATAAGTCGCTGTTTTTAAGATTACTGATTCCAGGTATTCTTGGTGCTGTTTTAGGTGCATTTTTATTATCCAGTATCGATGGAAAAATACTAAAGCCCTACATTTCCATCTACTTGCTAATTATGGGCATTTATATCATCAGCAAGGTTTTTCGTAGAATAAATTCCGCAAAACATGAACCTAGACATGTTGCTAAATTAGCTTTATTTGGAGGTTTTGTTGACTCCGTAGGAGGCGGTGGCTGGGGGCCGGTAGTTACCACCACATTAGTGGGTTCTGGGCACAATCCCAGAACCACGATAGGCACTGTGAATTTTGCTGAATTTTTTCTAACTTTTGCCAGCGCCATCGCTTTTTCTGTGCTGGTTGACGAGGGCCCTTGGCCAATTGTTGCGGGATTGGTATTGGGTGGTTTATTTGCTGCGCCATTTGCCGCTTTTGTATGCAAAAGATTACATGCGCGTACGTTGTTGATGCTTGTTGGAACGTTAATATCAATAGTTAGTATATTAAATTTGTATAAATCATTTTAAGCCTGGCGATATCCATCGCCCCGCCTATACAGAGCGTATTAACGGAGAGCAAAACGCCGAAGGAGCGGTTTTCCATACTTCGCATTAGTTTACTTAATACGCCCTACAATATCTCCACTTCCGCGCTTTCACCCCACAACGCTTCAATCACCTGCTCAGCGTTGTCCGCTTCGCTATTGGTCCAAAACTGTATGTTTGCAGGTTGATTGCTAGCTGATAGCAAATTTTTTTCTTCCAGCTGGCGTTTTAACTGCTTTGCCACCGCCGCACCTGTATCAATCAAGCTAATGTTTTCGCCGACAATTTCACGAATCGCATCTTTTACAAACGGGTAATGCGTGCAGCCGAGCACAATAGTATCTGCGCCCTCGGCCAATAGTGGCAAGGTGTACTGGCGAATGAGCGCTTTGGTTTCAGGCGCATCCAGCTCGCCGCGCTCGATGCATTCCACCAAGCCAACGCAGCCTTGCGTGACGACCTTGACATTACGGCCGTAACTTTCCAGCAGCGCAGCAAATTGCGCGCTTTTAAGCGTGCCGACAGTCGCCAGCACGCCAATGACGCCGTTTTTGCTAGCTTCTGCCGCTGGCTTAACCGCAGGTTCCATACCAATAATGGGCAGCGTGTATTTCTCACGCATGGCATCGATGGCCGCCGCAGTAGCTGTATTGCAAGCCACTATCAGGGCTTTTACATTTTGCGCAATTAAAAAATCGGCAACCGCAAAACAGCGCGCTGTAATTTCTGCTGGTGTTTTGTTGCCGTATGGGGCGTATTTGCTATCTGCCACGTAAAGCAGGTTTTCATGCGGCAATAAAGCATGAATATGTTTCAGCACTGAAATGCCGCCTACGCCGGAATCCATGACGCCGATAGGTTGGCTTGATAATGGTAGAGTTGGCATCGAAACAGGTTTGAATGATTTATAATGAGCGAATTATATAGGATTTTGAATGGCAAACAGACTGAGCAAAATTTACACGCGCACCGGCGATACCGGCACTACCGGTTTGGGCGATGGCACACGCGTGGCTAAAGATAGCCTGCGCATCGCGGCGATGGGCGATGTAGATGAGCTGAACTCGATTATCGGTTTGATACTTACCGAGTCAATGTCTACAAAAATTCACGATTGCTTAACGCGCATTCAGCACGATTTATTCGATATAGGCGGCGAGATTTGCATGCCGGGCCACGCCATGATTAAGGCCGAGCGCGTAACGGCTTTAGAAACACAATTAGACGCGTGGAACGATACGCTCTCGCCATTGAAAGAGTTTATTCTGCCGGGTGGCAGCCGCGCTGCGGCTTATTGCCATTTGGCCAGAACTGTGTGCAGGCGTGCCGAACGGCAGATGACCACGCTCAACAACCAAGAAAAAATGACTGAAGTTTCTTTACAGTACATCAACCGGCTTTCTGATTTATTATTTGTACTGTGCCGTATTCTCAACAAAGAGGCGGGGTTGCCCGACGTATTGTGGCAAAATACGCATAAAGCCAATAATTAAAAACGTATGATAAAAAGATTCCTGCAAAAAGTTTTTAACAAAAAGTCCAAAGCTGAAATAGTGATTAACCGGGCCGATAGCGCCCAAGTCGACACCGCAAAACGCATCCCGGCAAAAATCCACAAAATCAATAAAAGCCTGATCAGCCAGGCTGCGCTTAAAACCTGCGAAGGCTTGCAGAAAGCGGGCTTTGAGGCGTTGATTGTCGGCGGCGCGGTGCGAGATTTGCTGATGAACGTTAAGCCAAAAGATTTTGACATCGCCACCAATGCCACCCCGGAGGAAGTCAATCGCATCTTCCGTCGCTCGCGCATTATCGGCAGGCGCTTCCGCTTGGTGCATGTATTATGGGGCAATGAAACGATTGAGGTTTCAACCTTTCGCGGCCACCACCAGGCCGAAGGTGATGGGCAAACCGCTGACAGCGGCCGCATTCTGCGTGACAATATTTTTGGCAGCCTGGAAGAAGATGCTGTGCGGCGCGACTTTACCGCCAACGCCTTGTATTACAACCCCGCGCGCGAAGAAGTGCTGGATTTTCACAATGGCGTGGCGGATATCAAAGCCAACCTGCTGCGCATGATTGGCGACCCTGTGACGCGCTACCAGGAAGACCCGGTGCGCATGCTGCGCGCGGTAAGACTATCTGCCAAGTTAGGCTTGAAGCTTGAAGCCAAAACACAGGCGCCTATCCAAAAACTGGCCGACTTGCTGCAGGACGTTCCGCCCAGCCGCCTGTTTGATGAGATGCTGAAATTGTTTTTATCCGGCCATGCGGTAGAAAGCATCAACGCGCTGCGCGAACAGCATTTGCACCATGGCCTGTTGCCCTTGCTGGACGTGGTGCTGGAGCAGCCGCTCGGCGAACGCTTCGTGATGCTGGCGCTAAAAAATACCGATGATCGCATTCTTGCTGGCAAGTCGTCCAACCCCAGCTTTTTATTCGCCACCCTGCTTTGGCACGAAGTGTTAAAAGCATGGGAGCAATATAAATCGCAAGGGCACAATTTCATCCCTGCCCTGCACATGGCAATGAACGAGGTGATTGCGACCCAGGCCGAAAAACTGGCGATTCATAACCGTTTTACCGCCACCATGAAAGAAATTTGGGGCATGCAGCCGCGTTTCGAACAGCGTGCCGGTAAACGGCCATTTGGCTTGCTTACGCATCCACGCTACCGTGCCGGCTACGACTTTTTATTGCTGCGCTGTGAATCAGGCGAACTGCCGATGGAATTGGGAGAATGGTGGACGCAGTTTGCAGACGCTACAAGTGAAGCGCGCACCGCCATGCTGCTGCCGGACACCATGCCTAAAAAGCGGCGGCGCAAACGTAAAAAACATGCCACTCATGTAGAACCTGCAGCGGATGTCCAGGACACCAACTAACCGCGCTTTTGTTGCGCTTGGCAGCAATTTGAATGCCCCTGCAAGCCAAGTAAAACGGGCATTCCAGGCCATTGGAAATTTACCTGAGACCAGGTTGATAAAGCAATCCAGCCTGTATCAAAGCGCCCCGGTAGGCTATGCGAACCAGCCGGATTTTATTAACGCAGTGGCTGAAATCAGTACGCAGCTTCCGCCAGATGATCTGCTTGATGCGTTGTTGAACATTGAGCATGCAGCCGGCCGCGAGCGTCCGTTTGCGAATGCACCACGTGTGCTGGACTGCGATTTGCTGCTGTACGGCGACCTGGTGACACATACTGAAAAACTCACATTGCCACACCCACGCATGCATGAACGCGGCTTTGTACTGCTGCCACTGGCAGAAATAGCACCTGATTTAGTCATCCCAAACCATGGGAGTGTTGTAAAATTAGCGCTGGCACATCAAAACCAGAGCACAAAGAAACTGAATGAGCATATTTAGCAAATTTCCATACATCGTCATCGAGGGTCCCATCGGCAGCGGAAAAACCACGCTAGCCAGAATGCTGGCCGATAAATTCTCGGTGCAGTTATTAAGCGAAAAAGCGGAAGCCAACCCGTTTTTGCCGCGTTTTTACCAAGATGCACAGCGTTACGCGCTGCCAACACAATTATTCTTTCTGTTTCAACGTTCACGCCAGATTAGCGATTTAAATCAACGTGATATGTTTGCAAAACCCACTGTGGCGGATTTTTTCCTGGAAAAAGATCCGCTGTTTGCACGGCTAAACCTGGATGACGAGGAATACGCGCTGTATCACCAGATTTATACACACTTGCAACTCAAAGCCAGCAAGCCGGATTTGGTGATTTACCTGCAAACGCCTGTGGATGAACTCGCTGACCGCATCGAAGAACGCAATGTGAGCTACGAGCAGGAAATTCCGCGCGAGTACATCGAACGGCTTTCTGACGCTTACAGCGAATTTTTTCATACTTACGACGCGTCACCTCTGCTTATCGTCAACAACGAAAAACTGAATATCATCAAAGACGAAAACGCCTTGAATCTGCTGATCGACAGGATCGGGCAAATCAAAAGCAGCCGCGAATATTTCAACCCGAACTTTGAATAACTAACGCTGCCAATGCTGCAAAAACTACAAAACCTGGTGAGATCCGGCGAAAAAATCGCTATGCTCACCTGCTACGACGCCACTTTTGCCAAGCTGATGGAACGTGCCGGCGTTGATATTCTATTGGTAGGCGATTCACTTGGCATGGTGCTGCAAGGCTCGGAGAATACATTGAATGTCAGCATGCACCACATGACCTATCACACTAAAAGCGTTGCTGCAGGCGCACCAAACACTGTGATTATGGCCGATATGCCGCTTGGCAGCTATGAGCATGACAATGAAGCCGCCTACAAAAACGCGCAGTGGCTCATTAAAAGTGGCGCGCATATCGTAAAGTTTGAAGGCGGCGGCAACAGGGTCGATACCGCGCGCTACCTCGTCGAGCATGGTATCCCTGTTTGCGCACATCTGGGTTTTACCCCTCAATCAGTCAATCAACTGGGTGGCTACAAAATTCAGGGCAAAACCGATGAAAGTGCCGCGCAGATTATGCAGGACGCTATCGCGATGAGTAATGCAGGCGTGAGCTTTGTGCTGCTGGAAATGGTGCCTGCTACGCTTGCAAAGAAGATCACAGAAACCATCAAAACACCCACCATCGGCATCGGTGCCGGCGTGGATTGCTGCGGGCAAGTGCTGGTGTTGCAGGATCTGCTCGGCATTTATTCCGGCCCGGCAGATAAAGACCTTAGCGAGTTTAAATCGCCGCGATTTGTACGCAATTTTCTGAAAGATACCAACAGTATCCAGGATGCTGTGGCGGCCTATGTAAAAGCGGTTAAAGACAAAACCTTCCCGGCCTCAGAGCACAGTTATTAATGCAGACAATTCATACCGTTGCAGCGCTTCGCGCCGCGCTTAAAAATCAGGCCAGTATTGCATTTGTACCCACCATGGGCAACCTGCATGCTGGCCATATTCACCTAGTAGAAATCGCCAGGCAGCATGCAGAATGTGTGGTGGTAAGCATTTTTGTGAATCCCTTACAGTTTGGCCCGAATGAGGATTTAGCAAGTTACCCGCGCACGTTAAAAGCCGATCGTGAAAAACTGGAAACTGCTGGCACAGATATTGTGTTTGCGCCAAACACGGGTGAGATGTACCCTGAAACCCAGACCATGACCATCACCCCGCCGCCCATTGCCAGCGAACTGTGTGGAGCAAGCCGGCCCGGTCATTTTGCTGGCGTTGCCACAATCGTCATGAAATTATTCAACATAGTATTTTTTAATGGTTCAGCCAGACAGGTGGCGGTATTTGGCAAAAAAGATTTTCAGCAACTTTTTATAATTAAAGAACTGGTCAAGCAATTTAATTTGCCGATTGAAATTATAGCTGGTGAAACCGTGCGCGAAGCAGACGGCCTGGCGATGAGTTCACGCAACGGCTATTTAAGCGCTCAGGAGCGTGCCTCTGCAACCCAGTTAAATAGCGCCTTGCAGAGCATCGTTGATGCGATTAAAAGCGGCAACAAATCTTTCCCCGCGTTAGAAACCACGGCTATCCAGCAACTATGTGAGGCAGGCTGGCAAGTGGATTACATCGCTGTGCGCAGTGCTAAAACCTTGCTTATCCCCAAAGAAAACGAGCGCGACCTGGTTGTACTAGCTGCTGCAAAAATCGGCACCACGCGCCTGATTGACAACTTAACCATCACCATTTAAAAATATTTCTGGAGATTTTTTTGAACGACACACTCCCGCCCTGCCCGCAATGCAATTCCCCATACACCTATCAGGACGGTGATCTGTTGATGTGTCCTGAGTGCGCGCATGAATGGTTGCCCAACGCAGCAAGCGACAATACTGAAGAAGCCCGCATCATCAAAGATGCTAACGGCAATGTACTGCAAGATGGCGATAGCGTAACAGTGATTAAGGATTTGAAGGTCAAAGGTTCGTCGCTGGTGGTGAAAGTCGGCACCAAGGTCAAGAATATCCGTCTGGTCGAAGGCGATCACGATATCGACTGCAAAATTGATGGCATAGGCGCGATGAAATTAAAATCTGAATTCGTTAAAAAAGCTTGAGTTTTGTGCAAACCATCAACCAGCTTTTGCGCTAACCATTTGAAAAGACTATAATACGCTTCCTTTTTCCCACTGACTTTGCGAAAGGTTCAAATGCAAAGAACCATGCTCAAATCCAAGTTGCACCGCGTGCATGTCACACACAGTGAGCTGCATTATGAAGGCAGTTGCGCGATTGATGAAACATTATTGGAAGCCGCCAATATTCGCGAATACGAGCAGATTGATATTTACAACGTCACCAACGGCGAGCGTTTCAGCACTTACGCGATAAGTGCTGAACGCGACTCTGGCATCATTTCGGTCAACGGCGCCGCTGCGCACAAGGCAAATCCCGAAGACATCATCATCATCGCAAGTTATGCGGTCTACAATGAGATTGAACTCGTTAAATTCAACCCGCAACTCGTGTATGTGGATGCGCGAAACCGCATACAATCTCAACGCAACGCAATCCCAGCACAGGCCGCATAAATGACATCTGATATAAAACAAAACGCAACATTTGACTTGGAAATAATGAAACAGGCAGTAATTGACGCGATTGAAGATATTAAAGGTTTTGATATCAGCGTGATGGATGTGCGCAAACTCACCAGCCTCACCAATTACATGATTGTTGCTTCGGCGACTTCCAGCCGCCAAGCCAAAGCCATTGCCGACAATGTACGCGAGAAGCTTAAAGAAAAGGGTTACCACATTCGCGGTACGGAAGGCGAAAAAGACGGTGAATGGGTGCTGGTGGATTTGGACGACATTGTCGTGCACATCATGGTGCCCACTACGCGCGCTTATTATAATCTTGAGCAATTATGGGGTGAGGCGGAAAGCCGCCGTAGCCATATCAAGGCCGAATAAACAAGGTTTTGAAATAATCTGAAAGAGTAATACTTGAAGCTGCGTATTATCTCTGTCGGCCACAAAATGCCAAGCTGGGTTGAAGCGGCTTGTGCGGAATACACCAAGCGCATGCCGCGCGAACTTACACTGGAAATCATCGAGATCAAGCCGGACAAGCGTGCCGATGGCAAAAATAGCGCAGTGGTGCAGGAAGCCGAAGCCAAGCGCATTCTGGATGCGGTCGGCAAAGATTTTTTGATTGCCTGCGACGAGCGCGGACAGGAAGTGACCACCCTGCAACTCGCTGAAAAAATGCAGCACTTGCAAACGCTTGGCCGTGATACCAGCATTGTGATTGGCGGTGCGGACGGCTTGCACCCTGAACTAAAAAAACAAGCGGATTGGCTATGGGGCTTATCCAAACTCACCCTGCCGCATGCGTTTGTGCGTGTATTGCTATGCGAGCAACTTTACCGGGCACATACGGTCATTCAAGGCCACCCTTATCACCGCGAATAACCCATGAACAACGCCCTTGTTTGGTTTCGCCGCGATTTGCGCGATTTTGATCATGCTGCGCTATATCAGGCCCTTAAAAGCTCGCAAGCGGTTTATTGCGTTTTTATTTTTGATACAGAAATTTTAGACAGACTCACCAGCAAAGCAGACCGCCGCGTTGAGTTTATCTGGGAATGTGTGCGTGAACTCAAAGCTGCGCTACAAGCCAAAGGCGGCGATTTAATCGTTATGCACGGCAGCGCACGCAAACTCGTTCCAGAGCTGGCCCTGCAGCTCAATATCCACGGGGTGTTTGCAAACCGGGATTATGAGCCAGAGGCGATTGAGCGCGATGCCGACGTTGCCGTACAGCTTGCCAAAATTGGCATCAAGTTTCACGACTTTAAGGACCAGGCCATTTTTGAAAAAAACGAGGTTTTGTCTTTAAGCGGCAAGCCCTACAGCGTGTTTACTCCGTATAAAAATGCGCACCTTAAAAAACTCGACGATTTCTACCTGAAACCTTACCAGGTCGATAGCCACATGCATAACCTGGCAAAAATAGCGCCCAGCGAGCTTATCAGCCTGGAAGCCATGGGATTTGCACGTACCAATTTAAAAGCGCTGCGCCTGCCGACTGGCATGAGCGGTGGCAAAATGCTATTTGAAGACTTTGAAAACCGCATGCATCGATACAAAGAAGCGCGCGATTTCCCTGCGGTGAAAGGTGTTTCGTATTTGTCAGCGCATTTGCGCTTTGGCACAGTATCAATCCGCCATTTGGCGAGGCAAGCCAGAGACCGCGCCAATACTGGTTCGCAGGCATGGCTAAATGAGCTGGTCTGGCGCGATTTTTACTTTCAGATGCTGTATCACAACCCGCAGATTGCTACCGGAAAAGCTTATAAGCCAGCATTTGAAAATTTACCTTTCCCTAATAATCCAGCACTTTTCAACGCCTGGTGCGAAGGCAAAACCGGCTATCCATTAGTAGATGCCGCCATGCGACAGCTCAATCAAACCGGCTTTATGCACAACCGCCTACGCATGATCACGGCCAGTTTTCTGGTGAAAGATCTGCTCGTGGATTGGCGCTGGGGCGAGCGCTATTTTGCCGAACATTTAATCGATTACGACCTAAGCGCCAATAACGGCGGCTGGCAATGGGCCGCCAGCACAGGCTGTGATGCTCAACCGTGGTTTCGCATCTTTAACCCCATCACCCAAAGCGAAAGGTTCGATCCGCAAGGCCAATTTATCCGCAAATATGTGCCGGAATTGGTCAGTTGCGATGACAAGGAAATTCACGCGCCGTGGCAAATTCCACGGCTTCGTCAACAATCCATCAAAATTGTCATTGGCGAAGATTATCCGGCACCCATCGTTAACCATGCCACACAGCGAGCATTGGCGCTAGATTTATATAAAAACTGCAGTACGTACTAAGCCAATTAATCCGCACCCGGCACAAGGCATAGTTATTGCTAGGAATATTGAGAGCGATCAATTCTATTGTTGTTTTTCAGCAACAGGCTGTTGGCGGCATCTGGAGAGTTTTTTAAACACTGGACAATACTGGTGAGTGTCGTAGATAATAGCTTCGATAGAATTGCTTGAATTTTAATTACAACAGAACAACACATATAATTTAAGTGACCAACACAATGCAATCAACATTAAGAACATTTCTACTCAGTTGCGTCCTGGCGCTATTAGTGTCGGGCTGTGCCACGCAAGCCAATAAAGACCCGCTAGAGGGAATAAATCGCGGCATCTATAAATTTAACGACGTGACCGACAGAGCGCTGTTCAAACCTGTAGCAAAAGCTTATAAAACCGTTGCGCCTACGCCGGTACGCAAAGGCTTTAATAACTTTTTCAACAATTTAGGCTCAATCACCACGGTTTTAAACGATTTACTGCAGCTTAAATTCGCAAACGCCTTCACCGATGCCGGCCGTTTCATCATCAACAGCACTTTTGGCTTGGCAGGGTTCATCGACGTAGCAAGCATGGACAACATCCCCAACCATAAAGAGGACTTTGGCCAGACTTTAGGGCACTGGGGCGTGGGTAACGGCGCGTATCTTGTGCTGCCGTTTTTAGGCGCGAGCACAGTACGTGATACGACAGGCTTGATATTCGACACTGTAACCTCAGACCCGATTACTTATACACACAATATTGGGCAAGTCAGGTTGCATAATCAGTTACGTGCTGCGCAATTCATAGACAGGCGCACCGAGTTGCTCGATGCGAAAGATTTTATAGACAACGCCTCGCTTGACCCATATGCGTTCTATCGTGACGCCTATTTGCAGCGCCGTGAAAGCCTGGTGGCTGACGGCGTGGTTGAATCAAAAGTCGACGATGGTTTTGAGCCAGCCGATGAAGATATGCCAGCTGAAGTCAAATAAATAATCCTTAACCTGCCCAATAATAAGCCCCGCTCATTCAAACTGGCGGGGCTTTTTATTTGCTGCACGGCCGGTAAGGCAATCACCCTGCTGCGACGGTCATATTTTCGATTAAAATTGAGCCCGTTTGTTTAGAGCTTTGTTTGTTGATGTCGCTGCCGATTGCTATGATCTGCCGCAACATATCCTTCATGTTGCCTGCGATGGTGATTTCTTCTACCGGATACGCTATCAAACCATTCTCCACCCAAAACCCCGCCGCACCGCGAGAGTAATCGCCCGTAACCATATTCAGGCCGTGTCCCAGCACCTCTGTCACCAATAAGCCCGTGCCCATCAGTTTTAACAACTCCGAAAAGCTATGGTTGGTATGCTGCACAATCAAGTTATGGCTGCCGCCCGCGTTGCCGGTAGTTTGCATGCCCAACTTGCGTGCAGAATAGCTGGATAGCATATAGCCCTGCAACACGCCATTCTCAACCAGACTGCGTGACTTTGTTGCAACGCCCTCATTATCAAACGGGCTACTGGCAATGCCTTTTTTAAGGTGTGGCAACTCTTCAATATTCAACAACGGCGATGCGATTTGTTTGCCTAGGCTATCCAGCAAAAAAGAAGATTTTCGATACAAACTGCCGCCTGAAATTGCGCCAACTAGTGACGAAATCAGTCCCGATGCAAGCGGCGCCTCGAACAAAACCGGCACTTGGCAGGTAGTAATGGCTATCGCCCCCAAACGACGTACCGTGCGCTCACCCGCCAGTTTACCCACGTGCTCGGCAGATTCCATATCAGGCAAATGACGCGCCGTGGTATACCAGTAATCGCGTTGCATATTTTCACCTTCCTCCGCTATCACTGAGCAGCTTATACTGTGACGCGAACTGGGATAACCGCCCACAAAACCATGGGTGTTTGCATAGGCAAAAATACTCTCGCTGCTAGAAACGCCTGCACCTTCGGAGTTGGTAATACGTTTTTTATCGACTGCAAACGCCGCCGCTTCACACTGCCTGGCAATAGCAATCGCCTCGTCCACGCTGATATTCCATGGATGATGCAAATCCAGGTCCAGTATTTCTGTGGCCATCAAATTGGCATCGGCCAGACCGCAAAACTCGTCTTTAGCCGTATATTTCGCAATATTACAAGCCGCTTCCACCGTCTCTTTTAACGCTTGCGGGCTTAAATCAGAACTGCTGGCATAGCCTTTCTGATGATCAAAATACACGGTGACGGAAACGCCTTTATCGCGGTTATATTCAATATTTTCCGGCTCCCCCATGCGTACCGAAACATTCTGCCCCGTACCGAAACTCACCTCGGTTTCGGCGCTGGTGGCGCCAGCCCGTCTGGCATGTTTCAGCACATCCTGGCTAATTTGTTTTAAGGTGTCTAAATCCATCAAGCTGTTAGTCATTAAATTTAAGCGATCATACTAAAAATGCTATCATACCGTAGCTAACAATAAAGCCCCAGAAACCTATAGACATCGTGATTGAAAAAAAAAACATAGTAGAGCCCATCAGCAAAACCAAACTCAAGGCAGAGGCAGATGCACAGCAAGCGATTGGCAAAAAGCTGGTCGATTTACCTAAAGACCGGCTGATGAAACTTAACCTGCCAGAAGCCCTGTATGAAGCGGTGCTTGAGGCCAAGCGCATCACTGCCAACGGCGCGATTCGGCGCCAAATGCAATATCTAGGCAGGCTGATGCGCGATATTGACAGCACCGCCATTGTAGATCAGCTTCAGCGCTGGGAAGGCAAGCACAACGAAGAAAACGCGCGTTTTCATACGCTGGAGCGCTGGCGCACACGCCTGCTTTCTGACAACAATGCAGTGTCGGAATTCTTGCTTGCTTTTCCACATGCCGATAGCCAACAATTGCGTACGCTGATTCGCAATGCGCAACGTGAAGAAGCGGCGCAAAAACCACCTAAGAGCAGCCGTGAATTATTCAAGCTTATTCGAGAAATATCGGAACATAACCATCAGGAATCTTAAACCTGCCACCCAAGTAAAAAAACAAAATTTAAGCATGTCAAAAATTTTCATTTTCGTTACTTCATTACTTGTTCCTGCGATCAGCCTTGCTTCCGAAGCTTCAAAGCCACTGGACCTTACTAATCACTGGGTAGGGATTGCCGCCTTAATGCTATTCTTTGTCGCTTACCTGGTTGTGATGGCCGAAGAGTTCATCCACCTGCGCAAATCCAAGCCCGTGGTACTCACAGCGGGCATCATCTGGGCGTTGATAGCATGGTATTACCAATCGCATAACATCCCCCATGTAGTAGAAGCGGCGTTTAGGCACAACCTGTTGGACTATGCCGAACTGTTGCTATTTTTGATTGTAGCCATGACCTACATCAACGCAATGGCCGAGCGCCAGGTGTTCGAGGCCCTGCGCACATGGCTGATACGCAAAGACCTGAGCTACCGCGCTTTGTTCTGGGTGACAGGCTTGTTGGCGTTTTTAATTTCCCCCGTAGCGGACAATCTGACCACAGCACTACTCATGGGCGCAGTAGTTTTGGCTGTGGGCGGCAGCAATAAAAAGTTTGTATTACTGTCATGCATTAATCTGGTCATTGCGGCGAATGCTGGCGGCGCGTTTAGCCCGTTCGGCGACATTACGACGTTGATGGTGTGGCAGAAAAATATTCATGCCAGCAACGGCATTGTGGATTTTTGGGTGTTCTTTAGCCTATTCATCCCCGCAGCAGTAAATTGGCTGGTGCCCGCCAGTATCATGCATTTTGCGGTCCCTGACGAAAAGCCCAAAGGCAACAGCATTCAACTACCGATGCGGCGCGGCGCGCTGACAATTGTCGGCCTGTTTTTTATCACAATTGCTATGGCAGTGATGGCACATAGCCTGCTTGGCCTGCCACCGGTGCTGGGCATGATGACCGGGCTGGGATTTTTACAGCTATATTCATACATTTTGAAAATTCAAGGTGAAAAAACGCATTACGCAAACACCCCGCAGGGCGACATGAGCAACCCGATTCCATACGATATCTATAACAAAGTCGCACGCGCTGAATGGGATACCTTGTTCTTCTTTTACGGCGTCATTATCTGCGTTGGCGGACTGGGCTTTCTGGGCTACCTCGCGCTGCTTTCTCAGGCGATTTATGGCGGCCTGGGTGCTACCAATGCCAACATTGTGATCGGTCTTATTTCTGCTGTGGTGGACAACATTCCCGTCATGTTCGCCGTGCTTAGCATGATGCCTGACATGTCGGTAGGTCAATGGATGCTTGTAACCTTAACCGCGGGGGTAGGCGGCTCATTGCTGTCAATCGGTTCCGCCGCTGGCGTGGCACTTATGGGACAAGCCCACGGCAGCTATACTTTTTTTGGGCACCTCAAGTGGCTGCCAGTGATTGCGCTTGGCTACGCCGCAAGTATCGCAGCGCACATGTATTTTAACAGCCGCTTGTTCTAACGGCGATTAACAGTGGCTTGCGTGGTTTTACTTTCACCTTCGCGCTGATATTGAATTGCAACATTTTGTCCTTGAAATTTGTTTACCACGGTGGAAAATTCTTCAGGTTTACCCAGTGCGATATCGTTTATTTTGAGCAACATGTCTCCACGCATTAAACCGGCTTTAGCTGCTGGAGATCCTCTAACCACTGCCAGCACTGTTAAGCCCTTTTCAGCAGCCGATGATTCTTCTGCCCCACCCGCATTTTTTAGTTTGATGACATGCACGCCAAGTAATGGCTCAGGCAATTTAGCCCAGTAACTAGCAAAATATTTATATTGCGTCGGTTCCTCTGTTAAATTCTCAGCATCAATTTCGCCACCGCCTTTTTTGGCGGCTTCTTTAATCATTTGGATTTTTGAAGCTGAAGTTTTGGCTGACCCATATTTTTTATAGATCAATACGGTATCGGCCTTGATGGACTTGGCATGCTGCAACGCCAGCTCTGGGGCTACATCGAAACCCTCAAACCCGGAAGTGCCCATCATGTCGTAGCCGTTTTCGAGCATGCTGATGTTATCGTCATCCTTATGATTGCTCACATAAATTTTGGTATCCGGGTTTGCCTGCAGTGAAGCTAAATTACTTGTATTTTGAGCTTTGTAATTTTTCTCATATAAGTTTTCGGCCGCAATTACGCCTGTGTGCAAACCAACCAGAAAAACCAGACCTAATAATTTTTTCAGCATGCTTAAAACCCTTTAATTTTGGCGTGTTATGATTTAACACATTACTAGACACATCATATACAAAACAATTCACATGACAATTAAAATAGGCCTGGTTTCAATCAGCGACCGCGCATCCACCGGCGTATACGAGGACAAAGGCATTCCCAGCCTGCAGGAATGGCTTGGCCGTACGCTGATGACACCGTTTACGCTGGAATCACGCCTGATTGCCGATGAACAGGACGAGATTGAAGCAACGCTTAAAGATTTGGTAGACTATCAAAACTGCCATTTAATTTTGACGACGGGCGGCACCGGCCCGGCTCCACGCGACGTGACGCCAGAGGCCACGCTTGCAGTGGGTGAAAAAGAGATGCCCGGCTTTGGGGAGCAAATGCGGCAGATCAGCCTGAATTTTGTGCCCACAGCCATTTTGTCACGCCAGGTTGCTGTGATTCGCAAACAGTGTTTGATCATCAACCTGCCAGGCCAGCCCAAATCCATCGCGCAAACGCTGGAAGGCTTGAAAGATGAGGCTGGCAAACAAATTGTTCACGGCATCTTCGCGGCCGTGCCATATTGTTTAGATATTATCGGTGCGCCTTACATTGAAACCAATGAGCAGATCGTCAAATCTTTCAGACCTAAATCTGCTGTTAGACCAGCCTCAAGTCAGTGAACTAGCAAATCAAGTCAATATGAAACAACTTCCTCAAAAAACACTGCACATGATGCCACTTGTTTTTTGGGCTTTATTCGCTATCGTCACGGTGTTGATGCTGGTAGAACTTGCCCCCAAACAAGGTGGCTGGCCATATTGGGATAAAGTGCAGCATGCGCTAGTATTTGCAGCGCTCGCCTCTGTGGGCTATCTGGCTTTCCCGCAAAAAAAGCGTTGGGTTAGTCTGGGGTTGGTGTGCTACGGCGCCTTGATCGAGTGGCTGCAGAGCGTGCTTACAATGACACGCATGGCGAGTGCCAGTGACTGGCTAGCTGATGTCGCTGGCATCTTATTGGCAATACAAATCAGTTTGGCCTTGGCTTATTTAGCAAACAAGCTTCAGGCTGAAATACAATAAACCATGGCCTCAGAATTTGATTTAATCCAGCAGTATTTTACCAAGCCTTCGCACCATACCAACTTAAGCGTGGGCGACGATGCAGCGCTTATTAGCGTATCTCAAGGCATGGAACTTGCCATTGCTACCGACATGCTAGTGGCAGGTACGCATTTTTTTCATGATGCCGCGCCCTATGACATCGGCTGGAAGGCGCTTGCAGTCAATGTTTCAGACATGGCGGCGATGGGTGCGCAGCCGAAGTGGGCGACGCTGGCACTGGCTTTGCCAGAAGTAAATGAAGCTTGGTTAAGCGAATTTTCACGCGGTTTTTTTACCTGTGCCGAGCAATTTAATGTGGATTTGATCGGCGGTGATACTACGCGCGGGCCTCTAAATATCAGCGTCACCATCTTGGGTGAAGTGCCTAAAAACCAGGCACTTAAGCGTGACGGCGCACAGGCTGAAGATGACATCTGGGTGAGCGGAAACATTGGCAGTGC
Organism: Pseudomonadota bacterium; assembly: GCA_029563075.1. Taxonomy (GTDB): domain Bacteria; phylum Pseudomonadota; class Gammaproteobacteria; order Burkholderiales; family Methylophilaceae; genus Methylotenera_A. Next base: position 53,282 of record JAKQTN010000065.1, read on the forward strand.
CGCAGCTGGCCTGGCGCATTTGCAGGGCAAAATAAAGCTTGAAAACGATGCCCTGGAAGCCAGCATCCATGCGCTTCACAGGCCGATGCCGCGCATTAGTTTAGGTTTGGCTTTACGCGGTAGTGCGAACAGCGCGATTGATATTTCTGATGGACTGGCAGCGGATTTGGGACACATTCTAAAAGCCTCAAATGTGGGCGCGGACATTTTTATTAAACACATCCCGCATTCACCTGCCCTGTCGGCCAATAATGACGCGAGGTTTCAGGCATGTATTTTAGGTGGTGGGGATGATTACGAACTCTGTTTTACAGCGCCGCGAGCTGCAAGAGAAAAAATCGAGACATTAAGTGGAACACTGAATCTGCCACTCGCCCGTATCGGCAACACCTGTACTGCACTTGGCTTGCGCGTGTATGATGCGGAAAATAAACTGGTTCAGCTTCAAGCCAAAGGCTATGACCACTTTGCCTGACTTCAAATTTTTGCTTTCACACCCCGCACATTTCTTCGCGCTGGGCTTTGGCAGTGGCCTGGCAAAAAAAGCGCCCGGTACTTTTGGCACACTGGTCGCATTTCCATTGTTCTGGCTGATTTCCGGTTCATTCACGACGCAACTCGTTACCATTTTCGTGCTGTTTTTATTTGGCATTTATTGCTGTAGCAAAACCGGGAAAGCGCTGGGCGTGACTGACCATGGCAGTATGGTGTGGGATGAAATCGTGGCGATGATGCTTGTGCTTGCATTTGTGCCGCGCGACTGGGTGTTATGGCCAGCCGCATTTTTACTGTTTCGCCTGTTTGACATCTGGAAACCATTCCCCATCCGCCAGCTTGACGCCAGACTTAAAAATGGTTTCGGCGTGATGTTCGACGATTTTCTGGCAGCAGTGTATGCCATCATTTGCCTATTACCTTTGGCGACATGGATCATCTCTCAACGTTAGCCGCCGAGCTAGGCGCAGCGCTTAAAGCGCGTGGCTTCATGCTCGCCTTGGCGGAATCATGCACTGGCGGCATGGCCGCGCAAGCAGTTACCAGTGTAGCGGGCAGCTCAGCATGGTTTGACCGTGGTTTTATCACCTACAGCAATGCTGCCAAAATTGAAATGTTGGGGGTATGCGCACAAACCCTGGAAAGATTTGGCGCGGTGAGCGAACAGACCGCGCGTGAAATGGCTGAAGGCGCGCTCAAGCACAGTCACGCACATATCGCCGGCAGCATTACCGGAATTGCCGGGCCTGATGGCGGTAGTGCAGAAAAGCCCATTGGCACGGTGTGCTTTGCATGGGCCGGTGATAACCTACCGCTTATCGCGACGACCAAACACTTTCAAGGCAACCGCCACACAATACGCCAGCAAGCCGCCGCCGCTTTGATGACGGAGCTTATTGAGAGACTAACTCAAGCACATCAGTGATGGCCACGATTATGCCCGCCATGGTGACCTCTGCCATGGTGACCTCTACCGTGGTGACCTGCATGATGGCCCCAGCCGTGATGGCCTGCGCGATGACCCCATCCATGCTGATAATAGCTTGGTGCACTGTAATAATGGTATCTCACCACCGGTGCCGGTTCATAGTAATACACACTGGGCGCGCCATAATACACTGTTGCTGGCGCAGGGTAATACACCACTGGCGGCGGGGCATACCCGTAACCACCGATATTGATGCCCAGACTAAAAGAATCGCGTGCATTGGCTGTTGAAATAGTTGCAGCGCCAATTGTTAACACTACAAACACAGAACGTAAAATTTTCATAATCTCCTCCGTTCCAAAATTGTTCTCCCTAGCTACCGGAACGCATCAGTTTACGAATGGTTGACTTAAAAATCATATTCTTCAAGCTACACAATGCTTACGTTAAGCAGCAAATTATGGAATAATTAGCAGTTAATTTAAGTAATTCAAAATAAAGGCAAAAACATGGATGACAACAAAAGCAAAGCACTCGCCGCAGCCCTCTCACAGATTGAAAAACAGTTTGGCAAGGGTTCCATTATGCGCATGGGTGACAGCGATATTGGCGAGGACATCCAATCGGTTTCTACAGGCTCGCTAGGGCTGGATATCGCGCTTGGTATTGGCGGTTTGCCGCGTGGCCGCGTGGTTGAAATCTATGGCCCTGAATCTTCAGGCAAAACCACTTTAACGCTTTCTGTGATCGCGCAAATGCAAAAGATGGGTGGCGTGGCTGCCTTTATTGATGCTGAGCATGCGCTGGATCCGCAATACGCCGCGAAATTGGGCGTTAACGTGCCAGAGCTACTGATTTCACAACCCGATACCGGTGAGCAGGCGCTTGAGATCGCTGATATGCTGGTACGTAGCGGCTCAGTTGACATTGTAGTGATTGACTCCGTTGCAGCCCTAACGCCGCGCGCCGAGATTGAAGGCGAAATGGGCGATTCGCACATGGGTTTGCAGGCGCGCCTGATGAGTCAGGCTTTACGTAAACTTACTGGCAACATCAAACGCACCAATACCTTGGTGATTTTCATCAACCAGATCCGCATGAAAATCGGCGTGATGTTCGGCAACCCGGAAACCACCACCGGCGGCAACGCGCTTAAGTTCTATGCCTCCGTGCGTCTGGACATTCGTCGTACCGGTGCGATCAAAAAAGGGGACGAAGTCATTGGCAGTGAAACCCGCGTAAAAGTGATTAAAAACAAAGTCGCGCCGCCATTCAAACAAGCAGAATTCGATATTCTGTACGGGGAAGGCATCTCGCGTGAAGGTGAAATTATCGAGCTTGGCGTGAATGCCAAACTGATTGAAAAGGCAGGCGCATGGTACAGCTATAACGGCGAAAAAATTGGCCAAGGCAAAGACAACGCGCGTGAGTATCTTAAAGAACATCCGGAAGTTGCCAATGAAATTGACGCGAAAATTCGCGCCAATATGAAAGCTTTGAGCGAGACCATGACCGCCGTCCGTGGTGAGGACGACTAAATAGAATACCAGACCAAAAGCCTGCGCCAGCGCGCGCTGGAGTATCTTGGCAAGCGCGAATACTCTTACGCTGAACTAGGTCAAAAACTCAAAGCCTTTGCTGAAGAGTCTGATGATGTTCAAGCCTTACTGGACGATTTTAAAAAGCGCGGCTGGCTTTCAGATGCAAGATTTGCCGAACAGATCGTGCATGCGCGTTCACACAAATTCGGCAGTGCCAAAATTGCACATGAATTGCGCGAAAAAGGTGTGGCAGACGAGCTGATTGCAGAAGCTGTTAGCCAGGTAAAAGAAAACGAATTAGCGCATGCGCGCGAAGTTTGGCGCAAAAAATATGATGCGACACCTAAAAGCCGAGACGAATGGACAAGACAAGCCAGATTTTTACAAAGCCGTGGTTTTGGTTTTGATATTATAAAAAAAGTATTGAACACAAAAAAAGATGACAATTAAATTAAGCAGCAACACTTTCCAATCAGGAAAAACACCTAGCAGCAACGAGATCCGCCAGGCGTTTCTGAATTTTTTCGCATCCAAAGGCCATGAGGTGGTCGCATCCAGCTCACTGGTGCCGCACGGCGACCCTACCCTGCTGTTCACCAATGCTGGCATGAACCAATTCAAGGATGTGTTTCTGGGTTTTGACAAGCGCCCATACACCCGCGCCGCGACCAGCCAGAAATGCGTACGTGCCGGCGGCAAGCATAATGACCTTGAAAACGTCGGCTACACCGCACGCCATCACACTTTCTTTGAAATGCTGGGCAACTTCAGTTTTGGCGATTATTTCAAACAGGATGCCATAGCCTATGCCTGGGAGCTATTGACTGAAGTTTTTAAGCTGCCCAAAGACAAGCTTACCGTCACAGTGTATGCCGAAGATGATGAAGCCTATGATATCTGGACAAAAACGATTGGCGTACCTGCTGAACGCGTAATTCGCATCAGCGACAACAAAGGCGCACGCTATGCATCCGACAACTTCTGGATGATGGGTGATACTGGTCCCTGTGGCCCATGCACTGAAATTTTTTACGACCATGGCGAGCATATCCCTGGCGGCCCGCCGGGCAGCCCGGATGAAGACGGTGACCGCTTTATCGAAATATGGAACAACGTGTTCATGCAGTTTAACCGCGATGAAGCAGGCATAATGCACCCATTGCCTAAGCCAAGTGTGGATACCGGCATGGGTCTGGAGCGAATCGCCGCCGTACTGCAACACGTACATGCCAACTACGAAATTGATATATTCCAAACTCTGATTAAAGCCGCTGCGCGTGAAACCAACTCCAGCGACCTGAACATCCCCAGCCTGAAAGTGCTGGCAGACCACATCCGTGCCTGCTCCTTCCTGATTGCCGACGGTGTGATTCCCGGAAACGAAGGCCGCGGCTATGTGCTGCGCCGCATCATTCGCCGCGCCATTCGCCATGGGTACAAGCTGGGCGCGCGCAAAGCATTTTTCCACAACATGGTGGCCGATTTAGTGCACGAAATGGGCAGCGCTTACCCGGAGCTAAAAACTGAACAAGCACGTATTACCAATATACTCAAAGCAGAAGAAGACCGATTCTTTGAAACTATTGAAAATGGCATGGCGATTTTAGAAACAGAACTTACCAATACGAAAGATATTTTTAATGGCGAAACTGCTTTTAAGCTGCACGACACCTATGGTTTTCCTCTGGATTTAACCGCGGACATCTGCCGTGAGAGAAATGTAAAAGTAGATACTGCAGCTTTTGATAGCGCCATGGCGCGCCAAAAAGACCAGGCTCGTTCTGCGGGTAAATTCAAAATGGCTGCGAACCTTGAGTATGACGGTATCGCCACTACTTTTTATGGCTATGACAACCTTGAAACTGTGGGTCAAATCACTGCGCTGTACAAAGATGGCTCGGCAGTCAAACAATTAAATGAAGGTGACCAAGGTATCATTGTGCTCAACAACACACCGTTCTATGCTGAATCTGGCGGCCAAGTTGGCGACAACGGCATCATTAAAGGTGAAAACGGTATTTTTGCAGTAGAAGATACCCAGAAAATACAAGCTGCAGTGTTTGGTCATCATGGCGTACTCAAAACCGGCACATTAGACTTGGGCGACCATATTACTGCCCGCGTCAATACGCAAGCGCGTGCCAGCACCATGCGCAACCACTCAGCCACACATTTAATGCACAAAGCCCTGCGCGAAGTGCTGGGTGAGCATGTGCAGCAAAAAGGCAGCTTGGTAGATAGCGACAAAACACGCTTTGACTTTGTGCATAACGAACCGATGACCGAGCATCAAATTCGCCAAGTAGAAAGAATCGTCAATACTGAAATTCTTGCCAATGTAGCCACACAAGCACGCGTGATGGATATTGAATCTGCACAAAAAACCGGTGCGATGATGCTGTTTGGCGAAAAATATGGTGACGAAGTTCGCGTGCTGGATATAGGCAGCTCGCGTGAACTCTGTGGCGGAACGCATGTAGCAAGAACAGGTGATATTGGACTGTTCAAAATTATCGGTGAAAGCGGCGTAGCTGCTGGCGTGCGCCGGGTAGAGGCGTGTACAGGTGACCGTGCATTGCATTATATAGAAGTAATGGAAGATGATCGAAGGGCAAGTGCAGCGATGCTGAATGTCCCATTGCGCCAAGGTGGTGCTATACCAATGACTATTCTTCATCTACAGCAAGACAAAAAATCACTTGAAAAAGAACTGGCGCGCTTAAAGTCGAAGCTCGCATCCAGCCAAGGTGATGATTTAACAGCGCAAGCGGTTGAGATTGCAGGTGTTAAAGTGCTGGCAGCCATGCTGGAAGGCGCGGATGCCAATGCCTTGCGTGAAACCATGGATAAACTCAAGGACAAGCTCAAAACGGCCGCGATTGTGCTGGCAAGCGTGAATGACGGTAAAGTAAGCTTGGCCGCAGGCGTTACCGCAGATTTAATCGCAAAGCTGAAAGCGGGCGATTTAGTCAACCATGTCGCGAGCCAGGTCGGCGGCAAGGGTGGCGGCAAACCGGATATGGCGATGGCAGGCGGCACCGACGCCAGCCAATTGCCAAAAGCGCTTGCCAGTGTTGAAAATTGGGTAAGCGATAAACTTTAATTAAATAAATTCAAGAGCTAAAAATGGCATTAATTGTACAAAAATACGGCGGAACTTCTGTAGCGAACCCTGAAAGGATTCGTAATGTCGCCAAACGCGTGGCGCGTTATAGGGCGATGGGACATCAGATTGTGGTGGTGGTTTCGGCCATGTCGGGCGAAACCAATCGTCTAATCTCCCTTGCCAAAGAAATCATGCCAGAGCCAGACCCGCGCGAACTGGATGTGATGGTTTCTACCGGCGAGCAAGTTACCATAGGCATGACTGCACTTGCCTTGATGGAGCTTGGCATCAAAGCAAAAAGTTACACTGGCGCACAAGTCAAAATCCTCACCAACGATGCTTTTGGCAAAGCGCGCATCCTGAATATTGACGACCACAACATCAAGAACGACCTGAATGATGGTTTCGTGGTTGTAGTAGCAGGCTTTCAGGGGGCGGATGGAAACGGCAACATCACCACGCTTGGCCGTGGCGGTTCTGATACGACCGGCGTTGCACTCGCTGCAGCATTGAAAGCGGACGAATGCCAAATCTACACGGATGTAGACGGCGTTTACACGACTGACCCGCGCATCGTTCCGGAAGCGCGCCGCTTAGACAAAATCACTTTTGAAGAAATGCTGGAACTCGCCTCGCAAGGCAGCAAAGTATTGCAAATCCGCTCGGTAGAATTCGCAGGAAAATATAAAGTTAAGTTACGTGTGCTCTCCAGTTTTGAAGATGAAGGCGACGGCACGCTGATCACATTTGAAGAAAATGAAGGAACCAACATGGAAGAACCAATTATCTCTGGCATCGCATTTAACCGCGATGAAGCAAAAATCACCGTACTGGGCGTACCTGACAAGCCTGGCATTGCCTACCAGATTTTAGGCCCTATCGCAGAGGCCAACATTGATGTGGACATGATCATCCAGAACACCGGCGCAGATGGCACCACCGACTTCACCTTCACCGTACATAAAAACGAGATGAACAAAGCCCTGGGTATTTTGCGCGATAAAGTACAAGGCCACATCAATGCGCGCGAAATCAGCGGGGATGACAAAATCGCAAAAGTGGCTGTGGTCGGCGTCGGCATGCGCTCGCACGTAGGCATTGCCAGCCAAATGTTCCGCACGCTGGCTGAGGAAGGTATCAATATTCAAATGATTTCCACCAGTGAAATCAAAATTGCCGTGGTGATTGAAGAAAAATATATGGAACTTGCGGTGCGCGTACTACACAAAGCATTTGAATTAGAAGGGGAATAAGCCAATTTCTAATTGATTTATAGGGGCGTTTCGCGTAGTATCACGCCCTCAAAAGTAGTAAACGGAGAGCTGGCCGAGTGGTCGAAGGCACTTCCCTGCTAAGGAAGCATACGGGCTTAAATCTGTATCGAGGGTTCGAATCCCTCGCTCTCCGCCAGTTTTATCTTTAAGAAACACGCAGTATCGCGTATAATGCGTGGCTTAGATTGTGAAAAAAATCAAATGCGCCCGTAGCTCAGCTGGATAGAGTACTTGGCTACGAACCAAGGGGTCAGGAGTTCGAATCTCTTCGGGCGCACCATATAAAACAAAGGGTTAGCAATTAGCTAACCCTTTTTGTTTTCATTTTGTGCTACCCTTGTGCTACTTTTATTCATATTACAAACATTAACTATTGCTCCAACTTATTTCTTGCAACTCACGTAATCCATTTTCACTAACCAGAACAACTTCAACCTCATCTACCGTGTCAGAAACAGAATTTTCAATCAAGCCATGATTTGCGATAGCTCTCGCAACATCACTCTTTAGATTTTCCACTTCTTTATCTACCCAATCACCTTCAATTTTCAATTTTTTCAAGTCATTTGTATTTCCTCTCGCTATAATATTCTCCGAAATTTTTCTTATCCCTTGTTGACCCTTTATTATTTCGATTTCATAGACAGATACAGCACCATTTTCCGGCCCTGCAAGTAAAATTGACATCCTAGGCAAAGGATTAAAAGAACTAAACCTCTCCAACAAAATATTACACATTTCTTTGACTGTATCACCTGCAATGATTGTTTTCATGATTGCTGGAACATTGTCCTCTGCTCGATTACTTATCGGACCATTTCCGTAAGTCATTGCCACATATATATTATTAAACTTAAATAGTTTTTGATCCTTACCTGCCCTGAAATTAGTTTGATTTCCAGATACATCAATATCAGCTATTAATACACGAGTATCTGCTGCCATCACCACTCCATCTTTACACCTGATTGATATGAGTTGTGTCATTAACATAGCTTGAATCGCCACTAGTTTTGTAGACGCTAGTCAGCCATAGTTTTAAATTGATTTTCGTAGTCTATCGGAGATAACAAGTTATTGGAATTGTGACGTCGTTTTGAGTTGTAGAACAACTCTATGTAGTCAAATATATCCTGTC
>JAKQTN010000067.1 GCA_029563075.1 Pseudomonadota bacterium
CGCCTGATTACACTTAATATCGCCACGTCGATCACTCCTATTCTCCTGCTCAGGTTGTGAGCAGAATAGTATCGCTACGTGGGTCAAATTTAGATGCATATTTCTATGCTAGATGGGTCAATATTCGATGCAATTTAACAAAGCGATATCTGATTTTTATGATGCACTATTTCATTACATCAATAATCGGGGCATGCTTTTCGGGCAATCCTTTGAAGAGCTCATTTCCGAGAAAGTATCCCTCAAAGCACGCCAATTCAACACGCTCAAGAACACGGGCAATCTTTATAAAGAGGCAAAAGATTATCACCGAGTATCTGACGGTTTCTAAAAATGAAAGATAACGACCTGCCTTTGCCGTCTATCCGTTGTCTTTCTAAAGAAGAGGCCGCGTCTTACCTAGGCATAGGTGTGACGCTCCTGTCTGAACTTGATATTCCAACGGTGAAGTTTGGTCGCCGTCTGGTGTATGACAAGGTTGACTTGGATCTTTGGTTAGAGGAATATAAGCAGCGAGGGCGGGCCGGAAAGGAGTTTATATGGCCCGTGAAACCGGAATCTACAAGCGAGACGATTCATCATGTTGGTGGATTAACGCAACACTCGCAAACGGCAAAAGAGTACGCCAAAGTTCTGGGACTGAAGACCGAGCCGAAGCTGAAGCGTTTCTAGCTAGAATCAAGCTAGATGCGTATAGGCAAGTGCATTTTGGTGTAAAGCCCCATCGTTCATGGCAAGAAGCTGTTGTTCGGTATCTCGAAGTTAAAGCAACACTCAGAAGTTATCGTGATGTAAAAAGGATTTGTTTCCATTTACACCCTTACTTAGGCAGGCTGATGCTAAATCAGATTAACGGCGACGTAATTTGGTCAGTGGTTCAAGGTGAGCTTAAGAAGGGAAATAAAGCTGCAACGGTTAATCGTTATTTAGCGACTATTCGGAATTTATTAAGAACAGCGCGTGACGAATGGCAGTGGCTGGATCATATCCCTAAAATTCGATTACTCACGGGTGAAGTAGAACGTGATCGATGGTTAACTAAAGAAGAGGCAGATCGGCTAATCGCTGTATGTCCTCCCCATTTGGCAGCTTTGGTTAAGTTTGCTTTAGCAACGGGGTGTCGTGCTCGGGAAATTTTAGGTTTGGAATGGAATCGGGTGGATTTAAATCGCCAGACTGCATGGATTAACCAAACTAAGAATGGTACACCGAGAGGGGTTCCTTTAAATGCAGGTGCAATATCTGTTCTTCAGGCGCAAGTCGGAAAGCATTCTAGGTATTGTTTTACTTATGCTGGTGAGTCGATTCGATACAACATTTCGAATAGTGCTTGGCATACAGCATTAGAAAAAGCAGGCTTAGAAGATTTCAGATTCCACGATCTGCGCCACACTTGGGCTTCTTGGCATCGTCAAGCGGGAACAAGTTGTGATGAACTGAAAGAACTAGGGGGTTGGAAAACGCGTTCTATGGTTGATCGATATGCAAAATTTGCAACGGAACATTTAGCAAAAGCTGCAAATCGAATTGATCATTTCGGGCAAGATAACGTGATTGAATTGTCACGTTTTGGTCACGTTCACCAAGAAAAAAGGGCTTAGTTAAAAACTAAACCCTTATCAGTACTGGTGGCCGGGGGCAGAATCGAACTGCCGACACGCGGATTTTCAATCCGCTGCTCTACCGACTGAGCTACCCGGCCAGCGTGAAATAGTAGATAACTATTTGCAAGTCGCGCATTATAGCAAACTTAACCAAATATTGGCATAAGGAGGCACAATTAAATTAAAAACTAAGGTGGTCAAATCAAAATAATTGCACTATGATGATATTGACAGGTTGGAAATTGTCGCTGGCCATTCATTCACTAAGACCTGGTTTCATCAATCTAATAAAACAAAGAAGGAGAACTAAATGGGCATGTTTTCATTTATTAAAGAAGCAGGAGAAAAATTATTTGGTATTGGGGAAGCAAAAGCGACTGAAGAAATTGCAAAAAAAGACCCGACGCCGGTGAACGTGGAGGCAGCCAATAAAGCAGCTGCAAATGCGATTGCCAATTATGTGGCAAAAATGAATTTAACGGCTGATGGCCTGACGATTGGTTTTGATGGTGCCTCGGGTACTGTCATTGTGCAAGGCATGGCCGCAGATCAAGCTACCAAAGAGAAAATTTTGTTGTGCTGCGGTAATGTAGCTGGTGTTGAACACGTACAGGATCAGCTTGGCGTGATTCAAGCAGAGGCTGAGCCACAGTTTTACACGGTGGTGCGTGGAGATACGCTATCAAAAATCGCCAAAGAATTTTACGGCAATGCCAATGCGTATATGAAAATATTTGAAGCCAATAAGCCTATGTTGAGCCATCCGGACAAAATTTACCCTGGCCAGATGCTGCGTATTCCACCACAGTAATTTAAAATTAGGAGAAATGATATGAGTACATTTTTACGCGCTTTGTTAGTAGGTTTGTTTGCCGCAACTTTTACCGTGGCATGTAGTAAAAAAACAGAAGAGGCCGCAGACGCAGCCAAAACTGAAATGAGCGAAGCGGTGGATGCGACCAAGGACGCAGCGGCAACTGCTGCAACTGAAGCAAAAGGCGCTGTGACAGACGCTGCGAAAGATGCGGCGGAGGCTACATCAGAGGCAGTCGCTGAGGCCAAGGAAGAGGCGGTTGATGCTGTGCAAGCAGCAAAAGATGCTGCAGCCGCCGCCGCAAAATAATTCTTTTTTCCGGCTTAATACCCGTAAAGCCAATCGGTTTTGCGGGTTTTTCATTTAAAATTGTCAGCATGATGAGATATGAGATATTGCCATTGGATGGCGGTTTAAATGCAGTGCTTCAGCAAAAAATTGACCAAAAAACCAAGCCGCTTGGCGCACTTGGCCGACTGGAAGAAATCGCCCTGAAAGTAGGGCAAATTCAAAACACATTAACACCTCAACTCAGCCAACCAACCATGTTGGTTTTTGCAGGCGATCATGGCATCGCGGAAAGTGGCGTCAGTCCTTATCCGCAAGCTGTGACTGCACAAATGGTGCACAATTTCCTAGCGGGCGGGGCAGGTATTAACGTATTCGCCAAACAGGGCAACATGCAATTGCGAATCGTGGATGCGGGCGTGAATTATCAGTTTGAATCTCATCCGGATTTAACAGATGCCAAAATTAGCATGGGCACATGCAATTTTTTGCAAGAACCAGCGATGACCATGGCCCAGTGTAAGCAAGCGCTCACTGTTGGCGTGGAGCTTGCTAAAAAAGAGGTTGATGCTGGTTGTAATGTGCTTGGTTTTGGTGAAATGGGCATCGCCAATACATCATCGGCAAGTTGTCTGATGAGTGTATTGTGCGATTTGTCTTTGGAATCATGTGTAGGCCGCGGCACTGGACTGGATGATAATGGGCTGGCCAGAAAGGCAGAGGTTCTTAAACAGGCGATAGCGATACATCAGATTAATGACAAGGATGTATTGGGCGCGCTCGCCACTTTTGGCGGTTTTGAGATCGCCATGATGACAGGTGCGATGCTAGGCGCGGCTAAACACAAGGCAGTATTATTGGTTGACGGGTTTATTGCCACGGCCGCGCTACTTGTGGCGAGCAAGTTGCAGCCTAATGTCCTGCAGTATTGCATATTTTCACACTGTTCAGGCGAGGCTGGGCATCGCAAGCTGTTAGATTATTTAGATGCCAAACCTTTGTTAGATTTAGGCATGCGGTTAGGCGAAGGTACTGGCGCGGCGTTGGCTTATCCGCTTATTCAAGCGGCAGTTAATTTTTTGAATGACATGGCATCATTTGAAAGTGCTAGTGTAAGCGAAAAATGTTAGCCATTGCTAAAAATGAATGGCGCTTCTTTTTGTTGGCCATCGGTTTTTTAACGCGTATTCCGGTATCCAGCATTGCCAATTTTCAAGTGAATGACCTTAATCATGCGGTTAAATATTTTCCGCTGATTGGCATCATTGTCGGTTTGGTTGGCGCCTTTAGTTTTTATCTAAGCAGTTTTATTTTTCCGCAAACGATAGCTGTATTAATCAGCATGGCCTGCACCATTTATCTGACAGGTGCATTTCATGAAGATGGCTTGGCAGATAGTGCCGATGGCTTGGGCGGAGGGTGGGATCGTGAGCAAATACTCACTATCATGCAAGACTCGCGGCTTGGCACTTATGGCGCAGTCGCTCTGTTTTTAATGCTGTTTGCAAAATTCCAAACACTTGCATTACTACACCCGGCCTTTATTCCATCTGTGCTAATTGCAGGCCATGCGCTCAGTCGTTTATGCGCAGTGTGGCTGATGGCGACTGCAGAGTACGTTAAACCGGAAGGAAAATCAAAGCCGCTGGCCACCAAAATCAGGCTGGGAGGCCTAGTAGTAGCTAATCTGTTTGGCTTGTTGCCGGTATTAGCGACGACTGCTTTATTGGTAGTGAGTAATCACTCATATTTGATAGTCGTTGAATATGTGATGATGGCATTTTTGCCTGTGCTGGCAAGCTGGCTATGGTGGCGTGCCAAGCTATTGAAAAATCTGGGAGGATATACGGGCGATTGTCTAGGAGCCGCGCAACAAATCACGGAATTGGCATTTTATTTGGGCGTGCTGGCCTGGAGCGTGCAACTTTGAGGCTTTATCTAATCCGCCATACTTCATTGCAAATTAACTCTGGCATTTGCTACGGGCAGAGCGATATAGATGTTGCCGCCAGCTTTGTAGATGAAGTAATCCAACTGAAAACGAAACTTGCTGAGGTGAGTTTTGCTGCCGTCTATACCAGCCCGCTGCAACGCTGTTCTAAACTTGCGCAAGCACTTAATTTAGGTGAATATATTGAAGACCATCGTTTGCTGGAGCTTAATTTTGGCGATTGGGAAATGAGCGTCTGGGATGATATCCCGCGTCATATTTTTGATGGTTGGGCGCACGATTATGCCAACAAAGCACCGCCTAACGGCGAAACGTTCAGTCAGTTACAGCAACGCGGATTGCATTTTTTAGAAGAAATTTTGCAACAACACGCTGGTCAGAATGTCGCTGTTGTGACGCATGGAGGCATGATCCGCGCGCTATTGGCGCATGTGCTCAATATGGAGCTGAAAGGTTTATTCCGCTTTTCGATAGATCACGCCAGCGTGACACAGTTGGATTTTAGTGCAGAAGTACCTAGGATTTGCTTCGTCAATCTCTAGACGACATTAATCGTATTATCAAGGCATTCTACAATTTGCCCTTTGCGGATTTTAGCGGTTTTGCGCAATTCAATGTTGCCATCCACTTTTACAATGCCGTCCGCCACCATCATCTTGCCCTGACCACCGCTTTGGGCGATACCCACAAGTTTGAGCAAGTTGCAAAGCTCGATAAACTCACCTTTTAATTCAAAATCCATTCTTAGCCCTTTAATTTGAGTGGCAAGCCAGCGGCAATAAATACCGCTGAATTTGCTATTTCTGCAACAGCCTGGTTTAAGCGGCCTTGTTCGTCCTGAAACTGGCGGTTGATTTCACCCAAAGGCACGATGCCCATGCCCACTTCATTGCTGACCAAAATTATAGTTTCAGTAAGTGTGGGTAAAAGCGTTAAAAAAGCCTCACGTTCCAGTTGCCAGCTAGAATCTCTTGGTGGGCTACAGTCGTCGCATATCCACTGTGCCAGCCATACGGTCAGACAATCGACAATCAAACAATGGTTTGCCTTGGCCAAGCGGGTAAGGGTTTGCGCGAGGCGATGTGGTTCTTCTACTAACGTCCAACTGGCCGGGCGCCTATCTTTGTGATGCTGCACCCGCGTTTTAAACTCATCATCAAACACTTGTGCGGTAGCAATATAGGTAACCGGCAAGCCGCTTTCTGTGGCCAGTTTTTCGGCATAGCTGCTTTTGCCGGAGCGCGCACCGCCTAAAACCAATGTGATGTTATTTGTCATATTTTAATAAAAAAGCCGCTTAAATTTTAAGCGGCTTTTATTGTTGTTAAGACATTAAACTTTCGATGTTTGCACAGGATTAATGCTGCGAAACAGTGCAACACTCAACCAGACAATAGCAAAGTACATTGCCGCAAAGCCTATCCAGCTTGGCAAATATTCCCAGCCATGTTTCATGGATTCAACCAGACCTTGCGCAGGGAAGCGGCCAGAGAACAGATAATAAGTTTGGGTGGAAATCACAAATGCCACAAACGTGGTAAGCATGCCCACTACAGCATAAGGAATTAGAGCAAAAGAATCTTGTTTTTTGCTCAACCACAAACCACCCAGCCACATAGCGCCATAACTTGGAATTAACCCCCAATAGCCATTTGTGAGGCAAAAGCCTTGTGCAGGGTCGAGTGCAGCAGCGCCAAAATCAATGCAGGTTGCCAATACAAAAAATGCCGCAAACCAACCAGCACGCTTCAACCACAAGCCGCCCAGCAGAAACAACACCAAACTTGCGTCGGGCAGATTAAAAGGCGTAAGCGTATGGCTACCGCGGGTGAGTAGCATAAAAAACGCAATACCTGCGGCGATTAATATAGGTTTGGTGATTTGTGACATATTCATAATTTTCTCCAGCTTCATGGTTGTCATCATAACATTTTTTTAAAAATCTGCTTTAAAACCTACGCGCCAGGTACGCGCAAAATCCACAGGATAAATCGCATCATCGGCTACTTGGATTGAGTTTTCATGTTCAAAAATATTATTAACTGCTGCAAACAACTGTACTTTTTTGTAACGATAACTTACCGCAATATTAGTAGATTCGTAATGACCTTGTTTTTGTGTTGCGTTGTTTGTAAAGTCGTTAAATGCATAAGTAGATTCGCGCCAAGCGTGACTTAAATTAATATTGCCTGCATCTAAAAACTTATAATTTAGGTTTGCAGTTACTGCGTGTTTAGGTACGCCCGGTAAATCTTTGTTTTTTACTTCTATTAAAAAAACAGGTACAACTTCTTTGTCCACTATAGCGCGGGTGTAAGTGTAAATCAAACCTGCACTAAGCCTGTCTGTAAAGCTAATATGATCTTGTATTTCTAGCCCATATTTATGAGATTTATCAATATTGGTGTTTTGGAAAATAATGGGTACTAAATAAATTTCATTATCCAAATTCGCGTAAAAAGCGCTTACTTTAAAGCGATTGTTGGGCAGCGTATGGTTTAAGCCCAGATTAAATGTTTTTGAACGCATCGGCTTGATAAAGCCATTAAATGTCGTAGTAACAACAGGAAATAATGAAAAGTCTTGCGCAAAGAAACGGTCAATATCAGGCGCTTGAAAAGCGCGGTTGTAGTTGGCAAACACGCTAGTTTCTGGGTTGATTTGATAATTCGCACCAATATCCCATGCGCTTAGATGTTCGCTGTCATTTAGGCTTTGACCAGCATCAGGGTTAAATTTGTAGCGCACTTTTTCACCTCTTGCGCCAGCAGAAAGCGTCAAGCCTTCTAGTAGCCAGGTTGGGTGGTATTCTGCGCTGGCAAAATAAGCCTTATTGTCTTTGCTGGTGATGTTGCTACTGTTTTTTCGGTCGCCTTTATATACCTGAATGCCAGCAATCGCACTTAGCTGATCTCCTATATAACGAACATTTAACTCATTTGCTTCGTAATCATACTTAAAGGCGCTAAAAAAATTCACGAACTCTGACGTTTTATCTTCTCGAAAATGCGTTGCTGAAACCCGCCATTGCTCGGCAATGTCGTACTCTGCGCCTACTTGCCACTGGTTTGTATCTAAGGCCTGATGCGTATAGGTTTGGCTAAATGGTCGTTGGGTAACCTGTCTCGGGTTGTCCTTAAATTCAGCTTCTATTAGCGCGTTGACATAGCGCGTATCATTGCGTGAACTGGTGGCCTGCGCAAAAAGGCGCAAATATTCAGTAGGCTTGATTTTTATTTTTACGTTTTGGCTATTGCTGGTAAATTGGTCTTTGTAACCAGTTTCGTCTTTTTTGCTGAAACCGTCATGGCTGTCGTGTGCCAAGTTGGCTGAAATATCAATCAGTTCGTTGGAAAAACCCGCACTGGCATAATGATTTTTTTGCCCAAAATTTCCCAAAGAGCTAACAATTGTAGCGCCTGTTTTAGCTTTGGTATAAATTTGAATCGCACCTGCGGTGGCGCCGTCACCATATATTACCGATCCACTGCCTTTGCTAATTTCGATGCGCTCGATATTTCCAAGCGGAATGCCAGCTAAAAGCTGTGAGGATAAATCGATATTATTCAGGCGCTGTCCGTCCACGGTAATCACCACATTTTGGTGGCCATTTTCGCCGCCATAACCGCGCAAATTGATAGAAGGTGTTGCTTTGTTGCCAAAATTTGGTAGTAAATTTAGCGATGTTTGCTGTGCTAAATAATCATAGAGCGTGGCTGCGCCTGAAGCTTCAATTTGTTTTGCAGTATGGATTTCAGATGCATAAGTGGTTTCGGTATCTTTGTGTTCAAAGCGGTTTGCTTTTACTGTAACGTCTTCGAGCTGTATATTTTCAGCCGCAAAAACAGGTGATGTGAAAGCCAAGCCGATTAGGCTGGCAATGGTAGATTTTTTCATTATATTTTCCCTAAATTACATGCGACCCCGCATGTGGAATTTTAAAAACCAGGGAATAAAGAAGGGAAAAACTGACAAAAATGCACTCAAGCATAACAGAGCTGCAGCTTTGACACCGCCACCCCGCGGTATTCTCTAGCGTATAGGTTGCGAGGCCGGTCTCCGGGCTTGTGGGGATTTGTTTTGCGCCTTCCCAAGCTCGCGCTCAGTGGCTGATTGCAAAACTACACTCACTTACCGTTGCGGGGGCAGCATAGGCATTGTTAATGGATTAACGCACCTATTTCCCAGTTTCACCATGCTTAAAGAAAATAAACATTGGCACCTGACAACTAACCGCGATTATAACGATTTATACGGCAAGCTCAATTGAATTTTTATGCCACAAGTAGGCAAAACATGTTAAATTACTTTGAATAGCCCACGTTAGCTATTGACTATAATGAATTTTTTCATTTATAGTGGGATTATGGAAGCGGATTTAAAAAGTTTGCAAGAAAAAATTACCAAGCTGATCACTTTGTGCAGTACGTTGCGTGAAGAGAATATTCAGTTGCGTGGTGATTTATCACAAGCGCAGCAGGATGCTGACGCATTAAAGAGTAACATGCAGCTTGCGAGTGATAAGCTTGAGGTTTTGTTTGAGTCCATGCCAGGAAGCTTAGAGGCGTCATGAGTGCTGCAAAACCTGTTGATGTGCTGATCATGGGGCGTGAGTTCACGGTTTCGTGTACCGACGAAGAGCGTCAAGGCTTGATGGACGCAGTGGATTACCTGGACAAAAAAATGCGCGAGATCCGCGACTCAGGAAAGGTTGTCGGTGCAGAGCGCATTGCAATTATGGCGGCGCTCAACCTCTCGCATGAACTGCTCAACACAAAAACTGGCGGTGTTGACATCGGCGATTATAAGCGTAGGATTAGCCTCATGCAGAATCAAATTGATGAAGCGATGGCAGCACAGGCTAAGCTCATATAACTAGTTTTTTCATCAGTCCGTCACAACGCCGCTTTATTATCAAGTTTGTTTTCTGTGGTGTTGCTTGAGTCATAAATTCCTTGAACTAGTCTTTGTTATAGGTTTCGGCTCATCAAGCGTAGTGTGCGCGCTCTAAATTGGGTGTTCTTTTAAGATGCCCTTGGCGAGTGTACCTAAAGCGCTTTAAGTTGTTACCACCTGAACTTTTTGGTTCAGGATAGCGGCTCAGGCAACACCACAGCAAATAAATTTTGTTTTTACGATAACTTTCTTTGTTGTTTTTGGCTTGTTGTACTAGGTGTTCTGCCTGTGCCTTAACGCCTCGAAATTTCTCGTAAAATTCCAAACCTACATTCAATCAAGTGACGTGCCTTGACTCAATTTGAAAAAGATTTTATTTCGTGACAATAACTATCTTAGCTCGTGATATTTCAAATCCGCCAAACTCACAATCTCCAGACATTTTTCATGGCAGGCTTCTAAAATCACGGGCGGCGCAAAACCAGCTTCCGATGCCTCAAGCCAACGAGCAGCGCACACGCACCAGCGATCGCCTGCGCTTAAGCCATCAAAACCATATTCAGGACGTGGTGTGCTTAAATCATTACCACTAGAAAAAGAAAATGCCAGAAACTCTTCTGTAACTTGGCAGCAAACGGTATGACTGCCAATGTCTTCACTGCCAGTTTCACAGCAACCCGTGCGCGTAAAGCCAGTGAGTGGATTCAAACTGCAAGTTTGTAGGCTTGTGCCTAGTACATTACGTGCCATGGTTTTATTCCAAATAGATTAATTTCAATTATCATACCCAAATTATGAAATTGAGAAAATTGAATTGATATGCGTTATTGGCTAATGAAATCAGAACCTGCAGACGTGTCTATAGATGATTTGGCGGCCATGCCCAATCAAACGGTAGATTGGTACGGCGTGCGCAATTACCAGGCGCGGAATTTCATGCGCGATCAAATGAGCGTTGGTGATGGTGTGCTTTTTTATCACTCAAACTGCGAAACGCCGGGTATTGCGGGTATTTGTGAAGTGAGTTCTAGCGCGTATCCAGACCGTTTTCAGTTTGTTAAAGGGCACAAATATTATGATGAAAAATCTACGCAAGAAAACCCACGTTGGATGAATGTCGATGTGAAGCTTGTGCACAAAACGCGGCTACTAAGCTTAAAAGAAATGCGTGAAATGCCGGAATTGGCTAATTTAAGAATTTTGCAACGTGGGAACAGGCTTTCCATTACGCCGGTTGATCCCAAAGATTGGGAATTTATAATAGGTAAACTTAAGTAGAGTTTGCTCGAAGAAAAAAGCCCCGAATTTCGGGGCTTTTATAAATCAGTTACAACTTTACTTCAATTTTGTATTACTTTAGTTTGGTATCCAGGCTACCCATTGATTTAGGATAAATGACTACGCCCCAAGGTAGGTTTTTCACTTCAACCTGCTTAGTCACTTCCAGTTTTTCGGCGTCGATCACAAAAATCGCATCCGATTTACCACATGCCAACAAAATCTGTTTGTCATCTGGCGTAAAGCTAAAATGCCAGCAGCGATTTCCTGTGGGAATATCCTTAATCTTTTCATAAGTTTTTGCATCAAATACTTGCAGCACTTTTGCCTTGTTAGCCGCTACAAAAATGCGTTCGCCTTTATGGTCGAAAGAAATGCCATAAGGCGTTTCCGCAGTGTCCACCGTGCGTATAAAATTAAAATCTTTATCTAACACCATGAATTTATTGCCATATTCCAGCGTTGAAAGATAAGTGTTGCCGTCAGGCGAAATTTTAATGCCGCGTGGGCGATCGCCATGTTCATGGGTTTTGATGGTTTTCAGCAGTTCTCCGCTTGCAATGTCATGCACTGTTACGGTGTTATCCGCTTCATTGGTAATCACCAACTTGCTGTTGTCCGCTGAAAATTCAATTCCTTCAGTTTCTGGGCCGCCCGTAATTTCACGCACTTTTTCTCCCTTGGTTAAATCCACCACGGCGATTTTGGCTGGGATTTTCTCTTCATCGTCATCATCTTCAGCTGATTTTTCACCTGGCTTCGGAGGTGGGCCTGCTTTTGCACTTGGCTCAGATGAAATATAAGCAAAATTACCGTTTACGCGCACAAACTCCGGATTTTTGCCAATTTCAACTTGTTTCACTTCATCGGTTGTTGTATCAATCACAGAAATGCTGCCGTTTTCGCGCGTCGCAACGATGAGTTTTTTGCCGTCATCTGTTAAGCCAAGACCACGCGGACCGGCCGCTTTCACGTCAATTGTTTTCACAACTTGCATCGTGGCTAAGTCAATGACGCTTACACCTGCGTCTTGGCTTGTGACATAGGCAACCCCTGCAGCGGAAACACTATCGCTAGGAGCAGCGCTGGAATTGGCATCTGGAGCTGGTTTTTCTGCAGTCTCTTTGCTGCAAGCGCCAAGACTGGTTATGAGCGCTAGCATTAATATGCTGGTATAGGTTTTGTTAAATGTTGGTACAAATTTCATCAAAAGAGTCTCCAAAGTTTTTTCGCCTGTTTGGCAAATTATTGTTTATTAGGTTCAATCCCCAATGGCTTAATTTAAGCAAAAAATATACTAATCAGTATATTATAGTAATGTTTTTATAAAACAATGAGTTATTTTCTCACAGCAAATCATAATTGGTTGTTAACAGCCAATGGTGGTGGTTGTAGATTTAAGAATCACCCTAAAAATAGTTTATACGCCGGGTTTTCAGTTTCATCCCAATACGGATAACCAAGGTTTTGCAGAAACTCTGCAAATTCGGCCTGTTCGTTCGGCGGCACTTGCATGCCCACCAGCACACGGCCAAAATCCGCACCATGGTTGCGATAGTGGAACAGGCTGATATTCCAATCGTGGCCCATGGTGTCCAAGAATTTCATTAATGCACCAGGTTTTTCTGGGAACTCAAACCGGAATACCACTTCATGCTCCGCTTGCGGCGCATGCCCCCCGACTAGATGGCGAAGATGCAGCTTGGCGACTTCGTTATCGGTTAAATCCAGTGCCGGTAAGCCTTGTGCCTGCAAATCGGCTACCAGTCTGGCAGATTCCGCAGGGTCTGTAATCGCTACACCCACAAAAATATGTGCTTCTTTAGGGTCAGAGTAACGATAGTTAAATTCTGTAATATTGCGGTTACCCAGCAGGCGACAGAACGCTTTAAATGCGCCCGGCTTCTCGGGTATCGTTACTGCTAAAACAGCTTCACGCTTTTCGCCGACCTCGGCGCGTTCCGCCACAAAACGCAAGCGGTCAAAATTCATGTTGGCACCAGAAGCAACGGCTGCCAATGTTTTGTTGTGCAGGTTTTCACGTTCGGCATAGGCCTTAAGCCCTGCCACGGCGAGCGCCCCTGCAGGCTCCAATATGCTGCGCGTATCTTCAAACACATCTTTAATAGCAGCGCAGATGGCGTCGTTATCCACCACAATCATTTCATCTACAAATTGTTGTGCGAGTTTAAATGTATGTTCGCCCACTTGCTTTACAGCGGCGCCATCGGCAAACAGTCCTACTTGTTCCAGCACTACTCGCTCACCCTGTTTGAGCGATTCCGTCATCGCTTCTGCGTCTTTAGCCTCAACGCCGATGATTTTAATTTCCGGGCGCACCGCTTTAACATAGGCTGCAACACCAGCCAGCAAGCCGCCGCCGCCCACGCAGCAAAAAATTGCTTCAATGGGTTGCGGGTATTGCTGCAGAATTTCCATCCCAATCGTACCTTGTCCCGCGATGACATCAGGGTCGTCGTAGGGGTGCACAAAAGTAAGCTGTTCGGATTTTTCCAGCTCAAGTGCATGTACATAAGCGTCGGAATAACTATCGCCAAACAGCACCACTTCAGCGCCTCTGGCCTTAACCGCATTCACTTTGATGAGTGGGGTGGTGGTCGGCATTACAATCACGGCTCTGCAGCCCAATTTCTGTGCGGCTAGCGCTACGCCTTGCGCATGGTTACCTGCGCTGGCGGCGATTACCCCGCGTTTCAGCACGTCCGCAGGCAGGTTCGCCATTTTGTTGTAGGCTCCGCGCAACTTGAACGAGAATACAGGCTGCATATCCTCGCGCTTAAGCAGTACCCGGTTATCAATGCGTGCGGATAAATTGGGCTGAAACTCCAGCGGCGTCTTTTTTGCCACGTCGTAAACACGCGAGTTTTCTATTTTTTGCCTGTAATTGATAGACATGCCGGATTTTTAATTCACCTTTAGCGGTGTATAGTTATGGTTTGGCATCATTATAAAGAATTTGTTAAGGGTTTACTCAAAATGGCATATACACAAGATGAATTAAAGCAGCAAGTCGCAAAAGCAGCGGTGGAATACGTAAAAGAAGGCATCATTGGCGTGGGCACCGGCTCTACAGCCAATTACTTTATTGAAGAGCTGGCAAAAGTAAAACACAAAATTGATGGCGCAGTGGCCAGCAGCGAGGTGACAGCTCAGCGTTTACGCGGCCATGGCATTGAAGTGTTTGATCTGAATAACATCGATGGTATGGATATTTACGTAGATGGCGCCGATGAAATTACAGAACATATGCACATGCTTAAAGGCGGTGGCGGCGCGTTAACGCGCGAGAAGATTGTTGCGGCGGTGGCTAAAACTTTTATCTGCATATGTGATGAGAGTAAATACGTGCCAGTATTGGGCAAATTTCCATTGCCGGTAGAAGTGCTGCCAATGGCGCGCAGTCAAGTGGCGCGTGCTTTGGTGAAAATGGGCGGTCAGCCTGTGCTACGTGATTTCACGACTGATAACGGCAATATCATTTTAGACGTACACAATCTGAAAATTGACGATCCGGTCAAGATGGAAGCTGACATTAACCAAATCGTCGGCGTGGTGACGAATGGTTTATTTGCGGCACGACCAGCAAACATCTTGCTTTTAGCGACTGCCGATGGTGTGAAAACCTTTAAGAAATAGAGATATGGTGTAGAAAAAAAACCGCTTTCGAGCGGTTTTTTTCATTAGCAAGACCGTCGACCTGCAAGCAGCATGGATATTGGTATACAGGGCGGTCGCTTTTGCTAATGAATACGCGCGTATCGAATCACTTTGTTGGCGGCACATACCCACTTGCGGTATCTGCACCTTCTCCAAAAAAATACTTCTCGGTCTGTTCAGCCAGATACTTACGTGCGGCAGGGTCGGCCAAACTCAGGCGGTTTTCGTTCACCAGCATGGTTTGCTGTTTTAGCCATGCCGCCCAAGCCTCTTTGCTTACGTTCAGGTAGATTTTTTTACCCAGCTCGCCCGGATAAGGCGGAAAGTCCATGCCTTCTGCTTCTTTACCTAGTTTTACACATTTCACCATTCTTGCCATTTTCGTTACTCAATTTAGCTAAAAACAATATGATAGCGCATGTTAAAATTCGCGTGATTAATTAATTGCAAAGGTAAGCAATGGAAAGCCCATTCAAAAGTAAAAACGGTTTGGAACGCATCGCCAAAGCGGCTGGTTATTCAATTGCCGGTTTAAAGGCGGCGTATAGGAATGAAGCTGCGATTCGGCAAGAAACCTGGCTGATGCTGGTGCTGATTCCACTGGGGTTTTATTTGGGACAGACGAATATCGAGCGCATTTTGCTTGTGGGCGTGACTTTACTGGTGTTTGTGGTGGAGTTGCTAAACTCGGCCATTGAGGCGGCGGTGGACCATACTTCTATCGACCATCATGCACTTGCCGCACGCGCCAAAGATATAGGCAGTGCGGCAGTGATGATGGCAATTATGCTGTTTTTGCTGGTTTGGGCGCTAATTCTTTTCGGTTAAAAATCAGCTCGCGCACCAATTAAAATAGACCTTTCTCCCGCAGGTGAAATATCTTTCAGGAACGAGGCATGTTCGCGAATTTCGTCATCCAGCAAGTTGGTCGCCTTGGCAAATAATTCTACATTAAACTTGATAGGCAATTTGTAAGCCACCAGCGCAGTGACATCCGTATAACTATCGGTTTTCAGCTCGTTATCCGCTGTATCGTTTTGTTTAAAGGCATGCATTGCGTCCAGCCGCGCGCTGAAATTGCCCAGTTTGTAGAGCAAGCCAGCACCCAGGCGCAGCGGCGCAATGCGCGGCAGATAATCGCTATTGGTTTTGTCGCGTGCATGTACATAGTCACCACGCACGGTTAAATCCAGATTGTCGGTAAGGCCAAATTTACCGTCAAACTCCAATCCTTTAAACACCGCACGCACTGCCCTGAATTCGGCGATTGGTAACAAGTCCACAGGGTCAACATTGCCGGTGTCGAACAGTCCGATAAAGTTGCTGAACCGTGTGTAATACGCGCCAACATTCATGTAGTTGCGGCCGTCTTTCCAGCGCAGTTGTGCATCCAGACCGTTGGATTTTTCTTTATCAAAACCGCTATTTCCAACTTCAAACTGACCTGTAGCCACATGCGGGCCGTTGGCGTAAAGCTCGAAATAGCTGGGTGCGCGCTCGTTGTGCGATAAATTGCTGGTGAGCGACCAATAATCATCAATGCGGTACAAGCCGCCCAGCGCAAAACTATTGGGATTAAAGCTGTTATTTTGACCGGCGCCAAAAGTTGCGCTGTCTTTGGAATCTACCGTGGTATGCCCCATGCGGCCGCCAAAGGTGATTTTATGTTGATTGATGGGGAGTTCTTCGTAAACATACACCGCTTTATTTTGCGTATTGACGCTGGGCACAAATGCTTCTTCACCAATCGCCTCAAAATTGGTATTGCCAAACTGAAAACCAACCACGCCATTTAATCCGAACATCGGGCTGTGACCTGCTTCCAGACTGCTTTCCAGGCCGCGGTTTTTGAAGGTGGTGCCAATAATGCCGTCTTCGAGTTCTTTGTGTTCGTAATCGGTATGCGCCATGCGGAATTTTGCGCGGTTGATGATGGTGTCTAAGTTTTTGAATTCGCTCGCCAAATCCCAGCGGTCGCTGTTCATGTCGATACGCACAGCTTCTTCCGCCACGGTGCCGTAGTTGTTATCCAGCGTGGAATAGGATAGGCCAACATAACCGTTATCGAATGTGAGCGATGCGCCTAACGCGCCACCATCGCCATCCGAGCTGCTGTTGACAAGCTTGCCACGATTCTCGCGTGGCGTACCGTCTGCTTCGCTTTTGCGACGACTTACTGAGAATCCCGGGATATCCAAATCGCTGGTTTTGCGCGTGTAAACATCGCCGTGAATGGCGAATAAGTTATTGCCGATATCTACTACCGCAGCACCATTGCGGGTGCTGTCCGGTCCGCCAAAGCGCGATTCGGCACGTCCGGTAATGCCGTCTAGTTTTTCTTTGGGGATGCGGTGGTCAATTGCGTTCACCACGCCGCCCATGGCGCTGCCGCCATACAGCAAGGCCGCCGGGCCGCGCACGACATCGATCTGCTCGATAATCAGCGGATCTACGCCGACAGCATGGTCGAAGCTTAACGATGATGCATCCAATACGCCAACGCCGTTTTGCATAATGCGCACACGCTCGGCATCCAAGCCGCGAATCACTGGCCGCGAAGCGTTGGGGCCGAAATGTGTTGCAGAAACACCTGGCAGGCCGTTCAAGGTTTCTCCCAGCGTGCCTTCACGGCGCAGGCTTAGCTCACGGCCGTTAAGTACGGAAACGGGCACAACCAGCTCATCGGAGCCCGCGCCCAATGGGTTGCCCGTGACAGGCACCGCGGGCAAATCAATCCTGGTGGTTTCTTCGGCAATGGCGTTGTTAATTAATAGGCTGGCAAGCGCCAGAATAACGGGCTTAATGGCAAATGCCGCGCGCATTTGCGGATGCGTTGAATAACTCATGATAAATACCTCAAAAAATGGCAAATAGCCAGCAACTAGGTTGCTGGAAGTGATGTGCTAGATGCGGATGATTTGAGGTGGCGCGCGCGCCGCGTAGGCGGTATGAAGATAAGATGAATAGTGGGAGTAATTGCTGACAGTGTTGATAAAGCTCGCACATATTGCCGGTAATACAAAGGCTTCCGACGCGATGCCGCCTGCCACTTTGGCAAAGCTGATACATTGCGGACATTGCTCGCCATGGGTGTTTTTATCCTGCTGGCTTTGTTTGGTGATGTCTGTAGCATGGCTGATTTCGTGCGTGGCCGCGCCTATTTGCACGAAAGCAAACAAGAAAATTAAAACAAAATGAACGGCAAAATGCTTAAGCATGCGCTTTAAGATAACAGAAAATCGCGACAAATAGAAGAATATGCTATTTCTTCTTTGCTCTAGGATGTGCGGCATCGTAGGTTTTGCTTAGATGCTGGAAATCGAGATGTGTGTACACCTGCGTGGTGCTGATGTTGGCATGCCCCAGCATTTCCTGCACGGCGCGCAAATCGCCGCTGGATTGCAGTACGTGCGTGGCAAAACTGTGGCGCAGCATATGCGGATGCACAGATGAGTTAATACCCTGCTTAACTGACCATTCTTTTAGCCGATACTGGATGTTTCGCGCCGAAATCCTTCTTCCCTGCAGCCCAATAAATACGGCTTTCTCAGAGGGGTTGTTTATTAGTATTTGCGAGCGTGTTTGTAACCACTTTTGAATGGCTTCTATCGCGTGGCTGCCCAGCGGCACGATGCGCGTTTTGTTGCCTTTGCCGGTCACTATTACGGTGCCATCAGAAAAATCCAGCACATCAATGTTCAGGTTTACAACTTCGCTTAGCCGCAAGCCAGAAGAATAAAATAGTTCCAAAATCGCGTGGTCGCGAATGCCTAATATGTCATCATCACTAATATCTACTAGCTTTACCGCTTGCTCTATAGATAATGCCTGCGGCAAGGTTTTAGGTGATTTTGGCGCACGCAAGCCAATAACGGGATTATTGGTAAAGCCTTTGCGATTTACCAGGAAATCAAAAAAACCGCGCCAGCTTGAGAGCATGCGTGCAATGCTCTTGCCGCCCAGGCCTTTGCTGTGCAGGCTGGCGATAAAGCGGCGTATGTGGTTGGTTTGTAGTGCGCATAAAGCGGTGGAATCAGCCAATTTGATGAGCTGTGTAATATCTCTGGCGTAATTCTCGCGGGTGAGCGGGCTTAAGCCGCGCTCGAAGTTTAAGAATTCAAGATATTCTTTTAATAATTCCACATTATTAATTTAATCTAAATGCCGCGATAAAGCGGCGCTTAAAATCTCGCCGATTTTTGTGAGGAAATCGGTGCCCATCCCGGCATAAAAACGGCTGGCATCATCGCTGGCAAGCGCCAAAAAACCAATGGTTTGTTGCAGGCGCAAGGGAATCAGTGCGATTGAAGCTGCCGGCTCGATAAACCAGTCCTCGGCCACGATCTCAGGCTGCGTGCCGCAATAGGGCTGGCTGAGCGTTGCAACCCATGTCTTGGCTTCTTCAGATACTTCGCTAAAGACCAGATTTGCATGGTTAGCCGGGTCGAGCGGTCTGGCCCAGATACGTAAGCAGGTATCCGCCAAATCAAAGTGTTCGGGCAAGAGTGCGCTGACTAATTGCTCAATCTCATCAAAACTTCTGGCTTTGTGCAACTCGACATTCAGCGCGTGAATTTTATTGGCAATGGCATCGTTATCTTTGGCATTGAGCACAAGCTCTGCAAAACGTTCTTCCAAGGCATTGATTTTGTCGCGCTGCGCCAGTTGCTGGCGTTCTGCCAATGAAATCGTGCCGCTGCCATGCGGGCTGGGCAGGTGAATCTCTGCCAGCAAACTGGCATTTTGTTCAAAAAATTCCGGATGATTTTTTAGGTAGTTTTTAATTTCATCTTCTTGCATGTGAGTCCCTGTTTTTAACCATTTTTTAAATTTGAATTTCGCCTTCAAACACAATTTCCGCCGGGCCTGTCATCATGACAGGCTGGCCTTCACCCTGCCATTCAATGTTAAGTTTTCCGCCGCGCGTGTGAACCAGCACGGGTGATTGTAACAGCCCAAGCTGAATACCACTGACAACCGCGGCGCAAGCGCCCGTGCCGCAGGAGAGCGTTTCGCCGCTACCGCGTTCATACACGCGCAATTTGATTTCATGCGCGTTTACAACCTGCATAAAGCCTGTATTGACACGCTTTGGAAAGCTTGCATGCGATTCAATCTGCGGGCCAAACTCGGCCACGTTCGCGCTTTCTACATCCTCTACCAAAGTCACGGCGTGCGGGTTGCCCATCGAAAGCGCTGTTATGGAGATCGCACTTTTTGTTATGTCGCCTGTAGCGCCTCTGGTATTGACTTGCAGAGCGTATGTTTTTTGTCGAGTTTCTGCAATAAACGGGATTTTTGCAGGCTCAAATATTGGCGCGCCCATATTCACGGTGACTTGATTGTCGTCGCGAAGCATCGGCGTAATAACGCCGCAGCGGGTTTCAACCACGATCTCACGTTTTCTGGTCAAGCCTTTTTCCGTCACAAAGCGCACAAAACAGCGCGCACCATTGCCACATTGTTCCACCTCGCCGCCATCGGCATTAAAGATGCGATAGCGAAAATCCACGTTGGGGGTCGCTGTTTTTTCTACGATGAGTAACTGGTCACAGCCCACGCCAAAATAGCGGTTGGCGATTGTTCTGATTTGCGCAGGGGCAAGCGAAACAGGCGAAGAATAGCCGTCAACCACGACGAAGTCGTTGCCTGCGCCCTGCATTTTGGTGAATTTGAGTAACATATTCTTAACAATTTAAACTTACAGTATTCTAGCAAATTTGCGCCAACTATTTGATTTTAAGTGTACAATGCGCGGCTCTTATAGTGATTAACAATATCTGCTTTAGCCTTTAGTCGATATTGTTTTCTCTTTTTTAAATTTTTAGTTTTCCAAGGCGCATAATGAACGAATATCTTTTTACTTCAGAGTCTGTTTCTGAAGGCCATCCAGACAAACTCGCAGACCAGGTATCCGATAGTATTTTAGACGCTATTCTGGCTCAGGATCCAACCGCACGTGTGGCTGCTGAAACCCTTGCCAATACTGGCTTAATCGTGCTGGCAGGTGAAATCACCACAACAGCAAATGTCGATTACATCAAAGTCGCGCGCGATGCCATTAAACGTATCGGTTACGACAATACCGAATACGGCATTGATTATAAAGGCTGCGCAGTGCTGGTGGCTTACGACAAACAGTCACCTGACATTGCCCAAGGCGTGGACAACGCCAATGACGATCCATTAGACCAGGGAGCGGGTGACCAGGGTTTGATGTTTGGTTATGCGGTCAATGAAACACCACAACTCATGCCGCTGCCGATCTGGTTGAGCCACCGAATCATGGAGCGCCAGGCGCAATTGCGTAAAGATGGCCGCCTGCCATGGCTGCGGCCGGATGCGAAATCACAAGTGACCGTGCAGTACGTGGATGGCAAGCCGCATAAGATCGACACGGTGCTGGTTTCTACGCAGCACGCGCCGGAAATGAGCCTGGAAGCCATTCGAGAAGCGACGATTGAAGAAATCATCAAACCGATGTTGCCCAAAGAGCTGATTAAAGGCGAAATTAAATATCTGGTAAACCCGACTGGCCGCTTTGTCGTCGGCGGCCCTCAAGGCGATTGCGGCCTCACCGGCCGTAAAATTATTGTCGATACCTACGGTGGCGCAGCGCCTCACGGCGGCGGTGCTTTCTCCGGTAAAGACCCTTCCAAAGTAGACCGTTCAGCAGCCTATGCGGGTCGCTACGTGGCCAAAAATATTGTGGCCGCAGGCTTGGCAGATAAATGCCTGGTGCAGGTGAGTTACGCCATCGGCGTGGCACGACCAACCAGTGTGATGGTGGAGACTTATGGTACGGGTAAAGTTTCAAATGAAGTGCTTACGAGCTTGGTATTAGAGCATTTTGATTTGCGCCCCAAAGGCATCGTGAAAATGCTGGATTTGTTACGCCCCATTTACAGCAAAACTGCGGCTTATGGTCACTTTGGCCGTGACGAGCCAGAGTTTACTTGGGAAAATACCGATAAAGCTGCAGCGCTTAAAGCAGCTGCAGGGCTGTAAGCTCCGAGCCGAAGGAATTTATCGGTAATTCGGTGAAGGCTAATGGTTGCGTCAAGCCGGTTGTTGATTGATAAAGCAGTCGCATTAAAAGCCTTTATTTAATTCAATTGATTTGACAGTGTCATTGCTAGAATTGTGAAAACAATTCAGTAATGGCATATGTTAAAGATTATTTCTACAAAACAAGTTCGTTTAGGTATGTTTATCTATGAGTTGAAAGGCGCTTGGATAGACCATCCGTTCTGGAACAAAGCTTTCAAATTGGAAGATATTTCCGATCTAAAAAAACTTCAAGCTAGTGTCGTAAAAGAAATTGTCATAGATACCTCGAAGGGTTTAGACGTGGCGAAGCTGGAAGTGCAAGAAGAAGCGCATCAAGTCGTTACGCCTGCAGCAGAACCGTCTCCCGAAAAAAAGCCTATGCCAACGCAAGTTCAGACTTCTACTTCAGAAGAGCTAGAACTTGCTAAAAAAGTAATTAAAGCGTCTAAAAAAGCCGTCACTTCGATGTTTCATGAGGTGCGCATGGGTAAAGCTGTCAATAATGAGGCTGCATTACAATTAGTGGATGACATTGCGGCCTCTATAGCACGGAATGGAGGTGCGCTTATTAGTTTGGTGCGCCTAAAAAATAAAGACGATTATACTTATATGCACTCAGTGGCTGTTTGTGCTTTGATGGTAGCGTTGGCCAAAGAACTTGGCTTGTCTGAAGCTGAAACCAGCCAGGCAGGGATGGCAGGCTTATTACACGATATAGGCAAGGCAGGTATACCGTTAGATGTATTAAACAAACCAGGGGCGCTTACTGACGAAGAATTCACCACAGTTAAGTCACACCCAGAACGTGGGCATGCAATGCTGGTGCAATCAAATATCACAGATGAAGTTATATTAGATGTGTGTTTGCATCATCATGAAAAAGTGAACGGGATGGGGTATCCCGATAAATTAAAAGCAGATCAAATCAGCTTGTTTGCAAAAATGGGTGCAGTTTGTGATGTGTATGACGCCGTGACTTCTAATCGTCCTTATAAGGATGGCTGGGAGCCAGGAGTTT
Source organism: Pseudomonadota bacterium (assembly GCA_029563075.1). Classification (GTDB taxonomy): domain Bacteria; phylum Pseudomonadota; class Gammaproteobacteria; order Burkholderiales; family Methylophilaceae; genus Methylotenera_A. The sequence continues at coordinate 22,578 of JAKQTN010000067.1, forward strand.
CCTTGCAACGCATGGCGCAATGGGCAGACCACTTCGACAATACTGTTTTTGAAGCATTTGTTAAGAGTGTTGGTATTTATCCTATCGGCACCATGGTTAAGCTTAAATCCGGACGACTGGCAGTTGTGATAGACCAAAGCCAAAATTCATTATTGACACCCATTGTTAAAGTATTTTTTTCAACCCAATCCAAATCTCGTATTCCAGTTGAAGTGCTGGATTTGTCAAAACTAAGCGTTCAGGATGCAATTATCGGTCATGAAAACCCCGTGGCTTGGGGAATTCACGACATTAATGAGATTTGGAGCTAATTAGCTTATTCTTGACCAACAATTATTACTGTTGGTAAGTAAAAAATATTCGCGTATAATTTCCGTGTTCCGAGGAGCGTTGCGAGAGCTGTATTTAAAATTACGTCCTCCCAGGCTCGGAAAATGTTTTAACGGCGCTCACCATTATTAACCGTGCCGGGCACGGGATACGGGTGAGATAAGCGTTTTAAAATCTCTTTTTTACCACAACCCCTTCCCTCCGGTCACACATTCAAGGAAATTGAAAGTGAATATTGTGACTGATTTCAAAGACTACGTTGTAGCAGATATCAATTTGGCCGCTTTCGGCCGCAAAGAAATCGCGATTGCCGAAACAGAAATGCCAGGTTTGATGGCGATTCGTGAAGAATACGCAAAGGCGCAACCATTAAAAGGCGCGCGTATCACCGGCAGCCTGCACATGACGATTCAAACAGCCGTGCTAATCGAAACGCTCAAGGATTTAGGTGCAGAGGTACGCTGGGCCTCCTGCAATATCTATTCAACGCAAGACCATGCGGCGGCGGCGATTGCTGCTGGCGGTACGCCTGTATTCGCCATCAAGGGAGAAACCTTAGCCGAATATTGGGATTACACTCACCGTATTTTTGAATGGTCTGATGGCGGCTATAGCAACATGATTCTGGATGATGGCGGCGATGCGACTTTGCTTTTGCATTTGGGTACGCGTGCCGAGAAAGATTTGTCAGTGATTGCAAACCCAACCAGCGAAGAAGAAATCTGCTTGTTCAATTCAATCAAAGCCAAATTAAAAACCGACCCAACATGGTATTCCACACGTTTGAGCAACATCAAAGGCGTGACCGAGGAAACGACGACTGGCGTACATCGCCTGTACCAGATGCATAAAGAAGGCAAATTGGCTTTCCCGGCGATTAACGTCAATGATTCTGTCACTAAATCTAAATTTGATAATTTATATGGCTGCCGCGAGAGTTTAGTCGATGCGATTAAACGCGCGACCGACGTGATGATTGCGGGTAAAGTGGCAGTGGTGGCGGGTTATGGTGATGTGGGTAAAGGCTCTGCGCAGGCATTGCGCGCCTTGTCTGCGCAAGTTTGGGTAACTGAGATTGACCCGATCTGCGCATTGCAAGCGGCGATGGAAGGTTACCGCGTGGTGACCATGGATTATGCCTGTGAGCATGCAGATATATTCGTGACTGCAACCGGCAATTATCATGTGATTACGCATGACCACATGGTAAAAATGAAAGACCAGGCGATTGTGTGCAACATCGGCCATTTTGATAACGAAATTGACGTGGCTTCGCTCGAAAAATACGAGTGGGATGAGATCAAACCGCAAGTTGACCATGTTGTTTTCCCGGACGGCAAAAAAATTATCCTGCTGGCTAAAGGCAGGCTGGTAAACTTGGGTTGTGGTACAGGCCATCCAAGCTATGTAATGAGCTCAAGCTTTGCCAATCAAACCATTGCGCAAATCGAGCTGTTTACGCAGGCTGACAAATATCCGGTGGGCGTCTATACTTTGCCTAAGCATCTGGATGAAAAAGTGGCTATTTTGCAACTGAAAAAACTGAATGCACAGTTGACCAGATTAACGGATCAGCAAGCGGCCTATATTGGTGTTTCAAAAGAAGGCCCATATAAAGCCGAGCATTATCGTTATTAATAAGGGAGCGGACACATGAAATTGCTTGCGGGTTGGTTGTTGAATGCATTGGCCTTGTTGGGCGTTGCTTATCTCGTACCCGATATTCATGTGTCCAGCCTGATGGTTGCGCTAATGGCTGCAGTGGTGATTGGTCTGGCTAACATGTTGATTAAGCCGATTCTGGTGATATTGACTTTGCCTGTCACCATACTGACCTTGGGCCTGTTTATTTTCGTGATCAATGGCGTGCTGTTTTGGGGGGTAGGGCACTTTCTGCAGGGCTTTGAAGTTAAGACGCTGACGGCGGGCATTATTGGCGCGTTGGCTTACAGCGTAATCTCCTGGATATTGAGCGCGATTGTCATCGAAAAAGATTAAGAAAATAAAGTAAATAAAAAATAATGAACAAGCATATTCCGTTAAGTTTTGAATTTTTCCCGCCTAAAACGGCTGAGGGCATTGCTAACCTGCGTGAAACACGGGTGCAGCTGGCCAAGTTCAATCCCGAGTTTTTTTCGGTGACATTCGGTGCGGGCGGCTCAACGCGCGACAGAACCATGGAAACCGTATTTGAAATTCAGGCAGAAGGCCATCAGGCCGCGCCGCATATTTCTTGCATTTCTTCCAGCAAGGAAGAGATTCGCGAATTATTGACTGCATACAAAAATAAAGGCATTAAGCGCTTGGTAACGCTGCGCGGGGATGTGCCATCGGGCGAAGTGAGCGTGGGCGATTTTAAATACGCCAACGAGCTGGTGACATTTATCCGCCAGGAAACGGGTGACTGGTTTCATCTGGAAGTTGCTGCCTATCCTGAGTTTCATCCTGAAGCGTTATCCGCCGCCAAGGATCTGGCCAATTTTAAACGTAAGGTAGAAGCGGGCGCTGATGCTGCCATTACGCAATACTTTTACAATGCTGATGCTTACTTCAGGTTTGTGGAAAGTTGTACGGCTGAAGGGATTGCAATACCGATCGTGCCGGGAGTGATGCCGATTTACAATTACACGCAGCTGGCACGTTTTTCTGGTGTGTGCGGCGCGGAGATTCCACGCTGGTTACGCTTGCGTTTAGAGGCCTATGCTGATGATTTGCCTTCGCTGCGCGCTTTTGGCATAGATGTGGTGAGTGAGCTTTGCGAGCGCCTGCTGGCCTGGGGCGTGCCTAGCCTGCACTTTTATACCTTGAATCAGGCAGGCATTATTTCCAATATCATTAACAATATTGAGCAGAAGGCTGCCGATAAAAACTAGTGAAAAGTCAGTCCGCGCGGATTAAACAGCGCATCTTCTACAAACAGGTAATCTTTCTCGCGCCCTTTGTTCCATAGCGCAATCATGGTAATCCAGCGCATTTCTTCTATATTGATGTGTTCCTGTTTGAGCGCCATTGCGCGGTCAACAATTAAATCACGCTCTACGTCATTAATAATATTGGCCTGTTGAATAAACAGGATGAAGCCAATACTTTCGGTACTGATCTTTTTAAGCTCGGTAGCGGAAAACATGCGTAAGCTGGTATCTTTGTGACAATAAAACGCAGGTGGCTCGGTTAGCATGGTTTTCATTTCGTGAAACCAGTCTACTGCCCCTGAAATATCCGACTGGTCAAAGCCGGCTGCAGAAAGCTCCTGCGCCATGACCTCGTTGTCTGGAAAGGCATGATTGGCAAAATAGTTTTCAAACATGAATACTAATACTTCAAACATAGCAACTCCCCTCCCGTTATTAAATCTATTCTTATCCCTGATCACTCATACCAGACGCTGAAATTTTCCGCCAGCCAGTGTAGTAACCCTGCTTTCTAACTCCAGCATCAGTAGCATGGAGGAAAGTGCTTCGGTCGTCAATCCCGTCATTGACAGCAGCGCCTCGAAATTGATCGGGTCAAATCCCATACAAGCCAATACGGTATTGGATTCTGCGGCTGTTTGGCCCATGTTGTCCATTAGCCCGGATGGGCTAACAACAGACAACACATTTTTCAGTTCTTCGAGAATGTCTGTGGTATTTTCGACTAGTTTTGCCCCTTGCTTGATGAGCTGATGACAACCTTTGGTCACTGGCGAGTGAATGGATCCGGGAATCGCAAATACTTCGCGCCCTTGTTCAGTCGCCAAGCGCGCCGTAATGAGAGAGCCGCTGTCTATATTGGCTTCTACCACTAGGCAGCCTAAACTCAGGCCGCTGATTAGACGATTGCGGCGCGGAAAGTTTTGCGCTTTGGAAGGCGTGCCGAGCGGAAACTCGGAGAGAATCAAACCGCGTTCGGCGATTTTGTGCGCCAGATCACGATGCCTGGCAGGGTAAACAATATCCAGGCCCGTGCCAACCACTGCAACGGTCGCGCCATTGGCTTTAAGTGCGCCACGGTGTGCTGCGCCATCAATGCCCAGCGCCATGCCGCTTACAACACATAGGCCATGATTGCACAGGCTTTCGGCAAAATCTTCGGCGTTCTTTTCGCCTTGAGGCGTGGCGCTACGGCTGCCTACCATGGCGATAGAAGGGTGGTTGAGCCAATGCAGATTGCCAATGGCATAGAGCACCGCAGGCGGGTTGCTGATTTCCAGAAGTTGTTTGGGGTAGGCGTTGTCGGCAAGCGTGACTAGGTGTGTGCGGTCTTTCTTAAGCCAGTCCAGTGTGGATGAAATCGCAGCAATATCCACACCCTGGTTGATTTTTTGCGCGATTTCATCATCAACGATTTCACGCAACTGGCTTTGGCTGGCATTAAAAATGGCCTCTGGAGAACCGAATTTTGCCAGTAGCTGGCAAAGCGTTGCATTACCTAAGCCGGGTATTTGATTAAGCGTAATCCACTGTGCCGTTTCATCATGTAGTCTATCTTTAATAGACGGCATTGTTAAATCAATGCTTCCCTAAGGCGTATGCACTGAATCAAGCGTGTAGATAGCGTCTGACGCGCTCATGATCAAGCCATAGGATACTCTGTCAAAAGTTCTGAAAATCATCAGCAGGCCTACACGCTCATCTGGCAGCTTTACTTGGCCTGGCTCCAGCACCACTTTTGTTTGCGGAGGTTCTTTTTCGAAGTTAACGATTTTTTTACCATCCGGGTCAGTTGTCACATCAAAATTAAGCTGTTTTAATTTTTTTTCTTCGGCTACGACTTTGTTGGAAGCCTGGTCTTTATACTCCGGATCTCTGATCACTTTGCCATAGCGGCTGATTGCCAGTACATGGCCTTCTTCCAGACCGTCATTTTTGCCGCGATTGATTGAAACGACCGTATTTGGCCCGCCTTCCGCTACCCCGCCGTAAATACGCATGATGCGGCCTCTAATGTCAGCTTCAGGCGCATGCGGCACAAAGCTGCTCTTAAACTCGTCTGGTGCGACAACCAGGCGGTCTTTGGTAAAAATCTCTTCTTTGGCTTTTACAATATCTCCCGTTGCCGGCGCGCCGTAACGCGCGATATTCACGTCACCCAAATAGATGGCTTCCGTGCCGAGCACTTCATTGGTGTCGGGATCTCTCAATGCTTCGCCTGGGCGGTAAATGTCCCAGTGTACGCCTTCACCTTCCTGGATATTGCTAATATACACGCGAGTACCAGGGCTTAAAATAACGCGGTTGTCCTGGCCAGATATAATGCGCGGCGCATCGTCGAGCTTGCCGTTCTCGATCAGCAAGGGCTGGCTTAAGAATGGATCGATAACACTGGGTGCTATGGTGTGAATGGCTTCTTTTTCAAGCGGTTCGATACGAACGCCGGGCTCCAGCGTGACGGTTTCGCGCAATAAACGCAGCTGCGGGCTGGCGCCGCTCTTGTCTAGCACAATCACGTCCCCGGGATAAATCCAGTGCGGATTCTTGATTTGCGCACGGTTCATTTTCCAGACTTTTGGCCATTGCCAAGGGTCTTTCAAAAATTTGCCGGAAATTCCCCACAGGGTATCGCCTTTTACCACCACATAGCGATCCGGGTGATTTTTTTGCAGTTGAATATCTTCTGCATTTGCATTCAAGCTTAAACATGCAAGCACAAGCAGCGTTATAATATGTCGATTCATGCGTTGACCTCGGTCAAAATAGCGGGATTTATCCGCGAAATTGCATTAAATTTATCATGTAATTCATTCAACAATCAAGCTTTTTTGCTAAAAAACAACGACTTTATGGCAACTTTGACAATACTTAATTATCCAGACCCGCGTTTGCACACGGTGGCTAAACCTGTGCAGGAGGTGAATGACGAAATCCACCAGCTGGTAAATGACATGGCAGAAACCATGTATGCCGCGCCAGGCATAGGTTTGGCGGCGACACAGGTAAACCGGCATATCCAGTTGATCGTGATTGATTCCAGCAAAGAGCAAAATGATTTGCTGGTGTTGATTAACCCAAAAATTGTTGTAAAAAGTGGCACACAGGATTACGAGGAAGGCTGTTTATCGGTGCCTGGTGTGTATGAAATGGTCACTAGAGCTGAAAAAATCACCGTTGAAGCCTTGGATAAACAAGGTAAAAAGTTTAAATTAAATGCCGAAGGCCTGCTGGCGGTGTGTATTCAGCACGAGATAGACCATCTGCTGGGTAAGGTGTTCGTCGAATATCTGTCGCCACTCAAGCGCAATCGCATCAAGACCAAAATGATTAAGCAAAACCGCCAAAAGTAGCTATTTGAAGGGCAGCCAAACATTGAAGATTATTTTCGCGGGTACGCCCGAATTTGCAGTTCCTGCGTTAGCGGCGTTAATACAGGCCGGGCACGAAATCGTCATGGTGCTCACGCAACCGGATCGTCCTGCCGGGCGTGGTATGCAGCTAAAAGCCAGTCCGGTCAAACAGCTTGCCTTGCAGCACAATCTAAACGTGTTTCAGCCGGAAAGCCTGAAGCCTGCGGAAGTGCAGGCACAGATCGAGGCCGTGAATGCTGATGTCATGATTGTGGCAGCGTATGGGTTGATTATTCCGACCAGCGTGTTGAATATGCCGAAATTCGGCTGCTATAACATCCATGCTTCACTGTTGCCACGCTGGCGCGGCGCAGCGCCGATTCATCGTGCGTTGTTAGCTGGTGACAAAGAAACGGGCGTGACCATCATGGAGGTGGTGCCCGCGCTGGATGCCGGCGCGATGGTGGGCAAAGGTGTGGTGCCGATTCGTGACACTGATACTACGCAAACCCTGCACGACGCGCTTGCCAGAATGGGCGCGGAGTTAATGGTGCAGGCCATGAGCGAATTGGCCAAAGATGGTGCGTTACCCAGCGTTCAGCAGGACGAAAGTTTGGTCACTTACGCACATAAATTAGGAAAATCCGAATCCGCAATCGATTGGCAAAATAGCGCGGCCGAGATTTCACGTCAAGTGCGCGCGTTTAATCCATTCCCTGTTGCCACGGCGCAATTCCGCGGCGAAACCTGCCGCATCTGGTTTGCGACGGCTTTAAATCAAAAGAATAATGCAAAATGTGGTGAAATAGTGGCCCTGGGAGCCAATATCCATGCGGCTTGCGGGCAGGCTGTTCTAGAAATCCACGAGCTGCAGATGCCCGGCGGCAAGCGCCAGACGGCGAAACAGTTTATACAAGGTCAGCATGTGAAGCTTGGTGAAATATTCAGTTAAGTCTTGAACTTTCAGCACGTTAACAGCATATTACACAAGCTAACCCTTTAACCATCAGGAGAACAACATGTTAGGTAACTGGATTAAAACTTTTGTACTCATGGCAGGCATCACCGCCTTATTCGGCGCGGTTGGCGCAGCGATGGGCGGTCAGGGCGGCATGCTGATGGCACTCTTATTTGCGGGTGGTATGAACGTATATGCATACTGGTTTTCGGACAAAGCAGTGCTTAAAATGTACGGCGCGCAAGAAGTCACGCCCGACAATAGCGAATATCGCGGCTATTACAACATGGTAAAAGAGCTGGCCGAGAACGCGCAGCTGCCCATGCCTAAAGTGTACGTGATCAACGAGCAGCAACCTAACGCCTTCGCCACCGGCCGCAATCCGGAGCATGCTGCGGTGGCTGCCACGGTGGGCATTATGCAAACTTTAAGCGAGCGTGAACTGCGCGGTGTGATGGCACACGAGCTGGCGCATGTAAAACATCGCGATACATTAATTTCTACCATTTCCGCCACCATGGCGGGTGCGATTTCCGCTATTGCCCTGTTCGGCATGTTTTTTGGCGGTGGCCGTGGTAGTGATGGCGAGCGCAGCGTAAGCCCGATTGTCAGCATGCTGATGATGTTTCTGGCACCGATGGCGGCCGGGCTGATTCAAATGGCCATCTCGCGCAGTCGTGAGTTTGAAGCCGATAGAATGGGCGCGGAAATCAGCAAAGATCCTAAATCTTTAGCTGGTGCGCTTACCAAAATTCATAATTACGCGCATCAAATCCCCAACCAAACGGCCGAGATGCATCCGGAGACAGGGCAGATGATGATTATTAATCCATTATCAGGCGTTTCGTTTGATAGTTTGTTTAGTACGCATCCGAAGACGGAGGAGAGAGTGGCGAGATTGATGGCAATGGCGAGTCAGTTTTAGTTTCGAATAGGTATATAGTTTGAATGAGATATATTCCGTTTAATCAAGGCATTGCTTATCTAATAGCTTTTCTAACTTGGGTGATGCCAGTTTCAGTCTTCGGTGATAACCCATATTTTTGGTAGTTCTGCATCTCTGATACTCTTCCTAATCGCTGTTGTTGGCGGTCTTGCTAGCTTCGTCGTTTGGGTTAATGATGCTAACCATAATTTAATTGCGGCAATCTCAGGCGTACTCGCAGGGATTGTTGCTGGTGGAGCAATTGTTTATTTTAGAGATATTTTTTTTGAGCATGGTAAATTTTATAACAGAATAAGTATCTTACTTTTGGCAATCAGCATTGTTCCTGGGCTAGTTTTGTTTTGCATCTTAAAACGCTATAAAGAGCAGTAGTTTCTCTATTTTTTCGCCTTTAGGCGAGTTTCTTTCTTTTGTTCGTGCAAAAGAAAGAAACCAAAGAAAATCACGCCCCATTGCCGCTTATTTCCTTCGGTCTTAGCGCCGCATCTGGGCGGCTGCGGAACTCGCCTTCTAAAATCATTCAGGCTCAGACAGTCCTCGCCGCTTATCCATCTGTGGGCTCAAGCCGAAGGCGCAGCAAAGGGGGTTGTAAAGCATTTAAGTGGCACCGTTGCTGGCTAATTGAAGTAAAATCTACGCAATCTAAAAAACCTTGAGCATCCTTTGTATATTTCCCAACAAATCGCCGCAAATGCAGTAGCCCAAGTATTATCTGGCCGTAACCTTACGCTGGCATTGCCGGATGCGCTTAAAGGTTACCCCACGGCAACGCCGCAACAACGCGGTGCGGCGGCTGATTTAAGTTATGGCACATTGCGGTTTTATGGTGAAGTGAGCGCTTACTTGACGCAGTTGCTAGAAAAACCGTTGAGCAATCAGCACATTACCGCGCTGTTGCTGGTGGCGATATATCAGCTGCTGCATGACAAGGCCGATGATTTTACCGTGGTGAATCAGGCCGTAAAGGCTGCGAGTTATGCCAAGCCAAAGTGGGCGAAAGGTTTGGTGAACGGCGTGTTGCGTAATTTTCTACGGCAAAAAGATGCGCTTGCCGAGAAAATGAAAGTGGATGAAGTCGCCATTTATTCTTATCCAAAGTGGTGGATTAAAAAGCTTAGAAGCCAATATCCAAAATCTTGGCGGAGCATTTTAGGAACAGGTAATGAGCATCCTCCCATGACGTTACGGGTGAATATCAGAAAAACCAATGCACAGGAATATTGCCAGCTATTAGCGCGCAAGAATATTGAGGCTTTACCGTTAGGCGCGCAGGCCGTGATGCTCACTAAACCGTTGCCTGTGGAGCAGGTATCGGGCTTTGCAGATGGCGTGGTTTCGGTGCAGGATTATGGCGCGCAGCTGGCAGCGCATTTGCTGGAAGTTCAACCTGGCATGCGCGTGCTGGATGCCTGCAGCGCGCCCGGCGGCAAAACCGGCCATATTTTAGAGCTAGCGGATGTGGACTTAACCGCGCTGGATAACGATGCTGGCCGTTTGAACCGCGTGGAAAGCAATTTGAAACGGCTTAACTTAAGCGCGAATTTGCAGCTGGGCGATGCGAGCACCTGGAAAACCGAAAAGTCATTTGACCGCATTCTGGCCGATGTGCCATGTACCGCGTCTGGTATCGTGCGCAGGCATGTGGATATTAAATGGTTGCGGCGCGAGCCGGATATCGCCTCATTTTGCGCACAACAGGCGCTCATTTTGGCTAATTTGTGGCAATTATTGGCAAAAGGCGGTAAATTACTCTATATAACGTGTTCAATTTTTAATGAAGAAAATCAGCAGCAAATTGACGATTTTTTGCAAAAAAATAACGATGCAACTCAGTTACCGCTTTTATTGACTAATGAGATTGATAAGAACATTCAAATTGCAAATGGTCAACTTATCCCTTCCAGCCAGCACGATGGCCTTTTTTATGCGTTATTGCAAAAAACTTAGCTATTTATGGAGCTTGGGTCTGCTTTTGCTCCTGCTGGGCATGTTTTCGCTTGCAATTGCGGCTGAGAGCAGTATTAGAATTAAAAGCGCAGAACTGCAGTTGCTGGAAGATTTTTACAGCCTAAGCGCAGATGCGGAAATGAGCTTCGATAAAGAAATCGAGGAGGCGGTGAATAAAGGCGTGCCGCTTAGTTTTTTAATCGAGTTTCAAATTGTGAGGCCGCGTAAATACTGGTTTGACGATGAAATTGTGACCACGTCTCAGGAGGTGACTTTGAGTTATCATGCATTGAGCCGCCAATATTTGGTGAATCGCGATGCACATCAGCAGTCTTTTGAGAGTTTGAACGAGGCCGCACAAGCGTTGGTTCAGATAGATGAATGGAAAGTGGTAGAAAAGACAGACTTGGAAAAAGGTGAAACTTACAGGGCGGCCATGTTGATACGCCTAGACCAGACCAAGCTGCCCAAGGCGATTCAAGTGGATACGATTGGCTCTGAAAAGTGGAACCTGACTTCGCAAAAATTCGAGTGGACGTTAAAAGAGCTCAATAAATGATGCTTTTGATGTGTGATTTATGAGATATATTTTATTTGTAAGCGTGGCGTTGGGTATCGTGTTGTTGTACCTGCTTTCGCTTGCAAGTGCCAATACTGCCGCATCCGGTGATTATTACAAAATTCTGTTATACCTGAACATCACTCTGGCGGGCGTTCTGGTTATACTCATTGGTGTTCAGCTATGGCTTTTGGCAAAAAAAATCAAAAGCAGGGTGATGGGCAGCCGCCTCACTTTGCGCCTTTTGGGCACGTTTGCGTTAATGGCGATTATTCCCGGCCTCATTGTATATCTGGTTTCGGTGAATTTTTTAACGCGTTCGATTGAATCCTGGTTCAATGTAAAAGTTGAGTCCGCCCTCGATGGCGGCTTGAGTTTGGGGCAGCGCGCGCTGGATATCATGCTGGCAGATGTTGAGGAGAAGGCCGAGAATATAGCAACCAGCCTGGCTTTTCAGCCGACGCGGAGTCACTATAGCCTTTTGAACGATTTGCGGGAAAAGTCTGGCATACAGGATGCAACACTGCTTACGCCACAAGGCCGTATTTTATCGGTATCTAGTAGCGATCCGAACAGTTTCCTGCCTGAATTGCCCAGCATTCCGCAATTACGCCAGGCACAAAGTCGCGTGTACGGCAAAATCGAGCCGATTCCCAATAAAGGGCTTTATTTGCGCGTATTGGCGCCAGTGAATGTGCAGGAGATTGCAGGTGAAACGCGAATTCTGCAATTATTGCAGCCCGTGCCTAAGTCGCTGTCCAACACGGCTGAGGCGGTGCAGGAGGTATATCGCGATTATCAGGAGCTTTCCTATAGTCGCAATTCGTTGAAAGACATTTTTGCGCTTACGCTTACTCTGGTGCTGATGCTCGCCATGTTGTCCGCATTGGCAATCGCCTTTGTGCTAAGCCGCAGGTTGACGCAACCGCTAACTGTACTGGCAGAAGGCACACGTGCCATTGCCAGCGGCGATTACAGCACCATGTTGCCGGAGCATGGCAAAGATGAGCTGGGCATATTGGTGAAATCATTTAACAGTATGACGCGCCAGCTTGGCGATGCCACGCGGGCGACCGAGAGAAACAGGGCGCGTGTCGAGGCGGCACGTGGCTATCTGGAAACTATTTTGGCACATTTGTCTTCAGGCGTGCTGGCGATCAATGAAAAGGCCGAGCTACGCACATATAACGTGGCGGCAAGCAATATTCTGGGTGTAAGCCTTACCCCATTTGAAAATAAGCCGTTTGCAAAAATCGCAGAAAGCCAGACTTTTTTGGCTGAATTTATTCAGTTATTGCAATCTCATTTTGAAATCACCAAAGCCAAAGAGCAGGAAAAGCAGGAGTTGACCAGACAAATCGAGATTGTACGGCCGCAAGGCAAGCAATTGCTGTTAGTGCGCGCCACACGCTTGCCAGATAGTGCGGGCAGCGGTTTTGTGGTGGTGTTCGATGATGTGACTACCATGGTACAGGCGCAACGCGATGCGGCATGGGGTGAAGTGGCGCGCCGGCTGGCGCATGAAATCAAGAATCCGCTGACGCCGATTCAGCTTTCAGCCGAGCGTTTGCAGCATAAACTCCATGCAAAATTAAATGAAGAGGATGCCAGCGTGCTGCAACGTGCAACCGATACCATTGTCAACCAGGTGAGCGCCATGAAAAGCATGGTGAATGAATTCAGTGAGTATGCACGCGCGCCTTCGGCTACTTTAATCAAGCTGAATCTCAACCGGCTGATAAAAGATGTCTCGGCGCTTTATGAAGGCGCCAGGGAGGATAGTGCGCATGCCAGAATCATATTTAGCCTGGCGCCCGACATGCCGGACATGAAGGGTGATGCAACCATGCTGCGGCAGGTGCTGCATAATTTGATGCAGAACGCGCAGGATGCGCTCATGCACACAGAAAATCCGGAAATTCTGGTGCAAACCAAGTTTGATGAAACTTCCATACAACTCGTGGTAAAGGATAATGGGCAGGGCTTCCCGCTAGATCTGCTAAGCCATGCGTTCGAGCCTTATGTGACGACCAAGGCGCATGGCACTGGCTTGGGCTTGGCAATCGTTAAAAAAATGATTGAAGAACATTCTGGCCAGATTAAAATAGAAAACAACCCAACAGGCGGCGCGTGTATTACTATTGTGTTACCAATTGAAAGATCAGTCGATAAAAATGAAGCCAAAATGAACAACGAAAATAATGTAAAAGGTGCGAAGAAACAAGCAACTCAAAAGCCGGCAACGAATAATAGAAATAAACAGAAAATGGTAAGGGAAGTGTAAACATGGCGTCACGAAATATTTTGGTAGTGGATGATGAGATCGGCATTCGCGAATTATTAAGTGAGATATTGCTTGATGAAGGGCATCAGGTACTGCTTGCTGAAAATGCGCAGACCGCACGTGATGCACGCTTGAAACAGCGTCCGGATATGGTGCTGCTGGATATCTGGATGCCGGACTGTGATGGCATCAGCTTGCTGAAAGAATGGGGGAATGCCGGTTTGCTGACGATGCCGGTGGTGATGATGTCGGGCCACGGTACGATTGATACCGCAGTGGAAGCCACGCGTATTGGGGCGTTCGATTTCCTGGAAAAGCCGATTGCCTTGCAGAAATTGCTTAAAACGGTCGCTGCTGCACTCAAGCATGCGGAAAATTTGCCTAAAACTGAAATGAATCTGGCCAGCTTTGGTAAAAGCCTGGTGATCAATGAGCTGAAGCAGCGTCTGGAGCAAATTTCGCGTACCAAAAACGCCTTATTGCTGATTGGCAAAAAAGGCGGCAGTGTCGAGATGTGCGCGCGGTTCTTACATTTGGCTGGCACGCCCTGGCTAGGCTTAACCGAATACGAAAAACTGGCCACTGCGCCATTGGAGTTGTTAGAACAGGCGCATGACGGCATTGTGTTTATAGACGAAGTCTCAGCGCTCAATAAAACCGAACAAAAAGGCCTGCAATTGTTGCTGGCGAAAGCCGAAAAATACCAGACGCGTGTGGTGTGTGCAAGCTCCTTAAGCTTGCCGCAACTTGCCGAGAATGCGCAGTTTGATAACGCATTGTTGCAGACACTTTCAACCAGTACGCTCAAAGTGCCTGCCTTGAATGATCACCGCGAGGATATTCCAGACCTTGCCACAGCCATGGCGAATTTGCTGGTAGAAACTTCTGGCGCGCAATACAAAAGCTTTGATATTGCGGCCTTGAACGCCTTAAGAAATGCCGACTGGCCCGGCGATTTGGTTGAGTTGGATGCTGTAGTGCAGAACCTGGTGTTGAGCAGTTTGGAAGAAAAAATCACGCTCAGCGATGTGCATCGTGTGCTGGAGCAGTTCAGCAGCAGCCCTGAAAATCAGGCATCTAAGCTGCAATCATTGCCGGTGAATCTTGCGCTGCCGCTGCGTGAGGCGCGCGACGATTTTGAGCGTTTCTATTTTCAACATCACATGGCCATGATTAACAATAACATGAGTAAACTGGCGGAGATCTCAGGCCTGGAGCGCACTCACTTATACCGCAAACTCAAACAGCTGGGCATTAAAATAAAAGGCTAGCTTGCCAAGTTAACTGGCAAGGGTCAAAACTACCGGCGTGTGGTCAGAAGGACGCTCGAGCTTGCGCGGCGATTTATCTATCATGCAGCTTTGACAGGCGTCTTTCAGCGCATCGCTGACTAAAATATGGTCGATACGCATGCCTAAATTGCGCCTGAAACCTGCCATGCGGTAATCCCACCAGCTAAAGTGGCCTTCGGCCTGCTCAAACAATCTGAAGCTGTCGTGCAGTCCTAACTGAGTAAGCTTTTCAAAAGCCTCGCGCTCGCGTGGCGATACTAATACTTGCCCGAGCCACGCTGCCGGGTCATGGCAATCACGGTCGTCGGGCGCGATATTGTAGTCCCCCAGTAAAACCAGATTCGGGTACTTTTTTAGCTCCTCTGCAAGCCAGTAGGTAAGCGCTTCCAGCCAGCGCATTTTATAGATGTATTTTTCAGAACCTACCGCCTGGCCATTCGGGATATACACACAAACCACTCGCACAGCATTGATAGTCGCGCTAATCACACGCCTTTGCTCATCCTCGAAGTTTGCTATGCCATGCGAAATATCAGTTAGGTCATGGCGGGTTAAAATCGCCACGCCGTTATAGGTTTTTTGCCCGCTATGCACCGCCTCATAGCCTGCCTGTTTTAATTCGGTGTATGGGAATTTAATGTCTTCCTGCTTGGTTTCCTGCAGGCACAGCACGTCCGGCTGGTTGTCGCGCACCCAATCCAATACATGCGGTAAGCGCACATTCAGTGAATTAACATTCCAGGTCGCTAATTTCATTCGCCCATGCCGTTATGTCTGAGAAGCGCGTCAATACTGGGTTCTCGGCCACGGAATGCCACGAATGATTCCATTGCCGGGCGTGATCCGCCCTGTGCTAAAATCTCGTTCCAGAATTTTTGCCCGGCCTCTGCGCTAAGTACGCCATTTTCTTCAAAGAAGCTGTACGCATCGGCTGACAGCACTTCTGCCCATTTGTAGCTGTAATAACCTGCAGCGTAGCCGCCCGCGAAGATGTGCGAGAAACTGTTTGGGAAGCGGTTCCAGCTCGGCGGGCGTACCACCGAGACTTTGTCGCGAATTTCTTCAAGCAAGGACAACGGTGTTTTGCTGCCATTTGCATCAAATGCGCTGTGCAGCGTGATGTCGAATAGTGAAAATTCCATTTGACGCACGGTTTGCATGCCCGCCTGAAAGTTTTTGGCCGCGACCATTTTATCGAATAACTCACGCGGCAGTTGCGCACCTGTGTCGACATGCTGTGTCATATGGCGCAATACGTCCCATTCCCAGCAGAAGTTTTCCATAAACTGGCTGGGCAGCTCCACCGCGTCCCATTCCACACCTTTGATACCGGAAACACTGTAATCATTTACCTGTGTGAGCATGTGGTGCAAGCCGTGGCCGAACTCGTGGAATAGAGTGATTACTTCGTCATGCGTAAATAAAGCAGGCTTTCCAGCTACCGGTGCAGAGAAGTTGCAGGTTAAATAGGCAACAGGGGTAGTCAGCTTGTCACCCACAATGCGGCGCGTAATCGCTTCATCCATCCAGGCGCCGCCGCGTTTGTTATTGCGGGCATACAGATCTAAATAAAATTGACCAATCAGCTTTCCGGCCTGATCGGTAATCTCGTAGAAATGCGCATCTTTGTGCCAGGTTGGCGCATTCGATTTTTTTACAAATACACCAAAAATAGTTTCAACCACCTTGAAAAGCCCTGTTAAAACTTTATCTTCTGGAAAATACTGCTTTACTTCTAAATCAGAAAAAGCATATTTATCTTCGCGCAGCTTTTCCGATACATAAGCCACATCCCAGGCCTGCATGGCACTAATATTGAGCTTTTCTGCGTAAGCGACCAATTCGCGCATGTCCTGCTCGGCGTAAGGTTTGGCGCGGCTTGCGAGCGTATTTAAGAACTCAATGACTTGTTTGGGGGTATCCGCCATTTTGGTGGCGAGTGATAGCTCTGCGAAATTATTAAAGTCCAGCAGTTTTGCAGCTTCATCGCGTAGTTTTAGAATTTGCGAAATGATGGGTGTATTGTCAAACTCGGGTTTGCCGAATTCGCTCGCACGCGTGGCGTAGGCGCGGTACAGGGTTTCGCGTAAGTTACGATTATCCGCATACTGCAATACCGGCATGTAACTGGGGAAGTGCAGGGTAAATTTATAGCCAACTTTCTTGTTTGCTTCAGCGGCCTCTTTTGCAGCCTGCAATACATCATCCGGAATCCCGGCCAGTTCTGCCGGATTTTCTATGTAAAGTGCGTATTCGTTGGTGGTATCGAGAACGTTTTCTTCAAACTTGGCGGCAAGTTTAGAGAGTTCTTCATTAATGGCTTTGAAGCGCGCCTTTTTGTCAGCCGGCAATTCTGCGCCGCCGAGTTTGAAATCGCGTACTTCGTTATCGATGATTTTTTGCTGGGCATTACTCAGTTTGGCAAAATCGGTACTATTTCTAATTGCACGATATTTAGCATAAAGTCGCCCATCCTGTGCCAAATCGCTGTAAAAATCGGTTAACTTCGCTAAATTATCATTATAAGCTTCCCGTAATTCCGGGCTGTTCACCACGGCATTCATATGCCCCACTTGTGACCAGGCGCGAGATATTTTTTCATCCAGGTCTTCCAGCTTCAGCGCGAAATTATCCCAAGTGGGGGTTTCATCAATGTTTGCCAGTACCTCAATGGTTTGTTTGCCTTCGCTTAACAGAATATCTAGCGCCGGCGAAACGTGTTCAGGTTTTATCTCATTAAATCTGGGTAAGCCTGCAAAATGCAGCAACGGATTTGACACAAAAATTCCTTCTAATTAATTAATCTCAAGCACCTAGTTTATTAAACGTAAACAAAAGGGGTAGCGATAAGTCTCGCCCTTGCTAGTGGAGATGGCGGCGATAATGCAAAAAACAATGTTGAACAGCCAAACAATTCCGATGAGCAAAAAACCAATAAGAACGGCTACCAGAACCCAGGAAACAAACTGTGCAATCAACATGGTGATTTGAAAATTAAGCGCTTCTTTAGCCTGGTCGGCGATGTAGGCGCTATCGTCTTTTTTGAGTATCCAGACGAGCAGTCCTGGAATGAACGAAAATACAGTGCCGCCCAAGTGGGTGACGGTGGCGATATTTTTGTCATCATTGCTAGGGTTTAAATTGTCAGGCTTGGTAACCTCAGTAGACATGGTGATTCCTTTCAAATTAAAGCAGATTAAATTTAGCGACAAGTGGTTCAATTTTTTCCAGATCTGATAACCCCAATACCTTGCGGGCATCACTATTTAGCTTGGTAATCTGGCTATGCAATACTTGCTGTTTCACGCTCAATATATTGGATGGGTGCATGGAAAGTTGGCGCAAGCCCATCCCAATCAACAATCTGGTAAGTTTTGCGTCACCGGCCATTTCGCCACATACGGCAACTGATTTGCCTAATTTAGCTCCGGCTTTAATGGTAATCGAAATCAGCTTCAATACCGATGGATGTAGTGGATTATACAAGTGCGCCACCGCGTCATCGGTACGGTCAATAGCAAGCGTATATTGAATCAGGTCGTTCGTACCGATGGATAAAAAATCCAGCTCTTTGGCAAACGCTTCGGCATTGATGGCGGCCGCAGGCACCTCAATCATGCCGCCTAGCGCGATATTTTCCTCGAACGCTATACTTTGTTTGCGTAACGATAATTTTGCGCGTTCAAGCAAAAGTTTGGTCTGGCGCAACTCGGCCAGCGTAGAAAGCATTGGAATTAGTATTTTGATGTTGCCATAATGAGAGGCGCGCAACATGGCGCGCAATTGCGTATGAAAAATCTGTGGCTCTGACAGACATAGCCGCACCGCGCGTAATCCCAACGCTGGGTTGGCACACTCAGAAACGCTATCAGGATTCATTTGTTTATCCGCGCCCAAATCCAGCGTGCGGATGGTCACTGGCAAACCATGCATGGCTTCAGCCACTTTTTTGTATGCCTGAAATTGCTCTTCCTCATCCGGCATTTCGCGTTTATTCATAAATAAGAATTCGGTACGATACAGCCCGATGCCAGTTGCGCCTGAGGCTTTTACTGCATCCACGTCTTCCGGTACCTCAATGTTGGCGTACAGGTCAATGGTGGTGCCATCCATGGTGACCGCTTTGGCGGATTTGATGCGTTTGAGTTTTTGCTGTTCCAGCATCCACTGGTTCTGGCGGAGCTCGTATTCAGCCAAGATATCCTTGGACGGATTGACAATGACAACCCCAAGGCTGCCATCCACTATGATGAGCTCGCCATCGTTGATTAAATCGCGCGCGCGCTGCAAAGCGACAATAGAAGGGATATTGAGGCTGCGCGCCAGAATGGCTGTATGCGAGGTGATGCCGCCTACATCGGTAATAAATGCCGCAAAATGGTGCTGCTTGAATTGGATGGCATCTGCGGGCGAAATGTCATGCGCAACCAGAATGGTCACGCTTTCCTGCTGCTGTATTTTATTGGTCTGATTGGGTGCCTGGCTGGGGTGTCCAAGCAGCACCTTAATCACGCGTTCGACCACCTGTACCACATCATGCTTGCGCTCACGCAGGTATTCATCCTCAATGGCATCAAACTGCTCAACAATGTCGTCCATCTGCTGCTTGATTGCCCATTCGGCATTGCAGCGTTCTTTGCGGATGATGTCCTTCGGCACTTCAGAAAGTGATTTGTCGGACAGAATCATCAAGTGGGTATTGATAAAAGCGCCAAGTTCGGCAGGCGCGTTTTTTGAGAGCGTGCCGCGTATCGTTTCCAGATCTTTTTTTACGATAAGTACAGCGTCGCTAAAACGCGCGATCTCGTTGCCGACCAGTTGTTCCGGCAGTTGGTAATGCACCACCTCCAGCAAGGCATTGGAAACCAGATGCGCATGCCCGATGGCAATGCCGCTGGATACGCCGATACCGTGTATGCTGAAGCTGGACAAAATCTATTCGCCCTCGCCGAAATAATCGTTAATCAGCGCTTGTAATGCAGTCATCGCCGCCTGCTCATCTGCGCCACTGGTTTCAAGCATGATGGTAGAGCCTTTGGCGGCGGCCAGCATCATCACACCCATAATGCTTTTGGCATTCACTCTGCGACCATTCTTTTCTACCCAGATATCGCTGCTAAATTGGCTGGCTGTTTGCGTGAGTTTGCTGCTGGCGCGTGCATGCAGCCCAAGCTTGTTGATGATTTCTATTTCTTGTTTAATCATGATATTTGTTCATTATTGGTTTTCAATCATTTATTTGTTTGTCATTGTGGTCGCAGCCGCTTTTAGTAAAATGCACCACGCCATCACGTCCGCCACTAATCGCTTTTTCCAGACAGAATTTAATGGGTTTGTCGCGATAATTAAGCACGCGGACCAGCATAGGTAAATTAACACCTGCAACGCCTTCGACTTGATTAGGCGAGAGTAGTTTAATCACTAAATTACAGGGTGAAGCGCCGTATATGTCGGACAGGATCAGTACGCCTTCACCAGTATCAAGCTGTTTAACCAATTGCTGGGCATGCGGCAATAAATCGGTCGGGTCGTCATCCGTGCCGACAGCAAAATGCATCAATTGCGGCGGCTTCTTGCCCAGCACGTGACTCATGCAATGAATGAGGCTTTCGCCCAGATTGCCGTGCGCAATAATTAAAATTCCAATCATGCTGATTTACCTTTTTAAATCAATACCTAACGTTTCATGAAGTTCGCTATCTGTCCAGATCGCGATGGCGAATAATCACTTTTTGTTTTTGCTGTTTGAAGTATGCGTTTAATTGCTCTACAAAATACACAGATCGATGCTGGCCGCCAGTGCAACCAATTGCAACGGTAAGGTAGCTGCGATGGTCATGATCAAAGCTGGGAAGCCATTTTTCAACATAATGCTGGATGTCGGTCAGCATTTCAATCACAACAGGCTGTTTTTCTAAAAACACTTTCACAGCTTCGTCTTTGCCTGTCATCGGCCGTAAAACGGGGTCGTAATGCGGGTTGGGCAGGCTGCGCACATCAAATACAAAATCTGCATCTAGAGGAATGCCATTCTTAAAGCCAAACGAAGTGAACAGCAATACCAGGCCTTTGCTTTCCTGGTTATTATCAGTTTGCAGAATGAGCTCCCGAATGTGTTTGCGCAGCGTGTTGGCACTTAGATTGCTGGTGTCAATATGATGTCCCAGCCCGACCAATCCCGCTAACAGGTCACGCTCATGCAAGATGCTTTCGGCCAGCGTAGTGTTAGCATCGCTCAGCGGATGTTTGCGCCGCGTTTCTGAAAAGCGCTTGACCAGGATTTCTACAGATGATTCTAAAAAAAGTACCTGTACCGATATGCCGCTGTTCTTAAGCATCTCAATGGCGTTGGGAAGCGTTTCCAGTGCGGCGCTGCGGCTATCAATGCTGATGGCGACTTTGTTCTGGTTGGCTGCGTCCAGATGGTGAGAAATCTGGGGTAACAGCGTTGCAGGTAGATTGTCAATGCAGTAAAAGCCGCTGTCCTCCAGTACCCGTAGCGCGATACTTTTGCCTGAGCCGGAAAGGCCGGTAACAATGATGAGTTCCAAAACTTAGCCTTTCTTTCTTTCGGATTTTGCTTTGGGGGTTAAATTTTTTTGGCTTTCTTTTTGCATCATTTGTTTATGCCGTTTGCTAAATTGCTGTGCAGCGTTTACCCCGCGGATTAGCAGCATGTGGTTGCGCACAGCAACTTCTACTAAAACTGCAATATTGCGACCTGCAGCAATGGGGATCACCACTTTGCTAATATCGACTTCTAGCACGCGTTCATGCTGTGTTTTTATGTTCAGCCTGTCTAGTTCCTGCGGGTTTTGTATATCTGCCAATTGTAACTGAATGATTAGATCGAGCGGCTTGCTAGGCTTAACCGCATTATCGCCAAATAAAGCGCGAATATTCAATATACCAAGCCCGCGTACCTCCAAGAAATCCTGAAGTAACGCTGGACAACGACCCTCGACACGCTCTGGCGAGATACGATAAAAATCGACAATATCATCGGCAATCAAACGATGTCCGCGCGAGATAAGCTCTAACGCCAGTTCACTCTTGCCTATAGCGGCGTTACCTTTAATCAGGACGCCAAAGCCCTGCACTTCCATGAACACACCATGCAAACTAGTGGATTCTGCCATGGCCTGTTGCAGATAGTGGCTTAACACATCCATTAACTGCGGACTCTGCATGGACGAAGTAAACAGCGGCGTATTGTGGGTGTCAGCTGCGCTTATGAGTGCTTTAGGCGGTTTCTCGCCATTCGCTACCACCACGGCGGCCAGATCAGCGGAGTATAAGTTAGCAATGGCTTGCTGCATGGCAATAATGCTTAGACTGCGCAAGTAATCCATTTCTGCGCAGCCCAGCACTTGCACGCGGTTGGGGTGTACAAAATTGAGATGCCCAATCAGCGCTAATGAAGGTTTAGTGACTTTTTCTGAAAGGAGTTGGTTGGTGCCGCCATCAAGCCCTGCAACCCAGTTGAGTTTGAGCTTGTGGCGGGTTTCCTTAAATAGCTCAGATACGTTTATTTGAGCCATAGGAGAAGATTAAAGTTAATTAACGGACTGGTGTTTAACCGCGCCATTGGTTTTATGATGATTGCCATTTTTTTCTTTGTGTTTCACTACCTGACGGTCCAGCTTATCCGTTAGCATATCAATCGCGCTGTACATGTTCTCATCTGCGCACTCGGCATGCAAATCGTTGCCAGGTACGTGTAATGTAGCCTCCACCTTTTGGGCGAGCTTTTCTACACTCATAGTAACTTTTACATCAATCACATGATCAAAGTGATTGCTGATTCTTGTCAGTTTGCTTTGCACATAATCGCGCAAGGCTGGGGTAATTTCTAAGTGATGCCCAGTTAATTGTAAATTCATGACTTGCTCCTTTTTGAAATTGTCCTAGAGATTTATCGGCCAAATAAGTAGGCCACTTAAACCCTGTCGAACAATTTTAGTGTACACCTTTGGTGGTCGTGTGCAACTAGCCCAAGTGGATATTTACAGTTTTATTACAAAGATTTTCGCAAGTTGGCTGGCGGAATGTTCAGCGACTCCCGGTATTTTGCAATGGTGCGGCGCGCTACGACAATGCCCTGTTTAGCCAAAATTTCGCTGAACTGGCTGTCAGACAGCGGTTTTTTTATGTTTTCTTCTGCGACCATTTGCTTAATCAGTGCGCGAATCGCCGTGGCGGAGCACTCGCCACCCGCATCGGTTGCCACATGGCTGCCAAAAAAGTATTTCAGCTCATATACACCGCGTGGCGTGAGCATGTATTTGTGCGTCGTGACGCGCGAAATGGTCGATTCGTGCAATTCAAGTTCTTCGGCAATCTCGCGCAATACCAGTGGCCGCATGGCGATTTCACCATGCTCAAAAAAGTTGCGCTGCCGGTCTACGATAGCCTGCGAAACACGCAGAATGGTTGAAAATCGCTGCTGGATATTTTTAATCATCCATTTGGCTTCCTGCATTTGCGTCTGCAAATACTGATTCGAGTTTTCGCGGTTGCGCTTCAAAATATCGGCATACACCTGGTTAATACGCAGCTTGGGAATGACGCCGTCATTGAGCGTTGCAATCCAGATTCCTTTGACTTTTTTAACAATCACTTCGTGCTGTATGAAGTGATCGGAGCCAAGCTGAGCATACTTGCTGCCTGGGCGTGGGTTTTGCTGTTTGATGAGATTCTGCGCACCTTTTAAGGTGGCTTCATCGCAGTTGAGCAGCTTGCGTAGTTTGATGAAATCTTTATTGGCCAATAAGGCTAAATGCTGTGCTACGATGGTTTTTGCGACCCCCAGATATTCAGTCTCTTTTGGCAATACATTCAGCTGTAACAGGATGCACTCTTGTAGGTTGGTTGCACCAATGCCGGGCGGATCTAAATTCTGGATATGCTTCAGCGCGGTTTGCAGCTCGACTAACTCTATTTCTAGTTCGAGTGGAAGCGATTCTTCCAACTCTTCCAGCGATTCTTCTAAATAACCATCTTCGTTAATGCTATCAATCAGCAGAAATACCAAATTTTGATCGCGCTCAGAAAGCGGCATGAGTTTTAGCTGGTTTAGCAGGTGTTCGCGCAAGCTTTCGGAAACAATTTCCTGGCGTGTATAGTCGCCGTCATCATCGTCGCTGTTGCTTTGGCGGCTGCCTTCATCCCAATTGCTGGCGCTGCCATATTCTTCGTAATCTTCGTCGAAATCGGTGGCAGAAAAATCCTCTCCGGTACTTGATATTTCCAGGGGTTTTTCTTCTGTGGCATCTGACGTTGTACTGGTAGTTTCTAGGTAATCAATATTGCTGAAAGGCTCAAAATCGTCACTGTCAATTTGCGAGGATTGTTCACCATCGGCGCCAATCGGATCGCTATTAACATCATTTTGCTGTTCTGGGAGTGTACTTTCATCCTCGAAATCGGCGTCAGGGTTATCACTCTCAACCAGTTCCAGCAATGGATTTTCCTGCAGAATCGTATCAAGCTCTTGATTGAGTTCAAGCGAAGAGAGCTGCAGCAGGCGAATGGATTGCTGCAGCTGCGGCGTGAGCGCCAGGTTCTGAGAAATTCTTAATTGTAAATTTTGCTTCATAGCGACGTTATCAAAGCCTAAAGTCTTTACCTAAATACACTTCGCGCACAGCTTCATTCTGGACGATCTCGTAGGGCGGGCCTGATGCGAAAACGGTACCATCATTGACAATATAAGCCCTGTCACAAATGCCTAAAGTCTCGCGCACGTTATGGTCAGTAATCAGCACGCCGATGTTTTTGGCGCTTAAAAAACGGATAATTTTTTGAATGTCCAACACAGCAATCGGATCGATGCCGGCAAAAGGTTCGTCCAATAGAATAAAACTTGGGTTGGTGGCCAGGCAGCGCGCAATCTCGACACGTCGCCGCTCACCGCCGGAAAGGCTTATCGCGGTGCTGTTGCGGATATGCACGATGTGCAGCTCTTGTAGCAATGATTCCAGTTGCTTGTGCATTTCTACTTCGCTCAGGTCCTGTAGCTCCAGTATCGCCATAATATTTTCGGTCACGGTCAGCTTGCGAAATACGGATGGTTCCTGTGGCAAATAAGCCAAACCCAAACGCGCGCGGCTATGAATAGGTAAACGGCTTAAATCCTTGCCATCCAGCAGGATACGTCCCGCATCCAATGGTACCAAGCCCACCATCATGTAAAAGCTGGTAGTTTTGCCCGCACCATTCGGGCCAAGCAGGCCAACCACTTCACCGCTTTTGATTTGCAGCGAAATATCCTGCACCACCGTACGGGCTTTGTAAGATTTACGTAGATTTTCTACAACGAGTTCGCTCATATTGTTCTTTAATTATTTACTCTTATTGGTCTGGCTGCAGTTCGAGTTTATTGGTAAATCTTAATACTTTGTTAGCGCTCGGCGTGTTGCTGGCGGAGTTTGGTGCGGCAGGTTGCGGCGCTTCAGATTTAGGGCCCTCTGGTTTGGGTGCTGCAGGTTTGTTCTTTGGCTGAATAATCGCTTTTACGCGACCGCTGGAAGTGCCGCTTTCAGACTTGGCGCCGCCGATGACTTCGGCATATTCCGCATTGGCGTCGTAGCTGATATAGTCGCCATATACAATATCTTCGCCACGCTTTACCCATGCTTTGGTATACAGCTGCACTTTATCCATGCGGCCGTCATACTCGATGCGTTGCGCACTGCCTTCCATGTATTCATTCTTGCCTTCACGTTTTTGTTTGAAGGTGGTAGGGTTGCCGGTAGAGGTGCTATGTTGAAAGCCTTCTTTGTCCTCGCGCACGATGAGCTTATCGGCACGAATCACTAGTGTTCCCTGCGTTAAAATCACGTTGCCGGAGTAGGTGCTGGTCTTTTTGGCATCATTGACGGTTACCGTATCCGCTTCCAGTTCAATCGGCTTGTCGCGGTCAGCCGCTTCAGCAAGCGCATCCAGGTGAAAGCACAGGCCGATACAAAACCCGATGCTTAATAAACTTGAGCGAATGAGGTGATTCATTGTTTACTCCGCGATTTTTTCTTTGAAGGTGGCTGCTTTTGCTGTTCAGTAACAGGCGCTGGTTTTAACGACTTTTTAACTGTCGTTTGAGAGGAGGTGACTGGCTTCACGTTTTGTGGCTTCGCGACCTTAGGTTTCACAACAGCAGGTCGTTCATAATGTACTTTTACCTTATGTAGGAGTTTGACCGTCTGGGTTTTTTTATCATAGATCATGCCAGTGGCAGTAATCACCGTTTTGGGCGCTTGCTTAATCACGACAGGGCTATCGGTCTTTACCAGATCCTGATTGGGTAAAATAATTAATTTTTCGGTCAAGACTTGCATTTCGCCTTTGCCTTCAAAAGCCTGACGCACCACCTTGACATTATCGACCAGCTCGACTTCCTCGCCATTGCTGGAAACATAGCCGCGCAAAGCCTCTATTTGCGTGTAAGGCTTATTGGTGGTGTATTGCGTAAAGCGCGGGCGTTGCAGCACTGTACTGTCATCGTCTGGATAATGCACCATCTCGGTGGCTGCAAGAACATAGCGTAGTTTTCCTGTTTCATCAGTCTGCGTGTTAACAAAGTTGTTCATTATATAGTCCGGGTCGTGACGGTTGCTACCATCGATTTTTGGGCCTTGCTGTTCCACAGTGAGGTTAATCCAAAACGTAACTAACGCTAGTAATATCGCTAAACCTAGCGGGAAAAATATGGTGGGACGACCAAGCATTAATTAAAAAATCCCATTCATTAATAAAGATTCATCTGCTATCGAACATTATTTGAAAAATGGCGCCATTTGCGCTTCCAAAGTGCCCTGCGCCTGCATGATCAATTCGCATACCTCGCGCACCGCGCCGCGTCCAGCAGGTGCCGTCGTAATATAGTGTGCATGAGGCTTCAGCAGGTGATGACCGGAAGGCACGGTAAGCGCCAGGCCGCAACGCAGCATGGCTGGCGCATCTACTACATCATCCCCCATAAACGCGACTTCATTTGCTTGTAAATGCATTTTTTGCAGCAAATCGTTAAAAGCTTCCAGTTTGTCTTCTACACCTTGGTAAAAATGTGCGATGCCAGTGGTTTCTGCACGTTTTTTTACCACATTGCTGGTGCGGCCAGTAATAATCGCCATCTCGACACCCGTGTTTCTGAGCAGTTTCATCCCTAAGCCATCTATGCTGCTAAAGGTTTTATACTCTTGTCCGTCATCGCCAATGCCCAGACCGCTGTCTGTCATCACACCGTCTACGTCAAACACCACGCATTTGATCTTTTTTGCGCGGGTCAAGATATCTTCAGAAATGGTCATTACACTACTTTTGCTTTCAGTAAATCATGCATATTAAATGCGCCTACCAGCTTGCCGGCATCATCCACCACCAGTAAACCATTAATCTTTTTCTGCTCCATCATCTCCACGGCTTCAATCGCCAGCTGATTGGCATGAATCGTGTTGGGGTTGGCGTGCATCACATCACTAATTCTGGCGCTACTGGCATTAATGCCAGTAGCAAATGCACGGCGTAAATCACCATCGGTAAAAATACCCTTGAGCTGGCCTGCCACATTAATAATGGCGGTTAGACCCAAGCCTTTTCTGGTCATTTCGGCCAACGCAACAGATAACAATACATCATCCCTTACACTCGGGATGGTATCGCCGGTGCGCATCACATCTTTTACGCGCGTTAGCAAGCGCCTGCCAATGCTGCCGCCCGGGTGCGAGCGCGCAAAATCTTCAGCCGAGAAATCGCGGCAGTCCAGCACACACACGGCCAGCGCGTCACCTAAAGCCAATGCGGCCGTCGTACTGGCAGTGGGCGATAAGCCCAATGGGCATGCCTCTTGCGAGACTTCGGCACTTAAATGTATATCAGACTCTTTAGCCAGCGTAGAGTTTGCGGCGCCGGTAATGCTGATAATTTTTGCACCTAGACGCTTGATCGTAGGCACGATATTGAGCAGCTCATCACTTTCGCCGGAGTTAGAAAGCGCAATCACAATATCGCCTTTAGTAATCATGCCAAGGTCGCCGTGGCTGGCTTCAGCCGGGTGCATGAAAAATGCAGGAGTGCCGGTGCTGGCAAGCGTCGCTGCGATTTTTCCGCCCACATGACCGGATTTACCCATGCCGCTCACCACAACACGGCCCTGGCAATGTAAAATGAGCTGTACTGCGGCTTCAAAATTGGCATCAAGCCGGTTTGCCAAAGCCTCGATCTCTCGCGCTTCAATGCTTAATACATTGCGTGCCAACTGTAATGTGCTTGCTTTTGGCGCATGCCCGCGTTGTGATTGCAGTAATGTAGGTGTCATAGCTACTAAGTATAAAAGGGAATCTGTCGCGAATAAAGCAAAAAACGCGGGTTTTTGGGTAAAATGATGAAAGTAGGCACAATTTTTGCCTAAACACATCAACAGCAAGAACGAATTTAATCAAAAAATAACGATAAAAGGTCTAAATGTTTGATTCCTTAACCAGTGTTTTACTTCTGCTCACCAGCGCCGTGCTTGCGAAGGCGCTCTTCCATGCGCTACGTTTGCCGACCATGCTGGCTTATTTTGCGGTGGGCATATTACTTGGTCCATATAGTTTGGATTTGCTGCCAAATTCTCAGGATGGACGTCATGTAGCAGAGTTCGGCATTGTGTTTCTAATGTTTAGCATCGGTTTAGAGTTTAGCCTGCCAAAGCTTTATGCAATGCGTAAAACCCTGTTTGGCTTGGGCGGCTCGCAAGTAATTATTACCATGGCGGTAGCCATGCTGTTGGGCTGGTCGTTCGGTTTAAGTTTGACTACCGCTTTCGTGATTGGCGGCGCGCTCACCATGTCCTCGACCGCCATTGTTTCTAAAATCCTGTTAGAACGTGTAGATTTAAATTCACGGCACGGCCGCTTAAGCATCGGTATTCTGCTGTTTCAAGATCTGGCCGTGATTCCCATTTTGGTGCTGATTCCCGCTTTGGGTATGCAAACGGGCAACTTGAGCGCCACACTAGGATTGTCACTGATTAAGTCTGCAATACTGTTGTTTGTATTGTTCAAGTTTGGCAAAAGCATTTTTGATTTCTGGTTCAGTCTGGTGGCACGTCAACGCTCGCGCGAATTGTTTGTGATGAATGTGCTCATGGTGACTCTGTTGTTGGCATTTGCCACCAATATTGCCGGCCTGTCGTATGCATTGGGCGCGTTTATTGCGGGCATGCTGATTTCAGAAACGCGCTATCGCTACCAGGTGGAATCTGACATCGCTTCCTTCCGCGATATTTTACTGGGGCTGTTTTTTATCAGTGTCGGCATGTTGTTGGATTTTCGTTTTGTTATCAGTCACATAGACTTGGTGCTTTTGCTTTTGGTTGGCTTTGTACTGTTTAAGGCGATAGTGATCGCTGCATTAACGCGTGTATTCGGCTTTGAAACTGGTGTGGGTATTCGCACCGGCATTATATTGGCGCAGGCAGGTGAGTTCAGTTTTGTGATTTTGGCATTAGGTCTAGAACAAAAGTTGATTGGCGGTGATGAACTGCAATTAGTGCTGGCGGCATCGCTTATCTCAATGGTGATTGCACCCTTTATTATTCAATACAACGGCCGCATTGCTCGCAAACTGGTGAAAAGCTACACGCGCAGAAGTAGTCAGGTAGTAGAAGAGATTGGCAGCGTGAGCAAGGATTTGAAAGACCATGTCATTATTTGCGGTTATGGGCGTAGCGGCCAGTATCTGGGGCGCTTTTTGAAGGAAGAGCATATTCCTTTCATCGCGCTGGATATTGACCCTACGCGCGTGCATGAAGCCGCCACTGCAGGTGAGCATGTGATGTATGGCGATGCAGGCCGCCGTGTGGTGTTAGAGGCTGCAGGCGGCGCACGCGCCAAGGCATTGGTTGTAAGTTATTCTGATTTGCGCGCTTCAATGAAAGTGCTGCATGTGGCGCAAGAGAGTTATCCCAATCTGCCCGTAATTGTGCGCACTTATGACGAGGCGCACATGGATGAGTTTCGTGCGGCCGGCGCGACAGAAGTGGTGCCCGAAGTGCTGGAAGGCAGCCTCATGCTGGCTTCCCATGCGCTGGTGTTACTAGGCGTACCTTTGAACAAGGTGATTAAGCGCATTCGGCTATTTCGTGAAGAGCGCTATAAAATGTTTAAAGGTTATTTTCGGGGCGTTTCAGATGTCGATACCGATAATACTGATGCGCAGCAGGTCAGGCTACATTCCGTCGAGATTAACAAAAACTCATACGCCAGAAAACTGCGGTTGGATCATATCGACCTCGCCAGATTCAATGTAGAAGTGCATTTAATGCGCCGCCCAAATATGCTGGAAGATATTCCTCCCAGGCCGGATATTGTGCTGGAAGAAGGCGATGTGCTGGTACTGCTGGGGAACCCGGAAGATTTAATTGCAGCAGAAATCTACTTGATTTCCGGCAAATAAACATTCGGGCTAGGTAATCATTTTGGCAAAACAAAAAATTATTGTAGTAGGCGGCGGAATCATGGGCTGCATGACCGCCATGGAGCTTGCTCGCCGCGGCCATCGGGTTACAGTTGTAGAGCGCAACCAGATTGCGGCTCAAACTTCGGGCGAATCGTCATGGGCGGGCGCCGGTATCGTGTTTCCGCTATTGCCCTGGTTCTATAAAGATGAAGTGAATCAGCTTGCGCTTGCGGGCGCAAGTTTGTATCCGGAGATCTGCCGGCAGCTTTACCGCGAAACCGGCATAGACCCGGAATGCATCAAGAGCGGCATGCTCATTCAACCGCCTTTTGACAGGGCGATGGCGCTCACGTGGTGTGCAGAACATCATGTATCCATCGAGCAGAAAGCAGACGGTTTGTTGCTGCCAGAGGTTGCGCAAGTACGTAATCCGCGATTGCTGCAAGCGCTCAAGCAATGGCTGATTCAGCACGATGTAACGCTCATCGAGCACACCCAGCTGGCACCAATTAACGAAATTCAATTAGAAAAAACCGGCCAGATCAATGCCTGGAGAGCCAATACCGGCGAGCTGCTTGAGGCAGATCAATTTGTGGTCACTTCAGGCGCATGGAGCTTTGAGCTGCTCAAAGAAACCTCACTCAAGCTCAACATCAAGCCCATGCGCGGGCAGATTCTGCTCTTCCAGTTGCCCGCCCAAACATTGCAAAACATCATCTACAGGGACGGGTTTTATCTCGTACCGCGCAGTGATGGTCATTTGTTGGCCGGCAGCACGCTGGAGGATGTGGGCTTCGATACGGGCACGACAGAAGCGATGAAACAGGAGATGCAGGCAAAGGCCGAAGCGATTATGCCAAGCTTAAAACATGCACCCATCATCAAGCACTGGAGCGGCTTGCGGCCAGGCACGCCGGATAATGTGCCTACTATCGCAGCACACCCCACCATTAAAAATCTTTACCTCAACACCGGGCATTTCAGGTATGGCGTCACCATGGCGCCTGCGAGCGCGCAGCTGGTCGCGGCATTGATGATGGGTGAAACGCCGCAGATGGCTGCTGCGGCTTATGCTTGCGGCGCCTAACCGGTGATTGTGCTGGTTGAGGTCGGAGCAAGAAATAGCGATGTTACTTATTCATTTCTGCGACCCAACCACCATAGCCAGACAAACCCTAACATTCCAGCTAGTAAAGATGCCGCCAATACACCGGTCTTGGCCATTAACAGATATTCTGGCTGATCTGCGAAACCCAGCTCTGAAATAAATATCGACATTGTGAAGCCGATGCCACCGAGAACTGATACGGCGGCAATCTGGCTAAAGCGGGTGCCGCCTGGCAACTGCCCTATACCTAAACGTAAGGCCAGCCAGCAGACGCCGGTGATCCCAATAAACTTGCCGAATAGCAGTCCGAATGTAACGCCCAGCATTACCGGATGCGTCAAGGTCTCGGCCAGGGAGCCAGCCTGTAACGGGATGCCCGCATTAAACAAAGCAAAAATCGGAATCACCATAAAAGCGACTGGCAAATGCCAGATTTGCTCTAAGCGCTGAAGCGGTGTCTGTACACCCAGAACGCTTTCTTCCAGATTCTGTACTACGGAATGCAGTTTCTCGTTTGTCATCACACGGTCGTCTTGCTGACGGCTGGCAATGAAACGATCAATTTGCTGATTAACCCGATCAGCAAATAAACTGGGGTCGTATTTAGATCTTGCAGGCACCGTAAATGCGCCTAACACGCCAGCCAGCGTAGCGTGTACGCCTGATTGCAGCAGCGCATACCACAACAATACCGCTACCAAGAAGTAAGGGATGATTTTACGAATGCCGGCAAAATTGAATGTCAACAGTACCACTACCAATGCAGCCGCTAGCAGCAGCCAATCCATCGCCAATGCTTGTGTATAGAACAATGCGATGACGAGCACGGCGCCAAGATCATCCGCAATGGCCAGTGCTATCAGAAAGGTGATAAGCGCCTTGGGGACACGGCTAGCCAATAGCACCAATGCACCTACCGCGAATGCAATGTCGGTAGCCATCGGTATCCCCCAGCCGCGCGCAGCATCACCCTCTGGATTAAACGCCAGGTAAATGAGGGCGGGTATCACCATGCCGCCAATGGCTGCAATGATGGGCAAAGCTGCCTGACGCAAATCCGACAACTCACCTACCAGAATCTCGCGCTTGAGCTCCAGACCTACCACAAAGAAAAAAAGCGCCATCAGGCCATCGTTCACCCAATGGTGCAAACTCATCTTGATTTCCCAGCTGCCGATACTGACGTTCACCGGGGTGTGAATAAAATGCAGGTATGGTTCGGCAAACAATCCATTCGCCAAAAATAGCGCGATAATCGCTGTACCCATCAGCAGCATGCCGCTTGTGGTCTGGCGGTGTATAAATTCATCCAGCGGTGTTAATACACGGCTGAAAGCATGCTCCCATGGGGCATAGATGACGCCTTTTGCTTTAATGGGTGAAGGTTGGTGCTGGTTTGTCATAATCTTTATTTACCGTAACTTAAAGACCTTTTTGATGATTATTCTGCAAGCCAGTCGCCTGATTTTCCGCCATGTTTTTCCAGCAATTTTATATCGCTCATCAGCATGCCCCTATCCAGCCCTTTGCACATATCGTAAATGGTTAGCAAGCACACACTCACAGCGGTAAGCGCTTCCATCTCCACGCCGGTTTGGCCTGTGGTTTCGCAAGTGGCGGTGCAGGTAATCGCAGTATGCTTTTCATCCACTTCAAACGTTATGGCGACTTTGGTTAAGGCAATCGGGTGGCATAGTGGAATTAAATCAGACGTCTTTTTGCTGGCCTGAATCGCAGCAATGCGCGCAATACCAAGCACGTCACCCTTTTTGGCGTTACCTTGTTGAATGAGTCGCAGCGTGGCAGGCGACATTTGAATCACACCGCTGGCAACCGCGACACGCCTTGTAGATGCTTTATCGCCGACATCGACCATGTGCGCTTGGCCGCTATTGTCGAAATGAGTCAGTTTGCCCATACAATTACTTTCTATGAATTATTTTCTAATTATAATTTGGCGTGAACTTGCCGCCTAAAGACACTATCATAGCAATAATGAAATTAAAGACCATAATAATTGTGACATTGCTGGCCGCAAATGCAGCGTTTGCTGAAAATGCTGCAAACAAGCCACAACAGAATTCAACATTGCCCAAGCCAGCTTTGTCCGCCAAGCCTTATGCAGGCCCGGCCAATCTGGACACCAGCCTGCCCGATCTGGGGGATGTTTCGCAAACCGTATTATCGCCGCTGGATGAGCAGCGCATTGCCGAGCAGATTATGCGCGAAGTGGCGGTGAGCGACGAGGTGGTGCAGGATGTTGAGGTGACCGATTATGTGCAGGCGCTGGGCAATAAGCTCACCGCCGCCAGCCCGGATAAACAGCAGAAGTTTAATTTTTTTGTAGTGCAGGATAACTCGATTAATGCTTTTGCTATGCCAGGCGGCGTGATAGGCGTACATACTGGGCTGATATTGGCTTCGAATAGCGAATCGGAATTGGCAAGTGTGCTGGGACATGAGATTGGCCATGTGACGCAAAGACATTTGGCCAGAATGCTGGCGCAGCAAAAGTACGATACTTTTAAAAATATTGCGGGCATCGCGCTGGCTTTGCTGGTATCGCGCGCCAACCCGGAACTGACCAACGGCGCGATGGCAACCGCGTCGGCTATCGGTGTGCAGCGCCAGTTAGATTATACGCGCGAGCATGAGCGTGAGGCAGACCGCGTGGGTTTGAGTATTTTAGACAGTGCAGGTTTTGATACACGCGCCATGCCTGCATTTTTTAATACGCTGCAGCGTGGCACGCGGTTTGTGGAGGGCAGCGCGCCCAGCTTTTTGCGCACGCACCCGCTTACAGCGGAGCGTATCGCGGATGTGTCTAACCGTGTAGAAACCATGCCGTACAAGCAGGTGACCGATAGCCTGGAATTTAACCTGGTACGTGCCAAGCTGCGCGCAGCAAACGGCCTGACACAGACCGCGATAGACCAGTTTGAAGATAATATAAAAGAACGGCGATTCGCCAGCGAAGCCGCCGAGCATTATGGTCTGGCGGTGGCGATGTTACGCAAAAACGATTTAACCGGTGCCGCCAACCAGGTGAAATGGCTAAAGGCCAATGCGCCAAAAAATGCCTATATTGAGAATTTAGGTGCGCGACTGGAAGTGGCGCGCAACAATCCGCAAGCCGCAGCCAGCCAATATGCAAAAGCGTTGGCGCTGTTTCCCGCCCATCGCTCGCTGATTTATGGCTATTCCGAGCATTTTTTAGCGATTAACCAGCCAGATCAAGCCATTAAACTGGTACAGAGTAAGCAGGCACAGTACCCCAGCGATGCTTATTTCTATGAGATTCTGGCTAAAGCCTACACAGCAAAAAACAAAAATCTGTTACGCTTTCAGGCGCAAGGGGAATCATATTACCGGCAGTATAATTTGGCCAAAGCCATCGAGCAGATGGAGTTTGCGGTAAAAGCCAAAGACGGCAATTTTTATGAGCATTCGATTGTAGAAGCGCGCTTGAAAGAGCTGCGCCGTAAGCAGGAAAACGAGAAAACAAGTTAATGCAACGCAGAGATTTTTTAACTATTCTGGCAGGCGCCGCGGCTACTGCATTCATGCTGCCAATCCATGCGCTGGCAGCGGTGTGGAATAAAGCCGCGTTCGAAGCGGCAAAACTTAACGAGGCGACTGCCCATTTGGCAATTAATGGCGAAATTCCAAGCAAAGACATTGAAATTATCGCGCCGGACCGCGCGGAAAATGGCGCAATCGTGCAGATCGCAATCACCAGCCGCATCCCCAATACCGAGGCGATGAGCGTGCTGGTGGAGCATAATCCGACTGCACTCATTGGCAATTTTATGTTCAGCAATGGCGCGTTGCCTTATCTAGTCACGCGCATCAAAATGGCCGAAACCAGCTATGTCAAGATTATTGTAAAAGCAGGCGAAAAGTACTACACCAATAGCAAGGCGGTTGAAGTGCTAGAGAACGGGTGTGGTTAATGGAAGCAAATATGAAAATGCGCGCCAAACTGACTGGTGACGTGACAGAAGTGAAGGTAATTATTAATCACCCTATGGAAACCGGCCGCCGGAAAGATGATGCCGGGCAGCTGATTCCAGCCTATTTTATTCAACTGGTCACTGCTACTTTAAACGATCAGCCCGTGCTGGAGATGCAATGGGGCACAGGAATTTCTAAGAACCCTTATCTTACTTTTCACCTGAAAGGTGCAAAAGCAGGCGATAAAATTACTGTCACCTGGCACGATAATCTTGGCAAGACAGCGTCAGGCGAAACCGCTGTCGTGCCTGCATAACAACCTGCTATTACTTGGTTTTGCAGGTGCTCATGCCTAACAGGGCATAAGCAGGACAAAAATTAATCAACGCGGTAGCCAACGGCACAACGCCTATCCATGCCCACATCGGGCCGCCGCCGATTAATGCCCAAGCGATCAAAGCCAGCCCCACCACAATGCGTATCACGCGATCAATGCCACCCACATTTGCTTTCATTTTAATTCCTCTCAATAAAAAAGAAACCGTCAATCCAGATATGTAACGATTATATTATGCTTTTTTATATCATGTTCAACTGTGATTTTAGTTACAGACGGTTAATGTTCAAAGCGACTGCTTCGGCCACTTTGATGCCATCCACGCCGGCTGATAAAATACCGCCCGCATAGCCTGCGCCTTCGCCACATGGGTACAGGCCTTTGGTGTTGATGCTTTGCAGGTTGTCATCATTGCGTTTAATGCGGATCGGCGACGAGGTGCGCGTTTCTACGCCGGTTAAGATGCCGTCCGCAAGGTCAAAACCTTTAATTTGTTTGGCAAACGCTGGAATCGCCTCGCGGATGGCTGTAATCGCGAATTCGGGTAGCGCAGAGTCCAGATTGGTAAGATGCACGCCCGGCGTGTAAGAGGGCATCACTTCGCCAAATTTGGTAGAAGGTTTGTTGGCTAAAAAGTCGCCAATCAATTGCCCGGGAGCCGCATAACTACTGCCTCCCAGGGCATAGGCTTTTGCCTCCAGTTCACGCTGTAATGCCATGCCGGCGAGTGGATGGCCAGGGAAATCGATTTCCGGCGTAATGCCGACCACGATGCCCGCATTGGCGTTGCGCTCGTTACGCGAATACTGGCTCATGCCGTTAGTGACTACGCGGCCTTGTTCGGATGCTGCCGCGACCACTGTGCCGCCCGGGCACATGCAAAAGCTGTAAACGCTGCGCCCGTTGCTGGCATGATGCACCAGCTTGTAATCGGCCGCGCCCAAAATGGGGTGCTGTGCATTTGCGCCATGGCGTGCGCGGTCAATGAGCGATTGCGGATGCTCGATGCGAAAGCCAATTGAAAATGGTTTGGCTTCGATATAAATGCCTTTTTTGTGAATCATCTCGAATGTATCGCGTGCGCTATGGCCAACTGCCAGGATCAGGTGATTGGTGGCGATGCGTTCGCCTGTTTGCAGCACCACGCCTTGCACCTCCCCGTTCTCGATTTCAATATCATCCACACGGCTTTCAAAACGAATCTCGCCGCCAAGCGATTCAATCGTTTTGCGCATTTCTTCCACCATGCCGACCAGCCTGAATGTGCCGATATGCGGATGGCTGACGTACATAATTTCTTCTGGCGCGCCTGCTTTTACAAACTCCTGCAAGACTTTGCGGCCGTAATGTTTGGGGTCTTTAATCTGGCTGTAAAGTTTGCCATCCGAGAACGTGCCCGCGCCTCCTTCACCGAATTGCACGTTGGATTCCGGATTGAGCTTGGATTTACGCCAAAAATCCCAGGTGTCCTTGGTGCGCTCGCGTACGCGCTTGCCACGCTCAAGCACAATCGGCTTAAAGCCGGATTGCGCCAGAATAAGCGCTGCAAAAATCCCGGCAGGGCCGAAACCCACGATGACAGGACGCGACTTTAACTCGACAGGTGCAGTAGCCACAAATTGATAACTGGTATCAGGCGCCGGCTTTACATGCGGGTCTTTGGCAAATCTGGCTAACAATTTAGCCTCGTTATTCACGCTGACATCCAGCGAGTACACCAATAAAATCGCGTTGGCTTTGCGTGCGTCCACGCCGCGTTTGAAAATCGAAAACTCGATCAGGTCAGATTGGTTAATCGCCAGCTTTTTGATTAATGCAGCTTTGATTTCGCTGTTTGAATGCCCCTTGTCTGTCGCGCTGGTTAAAGGCAGTTTAATTTCAGTGACTCTAAGCATGGATTCTGATCGTTAAAGTTCTAAATTCAATTGTAATAATTTGCGCAGCATCGGCACGGTAATCGGCTTATGGGTCGTTAGCGACCATTCGTCCAGCGCATCCAATGTCGCCATTAAGGTAGGTAAATCGCGGCGCAAGTAGCGCAGACAGTAGTCGACCACTTCATCGGGCAGCTTCATGCCGCGCTCTTTGGCGTGCTGTTTGAGCGCGGTGGCTTTTTCATCGTCATTCAGCGGTTGCAGTTGATACACCAGTCCCCAAGCCAGGCGCGTGGCGAGGTCGTCACGCAAGCCCATTTGTGCAGGCGCGTGCAGGCCTGCAGTAATCAGTATACCGCCGGTTTCCTTAAGCTGGTTGTAGGTATTAAATAATTCAATCTGCGCTTCGTTATCGAGTAAATGCACATCGTCTGCAACCCGCCCCCCTATTGCCTTGCAGGCCGATAATAAATGGCTTTTTCCACTGCCGGCTTCGCCCCACAAGTAGATAAAACGTGGTTGTGCCTGGCTGCTTAGTGTAGCGTTCAGGCTGGCAATCGCTTCTGCGTTACGTCCCGCCACAAAGTTTTGCAGCGATGGCGCGGCAGCGGGCTTGATGTCGAGAAGGAGTTGCTTCATGCTTCTCTATTTTAAATAGGTATCGCTACCCAGATAACTTTCCCGGGTGTGGCGCAAACCAACCGCAATCGCCGCACTCACTGGCAGTGCAAGCAGCACGCCCGCGAAGCCGAATAGCTGACCGCCGGCCAGCAAGGCGAAAATCACAATGACAGGATGCAGACCGATGCGATGGCCCACCAGTTTTGGCGTGAGCACCATGCCTTCTAGCAACTGGCCGATGCCAAATACCAGCAAAACAGGGATGACCTGCCCAATGCTGGTAAATTGCAATGACGCGACAAGCAGCGCCAATGCCAGGCCCAGCACTATGCCTAAATAAGGCACAAAACCCAGCAAGCCTGCAATCAAGCCAATCGGCAACGCCATGTCGAGTCCCGCGATCCACAGGCCAATGGTGTAAAACAGGCTCATGGCGAGCATCACCATCAGTTGTCCGCGCAGAAATTCGGCAAGCACCTGGTCGATTTCCTTGGCAACGGTAACGGTTTTATCGTGCCAGTCACGCGGCACCAATTGGCCGATACTTGCAATAAAGCCATCCCAGTCGCGCAGCAGATAAAACAGCACTATTGGCAGCAACAGGGTATTGGCGACTATGCCAATCAAGGCTAGGCCGTGACTACCAGCAGTTTGTAGTATGCTGCCGAGGATGTCTCCCGCAGATTTCCAGTTTTTTGTGATAAGTTCCTGAATTTGCGCACTGTTTACATCGAAATGAATGCCGAATCTGGCGTGCAGCCAGGGTTCAATTGAATCGCGAATACGGCCGATGAAGACGGGGAGTCGCTCCGCGATGAGCAAAGATTCTTTTTGCAAGAGCGGGATTAATATTAAAAATAGTAAAAATATGGCAGCGAATATCGCCAACATCATCAATGCCGTGGCAAGTGTGCGGCCGAGTCTGAACTTGCCCATGCCCCATACACTGAGCTTGTCTACCAGTGGGTCGCAGATATAGGCCAATATCGCCGCGATTAAAAAGGGCGTGAGCACTGGCAGCAGCAAATAAATGAAAAATGCAAAAAGCGCAGCGAGGATTAACCAGCGATTGTTGGCTAAAAAATTATTGCTAGAATTGTGGTTTGCAGTGTTTTTTTGGTTCATTAGGCATAGTGCGTTAAAATGCTATTTGGCAAATTATACTTAAATTAACCCACAGCGTTGTAATTAACCCCAAGATTTAGAATCGAGCACAGCTTTGACTACAAATACATCAGATAAAACTTCCATTAGTTACCGCGATGCGGGTGTTGATATCGAAGCAGGCGATGCGCTTGTGGAGCAAATCAAGCCATTCGCCAAGCGTACCATGCGTCCTGAAGTGCTGGGTGGTATCGGCGGCTTTGGTTCGTTATTTGCCGTGCCGCAAAAATTCAAAGAGCCGGTGCTGGTTTCTGGCACTGATGGCGTAGGTACTAAATTAAAATTGGCGTTCGAGCTGAATAAGCACGATACTGTGGGTATTGATCTGGTGGCGATGAGCGTGAACGATATCCTCGTACAGGGCGCCGAGCCGTTATTTTTCCTGGATTACTTTGCTTGCGGCAAGCTGGAAGTCGGCACGGCTGCGCAGGTGATCAAGGGCATTGCCGAAGGCTGCGAGCAATCGGGATGCGCGCTGGTTGGCGGGGAAACCGCCGAGATGCCAGGCATGTACCCGGCCGGTGAATACGATTTGGCAGGCTTTGCAGTGGGCTGTGTGGATAAAGCCAACATCATCGATGGCACAACGATCGCAGCAGGCGATGTGGTGCTGGGTCTGGCTTCCAGCGGTGCGCATTCCAATGGGTACTCGCTGATTCGCAAGCTGATCGAAAAATCAGGCATTGATTTTGAATCGGATTTCCATGGCCGTAAGTTCAAGGACGTGGTGATGGCGCCGACCAGAATTTATGTGAAATCGCTGCTTAAGCTGATCTGGACGATGCCGGTGAAAGGCATGGCGCATATCACCGGCGGCGGTATTACCGAGAACGTGCCGCGTGTATTGCCAGGTGGCCTCACCGCTGAAATCACCAAAGGTAGTTGGACAATGCCGCCTTTGTTTACTTGGCTGCAAGCACAGGGTAATGTGGCTGAAGACGAGATGTACCGTACTTTTAACTGCGGTATCGGCATGGTGGTGATTGTGGCAAAAGAATATGCGGATGCAGCCCAGTCTTTGTTGATTGAAGCAGGTGAAACAGTGTCAGTGATTGGCCATATTCGTGAGCAGCAGGCAGGTGAAGCGCCTACGGTCGTTGTTTAGGGCTTCCTTAATAGCATACAGACAACGCATCGTGTCATGATGCGTTAAATGAACTAACACAATTTTGGCTCTGCCTACGAAAGAAGTGCATGTTGAGATTATCGCAATTCATTATTTTGTTGCTGTTGCCAATATGTTTTTTGGGCGCAAGCCCGGCGCAGGCCTATCCAAAAAGTATCCAGCTTGAATACGATGTCGCCCGCAACGGCAAGCAATTCGCCAAGGTGAAAGAAAGCTTCACGCAAAATGGCAAACAGTATCGCATTAAATCCGTGACTAAAGGACTTGGCGTTTATGCCTTAATGGGTGAGCGCGTGCTTACCAGCACGGGCGCGGTTACCAGTCAGGGTTTGAAGCCAAGTCATTTCGAGTTGCATCAGGGGCATAGCGCCAAGAAGACTTTGATTGCG
Organism: Pseudomonadota bacterium; assembly: GCA_029563075.1. GTDB lineage: Bacteria > Pseudomonadota > Gammaproteobacteria > Burkholderiales > Methylophilaceae > Methylotenera_A. The sequence goes on from JAKQTN010000067.1 coordinate 63,170, forward strand.
GATTTTAATTGGGCAAAAAATATGCTCAGTATGCAGGTAAAAGGTGAGCGCAGAACCGAAGCCTTAAACAAGGGCACGCAAGATCTGGCGAGCTACGTTTATCAATTTATGTTTACGCCACCTAAAAAGGATGAGGTCAATGTGACGCTGACAACGGGCAAGAAACTGCATCAATATCAATATAAAGTGATTGCGCGCGGCTTGAAACTGGACATTGCAAAAACAAGCTATAAAGCATTGCATATCTCAAACGAGGCTGCGGCAGGGGCTGAGAAAAAACAGCTGTGGCTGGCCGAAGATCAGTATTATCTGCCGGTGCGCTATAAGCTTACGGATGAAGACGGCAGTAATTTCGAGCAAACGCTAACCAACATTCATGTGGAGTAAGCTTGAACAGGTGCTGAACGACCCGAGCCACAAGCGGCTGGGACTTGCTTTGGCTGTATCAGTTGTGCTGCATTTTTTTTTATTGGGAAAACTTGATTTAACGCTGCCTGACTTAAAAAAGGAAATGCATCTGATCGAGGCAAGCATTCAGATGCCTAAGGCGGTCGTTAAAACAGTAGAAACACCAATTCCAGAAGATGTAGTCATTCCAGAACCAACGCCACCGGTCAAGCCGCCTGAACCTGTTGAGCCTCCAGAAGCTGAAATGCCGAATCAAGTGAATGAGGCGGCGGTGACGGATGCGGCACCAGACCCGGAGCCTGTAACTGAAAACCCGCCGCAGCCGCAAACTGAAAGCAGCGAACCAGATCCGCCACAAGAAGAGCCGCAGTTGGGAGATGCAGGTTTGGTGATTAACGAAAATGCGTATCAATATGTGGAAACGGATTTTGATGTGCGTACAAGAATCGACGGCAGCACAGAAGGCAAGGCCAAAATCACTTACAATCTGATTGATAATAAGCAATATCAATTGAAATGGCTTACTGAGGGTAGCGGTATCGTTGCATTGCTGTTTCCGGATTTATTGCAAACCAGCGAGGGCGAGCTGACCAAGGCTGGGCTGCAACCGAAGAGTTACTTATACCAGTTTGGCAACAAAACAGATAAAACCCGCACTGCCAATTTTGATTGGCAAACCAGAAAAGTGATCTTGCAGACCTCAAAAGGCGCTAAAACAGAGGATCTGTCCGAAGGTACGCAAGATATACTGAGTTTTATGTATCAGTTTATGTATGTGGCGCCTTTGCAAACCATGCAAATTCATATTGCCACAGGCAAGAAATTAGCAACATATGACTATAGCTTTGAGGGTGAGGAGAACATTAATAGTGTGCTGGGCGAGCTTAAAACTATCCATATCACACACAGCAATAGCGATGCAGATGAAAAGACCGAATTATGGCTGGCGATAGATTATCAATTCGTGCCGGTTAAGATTCGTAAAACAGAGAAAAATGGCGATGTGGTTGAAATGGTGGCAACCCGCATCAACACCAACCGCCCCACAGTAAATAATTAGTAAAACAAACAATTAATCAAACTTTATAAAAAGATAAACAATGAATGCAAATCTAATCCGTCAGGCCGCAGTGGTGCTAGCCAATCTGCTTGATTTCAATAGTCCGGCAGATGCCAAATTGAGTGAGTTTTTTCGCAATAACCGTGAACTCGGCACCAAAGACCGTGCTTTTGTGGCCGAGAGCGTATATGGCGTGCTGCGCCGTCTGCGTTATTTAAGTACGGTAGCCGCCAATGAGGAGAACGACCCAGATGATGCGCGTAAACTCATACTGGCGTGGCTACTGCGTATTCAAGGCAAGAGCATCCGCGAGCTTGAGCCGGTATTGACCGAGCAGCAAACCGAGTGGGCGCATGCGATTAAGGCCAAATCGACCGAAAATTTGCCTTTGGCCGTGCAGGCCGACGTGCGCGATTGGCTGTGGGATAAGCTGGTAGCGCAATATGGCGAAACAGAAGCGTTGACGATTTGCCGCAGCATGTTCGAGCAGGCGAGTCTGGATTTGCGCGTCAATACCATCAAAGGCAACCGGGATGAGGTGCTTAAAAAAATGCTGGCTGAAAACACTTCTAACGAAGATGTCATTAAAGCTACTCCGTATTCGCCAATTGGTATCCGCATGCCTAACCGCATGGGCATCAGCCGCCATGTATTATTCACCGAAGGTAAAATCGAGGTGCAGGACGAAGGCAGCCAGTTATTGGCCTATTTGGTCGCGCCAAAACGCGGCCAGATGGTAGCAGATTTCTGTGCGGGCGCAGGCGGTAAAAGCCTGGCCATAGGCGCGTTGATGAAAAACACGGGCCGACTTTATGCGTTCGATGTCTCAGAACGGCGCTTACAAAATTTGGGGCAACGCTTAAAACGCTCTGGCTTGTCCAATCTGCATGCGCAGGTGATTACGAGCGAAAACGATCCCAAGTTAAAGCGTCTTAATGGCAAGTTTGACCGCGTGCTGGTGGATGCGCCCTGCAGTGGGCTAGGCACTTTGCGACGTAACCCGGACTTAAAATGGCGCCAAACCGAGCAGGATGTGCAGGAACTGAATGTTAAGCAAACCAATATTCTGGCGCGCGCAGCAAAACTCACCAAGGCAGGCGGGCGCTTGATTTACGCCACTTGCAGTCTGTTGCAAGACGAAAACGAGGCAATTGCCGAAGCGTTTTTAACTGCTCATCCAGAGTTTGATTTGCTGCCAGCCAATGAGATTCTAAGCCAGCAGCACATCAAACTGGATACAGGCAAATATTTAAAATTATTGCCACATCTGCACGGCACCGATGGTTTTTTTGCAGCGGTGTTTGAACGCAAAATGATTAAAGATGAAACTGCCTAGCCTTAACACCCAAATTTTAATAGGGGCAATTGCTGGTGTAGCAGTCGGACTGTATTTTCAAACACTAGGTGCAGAAAACCCTGTCGCACAGGGAGGTTTGTATGCCTCCGGCCTGGTCGGCATGCTGTTTATCGATTTGCTCAAAATGATCTTGATTCCACTGGTGTTTTGCTCAATCACCGTGGGGATTGCCAATTTGCGGCAACACCAGCAAATGCATCACGTTTGGGTAACCACACTCCTGTTTTTTGTATGCTCTATGGGGATTGCGATAGTGCTGGGCATGGCCGCCAGCCTTTACTTCAAGCCGGGTAGCGGGTTGAGCCTGCCGATGTTTGAGCATGCCTTGCAAAACTTTGAAGCAAAGCAATTGCCGCTACCCGAATTTTTCGCACAGTTTTTACATGGCTTGTTTGTTAACCCATTTAAAGCGTTAAGTGAAGGTAACGTGCTGGCTGTGGTGTTATTCGCGCTGATATTGGGCGTCACGCTGGTGATGGGCGGCGAGCGTTATAAAAGTATTTTATCTCTGCTGCAAGAAGGCCTGGAAATCACCATGCGTATAGTCGGCTGGGTGATGCGCTTGGCGCCACTCGGCATCATGGCGCTGCTGATTAAGCTGGTTGCGGTGCAGGATGTTGCCATGCTGGGCACGCTGGCCAAGTTTGTGGTGCTTGTTATCGGCACGCTGCTGTTGCACGGCATCGTGATATTGCCATTGACGCTGTATTTATTTACAGGCAAGTCGCCGCTCTGGTTTTGGCGCGGGGCGCGCGAGGCTTTGGTGACGGCATTCGCTACCAGTTCAAGCTCGGCCACTTTGCCGGTTACCCTGCGTTGTGCAGCGCAGCATTTACAGGTAAAGCCAGAAATCGCCGGGTTTGTGATTCCGCTTGGCGCCACCATTAACATGGATGGCACAGCCTTATATGAAGCTGCTGCCGCGCTGTTTGTCGCTAATCTAGTCGGCGTGGACCTTAACCTGACTCAGCAGCTGATAGTATTTTTCACCTCCATGATCGCCGCCATGGGCGCGCCAGGCATTCCCAGCGCAGGCATGGTCACGATGGTGATGGTGCTGCAATCGGTCGGCTTGCCTGCCGAAGCGATTGCGATTTTGCTGCCCATAGACCGCCTGCTCGATACCTTGCGTACCACGGTAAATGTGCAGGGTGATATGGTGGGGAGTCTGGTAGTGCAAAAACTTGTAAATAGCGAAAAATAGATGCTCTGGGAGCCGCATGGATATTGCCTTCCAGAGCATGTTCGTTTTCGAAAAAAAGCTTAATTCGTTTTAAATTTTCCGGTTCGGAGCTTTTCTAGCCCATTCATCACCAACGAATATGCTGCCGGCACCACCACTAAAGTCAGTAAGGTCGATGAAATCATGCCGCCGATAATGGCGACTGAAAGCGGCCGGTTGGTTTCACTGCCTGCGCCTAAGCCCAGCGCCGCTGGCAGCAAAGCCAGAATAATGGTGAGCGAAGTCATCAATACCGGGCGTAGTCTGATCGGGCAAGCTTCTTTAAGTGCTTCGTTGATGCTGGCACCTTTTTCACGCAGTTGGTTGGTTAAATCCACCAGCAGAATCGAGTTTTTGGCGACCAGGCCTATCAGTAACACCAAGCCTATCATCGAGAAAATATTGAGCGTGTCGCCAGAAATCAAAAGAGCGATAAGTCCGCCGATAATAGCGAGCGGTTGCGCGAGCATGATGATAAGGGGCTGAATAAACGAGTTAAATTGGCTCGCCAGCACCATGTAGAGCAGGACAAAAGCGAGCAAAAATACAAATTTCACGTTTTTCATGGTTTTGCCAAGCTCTTCGGCCTGGCCTGTGAATTTAACCTTGTAATTTGGTGGCACCAGTTTAGCGATGGTTTTATTCACCAGATCCACCGCCTCGCCCAGTGGCATGTTGGGGTTGGCGTAAAAATTAACCGCATACTGCAAATCATAGCGGCCAATGACGGCCGCACCCAACTCTGCCTTGAAGCTGGCCACAGCGTCTAACCTGACCAACTCGCCACTTGCGCTTCGGAGATAAATTTTGCTTAGATCTGCTGCATTTTTAAGCAAGGTTTCGCTTGATTTCAGGCGGATGTCGTAACGCTGGCCATCGCTGGTGGAGTCATTATATTTTGCTACATTGATGCCGCCAGCATATAAACTCACGGCGGTGGCAATGTCATTAGCGCTCAGGTCTAGTGTTGCTGCGCGTGCACGGTCAATCTGCATATTGAGCTGCGGCAAGTCCAGTTGCACATCTACATCCACTTTCCCCATGTCGGGATTGTTGCTCAAGCTTTGCTGCATCAGCTGCGAAATGCGGCCAATCTCCTGTAAATTGGCGCCTGTCAGGTTGAATTGCAGTTTCTCTGAGCGCTGACCGCGCACTATAGAGGTGGGTGACGGAATCGCGCGTACGCCGGGAATCTTATCGAATTCTTTTTTTAACTCTTTAATCAGGGTTTGCTGGCTCTTGACCCGTTCTTCTTTAGGTTTCAAGCGTACATTGATATTGCCCTGGTTGACTTGCCCGCGGGAGCCCGCGCCAATGGTGGCAAAGTAGCTCGCTACTTCATCTTTATGGCTGGCCACAGCGGCTTCAACCAGTTTCAGGCGCGAATCTGTGTAGGCCAGGCTCGAACCTAAAGGGGTTTTGATACTGATGCTGAAACTGCTTTCATCCGCTTCCGGCACAAAGTCTTTAGCGACATGTTTGAGCGAATAGAAACCAGTGGCACCTACGAAAACAGTGGTGAATAACAAGACCAGGCCACGGTGATCGAGCGCGAAGTGCAACAGTTTTTTGTAAACGCTTTCCAGCGTATTCAACCCGCGGCCAATAGCCTTGTAAAGCGCATTTTCATTATGGGTAACGCTGAGATAGCGCGAACACAGCATGGGCGTGAGCGTGAGCGAAACAAATAACGAAACAAGCACACCAAACGTGACCACCACGGCAAACGATTTAAAAAACATGCCGATGACGCCATCCATAAAAATCACCGGCGCGAATATGCACACCAACGATGCAGAGGAGGCCAGCACCGCAAACACTACTTCGTTACTGCCGACAATGGTGGCTTTGGTGCGAAACGCCGCTACCGCTAGCGGGTCTTTCAAGTCGCTTGCGCTCAAGCCAGTACCAGCTTCGCCAGACATGTGCCTTAGAATGCTCTCCCGCACCACAATGGCATCATCCACCACCACACCGATCAGCAACAGTAAGGCCAGCAAGGTCATGCTGTTGAAGGTGTAGCCGGCAAAATACATTACCGCGATTGCGCCCAGCAACGAAACGGGGATTTCCAGACAAATCATCAGCGTAGAGCTGAAAGAGCGCATAAAGATTAATACAATCAGCGCGGCAAACAGCGTTCCTTCAACCAGATGCTCTTTAAGCGATGCGACAAGCTGGTTGATGAAAATGGAGTCGTTGCTCGAAATTTCGAGCGTCATGCCGGCCGGCAGATTAGGGCGAATATCGGCTTCAAGCCTGCGTTCGACTTCTTTAATGATTTCCACTGTATTGGCGTTTGCGATTTTCACCATGCCAATGCCCACTGTGGGTTTGCCATTGTAGCGCGCCACCTGGCGATTGTCTGTAATGCCGTCTTCAATCGTGGCGATGTCTTTTAGACGAATGGGCACGCCAGCTTTTGTGAGCACGACCATATCCGCGAGTGTTTGGGTATTATGAAACTCAAGGTCGAGCTTGACCAACTGTTCCGCCTGCTGGCTGACCAGAAAGCCGCCTGGAAGCTGCACGTGTTCGCGATCAAATGCAGAAACTAAATCGTTGGCGGTGAGTTTGTAGGCAGCCATGCGCTCCGGCGAGACATTAACGCGAATCACCCGGTCGCGGCGGCCGCCAAGCGTCACTTCGCCTACGCCCTGAATGGTTTCAAATTTCTTCTTCAGTACGTTATTGGCGTACAAATTGAGTTGCTGGATGGTGCGGTCGCCGCTCAAAGCCAGCCAGATCACGGGTGCAGCGTTGGTGTCGACCTTTTGCACAGTTGGCGGATCGGTGTCGTCGGGCAGGCGGCGCAATACCTGATTCACTTTGGCTTGCACCTCGTTGTACGCCACATCGATGTTCTTGCTCAACGCAAAGGTAATTTTGATGCTGGAAACGCCGGGCGATGAAGCAGACTCAATATGCTCAATGCCGGGTGTGGTATTGACGGCGGATTCAATCACGCTGGTGATGCTGGTATCAACCACTTCCGGGTCAGCGCCGCGCAAGGTGGTATTGACCATAATGATCGGGAAATCAATAGAAGGGATGCGGTCTACGCCAATGCGCTGGTAAGCGATGAGGCCGAATAGTATGATGACGCCGGATAGCATCCAGGCGAGGACGTGGCGTTTTATCGATAGTTCAGGCAGCGTCATTTAAAAATCCAAACTTCGTCATCATGCTGTGTTGCGCGCAAAAAATTACTCCTTACATAATCAAACATATGCGGCGTCGCAATTTTTTGCGCGCGCCTTGCCTGATTTAGAACTTTGAATTTTTAGAAGCATTTTAATAAACAATAGTAACTAGTTTTTTTCATGACCAATCTTGACTGGTGCCCCATTCGTCAAAAAGCCGGCGCCGTCCACCACGATGACATCATTCGCTTTCAAGCCTTCCAGCAGTTCAATCATGCCATTTTGGCGCAAACCGGTTTTTACGACTGCCTGATATGCAATATTGTTGCGTACGACATAAACCACTTCACCCGCAGGGCGCAGCACCAGGCTTTGCTCGGGAATCATCATGGCGGCTGCCTGCGAGCCTAAAATCACGGTACCAGTAACGCTGGCGCCAGGTTGCCAGCCGGGGGCGTCTAGCACGTCCGCAATCACGTCTACTGTGCGGCTGCCTTCAGTAATCATGGGTTTTAGTTCGTGAATCACGGTTTCGACCGGTTTGTCGCTGGTGGGTGTTGTGAGCCGTACTTTGAGGCCAGGTTTGAGTTGTGCGCCGATGTGTTCTGGAAAAGGCAGATGCGCGCGTAATCTCTGTTTGGAAATAATTTGCACGATGGGATCCCCCACACGCACGAAATCGCCCGTATCCACAATTTTTTTCTCTATCACACCGCTGACAGGTGCAAGCACCCTGGTTTTTCTGCTGCTGTGGTTGATGCTCGCGACGCGCGCTCTCGCTGCCTCAAGTTGTTGTTTCAGTACGTTTTGCTGGGCAATGTCGTTATCTACCGCGTTTTGGGAGATAAATTTTTTATCAACTAAAGCCTGGTTGCGGGCAACGATTTTGGCCTGGTTTTCCAATAATGCCTGAATGCGCGCAATTTCCGCCTGTGCTTCATTGCGCTGCATGGTGAAATCGGCGGCATCTAAAATGGCGATGAGTTGCCCCTGTTTGACGGTTTGACCAGGGTTAACCAGCACTTTAACCACGCGTGCAGCCACCTCTGCTGCTACCGTTGGGTCTACCAGGCCTTCCAGCGAGCCGATGGCCACTTCTGTAGTTTCAATCGCTTGGTTCTTGACTTCAGTAATGGTAACAAGGGTAGGTTTCTGGCCTTTTTTTTCAGACTTTTCAGCTGTTCCATCGTCTTTTGCGCCGCAGGCGATCAATAGCAAAGATAGCAGCCCGATAAAAAGAGAGGAAGAGATGTTGTGCATAAATGTCTTCATTATAGTTTTTTAATTTGTTTTATTTTGTGCCAATCAAAATATGGTCCAGGATCGGTTTTACGGCCTGGTGCAATATCTGAATGCCCAACAATATCTTGTATAGGGTAAGCCTTACTCAAACATTCAAGCAGCAAGTTAAGCGTATGGTATTGTGCTGGTTCAAATGCCTCAAAATCACTGCCTTCCAGCTCAATTCCGACAGAAAAATCGTTACAACGTTCACGATCCTGCCAGTTTGATACGCCCGCATGCCAGGCGCGCTGCAGACACGATACAAATTGAATCAGTTCGCCATCGCGCCGAATGAGAAAATGTGACGATACTTTGCGCGCGTAAATTTCGGCATAGTAAGGGTGTTCATTGGGATCAAGCTGGTTGGTGAATAATTGCACGATGCCAGCACCCCCGTATTCATTGGGAGGCAGGCTGATGTTGTGAATGACAATCATATTCACCGAACAGTGTTCTGGCCTTGCGTCATAATTGGGTGAGGAGATTTGTGTGGCAGGCTCAACATAGCCGGCCGCATTCAGTTTTAATTTATTGTTCGGCATGCAAATAAGGGTGTTATCAGCTAGAATTCTGTTTATTAAGTAGTTTATTGTAAAGGTAAAACCATGGTTTTTGTGCTGCTTTTGGCGATGTTGGTGGTAATTTTAATTGCGGCAGAAGTGTTTACTAACGCGCTGGAACATTTGGGCGAAAAGCTCGGCATTTCTGAGGGCGTGACCGGTTCGCTCTTCGCCGCGGTTGGCACAGCCTTGCCGGAAACTTCCGTGCCCTTGCTTGCTTTGCTTGCAGGTACACAAAATGCAGCCACCAATGAAGAAATCGGCGTAGGGGCGATTTTAGGCGCGCCATTGATGCTGGCTACTTTGTCGGTGTGCCTGATGGCGGTTTCGGTATGGAAGCGTCGCGGCACACACGGCCATCTAAGACCAGAACGTACCGGCCTAACCCGCGACCTCAATTTTTTTCTGGTTGCATTCGGGTTTGCGACCATCGCGCTCTTCATACCGCACGGTATGGTTGCCGTGCGCTATGGCTTAGGTTTCTGCATGGTGATGATCTATTTTATCTATGTGATGGTGACATTACGTGCCTCTAAAGCCCTGGTAGAGGATGGCCATGTCACAGAAGCCGATAGCGATATGTTTTTATGTAAATTGGGGCTGCCTAATAACATGGTAGTGATCGTGATACAGCTTTTATTAGGTCTGGGCCTGTTGATTGCGGGTGCGAAAGGTTTTATTGGCGGTGTGGAAGAAGCTTCGCATCTACTTGGCATTTCCGCGCTGTTGTTATCTCTGCTGATTATTCCTATCGCGACCGAGCTTCCTGAAAAGGTGAACAGCATCTTGTGGATACGCAAAGGCAAAGACACGTTGGCGTTCGGTAACATTACCGGTGCGATGGTTTTTCAGGGTACGTTGTTGCCGGCGATTGGTATTATGCTCACGCCTTGGGAGCCGCGCAAAGAAGTGTTGTGGGGGATTATCGTGACGCTGATTGCTGCAGGCTGGATGCGTTATTTAATGGCTAAGGGCGGTATCAGAGTCTGGCATTTGCTGGTGAATGGCACTCTGTATATTGGTTATTTGGTCATCGCGCTCAGTTAGTTTTCTTCTAAATTATCGCTTTCCAAATCAGCATCTTCCTCTTTGGCCAGGCCGAGCTTGGCGAGCCTGTAACGCAGTGTTCTAAAACTCACCCCGAGCAATTTGGCTGCTGCGGTTTTGTTGTTATTGGCTTTTGCCAAGGCTTTTAGAATCGCGCGTTTTTCGATGTCTTCCAGATATTCCGGCAAGCCGATATCCAGTGTTTTACCTGGGTCAAAATGGCCTGCTTCTTCGCTTCTCACTTTGATTTCTTCACCCATGAACAAGTCATCAGTGCTGATTTTTTGGCCATCACATAAAGCCAGCGCGCGCTCCAGCATGTTTTCCAGCTCACGTACATTGCCCGCAAAGTGCAGTTCTGAAATAAGTTTTGAAGCGCTTTCTTCAAGCACAGGTACGGCAATTGACTGTGCCATGCACAGTTTTTGCAATAATTTTTGTGTAAGCTCCGGGATGTCTTCCGGGCGGTCTCGTAATGCAGGCATTTTGAGCTGAATGACATTCAGGCGGTAATATAAATCCTGCCTGAACAGACCTTGCTCCATCAGGGTGCTTAAATTCTTATGCGTCGCGCTGATAATGCGTACATCCACCGCTTCTTCTGTCGTGCCGCCCACGCTGCGTACCTTTTTCTCCTGAATCGCACGCAATAACTTTACTTGCATGGCAAGTGGTAAATCAGCCACTTCGTCCAAAAATAACGTACCGCCGTTCGCTGCCTGAAATAAGCCTAGCGTATCCTGCGCGGCGCCGGTAAAGGCGCCTTTTTTGTAACCAAAAAATTCACTTTCCATGAGGTTTTCCGGTATCGCACCGCAATTGACAGCAATAAAGGCTTTATCGCGGCGTGAGCTGTTGCTGTGAATCAGCCTGGCCGCCAGCTCTTTGCCGCTGCCCGATTCTCCACTGATATAGACAGGCGCCTGGCTGCGCGCAAGCTTTTCTATCATGGTGCGCACATAGCTCATGGCGGGCGAGTTGCCGATTAAATCGCCGGTATTTTGTGTTTCTTTTACATCGGTGCTCGAAAGTTTAAGCGCGGATTCCACAAGCGGGCGCAACTGCTTAAGAGAAATGGGCTTAGTCAAATAATCAAATGCACCCGCTTTTAAGGCAGACACGGCGTTTTCAGCGCTACCATAAGCGGTAATCACTGCTACAGGCAAGCCCGTGTAATTGGCTGAAATATGCTGCACCAGTTCAAGCCCCAGTCCGTCCGGTAGCCGCATGTCGGTCAAACACAGGTCATACTTTCTAGTGGCTAGCAGTTGTTTGGCCTCTTCCAAATTTCCGGCGCTGTCCGCCCTGATATCCATGCGTTCCAGTGTCAATACTACCAGCTCGCGAATATCGGTTTCGTCGTCAACTACCAAACAATTAAACTGTTGCGCCATGTATTACTAAACCTTTTTGATGTGGATGATAAATTGCGTACCAGCTTCTGAAGACTTATATTGCAGTTTTGCACCATTGGCATCGGCCAGTTCACGCGCGATATAAAGGCCAAGCCCGGTACCTGATTTCTCGGTCGTAAAAAATGGCTCAAACAAATGGCTGCGCACACTTTCCGGAATGCCAGAACCATCATCACTAATTTCGATATGCACCGTTTTTGTTTTTTCTGTCAAAGCAAGCGTCAATTTTAGGCTATTTTCAGCTTTTTTACAGTGACGCCAGCCATTTTTACACAGGTTCCATAAAATTTGATTTAAATGTCGGCGATCAAACGAAATAACGGTTTCTGCATTAATCAGAGTCAGCTTAAAACAGGAAGCCGGAATTTTCTCTACCGCACAAAACTGCGTATAAAAATCGAAAATAAAATGTTCCAGGTGAATCATCTCCTGGTTGGTGCGATCGCGTCGATTCAGTTCCAGGACGTCCTTAATGATTTGATCCAGTCGTTGCACATTATCACCAATGATTTGCAGCATGCGCTTGGTGGCTGGGTCGGTATCTTCTTCTTGAAGTAATTGATTGGCGTGGCTGATCGCGCTTAGCGGATTGCGAATCTCGTGGGCGATATTGGCGGTTAACCGGCCCAGTGCAGCCAATTTGACTTGATGCGCCTGCGTTTGCATCTGCGACCAATCCTCAATAAAAATCACGGCGCCCTGATGGCGGTTTTCTGAGATTGGTAAGAACCTGAGCCGTAATTCGCGTGAAAGCGTGTTCAGTTTAAGGATGTTGGCGGTGATGATATTAGTCGGTGCGAAATCATGTAATAATTCTGTCTCTTCCAGCCAATGCTGCATCATGCTGGCGATTTCAGGCGAAACTTCGCTGAGCGGTTTCTCCTGCCAGTTTCTGGATTCCAGACCGAGCAGCACTTCTGCCTGCGTGTTGTGATGCTTGATCTGAAACTCCTGGTCTACTACCAGCACTCCGTCTTGCATCTCATGCGTAATCAAGGCGTTGATCTGCGCCATATTCTGTACATCCAGGCCGCGTTGAGAGGCTAATAATTCACTTTGTTTTGCGCGCTTGGCCAGGCTGTATGCCAGCCAGGCCGTGGCGAAACAGCCCAAACTCAGTAATACCGCAGGCGTGTAATTGCCGGCGGCCTTATCAATAAATAAAATACGGTAGGATTGCTCCAACAAAATGCCAATGCTGGCGATAGCCGCATAAAATAAGGCTAGGCGGCCTTCACTGATTAAACTGATGCTGGCGATGGCGATAATCAACAATAAGCCAATCCCGCCTTGGCTGCCGTCCTGTGCGTGCATCATCAGCACAATAAATACAATATCGATGATGATTTGAATCGGCAGGCTGATGTCAATATCGGGTTTTTCCAGCCAGGTAAAAATGGCTGAAATGATGCTAAAAACAAAATAGCCAACGACTAAGGCCGAGAATAAATCGGCAGACACTGCCATATTGGCGCTTTGCAGCCAGTTGTTATTGCTGATCACATTTTGTGTGACCATCAGCAACAGCGCAATCAGAAAGCGATATGCGTTGTAAAGTTTAAGGCTGTGCCAGCGTGTGGTGTTTATCTTGGCGTCCAAATGCGCAACTAAATCAATCGCCATGCTATTTCTGGCATTCCGGGTTGTTACAGTAGATTTTGCCGTTTTTGATCAGGCTTTCGCTCATAGGCACATGGCAGCCGCAGTGTGAACACTGCACGAATTTCTCTTCCGTGCCAGATTGTGTAGGCTTTGGATTTGCGTTTGCGATAAAGCGTTTCACGATTAGATACAATATCCAGACTAAAACAATCAGCAATAAAATGCGCGTCATAATTCTTCTCAACTCCCGACCGAACCAAGTATTATAGGGATTGTAACCAAAAGCTGGGCGAAAACAAGTTAGCCTAGGAACCACAGTCAGTAAAAACTTAAAGCTGATATACTTATACTCACTGATTAAATAACGAAATTCATGGCTAGTTCTCAAGAATTATCAGATTTTTTGCGGGACGTGGAGCGACGTGCATTCAAGCAGACAGTGTATGCTGTGCGCGATGACCACGTGGCGCTGGATATTGTGCAGGATGCTATGTTAAAGTTGGCTGAAAAATATGCCGATAAACCAGTTACAGAGTATCCCATGTTGTTTCAGCGCATTTTGCAGAATACCATGCGCGATTTCTGGCGCAGGCAGAAAGTACGCAATTTGTGGACAACGCTGTTGTCATCTTTTGGTGCCGGCAAAGATGGAGAGGAAGATCATGACCCGCTTGACACCATTGATGTTGAAGATGAGTCGGATAACCCCATGGTGCAACTTGAACGTAGCCAGACCATGGTGATCATCGAGAAGGCGATTGAAAAGCTACCCGCGCGTCAACGCGAGGCCTTTGTATTGCGTTATTGGGAAGAAATGGATGTAGCTGAAACTGCCATAATAATGGGTTGCTCGGAGGGTAGCGTCAAAACGCACTGCTCGCGTGCGGTACATACCTTGGCTGCGCTTTTGCAGAAACAGGGATTCGGGAGCAAAGCAATGGCGAGTTTAGGAGTAAAGTCATAATATGGACGATATAGATCAAGAGTTAAAAAATGGCAAATTAGACGTACAAGCCAAGCAGATTGCTGGCTTGCTGGACGCGCACGCCAAGCGTTTGAGCATGCGCACGCTTAAACAGTTAGAAAACGGCCGTGAGCGTGCGGTAAAGACGCATGCACAGCAAATTGCTGGCACGGGCGTTAATCGCGATGGCACCTTGAGTAATATCTATTTATGGGCGGAACATCATCGTATTGTTAGTACAGGCTTAGTGCTGGGAGCAATTATTGCGGGGTTTGTGATCATGCAGTCATTTAGCCAAAAAGATTCTAGCGATGCATTTTTGCTAAGTGCGGATCTGCCCCCCGAAGCCTTTGTGGACAGGAGTTTTGAGCCTTATTTAAACAACGGACAAGGTAAGTTATAGTTTAATTATAATTAAAGAATTTTTTAGAGTTTATATAAGAAGAAGTCGTGCTTGAATGAATAAAAATATATTGTTGTTAGCAACTGTAGTAATCAGTCTACAAGTGAGTGGATTCGCCTGTTCAAAAGAGAATACCTTGGTGGCAATGGGCGATATCGGCAGCATTAAATCATCGGTGAATGATGACGCTGGTAATGGGGCACCAATTCAAACATGGAGCCAACTTACTGAAGAGCAGCGCAAGGTTCTAGCGCCATTAGGGTCAGAGTGGGATACTTTAAGACCCTGGCAGCGCGAAAAAATGCTGGATATTGCCAAGGACTATCCGAAAATGGATGCGCAAAAGCAACAGCGTGTGCAAAAGCGCCTTAACAGCTGGAGTCGCATGACACCTTACGAACGCGAAAATGCGCGTAAACGGTATGTGCAGTTTCATGCGCTTAGCCCGGAGAAGCAAGATGAAATCCGCAAAAAATGGGCTGAACATCAAAAATTACCTGAGGCGGAGCGTGCAAAGCTGCGCAAGGAGTCTGCGGAATTGGAATACGGGCCAGACTTGGAGTAATTCAGGATTCTGGAATAAACTTACAAATTTAGAGTAATTCTTTATTTTCCGATATTAGAAATGCTAGCCTGCTATCGAATCAATAGCAGGCTTTTTTATATCATGAATGAAAAAATGACATGACCAAAAATGTTACACGCCTTAGACTTTTTGCCGCTTGTATTTATGAGCTGTTATTGTTGATTGCGCTCTGGATGCTGTGCACATGGATTTTTGTGAGATTGTTTGGTGAGGCGACAACCTCCTACAGGCTTTTTTACTTGAGATTGTCTTTATGGTCGGTAGCGGGTGCCTATTTTGTTTGGTGCTGGAGCAAAACCGGGCAGACTTTAGCGGCACAAACCTGGAAAATCAAACTGGTGAATCAGCAAAATACCACGCTAAGTATAAAACAGGCGCTAATTAGATATGCCCTGGCAAGCGCATCAATATTGGCACTTGGGCTGGGCTTTGTTTGGGTTCTGGTGGATAAAGATCGGTTGTTTTTGCATGACAGGTTGTTAAAGACGCGTTTTATCCGTGTGGCTTAGCCTTACTTACCTGCGCTCAATCACAAATAGCAAACTCAACCCTGCAATCAAAAATATCACCGTAGGAATAATTGCGCTCATTAAAGGCGGCCAATCATTCAATACGCCCAAATGAATAAACACCCGATTCATAATCTGGTACGCCACGCCCAGCATGACGCCAGTAAAAATCTTGGCACTGGTGCCGCTTGCGCGCTGCTGTAAAAAGCCAAAAGGCAGTGCCAAAATCACCATGACCATGCAGGCAAGCGGATAAATCATTTTAGACCAAAGCGCCACTTCATAACGGGTTGTTTTCTGCTTATTTGTCTCTAAGTGGTTGATAAATGAGTACAAATTCCATGCCGACATTTTCTCCGGCGCAACCAGCAGCACATTGAGCAACTCCGGGCGAATCAGTGATTTCCAGTTAGCCTTGTTAAAAAATTGTGTCTGAACGTTGTTCTGCTCGATTTTCTGATACGTATTAAATTTCGTTTGTGTGACTGCGGTTAATCCCCAATGTTCGTCAGCAAAATCAGCTTTTTTGGCAATGCTGATACTGCGCAATTTGAAGTCTTGGTCAAACTCATAAATGTGCACATTTAACAGACTGGCATCGGGCAAAACGGTTTCAACATTCACAAAGCTTTTGCCGTCTTTTACCCATAAGCCGGATCTGAAGTCTTGTGCCACCACCGAATCGGTTGCTTTTATGCGCATGCGCTGCGCCATTTTTTCACTGATTGGTGTAATCAGTTCACCGACCACAAAAGTGATGACGGTGAACAATAAACCGACTTTAAGCAGGATTAAACCGATATTCAGTAAAGATATCCCACTCACACGCATTACCACGAGTTCAGAATTGCGCGCCAGCGTGCCCAGGCTATACATCATGCCGACCAGCACAGCGACCGGCACTACATCGTACACGTGTCCAGGTACGCTCAATAATACAAACACCAGCATCTGACTAATGCCATAGCTGCCTTGGCCAAGGTTATCAAGCTCCTGGATTAAATCAAAAAACGAGAACATGGCGAGCAGGCCCAGCATGATCATCAAAATATTGACGCTGGTTTCTTGCCAAAAATAGCGGTTAAGCGTTTTCATCGTATTCTGGATTTCCTTTGATAACCTGACCAGGCTTTGGAAAGAATGGCCGGAAATTTTGGCATCAAGGGCAGCAGATGGTTGCGTCGATAATACATATAAAATGCCAGCATCAGAAAAAACAGGTGTACCGGCCACAGGCCGACCATGGCGCTTATTCTGCCCTGCGTGACCCACGCCTGAAAAATACTGAGCATGTTGTTGTAAATGATATAAATGACCAGTGCAAAAATGAGGTTGAGCGAGCGCCCCGCACGCGGGTCAACAAAGCTAATGGGAACTGCCAGCAGCACCAGCACCAGTGCGGAGATGGGAATGGCCAGCCGCCATTGCAACTCGGCCTTGTTGCCGGGGTTTTTTTCCAGCAATAACTGTTTGGTAGTCATGGCTTGTTTGGGGTATGGTTCTGGAGCAGCTTCCTTGGTTTGGACGCGTATCGCATAGCGCTCAAACTCTGTGGTCGAAACTTCAGCGGAATTTGGCTTGCCTTCGTAGCGACGGCCTTTTTCCAATACCAGAAAATTGTCGCCATTTGCTTCTTTTTTACGGTAGCCGGTACTTGCTACAATCACTCCGGTTTTTTGATGTTGCGTGGACTGTACAAAGATATTTTTTACTACGTTGCCAAGTTCATCAAAGCTTTCTACAAAGTAAACACGGTCGCCATTATTGGATTCCTTAAACACCCCCGGACTGATGGATGAGAGCTCGTCCCGGCTTTTTAGCTGAGTTCTGAAATCCTGGCCTTTTTGCGTGGCCCAGGGCATCACCCATAGGCTTAAAAGCGTGATGACAACAATGATGGGCGTGGCAAAAGTTAAAATGGGGCGTATCCATTGGGTAATGCTTAAGCCCGAGCTAAACCAGGCCACCATTTCAGAATCGCGATGCCAGCGCGTAAGCGTGAGTAAAACGCCGAGAAAAATACTTAAAGATAAAATCATCGGCAGGAATTTCACCATATTAAAGCCGAGTATGATATTAATCGCATCGTTGGGCAAAATACCTTTTGCGGCAAGCTGCACCAAATGGCCGGCGCGTTGGGCGATGACAATGCCGATCAATATAAAGAACATTGCACTGGCGGTGCCGATAAGCTCATGCGATAAAGATTTTTTGAATATTTTCAATTTAAATATGTTCAATATTGCGCTTTGAATTCGCATCAAAACGCTAGATAATTAAGTAGGGTAGAATTAGCCTAAATTTGGTAAAAATTAAAAGAGATTAAAATGGAATTTAGCATAAAAAACGGAAATCCTGAAAAACAACGGTCAGATTGTCTGATTGTAGGCGTATTTGAGGGCCGCAAGTTAACGGATGCAGCAAAAAATTTAGATGTTGCTTCGAATAAAGCCATCAGTGCAGTGCTGAAAAATGGCG
Organism: Pseudomonadota bacterium; assembly: GCA_029563075.1. GTDB lineage: Bacteria > Pseudomonadota > Gammaproteobacteria > Burkholderiales > Methylophilaceae > Methylotenera_A. The sequence goes on from JAKQTN010000067.1 coordinate 81,208, forward strand.
ATATGGAAGGCAAATTAAACTCCACGCTGGTGTTGCACCAGGTTGCAGGGATTGTTGCGGCACGTGTTCTACTGGTGGGTCTGGGTAAACAGGCAGAATTCGGCGAGCGTCATTATCGCCAGGCCGTACGCGCCGCGATTAAGGCGCTGCCGAAAGGTGTTGCCAGCGCGAGTATTTTCTTGACTGAATTACCCATTAAAAAATCCGACATTCATAGTAAAGTTGCGCAGCTTGTGGAAGTGGCGATGGATGCGACTTACCAGGTGAATGCCATTAAAGCCAAAAAAGCTGAACCGAAGACGCTGAATAAAATCGCGATTTATGTCGCCAAACCTGAAAACACGCAGGCAGAAGCCGGCATAAAACTTGGTTTGGCGATTAGTTCCGGTGTGTGTTTGGCCAAAGATCTGGGTAATTTGCCGCCCAACATCTGTACGCCGACCTATTTAGGCGAGCAGGCTGAAAAACTTGCCAAACAGTATGGATTCAAAGTGGAGGTGTTAGACAAGGCCGAAATCGAAAAGCTGGGTATGGGGTCGTTCCTGGGAGTTGCACAAGGTAGCAAGCAGCCGCCGCGTCTGATTGTGCTGCAGCATCAGAAAGGCAATAAAAAACAAAAGCCTGCTGTGCTTGTGGGCAAGGGTATCACTTTTGATACCGGCGGCATTTCGATTAAACCTGGCGCCGATATGGATGAAATGAAGTATGACATGTGCGGTGCGGCCAGCGTACTCGGTACATTTAAATCCATAGGCGAGATGGATTTGCCAATGAATGTAGTTGGCATTATCCCCACATGCGAAAACATGCCGGACGCAGGCGCCATTAAGCCGGGTGACATCCTCACCAGCATGTCCGGGCAGACCATTGAAGTGCTGAATACCGATGCCGAGGGCCGCCTGATTCTATGCGATGCACTCACCTATGCCGAACGTTTTGAGCCAAGCGCCGTGGTCGATATTGCGACACTGACCGGCGCCTGCGTCATTGCCTTGGGACACCACCCGAGCGGTTTGTTCAGCAATAAAGACGCTTTGGCAAAAGAGCTGTTAGAAGCAGGTGAGGTTTCGCACGACCGTGCATGGCATATGCCGCTGTGGGAGGATTATCAACAGCAGCTGGATAGCAATTTTGCCGACATGGCCAATATCGGCGGGCGCGCTGGCGGCAGCATTACCGCGGCCTGCTTCTTATCGCGCTATACTAAAAAATATGATTGGGCACACTTGGATATTGCGGGAACCGCATGGAAATCTGGTAAAGAAAAGGGTGGTACAGGTCGTCCAGTTCCGCTGCTAACGACATTTTTGGTGCGGCGCGCGGCAAAAGCCAAATAACGCGTACAAATAGTAAGTGATAGTTAAATTAAATCATGACACGCATTGATTTTTATTTTAATGTTGCTGATAAGCCTCAGACAATATCGGATCTGGTTCAGTCTTCGTTGTCAAAACGTCGGCTGGTGACCATTCTGGCGGATGATGAAAGCATGGCGGGTAAAGTGAGTGCAGGTTTGTGGCAAAAGAAAGCTGAAAGTTTTCTGCCGAATGTGCTTGTAAATCACACATTAGCAAAACAAACGCCAGTAATTATTCACTGGCAGGAGAATGCCTTGCTGCAGGATGATATGTTAATCAATTTAACGCCCAGCACACCGGGGTTTTTCAGCAGATTTACGCATTTGGTCGAGCTTGTAGGCGATGAGGAGCACGATAAAATCGCGGCTCGGCAACGGTATAAGTTTTATCGTGACAGAGGCTATGAAATTAAAACCTTTGACCATGCCCAAGCTAATTCACTTGCAGTTGAATAGTGAATGCTGTGAATAGAGGGCGTTATGAATAGAGAATATGGTGGCAGATAAAAAAATTCCATTACTAACAGAGGTTTACCAGCCAAAGCCGAGCGCCGAGGTTGAACCCAAGGCAAAACGGCAAGACGATCCAACACTGGGCATCACGCCGGAGCTGGTTTCCCGGGTAACCGGGCATGTCAGGCCACGGCTAGAGGCCGAAATCACGCAATCGGTGCTGGAGAGCGTGCGCGAAGTCATTAAAAAGGATTTGCTTGAGGAACTGCAAGTCGAAATAAAAGCCGCTCAGTTTTCGCTTGAAAAAAATACCAGTGATTTTGTAGATAAAACCAAGGCGGATCTTAAAACAGAGCTGCCACGTATGTACCAGGCCAGCGCCGATTTTGTGTACACAAACCTCGAGGAAAGAATCGCGGTGTTGCAGAATGACATGATCTCAAAGTTTGATCACATGCTTGCAGATGTTACGCAGACTGCGGCGCAGGCGGCCAATGCCCAAATTGGCTCGCATGTAGAGGCGCTTCAAGCCGATGCCAGCGCGCGTATCATGCATGATTTAGATCAGGAACTGCAGGCGTTTCAAGCGCAGTCGTTAAGCCAGCATCAGGCACAATTAGGTGAAACGCTGACTGCTGTTTTTCAATCGATGCATCAAAATGCCAAAGCAGAGTTGCAGCAACAGCTGGCGTCCATGCAGACGGAGGCGCTCACACAAATGCGCGCCACGTTTAGTGAGGCCATGCCGGCTATCTACACTGCTGCGGTGGCCGAGCAACAGGAATCCATTACAGAGCAAATCAGCCAGCGCCTCAACCAGGAAATGCTGGTGTTTCAGGAGCAATCGTTAAGTCAGCATCAGGCACAATTAGATGAAACGCTGACTGCTGTTTTTCAATCGATGCATCAAAATGCCAAAGCAGAGTTGCAGCAACAGCTGGCGTCCATGCAGGCGGAGGCGCTCACGCAAATGCGCGCCACGTTTAGTGAGGCCATGCCGGCTATCTACACTGCTGCGGTGGCCGAGCAGCAGGAATCTATTACAGAGCAGATCAGCCAGCGCCTCAATCAGGAAATGCTGGCGTTTCAGGAGCAATCGTTTAGCCATCATCAGGCCCAATTGAGGGAAGGGATGATGAATATATTTCAGAGCGTTAATAATCAGGCCAAAACTGACCTGCATCAGCAGATGGAATTGATACAGGCGGACGCGCTGAAACAGATGCGCGACACTATCAATGAGGCATTGCCCACTATTTATACGGCCGCAGCAGAAGAAATGCGCGATAAATTTGCTGATGAGATGACTACGCAAAGCACGCAGGTGCGGGAAAGTTTCTTATTGAAGGTAAACGCCGATCTCCCCGCAGTGCAGGAGGTGATGCGTGACAACATCCAGCAAGTGCTTGCAACGGCATTGCCCACGCTGGAAAACGATTTACGCAAGCAGCTGACAGTCGAACTGCAGGATTTGTTACTTAAAGTTAAGTTTGTATTGCCAAAATAACCTAATCGGTTTCGATCAGCGCCTGATAAGCCTCGGCGCTTAAAAGATGCTTGATGTCCTCGGCATTGTCCGGCTTAAACTTGAATATCCATGCGGTATAGGGCGCATCGTTAATAGTTTCCGGCGCGTTCAATAAATCGTGGTTGATTTCGGTGACGATGCCATCCATCGGCGCGTGCAGATCAGAACCTGTTTTAACCGACTCCACCACACCGCAGGGTGTGCCTTTTGCAAGCGCATCATTAACCTTGGGTGGCTCGACAAAGACAATGTCACCGAGCAGATCCTGAGCGTAGTCCGTGATGCCGGCAAGCCAGTTTCCATCAGGAGTCTGGTTTACCCATAGATGCTCTGCTGTATAATGCAACTTGTTTGGAAATTTCATGATCAGACTCGGATAGTTTTATGCTATTTTCGCACAAAGTTAATGTTTTTGAGCAATAAGACTTGTACCAAAAAAGTCACAATCCGAATTATGTTAATATTTTTTTTATAAATGCACGCTAACCTGATGACAAATATATATTTTTTATATATTATAAATTCAAACGTTTTAGAAATGTGGTGGTAATAATGAAGTCGGTATTCAAAAAATTGATGATGCTTTATGTGTCGCTGGCTTTGGTTGCTGCGCCTGTTGAGTTATTGGCGGGGACTAAAAAGTCACAAAAACGTATTCATTCAAGTCAAAAGAGCTCTCTAAGCAAGCAGAGAATCTCCAACCGTCATAATCTAAAAAAGGTCAGCGTTAAATTGCGGGCATCACGTGCCATGCAGCCACGCAACGCATTTATGACGGAAGACAGTTATGATGGCAGCGGTGTTTTGCAGTTGGCCTCGAATAAGGCGCTGATTGTAAACCAGAACACGGGTGAAGTTATTTACGCAAAAAATACCAATCTTTCCGCTCCAATTGCTTCAATCACCAAATTAATGACAGCGATGGTGATGCTGGATGCGAAACAGCCTTTGGACGAGGTCATCGCTATTTCCAGCGAAGATGTCGATTATCTGAAAGGCACAGGTTCCAGACTGGCTGTAGGTTCCAGGCTGAGTCGCGGTGAGTTCCTGCAATTGGCATTAATGGCTTCAGAGAACCGCGCGGCATCCGCATTGGCACACAATTATCCTGGCGGGAAATATGAGTTTGTGAAGGCAATGAATGCCAAGGCGCTGCAGCTGGGCTTGTTTAATACGCGCTTCGTAGATCCGACAGGGCTTGATAGCGGAAATGTATCAACTGCCGAAGATTTGGCCAAAATGGTGCAGGCGGCTTATCAGTATCCTGAAATCAGATCAGCGAGCACTATGCCATCGCATGAGGTGCATGTTGAGGGACGCAACTACCCCGTTAATTTTAATAACACGAATGGCTTGGTGCGCGCTGGTGAGTGGGAAATTGGACTATCTAAAACAGGATTTATTAATGAGGCAGGGCGCTGTCTGGTGATGCAGGCACAGATTGCAGGTGAGCCGATGATTGTTGTGCTATTGGATTCCTATGGCAAAATGACTCGTATCGGCGATGCCAAGCGTATCCGTAAATGGATGGAACATAATGGTGATCCAAGACCGACGACCACTGGTCAGATCCAGCCTGTCATGTCTGGCAGTATTTCCTAGATTAAAATTTAATTGATTAAAAAGCGGCCCAAAGTATAATTTTGGGCCGCTTTTTTATTTCTTGGCGGTTGATTTTTTTGCAGCCGGTTTTTTAGTGGCGGATTTTTTGACCGCCGTTTTCTTCGCGGCCAGTTTTTTGGCACTGGCTTTCTTGGCAGGTGTTTCTTTTGCAGCTTTTTCGGCCAGTAATCCGAGTGCTTCCTCAAGTGTCAACTCTTCAGGCGCAATGCTTTTTGGAAGGGTCGCACGCACCTTGCCATGCTGCACATACGGCCCATAGCGGCCAGCATACACTTCAATCCTGCCCTCTGCCGAAGGGTGTGTGCCCAAATCCGCAATCGGCGCAGGACCGGCGTTAGCCTGGGCCAATAAGTTCACGGCGCCAGCCAAATCAATGCTGAACACACTTTCTGATTTCGGGATCGACTTAAACTTACCATCGTGATTGACATAAGGCCCAAAGCGGCCAATATTAGCGATGACTTTTTTACCGGTTTCTGGATGCAAGCCCAAATCGCGCGGTAAAGATAGCAGCATGTTGGCAATATCAATATTGACATTAGCAAGCGGAATTTCTTTGGGAATGCTCACACGTTTCGGTTTTTTCTTATCGCCTTCAACTGCCACGCCTACCTGCAAATACGGGCCATATGGGCCATTCATTAAATAGATGTCTTTGCCGGATTCTTCATCGGTGCCGATTGCAACCGGGTCAGCGCCAACGGTTGCTGTGCCATTCAGGCTGCGTTTGTAGTCGCATTTTGGCGTATCGTTATAGCCGGTGCAGCCAATAAAACTGCCGTAGCGGCTTAATTGTTTCTGCAGCGGCTTACCGCATTTTGGACAGGCTTCATCAAGCAATTCATTGCCTGGTCGATCCACATCAGCTTTGCTCTGAATTTGCTGATTAAAATCCTGCCAAAATTCATCCATCAGCGGAATCCATTCGCGCTCACCTTCCGCTACGCTATCCAGCGCATTCTCCAGATTGGCGGTGAAGTCATAATCTACATATTTTGTGAAATGTTCGGTCAGGAATTTATTGACCACGCGACCCACATCCGTCGGCGTAAAGCGCTTTTTATCTAACAGCACATATTCGCGGTCCTGCAGCGTGCTGATGATGCTGGCGTAGGTGGAAGGGCGGCCAATACCGTATTCTTCCAGTACTTTCACTAGGCTTGCCTCGCCGTATCTGGGGGGCGGTTCGGTAAAATGCTGATCGCCGTAGATCTTTTCTACATTCAAAACCTCACCTGTCTCTAAATGCGGCAGTTTGGCCTCCGCTTCTTCTTCCTCGTCGTCTGTGCCTTCCATATAAACGGCGATAAATCCCGGGAATACAAGCGTCTGGCCACTGGCGCGGAATAAGTTGGCCTCAGAACCTACTGCCAAATCAACACTCACAGCATCAAACTTTGCTGTCGACATTTGACAGGCCACGCTACGTTTCCAAATCATCTCGTAGAGTTTAAACTGTTCATCATTCAGGTATTTACGCATGCTGGCAGGCGTGCGGAAAATATCGGTCGGGCGTATCGCCTCATGCGCTTCCTGCGCATTTTTGGCCTTGGTTTTGTACATGATGGGCGATTTGGGTAAATATTCCGCCTCAAAATTTTTCTTCACGTAATCGCGAATGCTCATCACCGCTTCGGCTGCCATGCTGAATGAATCGGTACGCATGTAAGTGATTAGGCCGACCGTCCCGGAGCCAATATCCACGCCTTCATATAGCTGCTGGGCCACGCGCATGGCACGGCTGGTAGTAAAGCCCAGCTTGCGTACCGCTTCTTGTTGCAAGGTGGAGGTGGTAAACGGCGCAGCAGGGCTGCGGCTGCGCTGTTTCTTCTCGACGCGCGAAACAGTGGTTTTGCCTGCGCTGACGAGCAGCAATTTGCCGACGATGTCGGCTTGCTGGTCATGATTGATGACGCTGAACTGCTCGATTTTTTCGCCATCCAACAGAATGAGCTTGGCGCTAAAACGATGTGCATGTTTAAGCGCGTCAAGGTGAATCGTCCAGTATTCCTGGCTTTTAAACGCTTCGATTTCCAGCTCACGCTCTACTATCAGACGCAGCGCGGGGCTTTGCACGCGGCCTGCTGAAAGGCCGCGACGGATTTTCTTCCATAGCAGGGGCGATAAATTAAAGCCGACCAGATAATCCAGTGCACGGCGCGCTTGCTGCGCGTTGACCAGATTCATCGCGATGTCGCGCGGATGCTCTATGGCGTGTTTAACGGCTGTCTGGGTAATCTCGTTGAATTCCACGCGCTTTAAGATTTTATTTTTGAGTAATTTTTTATCTTTCAGGATTTCCGCAATATGCCATGAAATCGCTTCGCCTTCGCGGTCCGGGTCGGTGGCCAGGTAAATGCTGTCGGCAGATTTGACGGCCTTGGCAATCGCATCTACGTGCTTGCTGTTGCGGTCAATAATGTCGTACTTCATGGCGAAATTGTTGGCAGGGTCGACCGCGCCGTTTTTAGGAATCAAATCACGCACATGGCCGTATGACGCCAACACTTCGAACTCGTTGCCGAGATATTTTTTAAGTGTTTTGGCTTTTGAAGGCGATTCAACAATAAGCAGTTTGGACATTTAAACCTTGAATTTAAGCGCTAGAGTTAACGCATTGCCTAGATAATAACAAGCTAACGCGCAAATGCACAATAAGCGATCAAACAAAATATCGAGTGAGAGATAATTAATTACGGGTAAATTCTATGCGTTTGCCATCATTCAGGGCAATGCTCAAGGCTGCGCCTTCACTGGCGATATCACCAAATAGCGGATCTTCATCTTCACGCTTAGCTTGGCTTAAGCTTTTGAAATCATACAAATTATAATCGGCCAAATGCGATGGCTCAACATTGGTGATGGCGCGGAAGATGTTATTGATACGGCCGGGCTGCTCGCGTTCCCAAGCTTGTAACATGTCTTTCACTTTTTGGCGTTGCAGGTTTTCCTGAGAGCCGCACAAATCGCACGGAATAATCGGGAACTGCATTTGCCGCGCATAGCTGGCGATATCTTTCTCGCTGCAGTAAGCCAATGGCCTGATCACGACATTCTGCTTGTCGTTGGTGGCGAGTTTGGGCGGCATGGCTTTGAGCTTGGCGCCAAAGAACATATTCAAAAAAAGCGTTTCCACAATGTCGTCGCGATGATGCCCCAGTGCAATTTTATTCGCCCCCAGCTCTTTTGCGGTGGTGTAGATAATGCCGCGCCGCAGACGGGAGCAGAGCGAACAAGTAGTTTTGCCTTCTGGAATTTTTTCTTTCACGACAGAATAGGTGTCGGCCTCGACAATGCGGTAATCAATACCGAGCTGTTCAAAATAACGCGGCAACACATCTGCGGGAAACCCTGGCTGTTTTTGGTCAAGGCTCATCGCAATCAGTTTGAAGCTGATAGGAGCGCGTTCCTGCAGGGCAAGCAGAATCATCAGCATGGCGTGACTATCTTTGCCGCCGCTCATGCACACCAGCACGGTGTCGCCTTCCTCAATCATGTTGTAGTCGCCAATCGCCTTGCCTACGGACGTAATCAGGCTGTTACGCAATTTAACAAAATTGCCAGAAGCGTTATCAGGTAAGTGTTTGATCATAAATTGAGCGACCTTCCGCCATCCACCGCCAGTACATGGCCGGTAACAAAGGGCGCATCGTAAACCAGAAATTTAACAGCTTTGGCGATGTCGCTCGCATCGCCCACGCGTTTAAGCAAGGTTTGCGAAATCACGCGCTGGCGATACACTTCGTCAAACTGCGGGTTATTTTCCGGCCATTGCACCGGGCCTGGCGCAACCGCATTCACGCGCACTTCGGGGCTGAGTTCATGCGCGAGTGATTTGGTGAGGGTGACCAAACCTGCTTTGGCCACGCTGTACACCACATAGCCCTTTTTGGGGCGCTCAATATGCATGTCAGTAATATTTACAATGCAGCCATGATTTTTGCGTAATTCTGTGGCGGCAGCCTGAGCAAGAAACATAGGCGCCTTCAGGTTGCTGCCTATCAAGTCGTGCCAGTTTTCTTCGTTAATATGGCCAATCTCGGTAGGGTAGTAGCTGGAGGCGTTGTTGATGAGCACGTCCAGTTTACCAAATTGGTTGACCGTTTCGTGCACCAGATTGGGCATGACGGCAATATTGAGTAGATCGCCCTGAATGATCGCAACCGAGTTGGCGCGCTGTAAATTCAGTTCTGCCTGCAGTGCTCGCGCCTCGTTAATGCTAGTTTTGTAATGGATCATCAAATTAGCGCCATTCGCATGCAACTCGCGGCAAATCGCCGCGCCCACGCGTTTGGCGCCACCCGTAATCAATACCACTTTACCTGTTAGTTTCACAATTCACTCACTTTTTAGTTGCCCACATTATAATAGGGAATGGCTATACCATCTAATAAGAATCTACCTATCCCGCCGCTTGAAGCGCAGACACTAAGCCAGCAGCTTGGCTGTGCTATTCAACAAGCCATCGCGCAGAATGGGGGCTGGATTTCGTTTGCAGATTTTATGCACGCTGCGCTTTATACGCCTAACTTAGGGTATTACGCAGGCGGTGCGCGCAAATTCGGGCACGGTGGAGATTTTGTCACTGCGCCGGAGATTTCGCCAGTTTTTGCCCAAACCCTTGCCCGCCAAGCGGCTCAAATATTAAAGGTTAGCAAAGGCAACATTCTAGAACTGGGCGCCGGTACCGGAAAGTTGGCGGCAGATTTATTGCTGGAATTGGCACAGCTACATAAGTTGCCAAGCCAATATTTTATATTGGAAGTGAGTGATTACTTGCGCCAGGTTCAGCGGGAAACATGTCAGGAAAAATTGCCGGCCGAATTGTTCGCCAAGCTCACCTGGCTGGAAACTCTGCCTGAAAAATTCAGCGGCTTGATATTGGGTAACGAGGTGCTGGATGCGATTCCCGTCCACTTGCTGCACAAAACCGCAGAGGGCTGGGGCGAGCGCGGGGTGAGTTTTACAGATGAATTTGTATGGCAGGATGCACCGTTAAGTGCGCCCAGTCTGGCGGAAAATCTGCCTGATGATTTGCCGCAAGATTATGTGACGGAAGTCTGCCCCGCCGCATCAGCATTGGTACGCAGCCTAGCGGAAATATTGGAAACGGGCGCGATTATACTTATTGATTACGGGTTTTCCGCGCGCGAGTATTATCATCCGCAGCGCAGCCAGGGCACGCTGATGTGCCACTACCAGCATCTTGCCCATAGCAATCCGTTGACACACATTGGGCTGCAGGACATTACCGCGCATGTCAATTTCACCCAAATAGCGCAAGTGGCTAATTTAATGAGCTCTGGAGAGGCACATGTAATAAGGCTTGCAGGCTATGTCAATCAAGCCCGGTTTTTAATCAATTGCGGCATTTTAGAGCTGCTGCAGCAGTTTTCGCCGCACGAGCCGCAATACATGAAACTGGTGGCAGCCGCGCAGAAACTTATGTCTCCCGCCGAAATGGGTGAACTGTTCAAGGTGATTGCGTTGACTAAAAATATGGAATTGCCACTCCTGGGTTTTGCGCAGGGCGATAAAGCGCATACGCTCTAAAAATAATATCAGTATAATGCGCGCCATGACAGATACAGAAAACACTCAACATCGCCGCATCCGCAGCTTCGTATTGCGCCAGGGCCGCCTAACCAAGGGCCAGGAGCGTGCGCTGGAAACGGGCTGGCTGAGCTATGGCGTGGATTATCGCCAAGCCATGCTTGATTTAAGCCAGTTATTTGGTCGTAGCGGCAGTAAAAAAATCCTCGAAATTGGCTTTGGCATGGGTGATGCCACCTCGCAAATTGCACAAACCTTGCCAGAGGCGGATTTCTTGGCAGTGGAGGTGCATACACCAGGAGTCGGCAGCCTGCTTAAGCTAATTCAAGAGCGGGCACTTACTAACATCCGCATTGTTCAGCATGATGCGGTCGAGGTGCTGCAGAATATGTTGCCAGATGCCAGTCTGGATGGCGTGCATATTTTCTTTCCTGATCCGTGGCACAAAAAGCGTCATCACAAGCGTCGCTTGATTCAGGCCGAATTTGTAAAGCTGCTGTGCAGCAAACTTAAAATCGGAGGCTATTTGCACGTGGCGACCGATTGGCAGGAATATGCCGAATGGGTGCTGGAGGTGCTGCACGCCGAGCCGCAACTGCAAAACATGGCAGCAAAAGAGAGCAATGGCTATGCTGAAAAGCCTGAATATCGCCCACTGACCAAGTTTGAAAATCGTGGATTAAAGCTGGGACACGGTGTTTGGGATTTGGTTTTTACGCGTGTCTAACGCTGCGCGAGCACACCGCTGCGTATCGCTTGCTCACTTCTCACACATAAAATGAAGCTATTTATTCCCGAGTATTTTCCGAAAACAGCCACGCACCTATAATTTTCTCGGCCTCTTCCACGCCTTGTTTTTTGAGGCTGGAGAACAGTTGAACCGTACAGTTTCCCCAACCGTTTTCTAGCTCTTTTCTGACTTTCATCAATGTCTGGTTGGCTTCGTTGCGCGAGAGCTTATCTGACTTAGTTAGCAGCACATGTACTGGCTTGCCGCTTGGGCAAAACCAATCCAGCATTTGTCTGTCCAGCGGAGTGAGCGGGTGGCGGCTATCCATGACAAGCACCAGGCCCGCAAGGCTGGTACGCTCGCTTAAGTAGCGCGACAACACGCTTTGCCAGTGTGCGCGCATTGCCTCCGGCACCTTGGCATAACCGTAACCAGGCAAATCGACCAAGTGCCTGTCGTTGCCAAGCGTGAAAAAGTTAATCAGTTGTGTGCGGCCAGGCTGCTTGCTCACATAAGCCAGGCGATTGTGGTTAGCCAGTGTGTTGAGTGCACTGGATTTTCCAGCATTAGAGCGTCCAGCAAACGCCACTTCAATACCGCTGGCAGGCGGCAGATCACGCAGATGGTGTGCTGAAATGTGGAATGTGGCGTTCTGGAATAAAGGCATGCAATATTTTTGCTGTAAATGAATTAAGCCGCAAATGCTATCACGAACGGGCTATTCTTGATAAAATATTAAATTGATTAAATAGTTATAAGGTTGCGGGGTTTAAGTATGCGTATTGGGTTAGGAGCATTATTGTTAAGTTTGGCAGTTTCATCAGCCTTGGCAGAAACAAAGGCTGCTGGTAATAAAGCGGCAGAAAAGTCGCCACCAGCGGTTGCCGAAGCAACTTCTACAGAAAAAACCGTACAGACCATGTGCGCCGCGTGCCATGCGTCAGATGGCAATAGCGTCATTACTTTGAATCCGAAACTGGCAGGCCAGAGTTCGGAATATCTGTTAAAACAACTGACCAATTTCAAAGAGGGTAAGCGTGCCAATGCTGTGATGAGCGGCATGGCGGCTAACTTAACGCCAGAGGAAATGACGAATCTGGCTACATATTTTTCTGCAAAAAGTCCAACTTTAGGTCAAGCCAAAACCAATGGTGCGGGTTCGCTGGGCGAGAAAATTTACCGGGGCGGTATTGCCGCAACCAACGTGCCCGCCTGTGCGGCTTGTCACGGTGCAACCGGTGCCGGGATCCCTAAGCAGTTTCCTCGTTTGGCCGGCCAGCACGCAGATTACACGTTGGCGCAGATGAGAATTTTCCGCACGGGCGAGCGTGCAAATGCGCCGATGATGCAGGCGATAGCGGCCAAAATGACCGATGCAGAAATGCAGGCGGTTGCTGATTACATGCAGGGTCTGCGTTAATTGTCAGTTTGCAGGGTTGGGTGCAAGCTCAATCCTGAAGCGCACCTCGCCGTTCAGGTTAGAGGCTAAACTCAACGCATAGCCTGCCTGTCTGGCATCCTGTGCGGCATGGTATAGCCCCACGCCCAGCCCATTGGGGGAAGCGATATGTTTTTTAAACAAATCGTTTGCAATCCCCGCATTCATTGCCCTGCCGGTATCAACCACATCAATACAAAATCCGCTGTCGCCTCCATCGTGCATTTCTACTTTGATCGAGGTATCCGGTTGATGTTTGATTTTCTCAAGCGCGTTGTTCAGCAGGTTATCCAGCACGCTGTCCAGCACTTCGGCATTAATTTCCTGCTTGGGTAAATTCTCCGCTAAAAATTCAATATCATCGTGATGATGCCGCAACTGCAGATTTTTCCACCAGGCAGACATTTTTTCGAGCCTTTTCTTATCTTCTCCGGGTGCTTTGAGTTTGTCGAGCGTGGCTGCAATGCGTTGGTTGAGCATCGGCAGCTGTCTGCGGATAAGCCGCAGCAGCGCTTCGTTATCGGTTGCATTATCGGCATTATTGCTTTGCTCGGCGGCGGAAACCAGCGCACCCACCGATTGCAGAATGTTTTTAATGTCATGCGTCAGGCGCGATCCGGTCTCGTAAAAAGCCTGCATATAGGCGTTTTGCCGCAGGGTTTCTTCACGACGTTTGGCCTCGTAAAATTCGCCCATAATCTGCGTGAGCAGTTTTACATGCACATAAAGCGCAGGTGAAATCTGCCAGCGTGTATGCAGGCTCATGTGGAAATCTTTAAAATTAAAATGCGTGATATGGTCGGAAGTCTCACCCAGTTTGCCTTGTGATTCATCGGCCAGCCAGGAAACGCCGGAAACCCATGGCAGCGCAGTCATCTCGGCCATTGCTGCCTGAATAAAGCCATTTGGGGTGGATTCAATCTCGCCCATCGCTGCAATGTTTTTAATCCATTTTTCAAATGGCATGCCGATACTCAGCAGGTAACGTGACATGAGTAGCTCAACACCCGAAAACCGCGTATTAGGTTTCCAGAAAAAGCTAAAAATGATTAGGCCAAAGGCCAGACCAAAGATGGTGATAAACATCACCTGGACATAGTTGATTGCCTGTATCGTACCGACCGCATAGCTGGAAAGCGCCAGAATAAATGCCATCATCATCAATAGCAAGGTATAGAAAAAGTCTAAAATGGGCACTTGCCCAGCTTTATGGGATTGGCCGCCAATAAATAAAATGGCGATAGGCAGCAAAGGGATGAAATAGCGAATTACAAATTTCGCCGCCTCTAAGTCGTCAGAGGATCCAAGCAGTTTGGGTATCACCCACAGCAATAGCATAGAGAGCAGGTAACTGGCCGCAAGGATATGGATGATGTGATTTGATTTGGATTCTTCCGCAAACACACGCCCGCCTAAAAGGCCGAATAAGATGGATAACCATATCGCGGTAAGCCACCAGTTGATATAGAAAAAGGCAATCAACCCGACGCCGACAAATACAGCAATTGCGGGTGCGGAGAGTTTTTCTGTGCTACGCCATACCGGCTGCCACATTAAAAACAAGCCATAATGGCATAAGAAAAACGCGCGTTGCAGATGGGAAGCGCCATCACCCCAAATTAGAAAAGCATGCAGCGTCAGCAGCATCAATGCCAGTATGCGCTGCGAGTTGGCTGCCAATAATTGATTAATTTTGACGTAGTTAAACATAAGTATAGACATGGCGGCGGCTAAAGAGTTAAGTGTTGGGTTAAACGAAGCTGAAGCATAATCTAAATGAGGGACTAAGAACAGTGTGTCAATAAATTGTCACAAACGATGAAATTTCATCATTTTTTTTGTTAACTTAGCAGGAAACTTGACGTAGCGCCGCTTGAAATAAGGTCTTGCGGGGTGGCATAGTACTTGCATAAATTTCATTGAGCGTGGATGAATCAACAAGAATGTCACACATGATAATTGGTTAAAGGATACCAAAATGAACAAACAGACAGGTTTTACCCTAATCGAGCTGGCCATCGTGTTAGTAATTATCGGCTTGTTACTCGGCGGCGTGCTCAGAGGGCAAGAGCTGATTAACAGTGCCAAGGTGAAGAATATGGCACGTGATTTTCAGAATGTACAAGTTTACATCTATGGTTATCAAGATAAATTCAAGGCGTTGCCAGGGGATGACGCTTCAGTGGCGACTCATGTAACAGGAGGCACGGCAGGAACTACCGGAACGTTAGGTAATGGCGTTATACAGGGCAGTTGGAATACTACAACTGATGGCGATGAGTCATGTGTGTTCTGGCAACATGTTCGACTTGCTGGTTTGGCTCCTGGCCCAACGGTGGTAAGCTGTGCGGCTGGGAATACATATCAACCACGCAATGCAGATGGCGGTTTAATTGGCATTCAAAGTGTGTCAGGATTTACAGCTATTACAGGCATGTCTGGAGCGTATGTCGTTTGTTCTGACGCTATTCTTGGTAAATTTGCTAAACAGTTAGATACGACTCTGGATGATGGCGTGGGTGATACAGGTTCTGTGAAGGTCGCTGTAAATGGCACCCCTAGCGCAGGTGTTGCAGCCCCTGTCGATGCTACACCTTATATGGTTTGCATGGCTTTCTGAAAGTAACTTGTATTGATATAGCCCGCTTTATGCGGGCTTTTTGTTTTGTGTAATAACATTGCAGCAATCGCTAAATGTAGGTTTTGATTTAGTCTTGTTTTCAATTAGAATAGTTGCAAATTTAAATTGCATAACAAATGACTCAAAATATCGTCGAAATTGACAACCTCTCATTTGGCTACAAAGGTCGCATGTTGCATCAGGGCATCAATATGGTGTTTCCGCGCGGCAAAGTGGTGGCCATTATGGGCGGCAGCGGAAGCGGTAAAACCACGCTGTTGCGTTTGATTGGCGGGCAGATCAGGCCTAACAAAGGCGAGGTGCGCGTGGATGACCAGGTGGTGCATAAGCAAAGCCGTGAGGGCCTATACCAGCTACGCCGTAAGATGGGCATGCTGTTTCAGCATGGCGCGTTGTTTACCGATTTGTCGGTGTATGAAAATGTTGCTTTCCCCATGCGCGAACATACCCAACTTCCTGAAAGCATGATTCATGATCTGGTGTTGATGAAGTTGCACGCAGTTGGCTTACGTGGCGCGCATCAACTCATGCCCACGGAACTCTCTGGTGGTATGGCGCGGCGGGTAGCTTTGGCACGTGCCATTGCGCTAGACCCAGATATCGTGATGTATGACGAGCCTTTTGCGGGGCTGGATCCGATTTCCATGGGTGTGATCTGCGACTTAATCCGCACGCTTAACGATGCACTGGGCACGACTTCGATTATCGTATCGCACGATGTGAAAGAAACTTTTTTAATCGCAGATTATGTGTATTTTGTGGCAAATGGCACAGTGGCGGCGGAAGGTACGCCGGCTGATTTGAGTAAATCCAGCTTACCGTTCGTGCATCAGTTTGTGCATGGCGAAAAAGATGGCCCGGTGCCGTTTCATTATGCCGCGGGCGATTATAAACAAGACTTACTGGGGTTTGAAGCATGATAAAGCGCTCCCGTCTTCGTCCCTTTCGTACCCTCGGGCACCGTACTACCGATCGCATTTGGCGTTTGGGCGCTGGCGCCCGCTTATTCTGGTTAACGCTTATTTCGTCCGGCGAAAGTTTCCGCAGATTTCATTTAACCATTCGTGAAGTGTATTTCACGGGGGTGATGTCGCTTATCATTATCGTGGTCTCAGCTTTCTTTGTTGGCATGGTGCTGGCCTTGCAGGGGTATAACACGCTGCAGAAGTATGGCTCATCAGAGGCCATTGGCGTACTGGTTGCCTTGGCTTTAGTGCGTGAGCTGGGGCCTGTAGTCACCGCTTTGTTATTCGCTGGCCGCGCCGGTACGGCCATTACCGCGGAGATTGGCTTAATGAAAGCCACTGAGCAATTATCCGCCATGGAGATGATGGCAGTGAGTCCGATCGCACGTGTGATCGCGCCGCGCTTTTGGGCTGGCGTGATCGCTATGCCAGTATTGGCGGCGTTATTTTCAATGGTGGGTATTCTGGGCGGGTATTTAGTGGCCGTGCCATTAATTGGTGTGGATTCAGGTGCGTTCTGGTCGCAGATGCAGGCCAATGTAGATTGGCATGATGACATTGTGAATGGTGTGATTAAAAGCGTGGTATTTGGCGTTGCTTGTACCATGATTGCGCTGTTTGAAGGCTACGATGCGCCGCCCACGGCGGAAGGTGTGAGCCGCGCCACGACAAGAACAGTGGTCATTTCATCGTTGGCAGTGCTTGGGCTGGATTTTGTATTAACCTCATTTATGATTACTTTGTAAAGCGTGCAGGAGTAGGTAATGGAAAGAACAACGATAGATTTATGGGTGGGCATTTTTGTCGCACTGGGTGTGGCGGCGCTGCTCGGGCTTGCCATGAAAGTGGGCAATTTAACCACCAGCAATATTGGCATAACTTATACTGTGACTGCTAATTTTGAAAATATCGGTGGCTTAAAACCGCGAGCACCGGTGAAAAGTGCAGGCGTGGTAGTTGGCCGTGTGGGCGATATTAAATTTGACACTGAAACTTTTGAGGCGGTAGTAAGTCTGAATGTCGATAAACGTTATAATTTCCCTAAAGATACTTTTGCGAATATTTATACTGCAGGCCTATTGGGTGAGCAATATATCGGTTTAGAGGCCGGCGGCGATGAGGCAATGCTGAAAAACGGAGACAAAATCACTCAAACGCAGGATGCTGTGGTACTAGAAAAGATGATCAGCCAATTTTTATACAACAAGGCATCGGAAAGCACCAATGATGCGCCTGCTGCAACCAAATCAGACTCTGCGTCATCAACCAAAGCGGCTGATGACGCGTTAACTGCAAGCCCGCTGGATGCTATTAGCAAGCCTGTGACACCATAATTAATTAAACAATCAGAACTAAATAACCAAATAACCAAAATTAATAATAATATCTGGACTGAAAACAAGGATTAAATGATGAAACAACTTTCAATTGTATTTCGATTTTTTATTGCTTTGAGTTTGTTGTGTTTCAGTGCAGCGGGCATGGCTGCTGAAGGCCCTGATGAGCTGGTAAAAAGAACTGCCGAAGATGTATTGGCCACTGTTAAAAGTGACAAAGATATCCAGGCGGGTGATCAGGAAAAGATATTTGCTCTAGCAGAAGAAAAAATCCTGCCAAACTTTAATTTCGATAAAGTTTCACGCATGGTGCTAGGTAAAAACTGGACGAGAGCCACGCCGGATCAAAAAGCTGCCTTTCAAACAGAGTTTCGAACTTTGCTGATTCGCACTTACGCCACTGCACTTTCTAAATACAGAGATCAAACTATCGAATACAAGCCGCTTCGCATGGTCAACGGCTCGAATGTGGCATCGGTAAAAACACAAATCCTGCAGCCGGGCGGCCAGCCAATCGCAGTGGATTACACGCTTGAAAAGCAGGCAGATACTTGGAAAGTGTACGATATCGTGATTGAAGGTGTCAGCCTCGTGACCAATTACCGTGGCCAGTTCGCACAGGAAATTCGCCAGAATGGTCTGGATAGCTTGATTAAAAAGCTGGCGGATAAAAACAAAGCCGCGCAACCTGTCACTGCAGCGGTCGGAACTAACTAATGGCGCAGTTGACGCAAATCGATCATCGCTGGAGCTTGAGCGGCGATGTGGTTATCGACACCGTGCAACCGCTTCTAACGGCAAGCAAGGCGCTGCCTATTGCGGCGGATACAATGGTAGATTTTGCAAAAGTGAATAATATCGATACCTCGACCATTAGCCTGATTTTGGAGTGGAAGCGCCGTGCGCAGTTAGAAAATAAGGCGTTGACGTTTGTGAATCTGCCTGCCAATTTAATCAGCCTGACGCAATTATACGGCGTGGCAGAATTGATCAATTAGTTTCTGTTTTGAGCGCGTTTAGAATGTGTTAATAACCCCATCTTGCAAGATGGGGTTTAGTTTTTGTGATCAACCAATAAAAGTTTCAGGATTTTTCTTGCTAGAAAATAATACAGCGCCAGCCATTAAAATCGAACAAGTTCATAAGCGCTTTGCCAGCTTGCATGCACTTAATGGCATCGATTTAACCATCAACCAGGGTGAGTTTTTTGCCTTGTTAGGCCCGAATGGGGCAGGCAAATCCACGCTCATCAATATTCTGGCTGGGTTGCTCAAGCCGTCGCAGGGCAAGGCTTCTATCATGGGGCATGATGTGGTGAATGATTATCAGGCCGCGCGTATGGCGCTGGGCGTGGTGCCGCAGGAGCTGGTATTTGATCCGTTTTTTAACGTACGCGAAATGCTGCGCTTTCAGGCCGGCTATTTCGGCCGTGGCCGCGACAACGATGCCTGGGTAGATGAAGTGATTGAAAGCCTGGGCTTGACCGATAAAGCATACACCAACATGCGCAAGCTTTCGGGTGGCATGAAACGCCGGGCCCTGATCGCGCAGGCACTGGCACACAAGCCACCTGTGATTGTGCTGGATGAGCCTACCGCAGGCGTGGATGTTGAGTTGCGGCAAATGCTGTGGGGCTTTATTAAACGGCTTAACCGTGATGGACATACTATTATCCTTACTACGCATTATCTGGAAGAAGCGGAGACATTGTGTGAACGCGTGGCGATGATGAAACAGGGCGAAATTGTGGCCTTGGATACAACCGCAAACTTGCTCAATAAACTTGCCGGTAAAAACTTGCGGATTAAGCTAGGCAATGCGATGCTGCCGACCACATTGCTGCCTTTGTTAAAAAGCGGTGAAAATGGTGTTTTTACGCTCGCCCTTACTGAACTGAACCAGGTGGAATTTGTGTTAGGAGAATTACGCAAGGCTAAGGCTCACATAGAAGACATGCAATTATTCGAAGCCGATCTGGAAGATGTGTTTATGTCGTTGGTGGGTAGCAAATGACCTTAATTGACAACCTTGTATCCCAGCAATGGCGCGGCACTTACACGCTTTTTAAAAAAGAGATTTTACGTTTCTGGCGCGTGGCTTTTCAGACGGTGGCTTCGCCCGTGCTTACGGCCTTGTTGTATTTGCTGATATTTTCACATGTGCTGGAAGGCCATGTGCAGGTGTACAAAAATGTGCCTTATACCGCGTTCCTGATTCCCGGCCTGATCATGATGTCGCTATTGCAGAATGCTTTTGCGAATAGCTCTTCCAGCCTCATTCAGTCAAAAGTGATGGGTAATATCATTTTCATCTTGCTCACACCGCTGACCTATTTGCAATTTTATATCGCATTTTTAGCTGCCTCGATTGTGCGCGGCTTACTGGTTGGCCTGGCTATTTATCTGGTAGCGATCTGGTTCGTCGATTTGCCGATTGCGCATCCATTATGGATTTTTGCGTTCGCGCTTTTGGGCAGTGCGTTATTGGGCACTTTCGGCATTATTGCGGGCATTTGGGCAGATAAATTTGACCAGATGGCAGCATTTCAAAACTTTGTGATCATGCCGCTCACGTTTTTATCGGGCGTGTTTTATTCCATCCACTCCTTACCGCCATTCTGGCAAACCGTATCCAAGTTCAACCCGTTCTTTTATATGATTGATGGGTTCAGGTATGGTTTTTTTGGCAAGGGAGATATTTCGCCGTGGATCAGCATCAGCGTGGTTGTCGCGTTTTTATTCGGGTTAGCATGGTTAGCCTTAAAAATGTTAAAATCCGGCTATAAGTTAAGAGGCTAAACCAAAAGGCGGACTCAGGTTGTTAAGTGCATCACAGTTGGAAGGCTATATCAGGCAAGGTTTGGCATGCGATTACATTCAAGTATCGGGCGATGACGGCATACATTTTGAGGCGGTGATTGTGAGCCCTGCTTTCGAGGGCAAATCCATGGTGCAGCAGCATCAGCTCGTCTATGGTACGTTGGGCGATCGTATGCGCGCAGAGATACATGCATTGTCGATGAAAACCTACGCCCCGCAAAAATGGCAGGAATTGAAAGAAATGGAGAAATAAATGGATGTACAAGCACAGATTAAGGAAACAGTGACCAGCAACCCGGTGGTGCTTTATATGAAGGGCAGTCCCAAGTTTCCGCAATGCGGATTTTCAAATTTGGCCACACAGATTCTGGATGCTTGCGATGCTAAATACATCGCAGTGGATGTGCTGCAGGATCAGGCGATTCGCGAAGGTATTAAGCAATACGCCAATTGGCCGACCATTCCGCAGTTGTATGTGAAGGGTGAGTTTATCGGCGGTGCAGATATTATGCGCGCCATGTATGAAAACGGCGAGCTGCAAACGCTGTTAGAAAGCGCCAAATAACTTGGATAAGCTGATTATAGAAGGTGGCAGGCCGCTACATGGTGAAATCACAATTTCCGGGGCCAAAAATGCAGCATTGCCCATTTTGTGCGCGGGTTTGCTGGCCGAAACGCCGCTGACTTTAACCGGCGTACCGGCGCTACGTGATGTGAGTTCCACACTCAAGCTGCTGGACACCATGGGCGTGAAAGTCACGCGTGATGGCGATGCCGTGACTCTGGATGCAAGCGATGTCGCCTCGTTTGAAGCGACTTACGAGATGGTGAAAACCATGCGTGCGTCTATTCTGGTACTTGGGCCATTGCTGGCACGATTTGGTACGGCGCGGGTTTCTCTGCCCGGTGGATGTGCGATTGGTTCACGTCCGGTGGATCTGCATATCAAGGGCTTGCAGGCAATGGGTGCGGCGATTCATATTACGCACGGCTATATCCAAGCCAGCACCTTGCATTTGCCCAACCGCCGCTTACAAGGCGCAAAGTATTATATGGATTTGGTGACCGTCACCGGCACTGAAAATCTGATGATGGCAGCGGCATTGGCGCAAGGCACTACTGTGCTGGAAAATGCCGCGAAAGAGCCTGAGGTGGTTGATTTGGCCGAGTGTCTCAATAAAATGGGTGCCAAGATTACCGGCGCCGGTACGGATGCCATTACCATTCACGGCGTCGAGCGCCTGAGCGGCGCTAGCCATCATATCGTATGTGACCGTATCGAGGCGGGCACCTACATGGTGGCGGCTGCCATGACCGGGGGTAATGTCACCTTAAACAATGCCCGCCCCGATCTGCTGGAAGCGGTGATTGAGAAACTGCGCGAAGCGGGGGCAGAGGTGGCGCACACGGCGAATACGATTACAGTGAAAAGCAATGGCAAGCTGAAAGCGGTCAATATCCGTACGGCGCCGCATCCTGCTTTTCCTACAGATATGCAGGCACAGTTTATGGCCATGAATACGGTGGCAGAGGGTGTTTCGACGGTACATGAAACGATTTTTGAAAACCGCTTTATGCACGTGCAGGAACTGCAGCGCATGGGGGCTAATATCGAAGTGCAGGGCAATACAGCACTGGTGAAAGGCATCGATAGGCTGGATGGTGCTAACGTGATGGCCACGGATTTACGCGCTTCGGCAGGCTTGGTGCTGGCTGGCTTGGTTGCCAGCGATGAAACGGTGATCGACCGTATTTATCATCTTGACCGTGGTTATGAACAGTTGGAAGAGAAATTAACCAAACTTGGCGCAAAGGTGCGCCGTAGCCACTAGGCATAATTAAGCCATTTAACCAAGAAATCTATGATTACGATTGCACTCTCAAAAGGCAGGATTTTTGAAGAAACCACGCCTCTTCTGGCGGCGGCAGGCATCCATGCACTCGAAGACCCTGAATCTTCACGTAAGCTCATTCTGCCGACCAATCGCGATGACGTGCGTCTGATTATCGTGCGCGCGACGGATGTGCCGACTTATGTGCAGTACGGCGCAGCCGATTTGGGTATCGCCGGCAAAGACGTGCTGGATGAGCACGGTGGTGATGGGCTGTATCAGCCGCTGGATTTGCAAATCGCCAAATGTAAAATGATGGTGGCAGTGCGCAATGATTTTGATTACGAGGCCAGTATCCGTCAGGGTGCGCGGCTTAAGGTGGTGACCAAATACGTGAAAACCGCGCGCGAGCACTTCGCCGCTAAAGGCATGCATGTGGATCTAATCAAGCTGTATGGCTCAATGGAATTAGGCCCACTGGTTGGGTTGGCAGATGCGATTGTGGATCTGGTCAGCACGGGCAACACCTTGCGTGCCAACAACCTGAAAGCGGTTGAAGAGGTGGGCGATATCAGCTCGCGCCTAGTGGTGAATCAGGCATCGTTAAAACTCAATAGAACACAATTACAGCCAATCCTGGATGCATTTGCTTCCGCAATAAAAAAATGAACATTCGACGTTTATCTACACAAGACAAGCAATTTGACGCCGATTTAAAAGCGTTGCTGGCTTTTGAGACCGCTCAGGACGATAGCGTTGATGCGGTTGTAGCCAATATCTTAAAAGACGTGAAGGCGCGCGGTGATGCAGCGGTGCTGGAATACACCAACCGTTTTGACAAGACCAACGCAAGTAGTCTGCCAGAGCTAGAAATTGGCAAAGCCGAGTTAGCCGCTGCATTGAATGGCCTGCCAGCCAATCAGCGCGAGGCTTTGCAGGCCGCCGCTGACCGTGTAAAAAGCTATCATGAGAAACAGCTGATTCAGTCATGGAGTTACACTGAAGCAGATGGTACGCTGCTTGGCCAGCAGGTAACTTCACTTGACCGCGTGGGTTTATACGTCCCTGGCGGCAAAGCAGCATATCCTTCCAGCGTGTTGATGAACGCAATTCCTGCGAAGGTGGCGGGTGTCCAAGAGTTGATTATGGTTGTACCAACACCGAATGGCGAGAAAAACGCATTGGTGTTGGCGGCTGCAGCGATTGCGGGCGTTGACCGCGTGTTTTGCATTGGCGGTGCGCAAGCAGTAGGCGCGCTGGCTTACGGAACTGAAACCGTACCGCAGGTGGATAAGATCGTCGGGCCTGGCAACGCCTATGTAGCCGCCGCCAAACGCCGAGTGTTCGGTGTGGTAGGCATCGATATGGTGGCCGGGCCTTCCGAGATTTTAGTGATTTGCGATGGCAAGACCAATCCGGATTGGATTGCCATGGATTTGTTCAGCCAGGCAGAACATGACGAACTTGCGCAAGCGATTTTACTCAGTCCAGACGCAGCCTTTCTGGAAACAGTGGCAGCGAGCATGCAAAAGTTGGTACAGGAAATGCCGCGCAAGGGCATCATCAACACCTCAATTACGAACCGTGGTGCGCTTATCTTGGTAAAAGACTTGAATGAAGCAATCGAAATAAGCAACTACATTGCGCCAGAACACTTGGAGTTATCAGTCGAGAATCCGCTGGAAATGAGCAAAAAGATCAAACATGCCGGTGCCATTTTTATGGGCCGCGATACCTGTGAGGCGCTTGGCGACTATTGCGCAGGGCCAAACCATGTATTGCCGACCTCGCGCACGGCGCGTTTTAGCTCACCTTTGGGCGTGTACGATTTCCAGAAACGCTCCAGCCTGATCATGGTGTCATCAGCGGGTGCGCAAAAGTTAGGCAAAATTGCATCAACCTTGGCGCATGGCGAAGGTTTGCAGGCGCACGCATGTAGCGCAGAATATCGGCTAAAAAATGAGTAAGTTTTGGAGTGACGTAGTTCGTGGGTTGACGCCCTATGTGCCAGGCGAGCAGCCCAAGCTCAATAATCTAATCAAGCTCAACACCAATGAAAATCCTTATGGGCCAAGCCCGAAGGTAATCGCGGCTTTGCAGGCAGAGGCCGCAGATACCTTGCGTCTTTACCCGGATCCGAATTCTGATAAGCTCAAAGCAGCAATCAGCGAATATCATGGCTTGCAGGCTAATCAGGTGTTTGTCGGCAACGGATCGGACGAGGTATTGGCACATGCGTTTCAGGCGCTGCTCAAACACGGCAGGCCGCTTCTGTTTCCAGATATTACCTACAGTTTTTATCCGGTGTATTGCGGACTGTATGACATTGAATTTGAGGCGGTTCCGCTCAATGTCAATTTCGAAATCGAGGTGAAGGAATATGACAGGCCCAATGGAGGCATTATTTTTCCGAATCCTAATGCGCCAACAGGTGTTCCACTGGCACTGGCAGAAATTGAGAAATTGCTGAAAGTTAATACCGAGTCAGTCGTGGTGATTGATGAGGCATATGTGGATTTCGGTACGGAATCCGCTGTTAACCTCATCAATACCTATCCTAATTTATTGGTCGTACAAACGCTGTCGAAGGCGCGCTCACTCGCAGGCTTGCGCGTAGGCTATGCGCTCGGCCATCAGGATTTAATCGAAGCGCTGATTCGCGTAAAAGATAGTTTTAATTCTTACCCGATCGATCGGTTTGCCGAGGCTGGTGCTGTTGCCGCCATGCAAGACAAAGCTTATTTTGAGGAGACCTGTAAAAAAGTCATCGCCACGCGTAATGTTTTGGTGCGTGACCTGCAGGCATTAGATTTCGAGGTATTGCCTTCAGGTGCCAATTTTATTTTCGCGAAACATAAAACGAGAGCAGGTAGTGAGTTAGCTGCAAAATTACGAGAGCAAAGCATCGTGGTGCGGCATTTTAAGAATCCCACGCGTATAGCAAATTATTTGCGCATCACCATCGGCACTGATACGCAATCTAAACAGCTTGTTGCGGCGCTAAATGTAATACTAAAGCGGTAAGCGTAATTCCAAAATAATCATTAAAAACAACTAAATTGTTGAAAAAAATAATGAATTGCGGTTATGATGTGCGAATGTACAAAATGTGCAGTGATATTTTGTAAAATTAGTTTGAATTAAAAGTTAAATCAACTACAAAATATTAAATTTTTAATCGAATATTACATCGAGTTCGGAGGAAGAAGCATCATGGCACAAACCCAAATGGCACTAGATTCACTAGATTTTGACGCAACCGTCGCGCTGGCAACCAAAGTTGCTCCGCACGTAGACATTCTGGAAATCGGTACGCCTTGCATCAAGCACAATGGTATCGAGCTACTCAAAACATTGCGCGCAAAATTCCCAAACAATAAAATCTTAGTTGATTTGAAAACAATGGACGCTGGTTTTTACGAAGCTGAGCCGTTCTACAAGGCCGGTGCAGATATCTGCACAGTGCTGGGCACAGCTGACATCGGCACAATCAAAGGCGTGATTGATGTTGCCAACAAATACGGCAAAATGGCGCAAGTTGACTTGATCAACGTAGCTGACAAAAAAGCACGTACGTTGGAAGTGGCTAAATTAGGCGCACACATCATTGGCGTGCACACTGGCTTGGACCAACAGGCCGCAGGTCAAACACCATTTGCTGACTTGGCAATGGTAACTGGTTTGAACACAGGCGCTAAAGTTTCAGTAGCGGGCGGTGTTAAAGCTGCAACTGTGCGTCAAGTGGTAGATGCAGGTGCTGATATTGTGGTTGCCGGCGCAGCGATCTACGGCGCGGCAGATCCAGCAGCTTCGGCAGCTGAAATCACTGGTTTGGCACGCGGTAGCAATGCAAGTGCTGGCGGTATGGGAAAATGGTTGCCATGGGTATTAATCGCAGGTGCGGTGTTGCTTGGTTTGTATCTGCTTAAAGGTGGTAAGTCAGGTGATGAAGCGCCTGTTGCAGGGCCAGCAGCGGTAGAGCAAGTTGCTCCAGCAGCAACTGAGGCTGCGCCAGCAGAAGCAGCTCCAGCAGAAGCAGCTAAATAACTGTCGTTTGATATAAAAAGCCGACTTGAAAGTCGGCTTTTTTGTTGCGCTTTGGGTTAGATAAAGAATTTAGTGCGTGCGCAACCTAGTTTGAGTTAAAATACCGTTAAATAATTGATTCTCTTAATGTTTAGATAAATATGCGCAAAGCAGAAGTTACCCGCAACACTTTGGAAACGCAAATTTCGGTTTCCATCAATATTGATGGTTCAGGTCAATCGAAATTCAATACGGGCTTGGGCTTTCTGGATCACATGCTTGATCAAGTGGCGCGTCATGGCATGATGGACATTAACGTGCAGGCCAAAGGCGATCTGCACATTGATGCGCATCACACCGTAGAAGACATCGGCATTACCCTGGGCCAGGCTTTTACTAAAGCGATAGGCGACAAAAAAGGCATTAACCGTTACGGCCACGCCTATGTGCCGCTGGATGAGGCTTTGAGCCGTGTGGTGCTTGATTTGTCCGGTCGGCCAGGTCTGGAATTTAATTGCGAATTCACGCGTGCGGCGATTGGTGAGTTTGATGTCGATCTGGTGCACGAGTTCTTTCAAGGCTTTGTGAATCATGCCAATGTGACGCTGCATATTGATAACCTCAAGGGCCAAAACGCACATCACCAATCCGAGACGATATTCAAAGCCTTTGGCCGCGCCTTGCGCATGGCGGTGACTTATGACGAACGCATGTCAGGCATCATGCCGTCTACCAAGGGCAGCTTATAAACGCTAAGTTCGAGTTCCCATGCAAAAAGTAGATATTGCGGTTGTTGATTACGGGATGGGCAATTTGCGCTCGGTGTCTAAGGCTGTTGAACACGTGGCTTCTGGCAAAACGGTTGTAGTTACCAGTGATGCTAAAGTGATTCACGGGGCGGAGCGGGTCATTTTCCCCGGCCAAGGCGCCATGCCGGATTGCATGCGCGAACTGGATTCACGCAATTTGCATAGTGCTGTCATCCATGCAGCCGAGAACAAACCTTTTTTTGGCATTTGCATTGGTATGCAATTGTTGTTCGACCATTCCGAAGAAGGTGATACGGCAGGTCTGGGCTTGATAAAGGGCAACGTAAAGCGCTTTGCGCATGACCAAATGTTCGACGACAAAGGTGAGAAACTTAAAGTGCCGCATATGGGCTGGAACCAAGTCTACCAGCTGCAGGCGCATC
Source organism: Pseudomonadota bacterium (assembly GCA_029563075.1). Lineage (GTDB taxonomy): Bacteria > Pseudomonadota > Gammaproteobacteria > Burkholderiales > Methylophilaceae > Methylotenera_A. The sequence goes on from JAKQTN010000067.1 coordinate 108,702, forward strand.
CTCTATGGGCAGGCATTGAAGATGCTACCCGGTTTTATCATGTGCACAGTTATTATGCAGTGCCTGATAACAGCGCAGTGACGGCGGGCGCGACCGAGTATCCCAAGCGTTTTACCAGCGCGGTAGCACGCGATAATATTTTCGCCACCCAGTTTCATGTGGAAAAAAGTGCACAGGCCGGCTTGCAATTGTTGAGTAACTTTGTAAACTGGAAGCCTTAAAAATTATTAACCACAGTTTTTTGTATTTCATCATTAATCAAAACAATCATGCTTATTATCCCTGCAATCGATCTTAAAGACGGCCACTGTGTGCGTTTAAAACAAGGCCTGATGGAAGAGTCCACCGTGTTTTCAGAAGATCCTGGCGCCATGGCGCGGCATTGGGTCGATCTTGGTGGAAAACGGCTTCACCTGGTGGATCTGAACGGCGCATTTGTGGGCAAGCCCGTGAACGAAGGCGCGATTAAATCCATTGTTAGCGCGGTAGGCGGCGACATTCCTATCCAGCTGGGTGGCGGGATTCGCGATTTAGACACCATAGAGCGCTATCTGGACAGCGGTATCAGCTATGTGATTATCGGCACTGCCGCAGTGAAGACGCCGGGCTTTCTGCACGAGGCTTGCTATGCCTTCCCTGGGCAAATTATGGTGGGCCTGGATGCCAAAGACGGCAAAGTGGCGATTGACGGCTGGTCTAAACTTACCGGGCATGACGTGATTGACCTGGCCAAGAAATTTGAAGATTATGGCGTCAATTCGGTAGTTTATACTGATATCGGCCGCGATGGCATGCTCACCGGCGTGAATATTGAGGCCACTGTTGCATTAGCGCAGGCGCTCACAATCCCTGTGATTGCGAGTGGTGGTTTAACGAATCTGGAAGATGTCAGACGTCTGTGCGCAGTAGCGCATGAAGGCATTATTGGCGCGATTACCGGTCGCGCAATTTATGAAGGCACGATTGACTTTGCGGCTGCGCAAAAATTAGCCGATGAGCTGAGCTAATGGACTTGAACTAATGGGATTGGCAAAACGCATTATTCCTTGCCTGGATGTGACTAATGGCCGCGTTGTAAAAGGCGTGAATTTCCTGGAGTTGCGTGACGCCGGCGACCCGGTTGAAATTGCCAAACGTTACGATGACCAGGGCGCCGACGAACTCACATTCCTGGATATCACCGCCAGTTCTGATAATCGCGGTTTGATACTGCATATTATTGAAGAAGTGGCCAGCCAGGTATTTATCCCGCTCACCGTGGGCGGCGGAGTGCGTGAGGTGGAAGATGTGCGCCGCCTGCTGAATGCCGGTGCAGACAAAGTCAGCATTAACACCACGGCGGTATTGAATCCGAAAATGGTGCAGGATGCAACCGCCCGTTTCGGCTCGCAGTGTATTGTAGTAGCCATTGACGCGAAAAAGGTAGACAATCAGCCATTCGAATGGGAAGTATTTACGCATGGCGGCCGTAAGCCAACAGGCCTCGACGCCGTAAAATGGGCGGAATATATGGTGAGCCTTGGCGCAGGCGAGTTGCTGGTAACAAGCATGGATCGGGATGGAACGAAAATTGGTTTTAATAACCCACTGAATCGTGCGATTTCAAATGCTGTGGATGTTCCCCTCATCGCTTCTGGCGGGGTTGGCAATTTACAGCATTTGGTGGATGGAATTAAATTAGGTGGCGCAGATGCGGTGCTGGCGGCGAGTATCTTCCACTATGGCGAATATACCGTGCAGCAGGCGAAAGAATATATGCAGAAGTGTGGTATTGAGGTGCGCTTGTGAGTTGGCTGGATGAAGTCAATTGGGATGCTAATGGCCTTGTTCCAGTGGTTGCACAGGAGCATGGCACAGGTAAAATATTGATGGTTGCTTGGATGAACCGCGAGGCTTTACAGTTGACTAATGATACCAGGCAAGCGGTGTATTGGTCGCGCTCTCGCAACAAGCTGTGGCATAAGGGTGAAGAGTCCGGGCACTTTCAGAAGGTGCATGAAATTCGTTTGGATTGCGATGAAGATGTAGTTTTATTGCATGTTGAGCAGGTTGGCGGCATTGCCTGTCATACCGGGCGTCACAATTGCTTTTTTAAGAAACTGGAAAATAGTCATTGGCTGATAGACCAGCCGGTAATTAAAGACCCCAAAGAGATTTATTAGGCTGAAATCCATAAACATGAATGATGTGCTGAACAGATTGTCGGAGCTATTGGAGCAGCGCAAAACGGCTGACCCGGCTTCGTCTTACGTGGCTAAGTTGTATGCCAAAGGTATGGACAGCATCCTCAAAAAGGTGGGCGAAGAAGCCACCGAAACCGTGCTGGCCGCCAAGGGCGGCAACAAGCATGAGATTATTTATGAAACAGCTGATTTGTGGTTTCACACGCTGGTGATGCTGGCCAAGGCAGATTTAAAGCCGCAAGATATTTTGGACGAATTGGCGCGGCGAGAGGGTTTGTCAGGCATTGTTGAGAAGGAAGGCCGTGAGAAATGAGTGCTGACTGTATTTTTTGCAAGATTGTTAGCGGCGCAATTCCTGCAAAAAAAATCTATGAGGATGATGATGTCATTGCATTTAACGACATCAAGCCGATGGCCAAAATACATTTTATGATTGTGCCAAAACTGCATGTGGAAAGCTTGAAGGATTGCGATGTAACACATCAGGCTTTGCTTGGAAAGATGCTGTTGCTAGTGCCAAAATTAGCGCAAGAACAAGGATTGGCAGGCTTCAAAACCCTTATCAATACTGGCCGAGAGGGTGGACAGGAAGTGTTTCATTTGCATATACACGTGTTTGGCGGTGGTTTGCCAAGCGCTAATACTTAAGGAGATTATTATGGGTTCATTCAGTTTATGGCATTGGTTGATTGTGCTGTTAATTGTAGTGCTGATATTTGGCACTAAGAAATTGCGCAATATCGGTGGTGATGTGGGTGGCGCGGTGAACGAATTTAAGAAAGCCATGAAGGACGGGCAAGCCGCGGATGGGGAAGAGAAAACCGGCACGACCATTGAAGGCGAAGTGACTCACAAGACCAAGCAGTAAAATTCAGTAATATCCTATTATAAAGTGTTTGATGTTTCATTCTCGGAGTTGCTGGTCATTGCGGTTGTCGCACTTTTGGTGATTGGCCCGGAAAAGCTGCCCAAAGTGGCTCGGACGGTGGGCGCATTCACTGGGCGCATGCAGCGCTACATGGCGCAAATAAAGGAAGAAGTGAATCGCGAGATGCGCTTTGAAGAGCTGCAAAAACTGCAGCAGGAAATCCAGCAATCCGTCCAAAGCACACAAACCGGCATGAGCGAGCAGGCTGCTGAAATTAAAAACGCCTTAGCCGAAACTGTACAAGCAGCTCAAGCAACTCCTGTGGCCGCTATAAAGCCTGGCAAGCCCAAGACAGCAAAAACCACAACATCCAAACGCGTCAAAGCCGCAGCAAAGTGAATCGCGGATGACACCGACCGAATCATTCATTTCTCACCTGATTGAGCTGCGTAATCGCTTGCTGCGAATCGTGCTTGGTTTCGTGCTGGTATTTATCTGCTTATTTCCGTTTGCCAACAAAATCTATGCGCTACTGGCTGCACCCATGCTGGCTAAGCTGCCTGCGGGCGGCCAAATGATTGCAACCGCAGTGACCACGCCATTTTTTGTGCCGATGAAGGTCGCCATGATGACGGCGTTTGTGATTTCATTGCCGCATACTTTGTACCAGATTTGGGCGTTTGTCGCCCCTGGCCTGTATGCGCACGAAAAAAAATTAATGGTGCCAGTCATTGTTGCCAGCAGCGTTTTATTTTTAACCGGCATGGCATTTGCCTACTTTGCCGTGTTCCCCGTGGTGTTCGGCTTTATTGTAGGTAGCGCGCCGGCGGGCGTAGCGGTAATGACGGATATTTCACAATATCTCGATTTCGTGATGACGCTGTTTATGGCATTCGGACTGGCTTTTGAGGTGCCGATTGCGGTGGTGCTGATTGCGCGATTTGGCTGGGTGAGCATTGCGCAATTAAAAGAAGCGCGCGGTTATGTGATTGTGGGCGCATTCGTTTTAGGGGCCATTTTTACACCACCCGACATTATTTCGCAGTTTATGCTCGCTGTTCCCTTGTGGCTGCTATATGAGGCAGGGATAATGGTTGCGCAGTTTACGCAATCCAAGCCCAATTCGATAAAAGCCTGACAACTATCTGCGGGCAGCTGCCGGTTTGGGTCGTCTGCCTACTGTCACGTCGACGTTAATTTCTTTCTCGGCTCTGGCAATCCTGAGTACCGCTTTTTCATTCGGTTTTAGTGCGGCAATGATGTTTAGCATGCCGCTACTATCGACAACCTCTTTATTATTGATTGCCAGCAATACATCCCCTGCCTTAAGCCCTGCCAAATCTGCCGGACTGCCTTTTAGCACGCCGGCAATCAATGAGCCGCGCACCTGCGACAATTTGAATGATTCGGCCAGTTCCGGAGTGATATCCTGTGCTTCTATGCCAATCCAGCCGCGGGTGACGCTACCGCTGGTTGCAATCTGCTCCATGACTTGCTTTGCGATGCTTGCGGGAATAGCAAAGCCAATGCCCATGCTGCCGCCGCTGCGTGAATAGATGGCGCTGTTAACGCCGACCAGATTGCCTTCCGCATCAATCAACGCGCCACCAGAATTGCCAGGGTTAATCGAAGCGTCGGTCTGAATAAAGTTTTCATAAGTATTAATGCCCAAATGGCTGCGCCCAAGTGCGCTGACAATGCCCTGAGTGACAGTTTGTCCCACACCAAACGGGTTGCCGATGGCGAGCACCACGTCGCCCACATTGAGTTTATCAGAAGCTGCAAAGGTAATCGCCGGAAGTTTTTCCGCGTCGACTTTCAAGACGGCCAGATCCGTATCAGGATCGGTACCCACTACTTTGGCCGACAACTTTCTGCCGTCCGCAAGCGCCACTTCAATTTCGTCTGCGCTCGCAACCACATGGTCGTTGGTTAAAATCAAGCCCTGCTCGCTAACAATGACGCCGCTTCCTAAGCTGTTCTCAGGCTGGTCTTCTTCATTGTCCAGCTGGTCACCAAAAAAATGTCTAAACAGTGGGTCATCCTTGAATTGATCATGCGGGCCGGGGGCGCTGACTGTGCTCGAGGTAAAGATGTTGACGACGGAAGGCATGGCTTTTTTTGCGGCATCGCTGTAGCTGCCTTTCGCGCTGACTAAGGGACTCGGCTGCACCTGATTGATGACAATGGGCTCTTGCTTTGTTTCAAGCAGATGTGGATAAAAAAGACGTAGCACAAACAATAAGCCCAAGCAGGCGGTGACAGATTGTGCAAAAATAAGCCAGATTCGTTGCATACATAAAAAATTGAATTTGAATGCGTATAAGTATAGGTGAAAAATCATGAAAATAAATGACTTAAGTGATTATTTAGATCAACTGCTGCGGCCTGAACAATTCAACGATTACTGTCCAAACGGTTTGCAGGTAGAAGGTAAGCGTGAAATCAGCAAAATCGTGACGGGGGTGACCGCGAGCATGGACCTGCTGCAAGCCGCACACAAAGCCAATGCCGATGCAATTCTGGTGCATCACGGCTATTTCTGGCGGGGCGAGGCGCAGCCTATTGTGGGTATCAAAAAACGACGGCTTCAATTTTTGCTGCAGCATGACATTAACCTGTTCACGTTCCATTTGCCGCTGGATGTACATCCGGAATTTGGCAACAACGTGATGTTTGCCAAACAGTTGGGACTGGAGCTTACAGGGCGGGCAGGTGAAAATGACATGCTGGGCCTGGCGGAATTAGGCGCGCCACAATCGCTGCAGGCATTGGTTACGCATATACAGGCAAAGCTGAAACGAGCGCCACAGGTGATCGGTGATTTAACCAGGCCAATCAAGCGCATTGCGCTATGCACGGGTGCGGCGCAAGGCTATATTGAGCAGGCAGCTGCTGCCAATGTGGATGTATATATCAGCGGCGAGATTTCTGAACAGACGGTGCATGTGGCGCGCGAAACAGGGGTTGCTTATATCGCGGCAGGGCACCATGCAACAGAACGCTACGGGATACGGGCATTAGGTGAGCACCTAGAGAAAATGTTCGGAATAGCGCACGAATTTATTGATGTAGACAATCCAGTTTAGTTGATACATATCAATTACTTATCAAATAAAATTTGGTTTCTCATGTAATAAAATGTATAATCGAATGTTTTGTAAACCGAGTTACGTTGTGCCTCAAAAGGGCAAGTTAAAGGAAGCAAATGTCAGACAGCCAAATTGACAAAAACAGCACGTTATCATTCCACTCGCCTTCAGAAGTCGATTTAGAGAAGCGACAATTTTTAATCACTGTAACCGCCTGTACCGGCGCAGTTGGTGCAGCAGCAGTCGCAGTGCCGTTTGTGGGCAGCATGCTGCCTAGCGAGCGTGCAAAGGCGGCAGGTGCACCGGTAGAGGTGGATATCAGCAAGGTAGAGCCTGGATCAATGATTACGGCAGAGTGGCGTGGGCAGCCGGTATGGATTATTAATCGTACTGATGCGATGACGGCAGATCTCGCTAAGCTTAATGATCAGCTTTCCGATCCAAACAGCGAGGTTGTTTCGCAGCAGCCCGGTTATTGCAAAAATCCGCATCGCTCGATCAAGGAAAACATTTCCGTGGTGGTGGGTATTTGTACGCACTTAGGTTGTTCTCCATCTGAAAAGTTGAAGGCAGGTGGTGATATGGGTGATAACTGGACAGGCGGTTTCTTCTGTCCGTGTCATGGTTCTAAATTTGACCTTGCCGGACGCGTGTTCAAAGGGTCGCCGGCGCCGACTAATCTGGTAGTGCCTCCGCACCAATATTTAAGTGACACCACCTTGTTGATTGGTGTGGATGGAAAGGCGGAGGCGTAAATCATGGCAGATAAACAAGCACAAACTAAAGGTTATATGAGTTGCGCGATGGAGTGGATTGATGCGCGTTTTCCATTGACCAGCAATATTAAAAACCATCTGACCGAATATTACGCACCTAAGAACTTCAATTTCTGGTACTTTTTTGGCTCTCTCGCCATGTTGGTGTTGGTGTTGCAGATTTTGACCGGCATCTTTTTGACGATGCACTACAAGCCGGATGCTGAGCTGGCATTTGCTTCGGTCGAGTACATCATGCGAGACGTATTTGGCGGCAATATTATTCGCTATATGCATTCCACAGGCGCATCCATGTTCTTCGTTGTGGTGTATCTGCATATGTTTCGTGGCATCATTTATGGCTCGTATCGTAATCCCCGCGAGTTGATCTGGCTGTTTGGTGTAGCGATTTTCCTGTGCCTGATGGGCGAGGCCTTCTTCGGTTATCTGCTTCCTTGGGGGCAAATGTCCTACTGGGGTGCGCAGGTGATTGTTAATCTGTTTAGCGCGGTCCCATTCATTGGTCCGGATTTGTCCGAGTGGCTGCGTGGTGATTATTTAGTGTCTGATGCAACATTGAATCGTTTTTTTGCGTTCCATGTGATTGCGTTGCCGCTGGTGTTGCTGGGTTTGGTGGTGGTGCATTTGATTGCCTTGCATGAAGTGGGCTCCAACAATCCGGACGGGGTGGAAATTAAAGCCAAAAAAGACAAAAAAACAGGCATTCCGCTGGATGGCATTCCGTTTCACCCCTACTACACCGTGAAAGACCTGGTGGGTGTGGCGGTGTTCCTGATCGTGTTTGCGGCCATCATTTTCTTTGCGCCAGAGATGGGCGGTTATTTCCTGGAGGCGAACAATTTCGTTCCTGCCGATCCGCTTAAAACGCCGGCTCATATTGCGCCTGTCTGGTACTTTACGCCGTATTATTCAATACTGCGTGCCGTGCCGCCGGTGTTGAATTCACAGTTCCCTGGCGTAGCAGCGATGGGCTTATCGGTAGTTGCATTCGCGTTTCTGCCCTGGCTCGACAAGAGTCCGGTGAAGTCTATCCGTTATCGCGGAAGCCTTTACAAGCGCTGGTTAGCAGCCTTCGTGGTGAGCTTTTTGGTGTTGGGGTATTTGGGTACCGTGCCATCAAATGTGTGGGGGCAGTTCGGTAGCTGGCTAGGTGGTGCAGACCGCGCTACCGTGGTTGCGCGTATTTTTACCACCATTTACTTCTTATTTTTCATCCTGATGCCTTGGTACACTGCGAAAGATAAAACCAAGCCAGTACCGGAAAGGGTGACGTATTAAAATCATGAAAAAACTATTATTAAGTCTGGTGTTTTTACCATTAATTGCACTTGCTTCCGAAGCAGAAATTACTGTTGCAGCACCGATTGATCCAAGCGATCAAGCATCGTTGCAGCGTGGTGCGCGTACTTTTGTGAACAATTGCCTCAATTGCCATAGCGCCAACTACATGCGCTATAACCGTTTGCAGGACATTGGTCTGACCGAAAAGCAAATTAAAGACAATTTGCTGTTTGCGGGCGAAAAAGTCGGCGATACGATGAAGGTGGCGATGAATCCGAAAGACGCCAAAAAGTGGTTTGGTGTCGCACCGCCTGATTTGTCAGTCGCCGTTCGTGCGCGCGGCGCGGATTGGATTTATGCCTATCTGCGTGGTTTTTATCGTGACGGCACGACGCTATCAGGATGGAACAATATCGTGTTCGATAAAGTTGCTATGCCCCATGTGCTGTATGAGTTGCAAGGCGAGCAAGTGTTGAATCATGAAACGCACCAACTGGAAGTGGTTAAGCCCGGCAGGATGAATCCTGAGGAATACGATGCTTTTGTTGCTGATCTGACTAACTATATGGCATTTATGGCAGAGCCTGCCAAACAGCAGCGCCAATGGATTGGCTTGTGGGTGTTGCTGTTCCTGGGCGTGTTGCTAGTGCTGACGATCAAGCTCAAAAAAGCATACTGGAAAGATATTAAATAGAAATCTACTTAATAATCATTAAATGCATTTCTAATTTAAAAGAGAATAACGATTATGATGAAACTTTACTCTGGATCAGTCGATCCTTATAGCCATCGCTGCCGAATTGTGCTGTTTGAAAAAGGCATGGATTTTGAGGTGATCGATGTAGATCTTGCCAATAAAGCCGAAGATTTGGCGGTGCTGAATCCTTATGGTACGGTGCCTGTACTGGTGGAGCGCGATCTTGTGCTGTCTGAGGCCAATATCATTAATGAATATATTGATGAGCGTTTCCCGCATCCGCAACTGATGCCGGCCGATCCCGTCATGCGTGCGCGTGCAAGATTGTTTTTGTATAACTTTGAAAAAGACCTGTTCGACCACATCAAAGACATTGAATCCGGCGATGATGAAAAAGCTGACAAGGCGCGTAAAACCATACGCGATAACTTAACGCAGATCGTGCCTATTTTTAGCAAGCAAAACTATTTGCTAGGTGATGAATATTCGATGCTGGATGTGGCCGTAACGCCGTTGTTGTGGCGTTTGGGTCATTATGGCATTGACCTTCCCAATCAGGCGGCGCCCTTGCTTAAATATGCAGAACGGCTGTTCTCGCGTCCGCTGTATGCGGATGCGATGACGCCTTCGGAAAAAGCAATGCGAAAATAAATTGAATATCGTTGCAATACTGTGTTGTGTTTCAAAAAATTAACTCGTTATATATAAAAACATATACCGCCTCATTATTTTTATCGCACGCCTTGTCTTGCTTAGATATTCAATTTATTAATGAGGTTTTTAAAGTATGAGCGAGTTAATACCCACTAAACCATACATGGTACGCGCCATTCACGAATGGTGTGTAGATAACGGCTTAACGCCTCATCTGTTGGTTGCTGTAAATTCGCAGACGCGGGTGCCGATAGCTTATGTAAAAGATGGTGAGATTGTGCTGAATCTTAACTACTCAGCCACCAAGGATTTGCATATCGACAATGATGCGATCGTGTTTTCTGCGCGCTTTGGGGGCATTTCTCAGAACTTGTATGTGCCGATGAGTGCTGTAAAAGGTGTTTTTGCGCGTGAAAATGGCCAGGGCATGTTTTTTGAAACTAGTGCGCAGATTGACTCTGATGGAACTGATACAAATGCTAAGTCGGTGAAGCCCCCATCAGGGATTGGGAGTGAGGCGGCAGATGATAAAGTGCCTGCAAAAAAGAAACCAAATTTAACAATAGTAAAGTAACAAAATAGTAAAAAATATTCTTAAAAGGGCTAGTCGCCGATTTATAAAAAGTGATATAGTCACGCCTTCAAGAAAAACGCCGGATTAGCTCAGTTGGTAGAGCAGCGCACTTGTAATGCGAAGGTCGTCAGTTCGATTCCGACATCCGGCACCAAAATCCCACTAGAATCTAGCAAGCATTCTCCAAAAACATACAATCACAATAATTTAAATTGGCTTTTCGACAATTGTGCGTATTTGCCCCGATTTTGTTTGACAGCATGTCAAAAAATACGCATAATCGCGGGTTCGGTTAGGAGGGGTGGCCGAGTGGTTAAAGGCGACGGACTGTAAATCCGTTCTCTCTGAGTACGCTGGTTCGAATCCAGCCCCCTCCACCAAATAAATATGTAGCAGTAAAGAGCCTGCAGATAATGGTTCTAGCGGGTTGCGGTAATTGAGCATGCGTAACGCGAAGCGGGTGTAGCTCAGTTGGTAGAGCTTCAGTTTTCCAAACTGAATGTCGCGAGTTCGAGCCTCGTCGCCCGCTCCAGCTATTGCGCTTGACAGGCATTTGATTTGTAGTAAGAGCCCATGTGGCTCAGTGGTAGAGCACTCCCTTGGTAAGGGAGAGGTCGCGGGTCCGATTCCCGCCATGGGCACCAGAAACGGTGCTGATTTAAAAAGCGGTGTGGTGTTAAAGTTTTATTAAGTTAAATAAAACTTTTAGAAGTGGTACTTGTTGGCCAATCAGTATTGGCAAAGCTAAAAATTAAGTTAATAAAATTTTATTAAATTTTTTTATAAAGATTACGCAAAGGATTAAAAATGGCAAAAGGCAAATTCGAACGTACCAAGCCGCACGTGAACGTGGGCACGATTGGGCACGTGGATCATGGCAAGACAACACTAACGGCAGCGATCACCACCATTCTGTCAAAGAAATACGGTGGCGAAGCCAAGGCGTAT
>JAKQTN010000070.1 GCA_029563075.1 Pseudomonadota bacterium
CACCGCGCTTATATGGCACGGTAATATCCCCGCGCTTCAGATGATAAAAGAAGCCTTTCCTCACCCGCTCATTCGAACGGATAAGCGGATTCGCCATTGGATATTTTCGCGGATATTCCCGCAGCTTGCCTTGAAGAAAGCGCGCCTGATTAGCAATTACGGCTTTAACCCGCGTCATCTGCTCGAGCTTCGTCAACTTAGCAATCAATTCCTCAGCACCTTCTACACGAATGCTAATATCCATTATACCCTCCAGGCATCATCTGCTCGCCTTCTTTGGCTCATAAGCACTCATACACCTGCATCGAGGATGCAGAGGAGGAAAAACGCCATCAGTAATTGGCTTCTTGTGGCGCGGGCCGCAAACCGGGCAAACCATTTCATCATTAGCAGTCAGCCAAATTGGTACTAACTCAATGCCAGTTTCTTTTGTCATTTGCTCAACCGCTGCACGCTCCCCTTCAACAACCGCCCTTGTTGTTTCCGTTGTAGCAATCAGCTCAGCCCGTCTTGGCGAATGCCAGCGTTCCAGATGCCGCGTTAAATCCTCAATTGTCCAATTCTCGGTGAAAAAGCGCGGAACTGTTTCATTGACACCATCGTAAGTCGTTTGAAACATCTTTTGTAATAAGTCAGATAAATTCGTCCTTGCCCAATTAGCAGCTGTGTTATTCGCAAGCCCCCAGTCAATCCCTATACCAATCCCGTCAGCTAAATCCATTGCCGCTTCGATGTAAGTATCAACCAGAATCGGCTCAACATCCTTCTGAATATCCTTCCATCCGCCCTGCCAATATTCAGGCGGTACGTTCGCTAAGTTGGGTGGATCACCTAAATAAGTGAGCAGTTTGTCAAGCTCAACGCGCAAGTCCTTACTCAGCACCCGCGCTAATTTACGCTCAATCTCATAGCGGTCAATCATGGATAACCTCTCCATGCTATTACTTGGTCAAAAACCCGCCTCACATCCTCAACCGACTTCGCACTTTCCAAAGCCCCGCTTATCGCGCCGTGTAAGCTCGGCTCAATGATGCTCGTCTCAAACTCGCGCAATCCC
>JAKQTN010000076.1 GCA_029563075.1 Pseudomonadota bacterium
ATAGACGCCGCTACCGCAGCAGGGGCCCATGCGAGAGCGATCTTTGAGGCAGCCGCTGAAGTTGAAGCGACCGTCCCGGCCAGAATAGTTTTTTCAAGCGCAACCGCCACGGCTTTCTGAATCATAAAATTAAGGATTGCCTGAATCATCGCCTTTTCGAGCTGTTTAAACGCGTCCTTTGAATTGTGGACGTTCATCGTCACGTCAAGCAGGGCCTTGCTCAAATTGGTTTGAATGGTCTGCCCGAGCATGACTGTGAAGGCCGCCATGCCCTGGTGCGCAGTCATATATGTTTGCGAATAAAAATTTAAAAGGTTTATCCGCTCCTGAGTTAATCGCTGGGCGTTCATAAAAGAGTCATTGCCGATTTGCATCTCAAGCATGGCGAGCTGCTGCATCTGCTGCATACTCGCCTGTCTTACCATTTGGACGTTGTATTCAGCGTCAGTGATGGCGGCGTAATATTCCGCTGACGACGATTGTCCGGCCATAAATAAAGTGTTGACATCTGACTGCTGCTGCTTGAAATCGCGCAGCGTTTGCTCGGCTTTTACCATTTCCGTGACTGGAGACTGATCATTTGTTATGTTTCCGGCATTCCCGGTCACTAGGTCGCCGATCATTCCCCATCCCTTCATGGATTGCTGAAGAACCTGGAGAATTTTCAGTTTTTCGATGGCCTCTCCTGCTGAATAGGCAAGCTTATGGAAAGAAACCTCAACGTCGTTTAAAGATTCTCTTGCAGAGGCGTTATATCTTGCATATTCCCTTGTCGCATTCACAAACCCGAAAACGATCCCTGTCGCCAAAACAACATTGCTTCTAAATTGCCTCAGCTGTTGATTTGACTCTTTAAAGGCGTTGTTTGTTTTATCTCCGGCCTCTTGTGTGCGCTTTCCTAGCGTCTCAGCCTGGTCTTTTGCATCACCCAGTGTTTTTTTAAGCTGACCGCTTGCCTCATCGAGGAGCTTTAGGACTATATTTAGGTCAACATTGTTTGACATCTTTGGCCTTCCTTTTTTCTATCTGGCCGTGAATGGTTCGCATCGCGTCTAAAAACTTTTTACTGTGCTTCAAATACCCGCCGCCGTAAGGCGTCCCCATCCCGCTCTGAACAAGCTGATATGCTTCGATCAGCTTTACACTCTGCGCTGTGATAAGCGTCAAAGGACACCGGCTGTATCGTTCGCCATCAATAACCCATTTTCCTTTTATTAAACTGTCCTCAAAGCACCCGTGCTCTCGCTTCTGGGCCGGTGTGCATTTGCGGCAGTCAAGGCCCAAAAACGAGACCTCGACCGCCAGCCTCAGTTTTTTGCTTCGCCCTCGCTTAACTGCCCGATCTTCAAAATCTGCTGGCCCAGCTCAATGATGAGCATGGCTGGCATGATCTTTAAAACGCTGTCGGCCAG
>JAKQTN010000080.1 GCA_029563075.1 Pseudomonadota bacterium
TCTTTGACCTCAATCCAAGTATCACCACTGGCTTTGAAAGCCACAATACCATCACTCACCGTTGTCGTATTGGCGGATGCCGTCAATGCGCTTGGCTGGTTTGCCGTATCGGTGGATATAGCCGGTGCGGTTGCCGCAGTGACCGGTGTCGCAACCACAGGTGTCACTTGAATGGCGTTGGATTCTTTTGAAGCCATCTCGATTACACCCGATGTTTTTGACTCTTGAATGGTCTTTGTGCTGTCAGACTTCATCGCCGGCCAAAAATAGATGGCTGCTGCTCCCAACAACAGGGCTGCGCCACCTATCATCCATGGTGTTTTCATAAAATCCATGGGGTTCACTTTGTCATTAGACAAAGCTGAGCGACGAATGGGTGTGTCAATCGACTTGCTGACATTGTCTAATCTGGTTGAACCTGACTTGGGCATTAAAGCCAAAATGGGCTCTGGATCAATTTTGAGGGTGTTGCATACACTGGCTGCCAATGCACGCACAAAAACCATATCCGGTAACAGGTTTAAGTTGTCGTCTTCTAATGCTTCGAGCCGTTTCACTGGTACTTTTAAAGTAACTGCCAACGCTGCAATGTGCAAACCTGCTTGCATGCGTGCTTGTTTTATCAGCTGACCAGCGCTTGGTTGCGTCGGCTCTTGAATATTTATTTCTGGAGCGTTATCACTCTGAACCTCATGCTCTTCCTGCAAAGTCGGCAGATCTGGTGATTGAATTAATTCTTGTGATGCGTTAGTCATTAAATAAACCCCGATCAAACAAAGACATTTCTTTGGATTCTGGAAACCGCTTTTTCAAACTTTCTCCCAACTGGGTGACGCCCACTTGATTACCCAGTTTTCTTTCAATTTTGGCAGCCAACCATAACGATTCCGCATTGGAAAATTCACTGTTATTCAAGCGACGAATGTAAAACTGTGCACGTACCAGCTCTTGGCGCTGGTACATTAAATTTGCCAAGTTATAGCCAGTGATCGGGTTCGCTGCATCAAACTCCAAGGCACGCAAAAAACTGGATTCAGCTTGTCGCTTGTCGCCTGCACGCATGAAGCAAACACCCTTGGTCAACCAAGTGTTGGCTTGCCCCTGATATGCCGGGCTGGCCAAAGCGCGGTCAAAATAAACGATCGATTCTGCGTAGCGG
>JAKQTN010000025.1 GCA_029563075.1 Pseudomonadota bacterium
GTTATATAAAGAGGCAAATACTTCCTGAATGGCGTGCTTGATATTGTCCAAGCCCTGGATGTTCAGGAACGACTCTTGTTGACCCGCAAAGGATGCATCAGGCAAATCCTCTGCTGTGGCAGAAGAACGCACCGCAAAGGTAGCGCCATTGCCGGATTTTGCAGTCAGAATGGCATAGTTTTCAGCAATGGCTTTGTCCAGCGCGGGTGGAAAAGGTGCAGCCATGATCCATTCGCGAATCTGCTTGCCACATACTGCAAGTGCTTGCGTATCATCTGCATTGAGCTTATCAAGTAAATCATTAATCTTTTTGTCTAACCCGTTTTGCGCCAAAAATTCACGGTAGGCATCGGCTGTTGTTGCAAAGCCCGTTGGCACACGCACGCCCTTAGCTGATAGCTGAGAAATCATCTCTCCTAAAGAAGCGTTTTTACCGCCGACAGAAGGGACGTCGGTGTTTCGTAGATTTTCAAATGGAATAACGTGGGCTGACATGATAGTTCCTTCGATGTTCAAACAGGGGATTAAAATAATTTTTACAATGCAGTTACATTTTGCCTAAATAAGCAGGCGCTGTCACCTGAAAAATAGCGACTCAAGACTAAATTTTTGTGCACGTGCTGGAGTTGGCATATTAAAAGTCTTCACTGTCAGCTAAAATGATGATGAACGATGAGAAAATGGCGCTCAGTCGATGTGTGTATCAAAAACTAAAAACATTGAATAACACTTATGGTTGCAGCAATCCCCAATAAAATCACAGTTAAGAGCACCGCGCGTTTGCATATGGGTTTTTTTGACCTGCACGGCGGCCTGGGACGAAAGTTTGGCGGTATAGGGTTAAGCCTGGCTGCGCCTTTAGTTGAATTGACGGCAATCTTTGCTGAGAATAAACAAGCGCAGGTCACAGGCTCTCCCCAAGTTCCTGCAGCAACGGTGGCGCGGGCATCCGCCATTACGGAACAGCTGATTAAAAAGCTGCAGCATGCTGGCGGTGTCAGTCTTAATATTCTGCAGCATATTCCCGAACATGCAGGATTAGGTTCCGGCACACAGCTGGCTTTGGGTGTCGGGGCGGCTATCAACGAGCTATACCAGCTAAAGTTAAGCACGGCACAAATCGCCGAGTTAACCGGGCGTGGCGGCCGCTCTGGCATCGGCATTGCAGCTTTTGACCATGGTGGATTATTGATTGACGGCGGACGTGCTTCTAACACTGCGACTGGTACGGCATTGTCAAAAGTACCGCCTTTGTTGGCACGTTATGATTTTCCAGAGCAATGGCGTATTTTACTGATATTGGATACCAGCCAGCCGGGGATTCATGGGAAAAATGAGCTGGAGGCGTTTAAACGGTTGCCGGTGTTTTCTGAAAACCTGGCGGCGCATTTGTGCCGGCATGTGCTGATGCAGGCGATGCCGGCATTAGTCGAGCAGGATTTAACGGCCTTTGGTAATAGCATTCAGGAATTGCAAGCGCATGTTGGCGACTATTTTGCGCCAGCGCAGGGCGGGCGTTATGCAAGCCCTCAAATCGGGGCAATATTGCTGCACTTGGCGCATGCGGGCGTGGCCTGTTTTGGGCAAAGCTCATGGGGGCCGACAGGGTTTGCCGTATTCGAAAATGAAGCGGGTACCATATGCATGCTGGATACTTTGCAGCACAAGTTTGCGGCATTTAACAATATTTCATATCAAATCGTGCGCGCCAGTAATACCGGCGCAACGATACAAATTTCTTAAGAGTATACATATTATTATGGAAAAAGTTTCGATTTTACATCTCATTACAGCAGCCAAAAATGCCAGTCCGTTCGATGTGAACATGGCATTCGATGCCGGGTTTGATAAGATCATGCCTTACACGCATGTTGAGCTGGAGGAAGTGGCGGGTTTGGCGCAGGACGCGATTTTTTCGCGCAGCCCTTCCGGCATCAAGCGCGAGGCGATTTTTGTAGGCGGACGTGATATCGACTTAACCATGGATATGCTGGAAGCCGCGCAGAGAGCCATGTTTCCGCCGTTTCAGTTTTCAGTATTCGCGGACCCTTCAGGTGCGTTTACCACGGCTGCCGCCATGCTGGCAAAAGTAGATTTCCATCTTAAAAGGCATTTTCAAACCAGTCTGAGTGGCAAGAAAGTGGCTGTGTTTGGGGCAACCGGCCCGGTAGGTGGTTGCGTGGCAGTGATCGCCGCCAAGCAGGGCGCACAGGTCGAGCTGGTTGCGCATAGCAGCATGGAGGCCGCGCGAAATAGGGCGCAAAGTTATAACCAGCGTTACGGCACCAGTATCGGCTATGTGGATGGCATGGATGAAGCCGCAAAGCAGGCCGTGCTGGATAAGGCAGATATTGCACTATGTACGGCAGCGGCGGGAGTTCGTGTGATTACGGCTGCACAAATTGCGCATTCCAGATCGCTGAAAGTTATTGCCGACGTGAACGCGGTTGCACCGACTGGTGCTGAAGGCGTAGATGTAATGGCGGATGGCGTGGCGATTGCTGCAACTGACGTTATCGGCATAGGCGCGCTGGCGATTGGCAATTTGAAATATGCCACGCAACACAACTTACTCAAACAAATGCTGGCCACAGATAAACCGCTTTATCTGGAGTTTATGGCAGCGTTTGAAATGGCGCAAAATCTAGCAGGCGCCTAAAATGATAATCATCGCCGCAACCTCGGCGCGTGGCTATGCGCAAGCGGCAGCGTCTAGCGGTTATAAGGTCGTCACGCTGGACGTCTTTGCCGATGCGGATACACAGCGCATTGCCGAACAAGCCTTCAAGCTGAAAATGCATGCGCAGGGTGCAGATGCGGAGAATTTCAAACGTATTTTTGCACAAATAAACCTCGATGATGTGGATGGTTTTTTGTATGGAAGCTTGTTCGATGCCGAACCTGAATTGTTAAGCTGGGTAGCGGAACGTGTGCCTTTACTTGGCAATGCGCCGGATGTGCTTGAGCAGGCGAAGGGTTTTGATTTTTTTAAGTTATTGGATGCGCTTAACATTACACATCCAGAAGTATGCCTAGATGCGCCTGAAGTTGCGGCGAACTGGCTTTCAAAAAAACTGGGCGGTAGCGGCGGCACGCACATCAAGCCTGCGAATCAAGGCGAAGCGGGCGGTTATTCTCAGAAGACTTATTATCAGAAAAAAATAGCTGGAAAGCCTGTATCCATGCTATTTTTGGCTGATGGCAAAACGGCAAAGCTAATCGGCTTTAATCTGCAATTTGTTGCGCCATTTGCAGATATGCCGTATCGCTTTGCGGGCGCGGTGAGTGGAGTAGATTTGCCTACGCGGGTGCAACAAGCATTTGAGCATGCAGCGCAGCAGCTAACGGTTACTTTGGGTTTGCGCGGCATCAATAGCTTAGATGCTATTTTAGATGGTGAAGCACTGTGGATTTTGGAACTGAATCCAAGATTAAGTGCGACTTTTCATTTGTATCCAAATTTGTTTGCGGCTCATATGCAAGGCTGCGCGGGGAATTTGATGGGTTTTTCACTGCAACAAGCACCAGCCAAGGCCCAGTTGATTTTGTATGCGGATGATGCAGTTGAAATTCCAATCGATTTTGCCTGGCCAGATTGGGTGGCCGATATTCCATCTGTGGTGGATAAAGCATCCAGTGTTAAAATCGCCCATAACGCCCCGATTTGTACAGTGCTTGCGGAGGCGGAAAATGCTGATTCGGCATATATATCAGTGTTACAAAAAGCACAAAAATTAAGAGAGATAATTTATGACTAAATTGGACGCCGGCTTATGGCCTAGCATCAATGCGCTTTCCGGCCCATTGGTACAGCAATTGATTGACAATGCCCGGGCGTTGCAAATCGGTGTGTCAACGCATGAATCCGGCGCGACGGTTGTTGATGCGGGCATTCTGCATGCAGGCAGTGCAGAGGCGGGGCGATTGATTGCGGAAATCTGTATGGGTGGTTTGGGCAAGGTGGAGTTGAGCGACAAAACGGCTTTTAAAGACTGGCCTTCAGGTATCAAAGTGCAGAGTAAAAGCCCTGTATTGGCATGCCTTGGCAGCCAGTATGCGGGCTGGGCGCTTAGTAATGATAGTGGCCACGAAAAATTCTTTTCGCTCGGCAGTGGCCCTGCGAGGGCTATTGCGCAGCGTGAAGAACTGTTTAAAGAACTTGGATATAAAGACAGCGCACAAAACACGGTACTGGTGCTGGAAACGGACAAGATTCCGCCGATGGCGATCATTGAAAAAATCACGCGGGATACAGGCGTGCAAGCCAAAAATCTAACGCTGATATTGACGCCGACGACCAGTATCGCGGGCGTGGTGCAAATCGTGGGGCGCGTGCTGGAAGTGGCGCTGCATAAGGCGCATACGCTGCACTTCCCGCTGGCGAATATCATAAGCGGCAATGGCGAAGCGGTTCTGCCGCCAGTTTCCAAAGATTTTATGACGGCGATGGGGCGTACCAACGATGCGATTTTATTTGGCGGTTTTGTGCAGCTCAATGTGAATTGCAGTGACGATGAGGCCAGAAAATTAGCACAAGAGTTACCCAGCAGCGCCTCAAAAGATTACGGAAAAACGTTTGCCGAAGTGTTCAAGTCTTGCAATATGGATTTTTACCAGATTGATCCGCTGCTATTTTCTCCCGCAAAAGTGACAATTAACAACCTGGAAACGGGCAATAGTTTTGTTGCTGGCGAGTTTAATAGCCAGCTAATAAATAAATCATTTAATATTTAATTCAATTAGTTATTTATTTAATTTAATGTAAATTATAAATTGCGCATTCCCATTTTTACAGACGATGCTGGCTGGCATGGTGAGCAGCTTAAACAGGCTTTTGCTATACATGGTGTAGAGGCGGTTTTTGTATCGCTACAAGATTGTGCGATTGACCTTTCTGGCAATCAACCGCACATTTATATTCCCGAGGTTGATGAATTACCCAAAGCCGCATTCGTGCGCAGCGTTGCGGGCGGCACGTTGCAGCAGATCACCACGCGCCTGAATATTTTGCACATCCTGAAAATGCTAGGCGTCAGCGTTTACAACGACGGTAGAGCAATTGAGCGCACCGTGGATAAAGCCATGACCAGTTTTTTGCTGCATCAGGCAGGCATCGCCACGCCGCTAACCTGGGTATGTGAATCGCGCCAGCAAGCGCACGCGATTATTAAGAATGACTTAAAAATCAATCAGCAAATGGTCATCAAGCCATTATTCGGTTCGCAAGGGCAGGGTGTGCGTTTGCTTGATACGCAAAGCGCGTTACCTTTGCCGATGGATGATTTTGTTGATGGCGTGTTTTATTTGCAGGCGTTTATCGAAGCGCCACATGATTACCGCGTGTTTGTTGTAAATGGCCACGCTGTTGCCGCCATGCGCCGTAGCGGCGCTGATTGGCTGCATAACGTGGCGCAAGGCGCGCAATGTACAACTTCCGATGAATCTGACGTGATGAGTCTGGCTGTACAGGCGACCAAGGCGTTGGATATTGCTTATTGTGGCGTGGATATTATCCGTGACAGCAAAGGTAAGCTATGGGTGCTGGAAGTGAACAGCATCCCTGCCTGGCGGGGCCTGCAAGGAGTCTCTTCGGTGAATATAGCACAAATTCTGGCGGATGATTTTTTAAGGCTCGCTCAATAGCATGCACCAGAACCAACTATTAGCGGACGCCTTCAAGGCCGCATGTATGGCAGAGCTTGAAGCTTTAAAGCCGGGCAATGTGCACATCTTTGCAGATGGCCACGGTATGACGGTACAGGATTTTATTCTAAGTGCCGAAGCCGCCTCTAAAGTGATCGTCAACGCTGGCTTTAGCTTGGGCGAGCGCATTTTATCGAGCGTTGAAGCCACGCAAAAAGTGGTGAACTGCAATACCAATTTGGGTGTGATTTTACTGTGCGCGCCATTACTTCACGCAGCTTTGCTGCCAAGTTCAGACACATTCGCTGAAAAACTATCAAGTGTGCTTGCTAACACCACCGTCAGCGACGCTGAACATGCTTTTGCCGCAATCCGTTTGGCGAAACCTGCCGGGCTGGGTGAGAGTGCGCAATATGATGTGTATCAGCCTGCTAATTGCACGCTGCTGCAAGCCATGCTAGAAGCCGCACCGCGCGATATGATCGCGCAGCAATATGCGAATAACTATGTCAATGTTGTAGATGGCTTGGCACACTACCGGCAAATGCTAATACAATGGCAGCGCCCGGCCTGGGCTGTCACGGCGCTGCATTTGCACTTTATGACACGTTTTTTAGATAGCCATCTTGTACGCAAATACGGTGAAACCGTTGCCAGGCTTGTGCAGGAAGAGGCGGCGGCGCATGAAGCAGAATTATTAAAAGCTTATAATCCAAAAAATTATCAGGCGCCCTTGCTAAGGTTTGATGCAGAACTAAAAAAACGTGGGCTAAATCCTGGCACCAGTGCGGATTTAACTGTGGCAGCATTGTTTTTGCATGCTTTAGATATTTGCTAGGAATATCTGGCATGGCCATATAGAAAATAAAAAATTTAAGTTACAATGTATGACTGGGTTCAGTCAAAGAATTTTAGTTAATTTATTTTTGGAGGATGCAATGGCGAATTTATTAGACCAATTAAAAGCAATGACCACTATCGTGGCTGATACAGGCGACGTGGAAGCAATTAAAAGTGTTAAACCGGTTGATGCAACAACCAATCCATCATTGGTTTTAAAAGCAAGCCAATTGCCACAATATGCCCCTCTGATCGAAACAGCGATTGCGTATGCAAAAGCACAAGGCGGCACTAAGGAGCAGCAAATTGATAATGCTGCTGACAAATTGGCGGTATTGATTGGTACAGAAATTACTAAAGTAGTGCCAGGCCGCATTTCAACTGAAGTTGATGCGCGCTTATCATTTAACCTGGATGCAATGGTGGCAAAAGGCCGTAAATTGATTCAACTTTATAAAGATTCCGGCGTGGACAAAAGCCGTGTGTTGATTAAATTAGCCTCAACATGGGAAGGTATTAAAGCGGGTGAAATTCTTGAAAAAGAAGGCATCCAATGTAACCTCACATTGCTGTTCGGTTTCGGCCAGGCACGCGCATGTGCGGAAGCTGGCGTATTTCTGATTTCACCATTCGTTGGCCGCATTCTGGACTGGTACAAAGCGAAAAATCCAGGTACGGAATACACACAAGAAACAGACCCAGGTGTGGTTTCTGTGCGCGCTATTTACAAGTACTATAAAGAGCACGGCTACAAAACAGTAGTGATGGGCGCTTCATTCCGTAATACTGGCGAATTAATCGCCTTGGCTGGCTGCGATCGTCTGACAGTTTCGCCAAACTTGCTACAAGACTTAGCGGCTACTGAAGGCACGTTAGCACAAGTGTTAAAAGACACTGGCGCAACTAAAACACCTCCAGCGAGAATGACAGAGGAAGAATTCCGCTTCGAACTAAACCAAGATCCAATGGCGACAGAAAAGTTAGCCGAAGGCATTCGTGGCTTTGTGGCTGACCAGATCAAGCTCGAAGTGGCCTTGGCAACAAAACTGTAATAGCAATAGCGATGCTAAACCGTAACTAAGTTGTAATAATTACGGTTTAACATTGACAACAATAAGCTGGGCACTTAAGATTGCGGGTCCAGCTTCAAATTCGCTAAGCGCTATTGGAATCTATGTTCCTGAGCAATTAGCAAAACGATTTGGTTGTAAATAAGTAGTAAAATTATGTAGCTAATCAAATAGTTACAATGTATATTTAATTAAATACCTCAGGTATTAAGTTATTAATAAAAATTTTTAATCGGAGAAAACCATGGCACAAACCCAAATGGCATTAGATTCATTAGATTTTGACGCAACTGTTGCATTAGCAGCTACTGTTGCTCCACACGTAGACATCTTGGAAATCGGTACGCCTTGCATCAAGCACAACGGCATCAAACTGCTTGAAACATTGCGCGCAAAATTCCCAAACAACAAAATCTTAGTTGATTTGAAAACAATGGACGCTGGTTTCTACGAAGCTGAGCCGTTCTACAAAGCCGGTGCAGATATCTGTACAGTTTTAGGTTGCGCTGATATCGGTACAATCAAAGGCGTAATCGATGTTGCCAACAAATACGGCAAAAAAGCTCAAGTTGACTTGATCAATGTGGCCGACAAAAAAGCACGTACACAAGAAGTGGCTAAATTAGGCGCACACATCATTGGCGTGCATACTGGCTTAGACCAACAAGCTGCTGGCCAAACACCATTTGCTGACTTAGCAATGGTTGCTGGTTTGAATTTAGGTCTTGAAATATCAGTTGCTGGCGGTGTTAAAGCTGCTACAGCTGCACAAGTACGCGACGCTGGCGCTTCAATCATCGTTGCCGGTGCTGCTATCTACGGCGCGGCTGATCCAGCTGCTTCAGCTGCTGAAATCACAAAAATCGCTCACGGTTAATTCACGACACTAAATAAGCAATTATTGATGCGAGCTAAGAAAATCCCGACCCAGCAATGAGTCGGGATTTTTTATTATAATGAGCAAACAATTCGTCATGTAAAAGGAAATTAAGATGGATCATCAAAAATTAATTTTAGACAGACTCACTACCATTTTATCTGAGACTGACAAGAGCAATGCAGCAAAATTAATGAAGCTGGTTGATGAAGCTGGCCGTATTTTTGTAGGTGGCGCAGGCCGTTCCGGCTTGGTGTCACGTTTTTTTGCAATGCGTTTAGTGCATAGCGGCTATAACGTGAACATGGTGGGCGAGATTGTTACGCCAGCCATTAAAGCGGGTGATTTGCTGGTGCTGGTTTCAGGTTCAGGCGGCACGGAAACTTTGCTGCCATTTGTTAAAAAGGCAAAATCTGTAGGTGCTAAGCTGGTGGTGATTTCAATGAAAGCGAAATCAGCGATGGCAGAAGTAGCTGATTTGACCATTCAAATCGGTAACGATAACAGTTTCCCGCTGACAAAAGGCATGCCAATGGGCTCGCAGTTTGAGCTATCAACCTTGATTTACCTGGAGGCCATTATTGGTGACATTATCGAGGCTAAAGGCTTGACTGAGGAAGGCATGCGCGCGATCCATGCTAATTTGGAATAGCGCAAATCCGAAATAATATTTTCTCTTCAGGTTTCGAAATTATAACGAGTGGCATAGCCGCTCGTTTTTTTCGTTTAGAAGAATGAAAATACAAGAAAATGTGCACTTTTGTACAGTCAAGTTGTCTTAATTTTAGTCTGCAAAACATGATTCAATTTTGGACGTAGTTTTTCGAAAAGGAGAATAAAAATGGCAGTGATTGATCGTGTATTGGTAGGAGAAGCGCTCGTTATTGAGAATCGTAAAGAAGGTCATGGTCATGGTTTGGATTTGCTTAATGTCGCGCATATAGACCTTATTATGGGGCCCCGCGGCAGCCCTGCCGAACAGGCATTCTGTCGTGCGCTGACTGACCAGAAGGATGGTGCTAATGGCTTGCTTGCAATTACCGCACCGAATATGATGACCAAGCCCGCTACCGTTATTTTTAATAAAGTAACGATTAAAAATGGCAAACAGGCATTACAGATGTTTGGCCCGGCACAGCGCGGGGTATCGATGGCGGTCATGGATTGTGTTGCAGACGGCACAATCCCTAAAGAAGAGGCGGAGGACGTTTTTATCTGTGTGGGCGTTTTTATAGACCGCAAAGCAGATGATGACAGGCGCGTGCAGGATTGGAACTACAGAGCCACCGTGCAGGCCATTAAAAATGCGGTTGCAGGACAGCCGAAAGTAGAAACGGTTCTGAAAGAATATCAGGATACCATACATCCATTTCAGGCCAAATGATGATAATCTTTGGAGTAATAAAGCCCGGTTTTCCGGGCTTTTTATTTAGCTAGCATTCAGATTGAGCTAAACTTTCCAATTGTTGTGCCGAGATCTGTTTTTGATGAAATGCAGTAGAGATTAAAGCGCCGTGCACCCCCATTTTTTTTAGCAGCGTTAAATCATCCAGGCTTCTTATTCCGCCAGCAGCATAAATATTAAGACCTGTGACACGTGGCATGATTTCGTTCAAAAGTTTGATGTTAACGCCTTGGTTTGTGCCAACATTTGGTAGCGACATCACAATCACATCATTAGGCCAATACGCGCTGTCCCGCAACAATTCTGCGGGACCTCGGTAGCCGGTTGGCATGAAGTCTAACGACAAAATAAAGTGCGTGTCCTGCCGAATTTTGAGCGCTAGAAAATTTCCTATTTCAGAAAAGTTTTCGCTGGCAAAAATCAAGTTAGAATGGAGATTGTTCCAGATATTCAACTCGGTTTGGTTGCTGATACCTGCATCAACCCATAGCTTGAGATTGGGAAAATACCGTGTAATGGATTCGACAACTGAATAGTTTGTTTCATGTGTGTTTTTCAGTTTTTGTATCGCATTCAGGTCCGCAATATAAAGCTGCTGGAAAGGAAAATAATCAAGCAATGCCGCCACTATATCCAGCGGTTTGCTTGAGCTTGTAAGGAATGATTGAATCGGCTGGTAATGTTGACGCTCGCCTCCTTTGGCGTGCACGACAACGCCGTCTAACAAATCAATTACCGGGATTATTTGCATTATTAAACTCGAAAATCAAAAACTGGAGAAAATATTCGTCTGTGAGTTTATCACTGGCGGCGGCTTGTGTGCGGAGCTATTGCCGGAATCATTGGTGAATGAGGGCGCTATGATGCGCGACGCCTTGCTACGCGACTTATCCGTCTTGAATTATAGTGTCAGCACCTCGGTGGATGCGCGTTTAATCTCACCTAAGCATTGTGCCGAATGCGTAGAGGTGCAAGCGGATGATGATGTATGGCAGGTTTGGCAAGATCAGATAAAGGCTGCAGATGCAGTTTGGCTGATCGCACCGGAAACAGACGGTTTGCTGCATTATTTAACCCAGATCGCCACCCAAGAGGGTAAGCTGGTATTGGGTTGCGGGCCCGCCTCTATCAAAATCACCAGCGAAAAGATGGCGACTTGCCTGGCTTTGGAAGAGGCGGGCATCGCAACAATTCCTACCTATACTTTTGAAAACTGGCCAAGGAGTCACTGGATATGGCTTGCCAAGCCCAACGATGGCGCGGGTTGCAGCGATACTGCCTGGTTCAATAACGCTGATGACTTGCAGGACTGGATAGAACAGAATGATAAGCAGCTCACGCATGTGATTCAGGCTTATCAGCCAGGTGACTCTGCAAGCATTTCCTGCGTGATGAAAGTTGGCAAAGCACACTTATTAAGCTGCAATACACAAATGATTGAGATTATTAATCATATGGTGAGTTACAAAGGCAGCGTCATCAATGGCATGCGAGAACACTGGGCGCAATTTGAGGTCGTCGCAAACCGGATTGCAAAGGCGTTTCCTGATTTAGCGGGTTATGTGGGTATTGATGTGATTGTGGATAATGATGACATTTACGTCGTGGAAATTAACCCGCGTCTCACCACCAGCTACGTGGGCTTGCGTGAAGCTACCGGAGTGAATCCGGCTGAGCTGATTATCAACACACTTACGCAGCCAAATTTTGAGTGGCCCGTGCTGCAACAGAACAAAGTCAAAATTCATGTCTGATATGGTGGGTTGGGATATTGGTGGCGCTCATCTGAAAGCGGCGCTGTTGGACGGCAAAGGCGAAATCATCAATATACTGCAGTTGCCTTGCCAGCTCTGGCGTGGTTTGAATCAATTGGAAAGTGCAATTGCATCTGCTCTGCAAGCCTTTAAAATTAAGCCAGGCGATGTACAGCATGCCGTCACCATGACCGGTGAACTGGTCGATTTGTTTCCTAATCGGCATACGGGTGTAGTGGAGATTGCGGCCTTAGTTGTAAAACTATTAGGAAAAAGCACCTTGTTCTATGCTTCAAGCCACGGTTTTGTGACGGTAGAGCGTGTTTCTGCATATACAGTTCACATTGCATCAACCAACTGGCACGCGAGCGCCAGCGCGCTTGCAATGCATGTAAAGGACGCATTGTTGATAGATGTTGGCAGCACAACGACAGATATTATCGCCATAGAGGCGGGCAGGGTGGCAGAGAAAGGGTTGTCAGATGCGAGCCGTATGCAGGCGGACAGTCTGGTTTATACGGGCGTGGTACGTACACCGGTGATGGCTTTGGCGCAAAAACTCCCCTTTGAAGACACTGAGACTAATGTTGCTGCCGAATATTTTGCTACGATAGCCGATGTGTACCGCCTGACGGGCGAGCTTCGGCCTGAATCCGACATGGCGGAGACCGCGGACGGAAAAGGCAGGAGTGAGTTGGAAAGCGCGCGGCGGCTGGCGCGCATGGTCGGGCATGATGCAGAAGATAAGCCGATGCAAACCTGGAAAAGCCTGGCGAATACTTGCAGGACGTTGCAGCTGAATCAAATCAAAGCGGCAGTGTTAAAACACCTTAAACCGGGCGTGCCGATGATTGGCGCGGGTGCGGGCAGTTTTCTGGTGAAAGCGCTCGCGGATGATTTGGGACATGATTTTAAGCACGTCTGGGAGCAAATATCCATGCGGTTTGCAGAGCAGGCTGACTTAGAGGTTTGTTTCCCGGCTTATGCGGTGGCATATCTGGCAACGAAGCAATGACCATGCTGAAACATGAACTTGTTTATCACCACGATAGCGCGGGCTTGTTTGAGCGCATCGCGCATCAGCCATGGGCGATGCTGCTGGACAGCGGGCAAATGATTAATCCCGCCACAGGAAGGGCGGGCAGCCAGTACGGGCGTTACGATATTATGGTGGCCGAGCCGTTTATTACGCTGGTTACACGGGATAAACAGACCACAATTACGCAAAATGGCGCGGTCATAATCTCTGAAGAAGATCCGTTTTTTTTGTTAAAAAACATCCTGAATCAATATCAGGCACCTAAAACGGGTATGCCGTTTGCGGGCGGCACTCTACCATTTGCGGGCGGGGCAATGGGTTATTTTGCTTATGATCTGGCGCGGCAGCTGGAAAAACTGCCCAACAATGCACGTCCTGCAGTCAATATACCGGAAATGATGATCGGCATCTACGATTGGGCGGTGGTGGTGGATCATCGTGAGCAGCGAAGCGCCCTGGTTTCACACGGCTTGCATGCAGAAACACAAAAAAAATGGCCCGCCCTGCAAGCCTTATTTGATGCGCCTTCCAGAGCAGCCTTTACAGAGGGTGAATCAAGTCAATTCGAAGTTACAACCCCAATTACCTCCAATTTGACCAAGCCGCAATACCAGCAAGCCTTTGCCAAAATCAAGGCGTATATTACAGCGGGCGATTGTTATCAGGTGAATCTGGCACAGCGTTTTTCTGCAGAGGTGGAAGGTGATAGCTGGCTAATGTA
This sequence comes from Pseudomonadota bacterium, assembly GCA_029563075.1. Lineage (GTDB taxonomy): Bacteria > Pseudomonadota > Gammaproteobacteria > Burkholderiales > Methylophilaceae > Methylotenera_A. The sequence continues at coordinate 13,350 of JAKQTN010000025.1, forward strand.
CCGGAAACTGCGCGAGATCAGCCCCGCGCCGTTTATGGCCTATATGCAGTTGCCTTTAAATAAGGATGAAAACTTTCAGGTGCTCTCGGATTCACCGGAGCGGTTTTTGCAGACCAATGATCGTCACGTGGAAACCCGCCCTATTAAAGGCACGCGGCCAAGGTCAGCTGATGCGGAGCAGGATTTAGCCTACTCGAAAGAGCTATTGACGAGCGTAAAGGACAGGGCGGAAAATCTGATGATCGTGGATTTGCTGCGCAACGATTTAAGTAAAACCTGCGCGCTTGGTAGCGTTAAAGTAAATAAGCTTTTCCAGTTGCAAAGCTTTGCCAATGTGCATCATCTGGTGAGCATAGTTGTGGGCAAACTAAAGCCTGGCAAAACGGCTGTGGATGTGCTCAGGGACTGCTTTCCGGGTGGCTCGATTACGGGCACGCCCAAGCTGCGCGCCATGCAGATTATCGATGAACTGGAGCCGCACCGTCGCGGCCTGTATTGCGGCGCAATTGGATATATCGGCTTTGACGGCGACATGGATACCAATATTGCGATTAGAACCGCTGTTGTCTGCAAAAACATATTAAGTTTTTACACGGGGGGCGGTATAGTGGCGGACTCGGACGGATCAAAAGAATACGCCGAAACACTGGACAAGGCGTCCAGTCTTACAACAATAACAAAGTTTTTTACGAGGCTCTGATTAAGCTTCTTAACTATGAATAAAAATACAGAAAAATAATAAAAACCCGGTCATGTTTAAGGGTAGAATAAAAATAACAAGATACTGGAATTTCGTCTTTAACCTTTAAGTCGAAAGGAATAATCAGGTCCACAATGGAAAAACTACTTAGGGGATCATCCATGTGGGTTGTTAAAATTGGCGGTAGCTTGTTAGGCTCGCCAGAGTTAGAACGTTGGCTAAAGATATTCGTAAAGTTTAGCGACGGAAATATCATCATCGTGCCCGGCGGCGGTATTTTTGCCGATGCAGTACGAGAAGCTCAAAAATTATCTAAAATCAGCGATGCCTGCGCGCACCGGCTCGCCGTACTGGCCATGGATCAATTCGGATTGTTGCTGGCTAACTTGAATCCGTTGCTGGCTACCGCCGCCAGCGAGTTGGAGATTGCCGAGCGCACCTGGCAACATCGTGCCATTGTCTGGTTGCCAAGCAAAATGGTGCTTGCGGATGATTCCATTCCGCAAAGCTGGGACGTGACTTCAGATAGCCTGGCTGCCTGGCTTGCAGAGAAACTGGATGCACGGCACCTGATTCTGCTGAAATCTGACAAGCCCAGTGAAACCGAACTCAGCCTGAAAGTGATGACAAAAGACGGACTGATTGACGAGGCTTTCAGCGATTTTGTGCTGAACAAGCCGTTTTCGCCCTGGGTGATTAAAAAAGCTGACTGCACGCATTTTGAAGACGGTATTGATATCGAAATACTGGGCAAAATTGCTTCTTCAATGCATTGACTGACGACCATGGCCGCCAAAGTTTATTCTGAACAGGAAATCATCGCGAAGCTTGAAAACGAGCTGCCACATTGGTATCTGGAGAATGGCTGGATACGTCGCAAATATAGAACCAGCGGCTGGAAAGCCACGCTGATGGTGGTGAACACGGTAGGGCACTTGGCTGAAGCGGCCTGGCATCATCCCGACCTGACTGTTTCTTACGCCTTTGTGATTGTGAAACTGTGCACGCATGACACTAAAGGCATTACCGACAAGGATTTTGAGTTGGCTGCCAAGATTGAGCAGGTGATCGGTTGGCAGCCTGCGTTGGAAGGCGGCGCATTAACCAGCACGCCGAATGACGATGTAAGGTTCAAATATATTAAATACGACTGAGTGTCTAGTTTCGACCCATCTGAGACATTTGCCTAAATTCACTAAATGGCGCAAAAAATCCTCTAACTAGACTTTCAACAATCCTCACTGTGCCTCAAAGTTTGTCAATCCATTTAATTAACCATAATAAAAACATTAATTTTTCTAAAGACTTAGTATATTGCCGCCGTAATAATTCATATTGGAAGCGACTGCTTAACCTAAGAACAAATCGAGAAATGCTCATCTGACCATGATTCCTTACCTGTCCGCTTTACTGGTTCTAATTGGCCTAGTGATTCATTTGGCAGCGCTTGCTCCGTTACGTAGACTGATAGCGATGCTCCCTAAAGGCTCGCTTCGTAATAAGTGGCTTGCAATGTCCGGACTGATTTTTTTCTTCATCGCCGGTGACTTGGGCTACATTATAGTGCTTTGGGGTCAACAGAGTATGTGGCACGAGCTCCCCATTCCTGGCATATTTCTACTCGGAGCCATTTATGTATGGATAACGGTAAAGCTTTCGCTACAAACCGCTGTTGAACTACAACGAATAGATTTACTCGAAGCTGAGAGCATCACCGATCCACTGACTAATCTTTACAACCACCGCTATCTGGATCGTCGCCTAGAGGAAGAAGTCGCACGGTCAAAAAGATACTCTCTCGACCTTTCTGTTTTGATGCTCGACATTGATCATTTCAAACAGGTCAATGACACCTACGGACACCAAGCTGGGGACGCCATACTGAGCACATTAGGCGGCATGGTTAAGGCAGATATTCGTGATTTAGATGTTGCAGCCCGTTATGGAGGAGAAGAATTCCTAGTCATTTGTACTAATACAGCTATCGATGGAGCTGCTTTGGTAGCAGAACGTCTCCGAAAGCTAGTTGAATCGCATCAATTTCAGTTTTTTGATGGTTCTGGCAGAAGTCAAACCATTCAGATTAGTATCAGCATTGGTGCGGCAGGCTTCAGTGCTAGCGTTGATAGCAATGAAAAGTTGATTCAAACCGCAGATCAAGCACTATACCGCGCGAAAGAAGAAGGCAGAAATCGCGTCATTGTTGCTTAAAAGAAAGTCAAACACTCAGATTGTTCTTGCAATATGACATAACATTCCTTTTGCCCAGTTGGGTTCTTAAGGATAAAAAAATGGAGGGGAAGTCCGTCAATCAATAGGTACAACTGACCAAACAAAAAAATTGTTGGCAGAGATGTCAAATGTATTAGAAGCGGTCTAAACATCTCATTAATCTCCAAATTGAAATGATGGACGAGAGTTTACAATTGTTCCCAACATTGCATATTGCAATGAAAGTGCACAAATTAAAATCAAACTAGTACATTAAATATAGGTTTAGCCTTATGAATAGTCCTGCTGAGAATATCCCAGACCGTCGAGAGCACCATGAAGTGCGCAAAGTATTTACCAGTGCTTGTGAGATACTTGCGCCCATCTTCGAAAGTAATGCTAAGGCGTTAACAGTGTCGACGTTTGGCATGGCGCTAATTTTGACTACTCGGTTTCCCACGCTAACGGATAGTCAGGCGCATATCCTCATAGTAGCGGCCGAAAAGCTGCATAACTATAAACGCCTGCATGCTGCGGCACCGCATAAAAATGCTAGTTGAACCATTACTAAAGAGATTCGTAAATTAAGGATTACCCTTTTGAGAAATTGTCTTTATTTCTTAGGCTTTGGTTGATGCAATAAATGGATCGTCAACATTACGATCATGCTATTCAAACAGTACGGTAAGCGTTATGTGGAAATGAATAACAGGCTTCAGCAGCCCATCTTGATTTCGGAGGGATAAACAGTTATCTGCAAGTGTTTCTAACTTTTGCATAATGTCTCTAATGGGTCACATTACCTTGGCGAACCCTAGTAGTCGGGTGATTGCTTTGTCCCGCTTAGTTGCCGTTTGCCCATAATTATCGACCGTCCGGAGTTGACCGAATGCAGACTTTCAGTCTATAACCTAGCACTATACAAATCTGTCTCTTTTTCAAACCTACCAAAATGCAGCATGATCGTTGGCAGAATCAATAAATTAAGGATGGTCGAGGTCACTAGGCCGCCGACGATAATCGTGGCCATTGGGCCTTCAATCTCCCGTCCGGGCTGACCGCTACCAGCTGCCAGCGGCAGCAGGCCCAGCGCTGTGACGAGCGCAGTCATCAGGATAGAAGGCAAGCGTTCCTTTGCGCCCCTTACACAGGTTTCCAGGTTCCAAACGCAATTTTCTTCATCTACGAGATGCTGGAAATGCGATACCATCATGATGGAGTTACGCAAGGTAATACCGAATAACGTCACGAAGCCTACCAGCGAGCCTAGCGAAATCCAGCCGCCCGTAAACAAGGCCGCCAGCACACCGCCAATCAGCGCAAACGGCAGGTTGGCAAAGGTGAGCAGCAAATTTCGCAAGCGGCCAAAGGCAATATACAGCATGAGGAAAATCGCGACGCCAGCCAATAAAGAATGCACGACGAGATCTTCGCGCGATTGTGCATTGGCTTCAGCCTCACCGGTAAATTCCAGATAATTTTCATTGCTTAGCTTAATGTCACTCTTGATGCGTTTTTTAAGCTCGGCACTCACGCTTTCGACGTCACGCCCTTGCACATTGGCGGTAACGGTTTGAATGCGTTTTGCGCCTGCGTGCAGAATTTTTGAGCGGCCATTTTCCTGGGTAATAAACGCGATATCCTTTAAATGCAATAGCCTGCCATCTGGATTAAACAGCGGGATATTGCCAATATCGCCAATGTCATCACGTGCTTCTTCCTCCAGCACCACGCTTAAGCCGACTACGCGGCTGCCAAAATATACCTGTGAAACCGGCACGCTTTCTAAAGCCGCGCGAATGGTGTCCAGCACATCAACGGCCTGCAAGCCCCATATCGCAAGCTTGTCCGGGCGCAATCGGACGACCGCTTGTGGTGTGCCGGGCGGTGACTGTACCAGCACATCGCTCGCACCTTTGGTGTTGTAGAGTAAGTCGGCGATTTTTTGTGCGTCACGGTCCAGTGCGTCTAAATCGTTACCATAAATATTGATGACGATAGAGGCCGCATAGCCTGAAATCGTTTCTTCGATACGTTCGGTCAAAAAGGTATTGATGGCGAAATTAACGCCGACAAATCCGGGTTCAGCTTTGCCGTCCGTATCTACGGCTTCACCAGCCAGTTCCTCGCGGATGTCATTTAGGATGCGGTTTTGCTCCTCGCCAGATAGCGTGCCTATTTCGATTTCAAACTCGCTGTAATGTGTGCCGAATGTGTCGGCAGCATTGGGCGCGCGGCCAACCCATTGTGTTACCGACTTGACCCCCTTGATATTGCGGATGGTTCTGGAAACTTGCTTGCCAAGCCGTATAGATTCCAGTTCGGAAGTACCCGGCACAGCGGTCATGTGCATGATGAAATGGCCTTCGTGCAGCGCGGGAATAAACTGGTTTTTGAATAAAGGCAGTATGCCCAGGCCAAGCGCGATAAGCAGAAAGCTGATACTAATCACCAGTTTGTAATGCTTTTCTATCGCATACAAAAGCCTGACGTAGCCGCCTTTAATATGGCGGATGATCGGTGAGTCTTCCGTATCCAGTTGGGCTTTGCCAAGCATCAGGTAACACAGTGCGGGCGTGAGGGTGAGCGCAACGACAAGTGATGCTGCAATGGCTGCAATATATGCGAAGCCTAAGGGCGCGAATAGCTTGCCAGCTACGCCAGACAGCGTCAGCAACGGCATAAATACCAACGCTACAATCACCGTGGCGTAGACCACGGAGCTCCGCACTTCCATAGAGGCATTGAACACTATTTGATGCACGGGCAATGGCTGGACGAGCAGTCGATTTTCTTTCAGGCGCCTGAAAATATTTTCAGTATCGATAATCGCGTCATCCACCACTTCACCCAGCGCGATTGCCAAACCGCCCAGCACCATGATGTTGAGGCCAATGTTGAAGTAGCTCATCACTACAATCGCGGTGAGCAATGAGAGCGGGATGGCGGTGGCGGAGATAAATGCGGTGCGTGCGTTAAACAGGAACAGAAACAAGATGGTAATAACCAAAATGGAACCGATCAGAATGTCGGTGCGCACGCCATCTATCGCGGTCTCAATAAAATTGGCAGGGCGGAACAAGCTTTCATGCAAAGTCACTTGCTCATTTTTTAAAGAAGGTTTCAGTTCTTGCAGTGCAGATTCGATGGCTTGGGTAACCGCATGGGTATTGGCTCCCAGCTGACCTTGCACCGATAGGTAGATACCGGCTTTTTCGTTAATTGCCGCGCTGCTGATAGAGGGCGCCGCACCTTCCACCACGCGGCCTATGTCGCCCAGTTTGATAGTGAGGCCGTTTTTATGCAGCAACGTCGCTTTGGCCAGCGTGGCGGCAGTGGTGGCCTGACCCTCGGTTTTTACAATGATGCGCTGATTGCTGTTTTGAATAAAACCGGCTCCGCTGACCCCGGTGGCTTTTTGTGTCGCAGCGACGACCTCATTGATATTCAGCTGATAACGGACCAGCTTCGCCGGGTCAATCTGCACCTGAAATTGCCGCACTTCGCCGCCAAATACATTTACGTCCGCTACGCCGGGAATTGCCAGCAAATGCGGTGTGATCGTCCAGTCTACCAGTGTTCTCAGTTCCATCAGGCTGCGTTTTTTGGAAGTCAGCCCGAAGCCCAGCACGGTGCTGGCGGACGAGGTGAGGGGGGTGATATTAGGCGTGATGCCTTTCGGGATCTGGTTGCTGAGCGTGCTCAGGCGCTCTGCGACAACTTGCCTGTTTCTGTAGATGTCGGTGTCTTCGTCAAAGATGACCGTGACAATGGACAGGCCCGGAATGGACTGTGAGCGCATATCCGCCACGCCGACAGTACCCGCGATGCTGGATTCGATCGGCTGTGTGACCAGGCTTTCGACTAACTCGGCCGATAGGCCGGGAGATTCCGTCTGGATAATAATTTGTGTGGGCGAAAACTCAGGAAAAACGTCCAGGTTGCTACGGGTCAGGCTGTAGATGCCGTATAGCACCATCAGGCTCGCCAGGCCAATAATCACGCCATAGAAGCGGATGGAGAAACGAACGATTGCCGACATCATGGCAATTTAATCCTCATTCTCGTTCTTTATGAGGTATTTAAACTCTTCTGAAAGCAGTAGTTGCGCGCCGCTCACGACAACTTCACTGTTGGCGTCGATACCTTGATTAAACCATCCGGTAGCCACTTCGGTATCTGCTGCGATGGGCTTGCGGACAAACTGGTCTTTACCTTGCTTGAAATAGGCCCAAGGTTTGCCTGCATACCATATGACGGCGTTGCTGGGGATGATGATGCCGTTGGCGGTGTCACCCGTATTGGGATCCATTTCGACATTGACGCGCATGCCAATGCGCAACAATTCGGCAGGTGCGCTGTAATAGAATGTTTTGCCAAAACCGCTGGTATCGCTAGTGGATGCTGGCGAGACGTAAACAGCTCTAATGGGTGCGACAGATTCGTTAAGTGGCGTGACGTGAATGCTGGAGCCTGCTTTGGGCACGGAGGTTTTTAAAGGCAAGCTCACTTGAATGAGTACGTTTTTTCTCTCCAGCAAATTGGCCAGATGCGGCGCTAGCTTGTCTTCAAAAACCAACGTTGTCAGCACTTCACCCCACTGCAGCTTCATGCTGGTTTGCAGGTTTTTAAGTTGTAATTCGCTGGCCGTGATTTTAGCGTTATCAGCATTCACTGCAGCCAGCGCTTCCTGCACGGCTCGATCAGATACGTTTTTATCATCCGCATTAAGCGTTTTAAGTCGATGATACTGTTGCATGTTGCTGACGCTGGCAGCGCGCGCAAGTGCAATATCGGTTTTCAGGCTTAATGCCCTGGCTTTCGCCTCAGTTAAACTGTCAATGCTGACCACATTGCCGTAGCTTTTTATTGCTCCCTGAAATTTTGCAGAACTGACTTTGGCCGTGGTGATACCGCTATTCTGCTGGGTGACGGGTGGCAGCCTGACGACATTAATGCCGTCTTTTTCACTTACTCGGCTTGGGCTTTCAATCTCCTCTTGCTGCTCAGCCCGATATGCTTCGTATTCATCACGCCCATAAAACACCAGCACCCAAAAAAGCGTCACAATGAGCAAAGCTTGCAGCGCAATAATAATCGTCAATTTCTTATTCATGATGTACATCCGCAGACATGGTAGTGAGCATAGAGAAATCGTCAAACAACGGGCGTTGCATCACGTCTTCAACCAATAAGGCAGCATGCAGGCTGTTAAATTGCGCTTCTAGTAGCTGCTGTTCGAGCAGGCTGGTGTTGAGCTGGTTCTGTGTCAGATCAAGGCGGTCGATTAAGCCTGCATCGAACTGGCGTTGCAGTTTCTGCGTCAATTGTTCTTGTGCTTCCAGTTGCGCTTTTAATCCGTGCGCATTTTCCAAGCTCGCTTGGTAAGATGCCAGACTTTGCCCTAAGTCGCCGATGATTCTGGCTTGCAAGGCTTCGAATTGCGCACCTTCAACTTCGCGCAGCCGGGTAGCTTCCGCAATAAGCGTTTGATTTTTATTGAGTAAATTTAGCAAAGCAGAAAATCCTAGCGACCAGATGCTGTCGCCGAACTCAAACGCGAATCCTGGGCTAAGTGAAATATCAGGTGTTTGTTTAGCCACTTCCAGCTTGATTTTTGCTTCAGCAGCAGCATACTTTTCCAGGCTGTGGCGAATGTCCAGGCGGTTGAGCAGGGCGCTTGCCTGTAAATCTCTGCTTTTATCCGGGATATTTAATAGAGCCGATTGCTTGGCCAGCGCTTCATCCAGATTCAACGGTTTAAGTGCAATGCCATTAAAATTTTCTACTGGCAACCCCACATCTGTGGCTAAATTCGAGCGAATTTCTGCCAGTTTGGCCTGTTCGTTAGCAAAAGTAAACTGGGCTTTTTGTTGGCGCAGCTTTGCCGCACTGAGTTCGGCGCTGGAGATCGCGCCTAAACTCAGACGTTTGTTTAGCAAATCTACCAGTTTGGTTTGAATCGCCAATTCATTTTTCAGCGCGTCAGCCGTGGCCATATTTTGATGATAGCGCAATAAATCCTTGGCGATTTGGCTGCGTAACTGCCAAGCAACGTCTGCCACATCTATACGGGCGGCTTCTGCCAGATGCTGCACTTCTTCGACTCTAATTTGGCGCTTATTACCAGTTTCTATCGGGATTTCCACGTTTAAGCCATACGCCCAAGGTCGAATGTCGCCATTGGCTTGGTTGCTATGTGCTATATGGCCGCCTAAAATGGGATTTTGCTTTTGCGCGGCAGTCTTCAGGCTGGCACTGGCGAGCGCTAATTGGGCTTTTGCGACTTCAAGTTTTGGGTGGTGGTACAGCGCGCACCAGGTGAGTTCGTTTAAGCCCCAAGCGGCAAAAGGTAATTGGTCTTCAGCATAGCCTTGTTTGATTAAATAAGCTTTAAAATCTGCACTAGTGACGTTTTTGCTCAGGAGTTTTGCTGAGGCTTGCGTTGGGTCCAGTGGTTTGGCCTGATATTTTTCGTGCGCGCAACTGGCAGCAAGCAGGCTCAAGCTCAGTGTGACGATCAAAAATTTTGATTGAGGTAAAAAATTCACGACAAGAAACGATGCGGATTACATCTTAATTTTCAATGCTGGCATGTACCGAGTTGAGTGCGTCTTGTAAGGTTTCTTCAGAAAGTTTGTTAATCGTGGTTGCCAATAGATCAGCGGCTTCAACCGTGCGGATCGGCAGGTCATGCGTATTCAGCTCGGCAATTAGCCCGGCCGCTGCGCCTGCAATAATCAACAAGGTTTCGCGCTCTTTCATTAACAATTCAAGCTCGGCGCGCAGCATATTGTTTTCTTTGGAATAGTTAGAGTTTTGCATATAATTATCTTTAAAATGGAGTGCTAGACTGTATCTTGCTATCTGTATGGCGTTCTTGTCAATCATGCTTAATGAATGCCCGCATAATTTTGTTCTTGAGTTCCTGTTTCTCTTATCAAATGTGGCAAAGTTGGGATACAATACGCGTTTTATTGATTTGGGTATTACCTGTTTAATTACATGGCCCAAATTAAATGCGAGAGTGGCGGAATTGGTAGACGCACTGGATTTAGGTTCCAGCGCCGCAAGGCGTGAGAGTTCGAGTCTCTCCTTTCGCACCATCAACAACTAATCGTTTTCTATAACATAATTAGGAAACAACTTTTACAGGAAATGCAACATGGTAGCATCTGTTGAAACAATCAGTAGTTTAGAACGTCGCATGACAGTGAAGGTGCCATTGGCGCCATTAGAAGGTCAAATCAAGCAGCGCCTCAGCCAGATTTCACGTACGGCAAAATTCGCAGGTTTCCGCCCGGGCAAAGCGCCTATTGGCTTGGTGAATCAGCATTATGGCGACCAGGTGCGTGATGAAGTCTACTCTAAGGCCGTAGAAAGCAGTTTTGGCGATGCAGTAGAAGAAAACAAGCTGCGTGTGGCCGGTTTCCCGAATATCGAACACAAGCCCTTTGCTGAAGCGGCAACCGAGTTTGAATACACGGCAACATTCGAAGTGTTCCCAGAGGTAAAGCTAGGCGATTTAAGCAAAATCAAGCTGGAAAAGCCAACGTTGGAAGTGACGGATGCTGATGTTGAAAAAACGCTGGACGTGCTGGTAAAACAACGTGTTAGCTATGAGCCGGTCAAACGTGCCGCCAAGAAAGACGACCGCGTGAATGTGAGCCTGACAGCCAGTATCGATGGTAACGTGGTGGAAAGCACTGGCGACAAGGGGATAGACCTTGTGCTGGGTGAACCGAACCGCATGGCGGCTTTCGATGATGAACTCATCGGTGGCAAGGCCGGCGGCGGCAAGACTTTCGAAATTACTTACCCTGCGGACCACAATCCTGCAGAGCTTGCTGGCAAAAAAGTGAGCTACACCGTGACTTTTAACAGTATTTCCCAGCCAGTTCTGCCTAAAGTTGACGCAGAATTCGCCAAGAGCCTGGGTGTGGATGACGGCGATGTGAACAAGATGCGTGCTGAAATCAAGCTAAGCCTTGAACAGGAAGTGGAAAAACGCATCAAAGCGCGCGTTAAAGAAGGCGTATTTCAAGCGCTGGTCGCTGCGGCTGAGTTCGAAGTGCCCAAGGCCTTGATTGGTGCCGAAATTAATCGCATGATGCAAATGACCGCACAAAACTTGCAGCAGCGAGGCATGAACCCTAAAGATATCCAGCTTGAGCCGGGTATGTTTGAGGAACAGGCAAAACGTGGCACGGCTTTGCGCCTGATTTTGAGCGAAATAGTCAACACAAACAGCCTGCAAGCTAATGCTGACCAGGTGCGCAAGATGGTGGACACTTTTGCGAACAGCTATGAAAAGCCTGAAGAATTGGTGAGTTGGTATTACGCTGATGTAAAACGCCTGGATGAGCCAGCCGCACTTGCGACAGAAGAGAACGTTGTGAACTGGGTGCTGGAAAAAGCCAAGGTCAGCGCTAAAAAAATCAAATTTGATGAATTAATGGCAGGCCAATAATGACAAATAGTATGAGCGAGATCGTAGCAAACGGCATGTCCGAGCCACAGGGACTGGGTTATATTCCGATGGTCATCGAGCAAAGTGGCCGTGGTGAACGCTCGTATGACATTTATTCTCGTTTGCTAAAAGAGCGCGTCATATTTCTGGTAGGCCCGGTCAACGATATGAGCGCTAATCTGGTCGTCGCGCAATTATTGTTTTTGGAAGCCGAGAATCCGGACAAGGACATTTCGCTGTATATCAATTCGCCCGGCGGCTCGGTGACGGCAGGCATGTCTATTTACGACACCATGCAATTCATCAAGCCGGATGTGAGTACGCTGTGCATCGGTCAGGCAGCAAGCATGGGCGCGTTTTTGCTGGCGGCTGGCGCCAAGGGCAAGCGGTTTAGTCTGCCCAATTCGCGGGTCATGATTCACCAGCCGTCTGGCGGTTTCCAGGGTCAGTCATCCGACATTGAAATCCATGCCAAAGAGATTTTGTATTTGCGTGGCAAGCTGAATGAAATTTTGGCACATCACACAGGAAAAACGGCCGCAGAAATTGATCGCGATACCGAGCGCGACAATTTTATGAGTGCAGATGAATCGGTTAAATACGGCATGATTGACAAGGTTATTGCTAATCGCTCTGAAGCGGCATAATATAAAGGCAGTTTTGTACGATTTAAGGATGTTGCATGGCCACTAAAGCCGAAGGTGAAAAGTTACTATATTGCTCTTTTTGCGGCAAAAGCCAGCATGAAGTCAAAAAGTTAATCGCAGGTCCGTCCGTGTTTATCTGCGATGAGTGCGTCGATTTATGTAACGACATCATCAAAGAAGAGGTGCAAAACCTCAGCGACATCAAGTCTACCGACAAGTCCCTGCCTACCCCACAGGAAATCTGTGCCATTCTGGATCAATACGTGATTGGTCAGGTGCAAGCTAAAAAGAACTTATCAGTCGCTGTCTATAACCACTACAAACGCCTTGGCCACAACCATATTTCACAAAATACCGTCAAAGACGATGTGGAAATCCAGAAAAGCAATATTTTGTTGATTGGCCCGACAGGCTCCGGCAAGACTTTGCTGGCGCAAACACTGGCGCGCCTTCTGGACGTGCCATTTGTGATGGCAGATGCGACTACATTGACCGAAGCGGGTTATGTGGGTGAAGACGTTGAGAACATTATGCAAAAGCTGCTGCAGAAATGTGATTATGACGTTGAAAAGGCGCAACGTGGCATCGTGTACATAGATGAAGTAGATAAAATTTCCCGTAAATCAGACAATCCTTCGATCACGCGCGATGTGTCAGGTGAGGGCGTGCAGCAAGCCTTGCTTAAGCTGATCGAAGGTACGGTTGCTTCTGTGCCACCGCAAGGCGGCCGCAAGCACCCAAATCAGGAATTCGTACAGTTGGACACCACCAATATCCTGTTTATCTGCGGCGGCGCGTTTGACGGCTTGGATAAGGTCATTCGCAGGCGTTCTGAAAAGGGCGGCATCGGCTTTGGCGCGGAAGTCAAAAGTAAAGATGACTTGCGCGAAGTGGGTGCCGTGTTACGAGAAGTCGAACCGGAAGATTTGATTAAATTCGGCTTGATTCCGGAGTTTATTGGCCGTTTGCCAGTAGTGGCCACGTTGGAATCCTTAGACGAAGACGCGCTGATGACAATTCTAACCGAGCCAAAGAACGCGCTTACTAAGCAATATGTCAAACTGTTCAAAATGGAGGGCGTGGACCTGGAATTCAGAGAATCCGCCTTACGTTTGATTGCCAAAAAAGCGCTAGAACGCAAAACAGGTGCGCGTGGCTTGCGCTCTATCATGGAGCATGCGCTGCTGGAGATCATGTATGACTTGCCTTCTATCGAGAATCTGGTCAAAGTGGTGATTGATGAAGGCACCATCAAAGGCGATTCTCAGCCTATCATGATTTACCAGGATGCACCCAAGGTGGCTGAAACAGCCAGCTAGACAATCACATCAGGAATGCCTGACAAGGCTATTGCAATTAAAAATGAGTCATTTATAGTGATACATATGCCTTCAAGGCTAATTTATGTTATTTGATTGACTAGCTCTTGAATAATCAAAGAATGTTCCCAACTTAAGAGCATTGGTAGTATTTACCGTGTGAACTTGAAAGTATTTTATGACCGAACAGACTTTGCCAGAAAATTTATCCCAACCTAAGCATGACATGATGCCACTACTACCTTTGCGCGATGTGGTGGTGTATCCGCACCTGGTGATTCCTTTGTTCGTGGGACGAGCCAAATCGGTCAAGGCGCTTGAGATAGCTTCTGAAGGCAATAAGCAAATATTGCTGGTAGCCCAGAAATCTGCCAACAAAGACGAACCTGATGCCGATGATTTATACGAAATTGGTACCTTGGCGACCGTCTTGCAGATGCTAAAACTACCCGATGGCACTGTCAAAGTTCTGGTCGAAGGGTTATACCGCGTGCGTGTTTCGGATTTTGTTGAAACCGAAGAATGCTTTTTGGCCAAAGCCGAAAAAATTGTGCACCCGGAAGAAAGCGACAGTGAAACTGAGGCGCTCATGCGCACGGTTTTCACACAGTTTGACCAATACGTCAAACTCAACAAAAAAATCCCGCCTGAGATTTTGACTTCGCTGGCCACCATTAACGATGCAGGCCGTCTGGCGGATACGATCTCTGCCCACCTCACCCTGAAACTTGAAGAAAAGCAAAAAATTCTCGAAATGCTGAGTGTCACCGAGCGCCTGGAACATTTGCTGCACTTGATGGAATCTGAAATTGATATTCTGCAGGTAGAGAAACGCATCCGTGGTCGTGTGAAACGGCAGATGGAAAAAAGCCAGCGCGAATATTATCTGAATGAACAAGTGAAAGCGATTCAAAAAGAGCTCGGCGAGCAGGACGAAAGCGTCGAGATGGATGAGCTTGAAAAGCGCATCAATGAATCCGGGATGTCAAAAGAAGCACTCGCCAAGGTGAATGCAGAACTCAAGAAGCTAAAAATGATGTCGCCGATGTCAGCAGAGGCTTCTGTGGTGCGCAACTATATCGATACCTTGGTGGGGCTGCCCTGGAAGAAAAAAACCAAAATCAGTAAAGATCTAAAAGCCGCTGAAGCGATTCTGGATGCCGATCACTACGGATTAGAAAAAGTCAAAGAACGCATTGTCGAGTATCTGGCAGTGCAACAGCGTGTGGGTAAGCTGAAAGCGCCGATCTTGTGTCTGGTAGGGCCGCCAGGCGTAGGCAAGACCTCGCTTGGACAAAGCATTGCCAAAGCGGTTAATCGCAAGTTTATACGCATGGCCTTGGGCGGCGTACGTGATGAGGCGGAAATTCGCGGTCACAGGCGTACCTATATCGGCTCAATGCCTGGTAAGGTATTGCAAAGTATGAGCAAGGTGGGTGTAAAGAATCCATTATTTTTGCTTGATGAAGTCGATAAAATGGGCCAGGACATGCGTGGCGACCCATCGTCTGCATTGCTTGAAGTGCTTGATCCGGAACAGAACCACACTTTTGCCGATCATTACGTTGAGGTTGAATATGATCTATCGGACGTGATGTTTGTAGCAACGGCCAACACCATGAATATTCCTGCGCCATTGCTGGACAGGATGGAGATTATTCGCCTTGCGGGTTATACCGAAGATGAAAAAATCAATATCGCGATGAAGTATTTACTGCCAAAACAGCTTAAAGCGCATGGACTCAAGCCGGCAGAAATCAGCATTACTGAATCAGTGATTCGCGATATCGTACGCTTTTATACGCGCGAGGCAGGCGTCCGCCGTCTGGAGCAGGAAATCGCAAAAGTGTGCCGGAAAGTGGTGAAAGAATTGCTGCTTAACAAAACCAAAGCTAAAACTAGCCACCCAGCTTCAGAAGCTGAAAAAGCGAAGCCGGTTAAAAAGATCATCGTTACTTCCAAGAACCTGGATAAATATTTAGGTGTATACCGCTATGATTATGGCGTTGCAGCAAAAGAAAATCAGGTGGGGCAGGTCACGGGCTTGGCCTGGACATCTGTCGGTGGTGAGCTGCTTACAATTGAAGCAGTGCTATTACCAGGCAAAGGTAAAACGATCACTACGGGTAAACTTGGCGATGTAATGCAGGAATCGGTGCAGGCGGCTATGAGCGTGGTGCGTAGCCGGGCTAAGCGGTTAGGTATTCCTGAAGATTTTTACGAGAAAAAAGACATCCATATTCACTTGCCTGAGGGTGCTACACCTAAAGATGGGCCAAGTGCAGGCATCGGCCTGACTACTGCATTGGTTTCGGTGCTAACGGGTATTCCAGCGCGTGCAGACGTAGCCATGACCGGGGAGATCACCTTGCGTGGAGAAGTGCTCGCAATTGGAGGCTTAAAAGAAAAGTTACTGGCTGCGCATCGCGGTGGTATCAGAACGGTGCTAATCCCTGAGTCAAACGTAAAAGACTTGGTGGATATTCCAGAAAATATCAAGAGCCATTTGCAAATCCATCCGGTTAAATGGATCGATCAGGTATTGGAATTGGCTTTGGAAACCATGCCGCAACCTTTGGAAGAAAAGCCTGTTGAAATTACTGCAGCAGTTCCAGAAATTGCAGCAGCAGATGAGAAGGTGCCGGTAACGCACTAATTTCATCAGCAGTTACATTTATTTTCATTTATCGCGTAAAATCAGCCGCAAAGCCTTGACAGAGGCTTTTGTAGCTTGATATAAAGTCATAACAGGATAGGCCTGTTATTTTAGTTAATAACATTAGAGGGGATTACTCGTGAACAAATCAGAATTGATTGATGAAATTGCAAAGGCAGCAGGTGTTTCGAAGGCTGCAGCTGGCCGTACTTTGGATGCAACGACAGCTGCCATTACTAAAGCACTTAAAAAAGGTGATTTAGTCACTTTAATTGGTTTCGGTTCATTTTATGTAGGCAAACGTGAAGCTCGCAATGGCCGTAATCCCCGCACTGGCGCAACAATTAAAATCAAAGCTGCAAATTCTCCTAAGTTTAGGGCTGGTAAAGCGCTTAAAGATGCTGTAAACTAGCGGTCTTTACTGATTAAGCAATTAATCAGGATTTAAGCAGTTAGTTGTAAGCTTTATCATGTCTTTGGCGATAAAGCTCGCGGGGTGCTTAGCTCAGTTGGTAGAGCGTCGCCCTTACAAGGCGAATGTCAGCGGTTCGACCCCGTTAGCACCCACCAATAACTAACATGTATCGCCTCAAAATATATTAAGAGTGCTAGAATTTTTAGCACTCTTTCATTTTGAATGCTTTATTAGATGCCAAAGGCTGTAGCAATCTTGTTGTTTTAAAGTAGTAAACTGGAGTGGTAGTTCAGTTGGTTAGAATACCGGCCTGTCACGCCGGGGGTCGCGGGTTCGAGCCCCGTCCACTCCGCCAATTCAAAGAAAAGCGAACTTAACGGTTCGCTTTTTTTATGCCTGATTCAGAATAGCCACCTACCATCAGATTCAAGATGTAACCGTCATTTTCTACAACTGTTATATAATAGAACGTTATGCAATTTAGCGATAAAATTTAGAAAGTTAAAGTATGTTAGAAGCAATTCGGAAACACACCACAGGCTGGCTAGCCAAACTTATTCTAGCCTTGATTACTATTCCTTTTGCCTTGTTTGGCATCGATTCATATTTCAATCAGGCAGGCAGCAATGTTGCAATTGCCAAAGTAAATGGAGATAAAATTTCGATTCAGGAATATGGCAATGCAATTGAAAATGTGCGGAATCGTTTGCAATCAGAAGGCCAGAAAGTAGATGCGGCCTTACTGGAAAGCCCGGAGTTGAAGCAATCAGTTCTAGATGGTTTAATCACACGTCGTTTGGTGAATGAAGAAATCCATCGGGCTAATTTTAAAATCAGCGATGAGCAGTTAAGCCAGCATATTTTGAGCATGCCGGAATTTCAGCAAGAGGGTAAGTTTTCTGAGGATATTTATCAAAAAACCTTGGCGCAGAATAAACTCACCGCATCAAAATTTGAAAATGACAGACGCAGAGAATTGCTTGCGCAGCAAGCGCGTGATGGCTTGGGGATGCTGGTATCGATTCCCAAGGCAATGGCAGAGCAAACCTTGAAATTTGCGCATCAGCAACGCGACGTCAGCGTGGCGGAGATCAAAACCGCACAATTTTTGACTCAGGTAAAAGTGACGCCAGAGCAAGTTAAAGCCTATTACGATATACATAAAGACAAGTTTAAAGTGCCAGAGCAAGTCAAGATTGAGTTCGCTTTGCTTTCAGCCGCTGGCCTGGTTTCTCAGGTATCGGTAACGGATGCGGAAGTGAAGCATTTTTATGATGAAAATGCAGCAAAATTCCAGGGGAATGAGCAGCGCCATGCAAGCCATATTCTAATTGGGTTTGGTGCGAGCGCTTCTGCTGAAGAAAAAGCGGCGGCGAAGGATAAAGCGGCTGATATCCTGGCGCAATTGAGAAAAAATCCAAAACGCTTTGAGGAGTTGGCCACGAAAAACTCGCAAGATCCCGGCTCTGCCACCAAAGGCGGCGATTTGGGCAGCTTCGGGCGGGGCGCCATGGTGAAGCCGTTTGAAGATGCTGTGTTTAGCATGAAGGTCAATCAAATCAGTGATCTGGTGGAATCCGAGTTTGGCTACCACATCATCCGGCTGAACGGGGTCAGTGGCCAAAGCACTTCTTTTGACAGCATGAAAGCGCAAATCAAAGGCGAGCTGATTTTTCAAAAAGCACAGGCTAAGTATGCCGAACTGGCGGATGAATTCAGCAATACCGTGTATGAGCAGTCTGGCAGTTTGAAGCCTGCCGCAGATAAATTCGGCTTGCAGGTGCAAACAAGCGGCTGGATGAGTCGCGAAGACGGCGTCAAGTTTTTCAAGAATGATAAGCTCATGAGCTTGGTGTTTTCTGACGAAGTGCTCAAAGAAAAACGTAATACTGAAGCTGTAGAAGTTTCGTCAAACAACCTGGTTTCGGCGCGAGTGGTAGATTACAAGCCATCTGCGCCGCGTAGCTTTGATGAGGTTAAGGGTGGCATCGAAGCCTTTTTAAAACTTGAGCAGGCAGAGAAGCTGGCTACCGAAAAAGGTAAGGCTGCTTTAGCGAAACTTAAAGCAGGGGATGCTGGTAAAGATCTGGAGTGGATTCCTACGGTGACGATTGACCGCAAGAACGCACAGGGCTTAACAGAAGGCGTGATGAACCAGGCCTTTAAAATCGATACCAGTAAATTGCCTGCCTATGCCGGCTTTATGAACGGCAAAACAAGTTATACCATTGTGCAGGTAAGCCGCGTGGATAACGCTTTGGCTGCGGATGAAGAAGCGAAAAAGAATGCTGAAGCTGAGCTGCAAGCGGCTATGGCGGCGGAATACATCAGTGCTTACGGAAAATCGCTCAAAGCTAAAAGTGATATCGTGGTGAACCGCAAACTGCTGGAAGCGCCCGCTCAATAGAGCAGGATGAAATAAAAAAGCCGATGCCAAGTTTTATTCTTGGGCATCGGCTTTTTTATTCGGCGATTGAAGCGTTTAGTCGATTTGACCGGCAGCGGTGATATTCATGCCGCCATCCACGTAAGTAATTTCACCGGTAATCCCTGAAGCCAGATCACTGCATAAGAACGCCGCAGCATTGCCCACTTCCTCGATGGTAACATTGCGGCGCAATGCCGCGTGTTTTTCGTTAAAGCCTATCATTTTGTCGAAGTCTGCAATACCTGACGCTGCAAGCGTTTTAATAGGACCTGCAGAAACCGCATTCACGCGGATGCCTCTCGGGCCCAGGCTTTGTGCCAGATAGCGCACGTTAGCCTCTAGGCTGGCCTTTGCGACGCCCATCACGTTGTAGTTGGGCATGGTGCGCTCTGCGCCCAGATAACTCAGGGTTAACAGGCTGCCTTTGCGGCCTTGCATCATCGGATAAGCAGCTTTAGCAAGGGCAGAGAAGCTGTATGAGCTGATATCATGCGCGATGCGGAAGTATTCGCGGTTGATAGCATCCAGATAATCGCCTTCCAATGCCACTTTTGGCACAAAAGCGACCGAGTGAACCAGGCCATCCAGACCATCCCAGTGTTTAGCGAGTGCAGGAAAGAGAGCGTCAATCTGCGCATCTTCAGCCACGTCGCAAGGCAGTACGATTTTGGAATCAAAATCAGCGGCTAAATCAGCTACGCGTTTTTCATGTTTTTCCATTTGATAGGTGAACGCAAGTTCTGCACCTTCACGCTTCATGGCGCCAGCAATGCCATATGCAATGCTGCGGTTGCTTAATAAACCTGCGATTAATACTTTTTTGCCCGCTAAAAATCCCATATCTCTATCCTAATATATTTGGCTTATTTATTTGAACTGGAACGAGGGTCAAGTGCATCACGCAAACCTTCGCCAAGCAAATTATACCCCAATACGGTGATTAAAATCGCCAGACCCGGGAATAGCGACAGCCACCAGGCAAACTGAATGTAATCCTTGCCATCGGTGAGGATGTTTCCCCAGGAGGCCTGCGGTGCCTGTACGCCTAAGCCTAAAAAACTGAGCCCTGATTCCATCAGCACCGCACCGGCAATGCCTAGTACTGAGCTTACAATAATCGGCGTGAGGCTGTTGGGCAGTAAATGCGTAAAGATCAAGCGCGCATCCTTTGCGCCCAGCGTGCGTGAGGCCATGACAAACTCCCGTCCGCTCAGGCTTAGAAATTCGGCGCGCACTAGGCGCGTGACGCCCATCCACGAGGTAAGTCCAATCACAATCATGACATTTACGATGGACGGTGTTAAAAAGGCGATGACGGCAAGAATGAGGAAAAAGCTGGGGATTGAAAGCATCACATCGACCAGACGCATGATGAGTGTATCTACCCAGCCGCGATAATAACCGGCAATGGCGCCCAGCAGGATGCCGATAGCCGTGGAAATGCCTACCGCAACCAGACCGACCAGTAATGAAATGCGGCCGCCAAACAGCATGCGGCTTAAGACGTCGCGGCCGAGACCGTCTGTGCCCATCCAGTGCTGCCAGGATGGCCCGAGCAATATGGCTTTTACGTTGATTTCATCGGGATCATACGGTGAAATCACAGGTGCCAGCATGGCAAGTAAAAACACCATGACAATAATGATGAAGCCTGCCTTAGATAAGGGATTGGCTAGCGCTTTTTTGAATATATTGTGGCTCATGGTTAATCT
This sequence comes from Pseudomonadota bacterium, assembly GCA_029563075.1. Lineage (GTDB taxonomy): Bacteria > Pseudomonadota > Gammaproteobacteria > Burkholderiales > Methylophilaceae > Methylotenera_A. The sequence continues at coordinate 33,908 of JAKQTN010000025.1, forward strand.
CTTACCACGCCACGTCGCACACGCGGATCAGCCCAGGCATAGGCGATGTCAGCAATCAGGTTGCCCACTAAAGTAAGTGCAGAGCCAATGGTTAAAATGCCCATGACTACAGGAAAATCGCGCATCATGACGGAATCGTAAAATAATTTCCCCATGCCAGGGATGGCAAAAATGGTTTCGGCAATGACTGAGCCGCCAATCAATCCGGGAATAGATAAGCCAACGATGGTAATGAGCGGTAGCAGGGCATTGCGTAGTGCATGCGTATACACCACTTTGTGCTCGCTTAAACCTTTGGCGCGTGCGGTGGTGATGTAATCCTGGTGAAATACATCCAGCATGCCATTTTTTACAAATAACGTAATGCCCGCCAAGCCTGTGATTGAGGGAATCAACACAGGTAAGATTAAATGATTTACCGAGTCCTTAAACTTGCCAAAAGCGTCTAAAGACTCATAGTTAAGGCTATGCAGGCCTGAAATCGGTAACCAATTATTCACGACCCCAAGCCAATACATGAGCAGTAAAGACAGCCAAAAGCCGGGAATCGAAAAGCCGATAAAATTAAACAGCGTAATCGATTTGTCCTGCCATCTGTTATATGTGCTGGCGGCAATAATACCAAGCGGTATCGCTAGCATCAGCGTAATCATCAAACCTAATACATTGATGAGCAGCGTAATAGGCAGGGCCTCCTGAATCAAGCCTTTGTTTACATTGCCATCTTTATCCTTGGTTTGCCAAAACACAGGTTTTTGATGGCTGGCGAAAGAAGTTCCAAAATCCAGTGTGGCCATGCGTTTGAGCCATAGTCCGTACTGCACAATCACCGGCTTGTCCAAGTTATAAAGTTCACGCAGTCTTTGGCGCGATTCCTCAGACGCTTTCGGATTGAATGAAGCTTCGTTGCTGGTAATGTCGCCAGGTGCCAAGTGCATGATAAAGAAAGAAATCAGGCTGATTCCAACTAACAGTGGAATCATCCATAACACGCGTTTAATGAGATATTTAATCATGCAGGACTTATAATTATTATCAGTTTTCTGCTATTTCGTTACGTCCGGCTTCGCTACGCCTGAGGGGCTCGGGTATATACCAGTCGTAGGAATTCCAGCCAATGCCGGCGGGCGGGGCGGGGTTGTCAATGCCCTTGACCCGCTTGTGAATAGCAGTAAGGCCATAGCCAGCCGATAAATACACAATCGGACTGTCATCCAGTAGCACGCGCGCAAACTCATGGTAGATTTTCATACGTTTATCGGGGTTAAGCTCCAGGCGACCTTGCTCTAAAAGCTTGTCAATAGTTGGGTTATTGTAGCCAATGAAATTGAATTGCCCAGGTGCCTGCTGGCTGGAGTGCCAGATATTATATTGGTCGGGGTCTAGTCCCAGGCTCCAGCCCAGCACGACCACATCAAAATCTCCGGTTTTAATGAAGCGGCTGATAAAGCTCGCCCATTCAATGGCGCGGATTTTGACATCAATGCCCACCTCTTTCAACCGGCGCTGAATCAGTACCGCAGATTTCTCACGCTCCTTATTTTGATTGGTAATGATTTCGAACGAAAATGGTTTGCCGTCCCGTTCCAAAACACCATCGCCATCGCTATCTATAAAACCGGCTTCTTGCAGCAATGCTTTTGCTCTGGCAGGGTCGTAAGGGTAAGGTTTCAGGTCTGGATTGCTCCAGCGTGTACCCGGTTTGTAAGGCGAGGCAATGTTGATCCCCAACCCCAAATACACGCCATCGATGATCTCTTGTTTATCAATGGCATAATTAATGGCACGACGCACACGCGCATCATCGAAAGGCTTGTGTTTCAGGTTGAAGCCCATATAAGTGTAGCTGTTGCCAAGTTCTTTATACAGCGCCAGTTTCTGTTTTAATTCAGGCCGCGCCGGAATAATGCGCGCATATTTGATGGGATCTAGCGCCATGCTGTCAATATTGTCGGCCATCAATTCCAGAAATTGTGCGGAGCTGTCAGGAATAATGCGCGTCACAAGATTGTCGATTTTCGCCTGACCAAGCACTGAAGTTGGGTTGCGCGATAGTTTCAGATTCTCGCCATGTGTCCAGCTATCCAGTTTATAGTAGTTGCTGCCTACAGGGTTGCGCGCAAAAGCCGTGGTGTGTAAATCTTGACCTTCTAGTAAATGCTTAGGGAGAATCTGCAGCCCCGCCCAACTGTCAAGCGCGGGCGCGTAAGCTTGCTCATAAGTCACGCTGAAAGTAAGCGGATCAGGCGCTTCAGTTTTTTTTACCAATTGATAATCTGATGCGTAAGGGCTGCGGGTTTTTTCGTCAATCACCGCATGCCAGGTCCAGAGTATATCTGCGCTAGTCAGTGGCATGTCATCCGACCATTTTAGGTTGGGTTTGAGTTTAAAGGTAATGGTTTTTTGATCAGCAGAAATTTGCCAGCTTTCGGCAAGTTCGCCTTCCAAATCCAGATTTTTATCGTATTTTAGAAGTCTGTTAAAAATATTCGATGAGATGGCTGAGGACGCCGATTCCCCGGCAATCATGGAAATCAGGCCGGAAGGTTCGCCAATCATGGCATCAATCAAAGTACCGCCGGCTTGACTTGGGTAGCTTTTATCGAGGTTGCTTAGAACTTCCTGGGATAAATTCTGCGCGGGGTGATCGCAAGCGGTTAGCAGGGTTAACAACAAGAAGACATTAGCGGCTTTAGCATTTCCTTTTAATATCTTGTTGTTTAGAAATGCAAGATTTTTCATATCCTGATTATTTTAATCGAAGATGCGATCGGGCGCTAATACGTCTGGAGGATTTGTGATTGTTCCTGGTGGTTGATCTGTGTGAACTCAATTTTTTATGCTTGGTGCTGCTTGCAACTTTACGCTCTTTGTAATGGGCGGTTCTATAGCCGCTGTCTTTAATGGTCAGGTTTTGCCCAACTCTTAATTTGCTATTTCTAAGCTGATTAATTTTCATTAAAGATTGCGCACTGACGTCATACCTGTTGGCCAATGCCTGCAACGTTTCGCCTTTTTTAACTTTGTGCGAAACACGTTGCGTGGCTTTAGGCGCATCTTTATTTGCTACAGTAATGGCTTCGTTGCTTTCCATATCGGTTGCATCAATGGCTTGTGCTTCAACAGTTGGTGTGTCAGGGTCTGCCGATTGTTTTTTGTAGGATGCGGGAACCAGCATGGCTTGCGAGGTGCGCAGTTTATTCGACGCTGACAAATTATTTACATCACGCAACTGCCTGACATTGATGCCAAATTTATTGGCAATATGATCCATGCGCTCGCCGCGTTTGGCGTGATAAGTTTGCCAACTGGTCAACGGCTTATCGTAGTTGGCGAGATTATCCGCAAAACGTTCAGCAGCCCAAACCGGCAGCAGCAATTGGTGTTTTTCACCGGTAGATGTAATCACCGGGCGATTGTAGCTTGGGTTAAGCGAGCTAAATTCCTCGTAAGAAATTTCGGCTAATTGCGCAGCTAGTTTCGCATCAATTTGTTTGGGTGTCGTCACGCGGGCGAAATAAGGACGGTTTGGAATGGAGCCGATATTTAGGCCAAATTTTTCGGGATCGGTTACGATATTCTTGATCGCTTGTAGCTTAGGAACGTAATTTTCTGTTTCTGCGGGCAAATCCAGGCTTTGATAGTCTGTTGGCAAGCCTTTTCTACGGTTGCGGTCAATCGCCCGCTGCACGGTGCCTTCACCAGCGTTATAGGCGGCCAACGCCAACTCCCAAGTGCCGAACATGCCGTGAAGTTTTTGTAAATAATCCAGTGCGGCATTGGTCGCAGCGGTAACATCTCGGCGATTATCTACCCACCAGTTTTGCTGTAAACCAAAGTGTTTTCCCGTTGAAGGGATAAATTGCCAAATGCCGGAAGCGCGACTGCTTGAATTGGCCTGCGGATTAAAAGCGCTTTCTATCATGGGCAATAGAGCGATTTCTGTCGGCATGCCGCGTTTCTGCACTTCTTCTACAATGTGGAAAAGATATCTTTGGCCGCGGTCCACCATGCGCTTGATGTATTCGGGACGAGAGGCATACCAGGTTTCATGCTTAGTGGTGTAGGCCGATTCGAGATTGGACATGGCGTAACCATCTTTAATGCGTGTCCATAAATCGTCTTGAGGGTTGCCGTTATCTATATCAGCCAAAAAATTCTGTACCGGATCGCCAACTAGATCGCTTGCCACGGATTCGTTGAGAATCTCGATTTCTACGCCGGACACATTGGTTGTGGCGGTTGCGTGATGAGAATAGGCGATTGCGCCGGCCAGAATGAAAAAGCTGATGAGACCGACAGCAAATTTTTTCCGATTAGCGTTTGTGAGTGCGACTGCTTGAGCCTTTTTTACATCCATGGTGGCAATGCCTTACAAAAACGGTACTGAATGGTAGCTATTGATAAATGATTAGTCAAGTGAAAGTTCCACTTTATAATTTTATGTTATGTAGATGATTAATAATGATTTCTTAAAGTTCTAAGTGCAGTAAAAACAGATAACTCATCGCTGCTTTCTGAATGCGCATTTTTAACAATTGCAACCTGACTGCAACGCAAAAATGGGTTGGTTTTGAGTTCTAGTTCTATAGTGCTGGGCAGGCTTGGCAATCGCCGTATTCTTAATTTATCTACCAATTGTTTTCTATCCAATAAGTCTATGTTTTCAGGTTCTACGGTGAGCGCAAATGCGATGTTTTTAGCGGTATACTCATGCGTGCAGAATACTTTTGTACCCAAGGCAAGTGTTTTTAACCGCTGTAATGAGTTTTGCATCTGCGCCGGCGTGCCTTCGAACAACCGCCCGCAGCCCGCACCAAATAAGGTATCCCCACAAAATAAATATTCATCGTTTACATAGGCAATATGCCCCAATGTATGCCCAGGCAGCCACATAATGCGAAAGCTTTGAGCAATTTCTGGCAGCGTGATTTCATCACCTTCGCCTAATGGAGTGTGTTTGAAGTTAAAAGTTTCATACCTTGGCGCGTAAACCGGTGCAGCCTGATGCGCCAGCAGTGTGTTTACGCCGCCCACATGGTCGTTGTGGTGATGCGTGATTAAAATAGCGGCTAATTCCAGATGGAGTTTATCAAGTGTTTCAATGACGGGTCGCGCATCTCCCGGATCCACAACGACTGCATACCGCGCATTATGCAAAAGCCATATATAATTGTCGTCAAAAGCAGGGATGGGGATAATATTGAGCATGATTTTAATGGTAGTTTTGTTTACATAGCAATGCAACAGATAGCACAAAATAGTCACCTGTGTCAGCATGACTGGCTTAATTGCACACTTGGGCAATATCTGCTGGCACGCGAGCAAGCCATGTATGACGCCGTAGTGGGTGATATTTTCGGGTTTAACGCGTTACAATTGGGCATGCTGCAGATGGATGCGCTAAAGAACTCGCGCATTCCGCATCTGGTGCATGTGGGTAATTGTGAAGGTGACGCTTATTGCGAGAGCGATTATCTGCCGTTTGCCGAGAGTTGTATTGATTTGGTTTGCTTGCCGCATGTCCTGGAGTTCAGTGAAAACCCTCATCAAACCTTGCGCGAGGCAGAGCGTGTGCTGGTGGCGGAAGGCCATTTGATCATAACCGGCTTTAATCCGATGAGTGCCTGGGGTATCCGGCAGCTACTTACAAAGGACAACAACTACCCGTGGCATGGACGTTTTATTACCTTATCACGCATCAAAGACTGGCTGGCTTTGCTGGGACTGGAGTTTGTGAGCGGAAGCATGAATTGCTACGAGCCGCCAGTTAATGATGAGAAGTGGCTGAATCGCTTTGCATTTATGGATAAAATGGGTGGCCAATGGTGGCCAATGATGGGCGGGCTATATTTTATTGTCGCTAAAAAACGCGTGGCCAACATGACTTTGCTCAAACCTAATTGGAAAAACGGCTCTATCAAATCCAGACTGGCAGTGAGCAGCAATCCTAAATCTAAACCGCATCAGCAAAAAAACCAGAAAATAAAGCGAAGTGAATGAATCAGTTAGTGGAAATTTATGCAGATGGTGCATGCAAAGGCAATCCTGGCCCCGGCGGCTGGGGCGCTTGGCTGCACTATGATGGCAAACATAAGTCTTTGCACGGTGGAGAAGCGCTTACCACCAACAATCGTATGGAATTAACGGCAGTCATCCGTGCGCTGGAGGCGTTGAAACGGCCATGTAATGTTAAGATATATACGGATTCAGTATATGTGCAAAAAGGCATTAGCGAGTGGATTATTGGCTGGAAGGCGCGCAATTGGCGCACTGCAGACAAAAAACCCGTCAAAAACGATGATTTGTGGAAAGCCCTGGATGTACTCGCCAGCCAGCATAGTATCGAATGGATCTGGGTGAAGGGTCATGCCGGAAACGCCGGCAATGAGCGTGCGGATGCGTTGGCCAACCAAGGTGTAGCAGCGTTTTTATAGAAAAATTAACAAGTATGCGACAAATATTCCTAGACACAGAAACCACCGGTTTATACCCGGCCCAAGGTCACCGCATCATCGAGATTGCTGCGGTGGAAATGATGAATCGCCGCCCGACCAGCAATCATTATCATGTGTATTTAAATCCTGAGCGGGAGATTGATCCTGCCGCGCAGGAGGTACATGGCATTACGTTGGAGTTTTTACAGGATAAACCTTTATTTGACGCGATTGCACAGGATTTTATCGCGTTTATCCGCGATGCTGAGTTGATTATCCATAACGCACCGTTTGACATGGGCTTCTTGAACAGCGAGCTTGGTCGTATCGGGCTACAGCCAATCGAGACGATGTGCGGTAGAATCACCGATACGCTGAAGATGGCGAAAGATTCCCGTCCCGGGCAGCGCAATAATCTGGACGCGCTATGCAGGCATTTTGGCATCGATAACTCAAAGCGCACTTTGCATGGCGCCTTGCTGGATGCGGAGTTGCTGGCCGAAGTGTATATGGCAATGACGCGCGGCCAGGATAGCTTGATGATGGATTTGGGGCAGACCCAGCAAATGGCCACGAATCAATTTGCGACCAATGGTGTACGTACCTTGAAAATCATCAAGGCAGATGAGGCGGAGCTTGCTCTGCATGAGGAATATGTAAAAAGTCTGGCAAAGGCAGGGGCCAAACTTTGGTGATTAGTTCAATAAGGAAGGTAAAAAATGAATAATTGTATTATTGTTACAGGTGGCGCGGGCTTTATTGGCAGCAATTTTGTCAATGACTGGGTGAAGCTGGGATTGGGCACCGTAATTAACTTGGACAAGCTCACATATGCAGGTAATCTGGCTAATCTGGCGGATATCGAACATAATCCGGAGCATATTTTTGTGCAAGGCGATATTGGCGATAAAGATCTGGTAGGTTCGCTACTGAAGCAATACCGGCCGCGCGCAATAGTGAATTTTGCAGCCGAAAGTCATGTCGATCGCTCTATCCATGGGCCTGGGGAGTTTATTCAAACCAACATCGTCGGAACCTTTAATCTGCTTGAAGAAGCACGCGCCTACTGGACCGGCCTAAGTGATGCCGATAAAGCCAATTTTAGATTTTTGCACGTATCAACCGATGAAGTGTATGGCTCTCTAAGCAGCACAGACCCGGCCTTTAAGGAAACCAACGCTTATGAGCCGAACAGCCCGTATTCAGCCTCCAAGGCGGCTTCCGACCATCTGGTGCGCGCTTATCACCATACTTATGGCATGCCAATGCTGACAACCAACTGCTCGAACAATTATGGCCCTTATCACTTTCCGGAAAAACTGATTCCGCTGGTGATTCACAATGCGCTCAATGGCAAGCCATTACCGATTTACGGTAACGGCAGCAATGTGCGCGATTGGCTGTATGTGGGGGATCACTGCAGTGCGATTCGGCGCGTTCTGGAGGCCGGGCGGGTGGGTGAAACTTACAATATCGGCGGCTGGAACGAAAAAACCAATCTAGAGGTTGTGCACACTTTATGCGACATGCTGGATCTGCAAAAACCAAAAAAATCGGGCAGTTACCGCGATCAAATCACGTTTGTGCAGGATAGGCCAGGGCATGATCAGCGCTATGCCATTGACGCTACCAAAATCGAGCGGGAACTTGGCTGGAAGCCAGCGGAAACATTCGATAGTGGTATACAAAAGACGGTCAGTTGGTATCTTGCGCATCAAGACTGGGTTGACAATGTGACCAGCGGCGAATACAAGAACTGGGTAAATAAAAACTATCAGGAACGTGGCGAGGAGTTGGCATAATGGGCATGAAAGGCATTATATTGGCAGGCGGATCCGGCACCCGGCTGTACCCGGCCACACAAGTGGTTTCTAAGCAGCTGTTGCCTGTGTATGACAAACCGATGATTTACTATCCGCTATCTACGCTCATGCTGGCTGGCATACGTGAAGTGCTGGTGATTTCTACTCCGCAGGATACGCCGCGTTTTAGCGAGTTGTTGAAGGACGGCAGCCAATGGGGCATGCACATCAGCTACGCGGTACAGCCCTCACCAGACGGCCTGGCGCAAGCATTTATTATTGGAGAGCAGTTTATTGGTGAAGACCCTTGCGCTTTGGTGCTGGGAGATAATATTTTTTACGGACATGAGCTTGCACAAACAGCACAAAATGCTGCACAACGCGCCAATGGCGCCACTGTATTTGCCTACCCCGTGACCGATCCTGAGCGTTACGGTGTTGTGGAATTCAATTCGCAGGGCAGAGCGGTAAGCCTGGAAGAAAAACCAAAATCACCAAGATCACGCTATGCGGTGACCGGATTATATTTTTACGATAACCGCGTTGTCGAGATTGCTAAAAACATGAAACCATCGGCACGTGGCGAGCTTGAAATTACCGATGTGAATCGTCAGTATTTGGACTGGGGTGATTTGCAAGTAGAAGTGATGGGACGCGGCATGGCATGGCTGGATACCGGCACGCATGAGTCATTATTAGATGCAGGTATTTTTATACAAACCATCGAAAAGCGTCAGGGACTAAAAATAGCCTGCCCAGAAGAAATCGCTTATCGCATGGGCTTTATAGGTGCTGCACAGCTTGAGTCGCTGGCCAATAAATATGCTAAAAATGGTTATGGGCAATATCTCAAGCAAGTGCTGACAGAGCAGGTGTATTGATGAATGTCATCAAGACTAGAATTCCGGAAGTGATCATTTTTGAGCCCAAGGTATTCGGTGATGAAAGAGGCTTCTTTTTCGAAAGTTTTAATCAAAAGGCTTTTTTTGAAGCGACGAATTTGGACGTCAATTTTGTGCAGGACAATCATTCAAAATCTGCCAAAAACGTGTTGCGCGGAATGCATTACCAAATAGAGCAGGCGCAGGGTAAGCTGGTACGTGTCACACAGGGTGAGGTATTTGATGTGGCGGTCGATTTGCTCGCAACATCCCCGACGTTTGGGCAATGGGAAGGCACAATATTATCTGCTGAAAACAAGCGCCAAATGTGGATACCGCCTGGATTTGCACATGGTTTTTTAGTGCTTTCGAACACAGCCGAGTTTTTATATAAAACCACGGATTTTTACGCACCGCAATTTGAATGCTGCCTTAAATGGGATGATCCGGAGGTCGGCATCAAATGGCCTTTGCAGGGCATGCCGATATTATCTGCCAAAGACAGCCAGGGCTTAAGCCTGCAAGCAGCCAAGAAATTTCCTTAATCAAGTTTTATAAATGCAAAAAAAAATACTACTGACAGGGGTTAACGGACAAGTAGGGCACGCATTAAAAACTAGACTGCTAGAGTACGAGTTATTTGCTTTATCACGCGAGCAGCTTGATCTAAGCAGTGCCCATGATATCCGCCGTGTGGTACGTGAAATCAAGCCAGATCTCATTATTAATCCAGCGGCTTTTACGGCGGTCGATAAGGCTGAAACCGAGCCGGAACTTGCCTATGCGATTAACGCGACTGCCCCGCAGACATTGGCAGAAGAGGCCGCCAGGCTGAATGCCGCGTTCATTCATTTTTCTACGGATTATGTGTACGATGGTACAAAGAATGTTCCCTATTTGGAACAAGATATAGTCAATCCTGTTTGTGTGTATGGCAAAAGCAAACTGGCAGGCGAGGAAGCAATTCGTGCTGTAGGTTTACCGCATTTGATCTTGCGCACCAGCTGGGTGTATGGCGTTTACGGCAAGAATTTCTTAAAAACCATTCTGCATCAGGCTTCTGAGCGCGATAGTTTGCGCATTGTGGCCGACCAGTTTGGCGCGCCGACAAGTAGTGAGAGTATCGCAGAGGGTGTTGTTAAATTGCTAAATGTTTGGCAGCCAGATCTGGAGAATAAAACCGGTGTTTATCACTTTACCAATAGCGGAAGCACCTCCTGGTATGGGTTTGCTAGTGAAATCATCAATGAATACAATCGACTGGCTATAAGCCGCAACTGGCCTGCGCTTAAGGTAAGTATTGATAATGTCGTAGCAATAACAACGGCAGATTATCCAACACTTGCGCTGCGCCCCGCGAATTCCAGACTGGATAATACCAAGCTTAAGAAAATGTTTCATGTAGAACTGCCGAGCTGGCAGCAAGGCTTGCATCAGGTAATGCAAGCAATGGCCTTTTAGTTTTGGTTAGTTTTAGCTTAACGCATCTGCCCAGCTATTGGGCGTTTCGTAAAGCCTGACGCGCTCTAATCTGAGGCGGTTCCCATAAGTGTCTTTATACTCACTCTTGAGTATTCTATAAGCTTCAGCAGCCATATTTTCTGCAGTCGGCACGGTTGGGAAGATGACGGTTTTGTGGTTGGGCAGGGAGTTTAAAAAATCCAGCACAGATTTATCTTCTTTGAACACCAGAAATGCATGATCCCAGACATCCACTACACTTTTCTTTGCGATTTTTTTAACGTCGGAAAAATCCATAACCATTCCATTTTCAGAAGCGTTTTCCTGACTGATAATGTCGCCAGAAAGCGTGATTTCCAGTGCATATCGATGACCATGCAAATTGCGGCATTGGCTTTTGTGGTTGGGGATTCGGTGGCCGGCATCGAATTCTAGTCGTGTAGTAATTTGCATGCCACTATTATAGCAGTTCGGGAACCCCTGATTAATGCTGCTTTGCCCAAGTGACAAATTTGTCAAAAGGCATTGGCTTGGCGAAAAAATAGCCTTGGCATTTATGGATTTTCATTTTTTTGATCAGTGCAAGGCATTCTTTATCTTCAACACCTTCAGCCAGCACCTCTTTCCCCAAGCTGTTTGCCAGCATGGCAATCGATTTTACGATTTCAAAATCATGCTGCGAATGACTGATATCGCGCACGAACGACTGATCAATTTTGATTAAATCTATGGGCATGTTGCGCAGTCGCGAGAGCGATGAAAAACCCGTGCCGAAATCATCCAGGGCTAGCCTGAAACCGCTTTCGGCCAGTTGGTTAATCACAGCGCTGGTGGTTTCGTTTTCTTCAAGGATGCCATTTTCAGTGACTTCGAGAATGATGTCTTTCGGCTGGATCTTCCATAACGCCAGCGCTTGCAGCAGCAGGTGAGGCAGTTCAATATCGTATAAATCTTCTGCGCGCAGATTAATCGTGAGATAGACTTTTAAGTGATGTTCATGCAACAGCTCGCTGGAATAACGGCATGCAGAATTGATTAACCAGCGCGTAAATAACTTGCTTTTACCCAACTTGCTTAGAATTTCGATGGTCAAGCCCGGAGATATGTAGTAGTCAGTCTCGTCCGACCAGCGCAATAACAATTCTGCACCGACACATTTTGAGTTTGACAGATTGACAATGGGCTGGAAAAACAAAGTCAGACTGTCTCCAGCAAATGCTTCCAATACTTTGAGTTCCATATCATGCTGCGCGGCCAACTGTTTTTCCAGCTCTTGCGAGTACATCACAAACTGCTGCTGGCTGGAAAAAGCACTTTCCAGCGCCATTTTGGAACAGCCATATAACTCATGCGCTTTTTGAGAGGATTTTTTGGTAAAGGCACAGCCAGTGAATGGCGTGACCAGCACCGATTGATTACCAATAGACACCATTTGTTCGAAGGCCCGCTGCAGTTTGGCGGCGAGTAAATTAAGTTGCATGTCATTGCTCAGGCTGGGAATCAGGATATCAAATTGCAAGTTGCCGGTATGGTAAAGCTGGTAATCAGGCGATATGTTTTTCTTTAGTCTGAAAGCAACTTTTCGGCTTAATTCAGAGGCAAGCTGTTGTGAAAAAATGGGATTATGTTTTGCAACTTGAAAATGTATGGAAAACAAGCCGACCAACGGACTTCCCTCTTTATTCTTGACAGCGTTTTCTATGCTGGCCAATATTTGATTGGCATTAGGCAATTGCGTAATGGCATCAAAGTTACGTGTGTAATTGAGCTGAAATTGCTGATGCTGATGATTGGTTTCTGCAAACATATCAAACAAAAAACAATGCAGCTTGGCTGAGTTGGAAATGCCCAGTTTCGTTTTGAATTCAAAACAGCTAAGAAAGTTGAGTACGCCTTGTGCGCTTGCACCATCCTGCACGGCGTTGAGCCACAAGAATATCAGTTGATTAATCTTGGCGGTAAAGGTTTTTAAGTCATGTCCGGATTGCCAGTTTTTAAGTGCCGAACTTAGCTGGGATAAAAACGGGTTTAATTGCGGGTTTTCTGATATTTCTGCTTGTCCAAGCGTTTTAACATTGACTTTCAGGTTTGAAAACAGCGCTTTTGGTTTAAGTCCGTAGGCATGTAACTTTTCTAAAACAGCATGTTCAGTATAGGCAATCTCAACTTCCTGTATTTCCTCCTCGGGAAGCTCCTCCCTGGCCGACGCATCTTCCATCATCATCATTTGAAGCTACCAGTCAAAAACCATTGCTGATCTAAACATAAAAATCACTCGGGTTTAAGCCGTAGCTGTCAGGGGGCAGGCTTTTTATTATTCTGTAAGGCTCGCCTGCTGGCGTTGACGGGCTGTTCAGCAGGTTCAGAATAACTGGCGATGTGTAGCGTGATTTGTCAGGGCTCAGCAAGAGCATTAATCTTGGCAGCAGCCTTCTGACCTGGTTCTGTTGTATGACTACGCCGACTTCGCCCGTATTAAGCTCAACCAGCGAGCTGACGGGATACATGCCCATGAACTGGACAAGTTGATCGATTAATTCACGGCTGAATAGTTTTCCACTCAATTGATGAATTTTATCCAGCGCTTCCTGGTGAAAAACGCCTTTGGCATAAGATTTATGACTGGTGATGGCGCAATAGGTGTCAATCAAGCCTGCAATTTGCGAAGCCAGGTCAATTTGGTCCTCTCGCAACTGGTTCGGATAACCGCTGCCATCCATGCGTTCATGGTGCTGTGCCACCATATCAATCACAGATAGCGGAATATCCGGTGTTTTTTCAAGAATTTTCAGGCTTTCATCCACGTGTTTTTTTGCATATTCATATTCTTCTCGCGAGAGCTTCCCTTCTTTCAGCAGCACATCGGCAGAAAGTTTTACCTTGCCGACATCCTGTAGTAAGCCAGCCAGGCCTAATTCTTTAATCTGTTTTTTAGACAGCGCCAGGAAATTGCCGAAAGCCATTAAGGTGATCGAGACATGCAAGGCGTGATTGTACGAGTAGTCGTCGGTTTGCTTCAGTTTTGCCAGCCATAGCAATGCATCGGGTACGCGGCCAATACTTTCAACCATACTGTCCAGAATTTCACTTACAGCGGTCAAGTCGAGATTTTGCTCATTTGCCACCGCATCAAATATCTCTCTGGTCGCCACTTGCGATTGTTCATAGACCGGATAGATAATCGCGATCTCATTTTCGACAGGCGGCTCTTCCTCGTAAATTGTTACTTTGTAGCCTTCACTGGAATCATTGCCTGCTTTATTATTTTTAGAACTGTCATCAATTGTGGATTTAAGTTTATTACGTCTGAATAGGTTGCCGAAAAACCCGCCTACATCCTCTGCCAGCTGTTTGGCCATGGGCTTTTGCTGAGGATTGGTTTCGGTTTGATAGGGTAAGGCTTCCTGCGCCGCCGTATTCGCCCTATATTTCATGTTGTAAACCGTGCCATCCTGGTTATTGCGCTCAATATTACGGGGTGCCTGGTGATTTTTTAGCTCGCGAAGAATTTCGAAGAAAGAGGTCTTGTTGGCAAACCGAGGATCTATATTGCCCCCTGGTTTTTTGTCTGAAGCAGCCTTCCCAGGATCTTTGATGCGTATCACCGCGCCTTCGCGCTTAATGGCCACGTCTTGTCTGGCCGGGGTAGCAAAAAGGCTGCCTAAGGATCTGGTGCGGTCAATGTAGACAAATTTGCATATGGACTGGAGCTTATCCAGGTCGGACTGGTCATCCAGTAAAAAGCCTTGCAGCATGAATGGCGCGCCTTCCCAAGGCCTGTCCAGATCGGTCACATACATGCCGAACTCTAGCTTTTCAACCCCAATTTGTTCTTTTTTAAGATCAGCCATTTTTTGCCAAACAGTTAATATGTGCCCAAGCACTTTGTGCCAAGGATGGTAAATGATAACCGCCCTCAAGTGAAGATATAATCCTGTTTTTTGCGTATTTTGCGGCAAATTCTTTTATGAATTCGGTTATCCACACATAATCCTCTTCAATCAGGGTTAAATCGGCCAGAGGGTCATTCAAATGCGCATCAAACCCGGCGGAAACAAACATAATCTCGGGCTTAAAATCATCCAAGGCAGGCGCGAATTCTGTTATGACGGCTTCTCTAAAGTCCTCGCGCCTAGTCTTTGCGGCCAAGGGGACGTTAATCATGTTTTTGCTGCGCGTTTCTGCGCCGCTAAATGGATAAAACGGATGCTGAAAAGTAGAGCAGAGCATGACGTTCGGGTTGCTGCTGAAGATGTCCTCGGTACCATCGCCATGGTGAACATCAAAGTCAATAATGGCAGCGCGTTTGATTGGGTATTGCGACATGGCGTGAGCAACACCGACGGCAATATGGTTAAAAATGCAGAAACCCGCGCTATTGGCGCGTCCTGCATGGTGGCCGGGCGGGCGCACACAGCAAAACGCGTTTTTGGCTTTGCCTGTTATTACTAAATCTGTGGCCAAAACGACTGCACCGCTTGCATGCAAGGCAGCGGACAAACTCATCGGCCCCATGGCGGTGTCGCCGTCCAGGCGCACCAATCCTGCCTTTGGGGCTATGCTGTGAATGTAATCAACATAGTCGGTAGAATGTACCCGTTGGAGTTGTGCTTTGGTGGCTGCCGGTGCCTCGTAAAGCTGTAGTTTTTCTTTTAAGTCGGAGGCATTCACGGCATTCTTTATGGCAGTGATGCGTGCTGGCGATTCGGGATGGCTGCCGTCCATGACATGCAGCAAAGTATCCGGGTGCGAAATGAAAGCGGTATTTGTCATAATCAGAGGCTCCTTAATCGCGATCTTCCTGTGCTAGCTCCTGGTAATAGCCTAGCCTTGCAGCGGATATTTTGCCATGATTGACAGCGTTTATCACGGCGCAATCCGGTTCATGCAGGTGTTTGCAGTTATTAAAGCGGCATTTGCCCAAATACGGCCTGAATTCCTTAAAAGCCAGTTCCAACTCTTCCTGAGATAAATGATGTAGGCCAAACTCTTGCAAGCCAGGTGAATCAATCAGGCTGCTGGTTGCGTCCAGGTGATACAAATGCGTGGCCGTAGTGGTGTGCTTACCGCTGTCCAGCGCATCGCTAATCTCTTGTGTGCGTACTTGCTGGTCGGGTAGCAATTTATTGATGATGGTAGATTTACCCATACCGGATTGGCCTACTAGCACACTTTGATGATTGGTAAGATATGGTCGCAGTTCGGCAATATCTTGTTTTGCCGATAAATGCACGACCTGGTAGCCCAAATCTTGGTATAGATGGAGTTTGCTTTTTGCGTCATCTGCATCGGTTAAATCGCATTTATTTAACACAATCAGCGGGTTAATTTTCGCTGCTTCTGCTGCGACTAAACAGCGATTGAGCAATGCTTCATAAAAGCTGGGTTGGGTTGCCAACACAATCACAATTTGCGTGACATTGGAGGCGAGAATTTTGCTTTTGAAAGCATTGCTTCGATAAAGCAGTGATTTGCGCGGACGGCTTGATTCTACGACGCCTTCAGCGGTGTCGGTGAGCTTGATGGTGACAATGTCGCCACAGGCTAAATCGGTTTTTTTACCACGCGTGACGCAGCTGATGCGCGATTTGTCTGCCAACTCAACTTCATAACGCTTGCCGTAAGCGGCAACCACCAAGCCCTGTAACATATTCAGGCCCAGCTTAACATTTTGAAATTTGCATTTATTTTTCGAATTTATAGTAAGTCTGGTTCAGATAGGCCGCCACATTAAGCTCTTCATCTTCAAACCACTTCAGACCAAGCATGGTGTTGCAGCTGCGTACTTGAGCCACTAAGCCTTTGGAGGTTTTCACTTTTGGATATTCACGCGTGTAAATGCCAGAGCCGTCGCCACCGTAGCTTGAAGCATGGCAGCTAATGCAGTTTTTTTCAACCAAAGCCTTGCCAGCCTTAACATCCGCATTGGCAAACATGTCATTAGCTACAGCATTGATGCAAAACAGACATAACAATATCGGTAATATTTTTGTCATCGCTTAATCCCTTCAGCTTGCTAATTTGCAGTATACGCTGCTAATTTAGAAATGCGAATGCTTGCAGGCGGATGTGAGTCATAAAACGCCGAGTGCAAAGGGTCTGGCGTGAGCGTAGAAGCGTTATCGCGATACAGCTTCACCAAGGCTTCAATCAGGTGGCCTGCGCTGGCGTGCTTGGCAGCGTATTCATCGGCCTCGAATTCGTTTTTGCGTGAATAACTCGCCATCAGCGGGCGTAGCAAAAATAAAAACACAGGCGATACCAGCAAAAATAAAATTAACGCCATGTGGTTGCTCGGCGTAGTGACGCCTAAACCGTTGTAAAACCAGGTTTGGTTCATCAGCCAGCCCAGCAGGGCCAAGCCAAGAAAGCTTACAAAGAACATCAAGGCGATACGCTTGATGACGTGATGATGCTTAAAATGCCCTAGTTCGTGTGCCAGTACTGCCTCGATTTCTTCAGTGCTTAAGCGGTCTAATAGCGTATCAAAAAACACCACGCGTTTACTGCTGCCAAAACCGGTAAAGTAGGCGTTGCCGTGACTGCTACGAGCAGAGCCATCCATCACAAACAAACCCTGCGATCTAAAGCCGCATTTAGCCAGCAGTGCTTCTATGCGCGATTTAAGATTTTCATCGGCAAGTGGCGTAAATTTGTTGAATAATGGCGCGATAAAAGTCGGGTAAACCGCGAGCATGAGAATATTAAAGATGCTCCAGATTACCCATAAATAAAACCACCAGTATTGGCCCGCACCCTGCATCAGCCAAAGTGCTGTAAACAGAATAGGCAGGCCTAATGCTAGGCCGACTAGGCTGTGCTTGATTAAGTCGGTAAAAAACATGCGTGGCGTCATTTTGTTAAAACCGAACTTTTCATCGATGACAAAAGTTTTGTAATATTCAAAAGGCAAGTCTATTAAGGCGCTGATCAGCATTGCGCAGCAAATCACCAAAGCACCGCGGATAACCTCGTGGTCAGTCAAAACATTGCGCCAACTATCATCCAGCCACTGCAAGCCTCCGCCAATGGTGAGTGCGGCTAATAACAAGGCCTGAATCACAACCTCAGCCAGTGTCAGCCTGGTTTTTGCCATGGAATAGTCTGCCGCTTTTTGATGCGCCTCTAAAGAAATATTCGCAGAAAATGCACTGGGTACTTGAGTGCGGTTTGCTTGCACGTATGCGATTTGTCGCGATCCCAGCCAAAGCCGGGCAAGTGTTGTTGCGATGAGTAGAGCGATAAAAACGAGTGTTAAAGTTGTCGCCGGTGTAAGTGTGGATGCCATGACTTTTCTAAATTAAGTTAAACTACTTATATTCTGAAGCATTTGCAGGTAATTGGTTCACTGCGAGTGCTGTTATACGTTATTTTAATGGAAATCATGATGGAAGCCTCAAGCAATAATATCAACAACGATAATTTAATCTGGCTGGACATGGAAATGAGTGGTTTGCTGCCGGACTCAGACCGTATTTTAGAGCTTGCTGTGGTGGTGACAGATGCCGAATTAAACGTGCTGGGCGAATCGCCTGTGTTGGTTATTCACCAGTCTGACGCTGTACTGGATGGCATGGATGCCTGGAATAAGGGCACGCATGGCCGCAGTGGCTTGATTGATAAAGTGAAAGCATCCACTTTGGACGAAGCCGCCGCTACCGAGCAAATGATTGCCTACTTAAAACAATTTGTGCCTGCCGGGAAATCGCCCATGTGCGGCAACTCTATTTGTCAGGATAGGCGCTTTATGGCGCGTTATATGTCTGATCTGGAAGCCTATTTTCATTACCGCAATCTGGATGTGAGCGTGTTTAAGGAACTGGCGCGCCGCTGGAAGCCGGAAATTTATTCGGGATTCAAGAAAGCCAGCAAACATGAGGCGTTGGCAGATATCTACGAATCTATCGACGAACTGAAGTATTACCGCGAGCATTTTATTGTTAAGTAAAAATGGCAGAAATTTAGAATAAAAAAAGAGGCGTAACAACTTTAGTGTATACGCCCCTAGGGAGGAGAAGTTAGCTTTGGAGAAGCTTGATTAATATCAAGCATCAACCATGCCAACTTATTCTCTAGTGACCTGAGAGCGTTTTTTCATATAGTTTTAAATAAGCTTTCGCGCTGGAACCCCAACCAATATCCTGTTGCATGCCATTTCGCTGAATTCTTTGCCATAGTGCTTTGTTTTTCCAGATGGTCAAAGCGTGTTCAATTGTGACCAAAAGTGATGCACTGCTGACACTTTTCATCACAAATCCGGTGGCGGTGTCATTGTTTAGGGTGGTTTCATTGGTATCGCATACCGAGTCTGCCAGGCCGCCCGTAGCGTTGACAATCGGCGGGGTACCGTAGGCCAGGCCATACAATTGGTTAAGTCCGCATGGCTCAAAGCGTGATGGCATCACAAACATGTCGCAGCCTGCCATAATGTTGTGCGAGAGATGTTCGTTATAGCCTATAGTCATGGAAACTTGGGCTGGGGTTTTTTGTGCCAAGTCATTGAAGCTGGCTTCCAGGGCTTTATCGCCACTGCCTAAAATTGCAAACTGGCAGCCTTGTGCAATAAGCTGAGGCATGATTTTTGGCAACAAATCCAGCCCTTTCTGATGTGTGAGCCGGCTCACTACGCCCAATAACGGTGCATCTGCATCGACATGAAGCCCAAGTTGTTCCTGTAACGCTTTTTTAACCGCCGCTTTTCCAGAGAGATCGCTGGCGCTGTAGTTTTTAATGAGGCTGGAGTCTTTTTCAGGCGACCATTCTTCTGCATCAATGCCATTTAAAATGCCCGTTAAATCATCCTTACGGATTTGCAGCAGGCCCTGCAAGCCAAAACCAAAGGTTTCAGTTTGAATTTCGTGTGCATAGGTCGGGCTCACGGTGCTTAATTTGTCCGCGTAAAAAAGGCCCGCTTTCAAAAACGAAATTTGGCCATGATATTCAAAACCGCTGATTTGAAAATTTTCTATCGGAAGTTCTAATGCTTTTAGCCAACTGACATCAAAATTACCCTGGAAGGCGAGATTATGCAGGCTTAAAATTGACTTGGTGGATGAGAAATCAATCAGCTTCATGTAGGCTGGTGCCAAGGCAGTTTGCCAATCATTGCATTGGATCAGGTCTGGCTGCCAGCTCTGAAGCGGGCTGTGTTTACTGCAAAGCAAGCTTGCCGCACGGGAAAGTACGCCGAATCTGAGCGCATTGTCCAGCCATTCAACACCATGCTTGTCGCTGTATGGACCACCGTTGCGTTCATACAGTTGCGTATTTTGAATCGCAATGACATCGGTGTCACTATCGGGCATTTTGCCCATTAATAGCGTACAGGTCTGGCCAAGCACTTCTATGGTGGCGACTGGTGAAACATCTCTTAGTTTTTCTAAAACCGCCTGGTAGCCCGGCAGCAGTATTTTGATGTCGCCATCAAATTCCGCCAGATTGTTCAAGGCCTTGGGAAGGGCGCCGCTTACGTCGGCGAGGCCGCCTGTTTTAATGAGTGGGTAAGCTTCTGAGGTGGCAAATAAGACGCGCAAAATATATCTTCTTTATCATGACGTTGATACGTTATTATAGAGCATAAACAAATGACTATAATATAGTTGCAGGGGGTCATACGTGGGATTGAACGGTTTTCTGGCCGTAGGGGCTGGCGCAGCGGTTGGTGCCTGGTTGCGTTGGGGATTGGGCATCATGCTGAATGCGACGTTGCCAGTGTTGCCGTTGGGTACATTGGCAGCAAATCTTATAGGCGGTTACTTGATGGGCTTGACGATAGGCGTGTTTGCCTTGACTTCTAGCTTTTCGCCTGAGGTCAGGCTTTTTGTTACCACAGGCTTTCTTGGGGGGTTGACCACTTTTTCCACATTCTCTGCCGAAGCAGCCACCTTGCTTGCGCGCGGGCAATTTAGCTGGGCGGCAGCGCATATATTGGTGCATGTGCTGGGTTCGCTGGCCTTAACCGGCCTAGGTATACTTACAATACAGCTGATGCGAGGTTGATGCGATGCAAGGAATATACCTGAAGCTATTCGTACCTGAGACATTACGCCACCGTGGCGACTTGTTATACGAGTGGATTTTGAAACAAGCCGAAGCAATCGGCATTCCGGGTGGGTCTGCTGTACGTGCGTTAGCGGGATTTGGCCGCAATGGGCGCTTGCATGAACAGCACTTTTTTGAATTGGCAGGCGAATTGCCAATTATCATGGAATTTTTTGCAACAGAAGAAGCAATCAATCGGCTGTTGGCATTGCTAGCTGCGGAAAATCATTCATTGTTTTACATCAAGTTACACGCTGAAGCAGCAATCGTAGGCGGGTAGCCAGTATAGGTGCTAAATTCAATATTCATTTAATGTAGCAGTGTTGCAAATGATTTAGTTAGCATCATAAAAAAGCCCGACTAGTCTAATACAAGCCGGGCTTCTTAATTTTTAGAAATAGCTAATTTTAATTATTTATTTCTGAGTTTCTACCATCACCAGTGGTGCATCATCTGCTTTGGATTCTGCATTTTTCTTCCAGCTTGGCGCTTTACGCGGACCTTTTGGTTTTGCAGGTTCTGCTGCAGGCGCGGCCATTTTTGCATCGCCTTTGGTTTCTACTAGCTGTAAATTACTTGCGGCCAAATCAATTGGTTTTGCTGGTTTAGGTTTACGCGTAGCAGGTTTTTTCTCAGCTTTTGCCTTCGGTGCTGTTTCTGGCGCAACGGCGGTTTCTGCCACTGGCTCCACTGTTTTTGCAGCTTTTTTAGGTTTGCTAGGCGCTTTTACCTCTTTTTCAACAATAGGCTCAGAAACCAATACTGGTGCAGCCACTACAGCATGCTCTTTTGGAGCAGGTTCGTTCTGGACCAGATCATTTGGCACAAAAGCTGGTGTTGTGGCATCTTGTTCGCGCGACATCTCGCGACTTTGGTCACGGTTGGCATCGCGATTTTTATTGCGATTGCGTCCACCACGGCGGCTACGGCCGCTACGCTCTTGACGCGGCGCTTGATTTGCATCGGTTACCACATTGTCTGTGGCCGGTGTTGTAGCAACGGTTTCAGCTTTCTCGGCACGGTTTTCGATTGATCTTTCGGGACGCGGCGCACGCTCTGGACGTTGTTGACCGGTTTGCGGTGGACGTTGCCCTTGTTGCGGCCTGTCACCACGCTCGCTCGCGCTTATATTGGCACGGTCGCGATTGCTGCGGTTGCGATTACGGTCGCGGGCGTTACGGCTGCGGTCGCGGGTGTTGTCACGAGCCTCGCGTGCAGTTTTGTCTTCTGCCTTTTCTTCAACCTTGACTTCGCCAGTACCACCCAGCCACTTTTTAATGCGGCTTAAAAATGAGGTTTTGGCTACAGGCGCAGCAGGATTTTCTGCCGCGACTCTTTCTTCAACAATCGGCGCGGATGTCGCAGGCGTAATGCCTTTCACTAGCGCTTCTGGGGCACTTGGTTTTGCCTCTTCACTCAGGCTGCGTACATAAGCAGTTTCGGCAGGCAATTCCACCATTTTGTAGCTGGCTTGCGCGGTTTCTTCGTTAACATCATCATGCTTGATGCGCGTGATGCTGTAGTTTGGCGTTTCCATATGGATATTTGGGATCAATATCACTTCTACGCCCATACGTTGCTCGATTTTGTGAATATCCGCGCGCTTTTCGTTGAGCAGGAAGGTGGCAGCTTCAACAGGCAATTGCACCTGAATGATTGCGCTATTATCTTTCATGGCCTCTTCTTGCGTAATGCGCAAGATATGCAATGCGGTTGATTCTATGCCGCGGATATGGCCCGTGCCGCTGCAGCGCGGGCATGCTGCGTGGTTGGTTTCGCCCAGGCTGGGGCGCAGGCGCTGGCGCGACAGCTCAAGCAAACCAAAGCGTGAAATCTTGCCGGTTTGTACGCGCGCACGATCAGCGTGCAGGGCGTCACGCAGGGCGTTTTCCACTTCACGCTGGTTGCGCTGGCTTTCCATATCGATAAAATCGATCACTACCAAACCGCCCAAATCGCGCAAACGCAATTGGCGCGCAACTTCTTCTGCGGCTTCCAAGTTGGTATTAAAAGCAGTTTGTTCGATGTCGCTGCCTTTGATTGAGCGGCCAGAGTTCACGTCAATGGATACCAGCGCCTCGGTATGGTCGATCACTATGGCGCCGCCGGAAGGTAGGCGAACTTCACGTGAAAAAGCGGATTCGATCTGGTGTTCGATCTGAAAGCGCGAAAATAGCGGCACTTCGTCCTGATAAAGTTTTACACGAGTCACATTGCCCGGCATCACATGGTTCATGAATTGCACGGCCTGCTCGTATACATCAGGCGTATCGATTAAAATCTCGCCAATGTCCGCACTGAAATAATCACGGATCGCGCGAATGACCAGACTGCCTTCCTGATAGATCAGAAACGCCCCGGCCTGGATATGCGAGGCTTCCTCTACGGCGGTCCATAGTTGTGTAAGGTAGTTCAGATCCCACTGCAGTTCTTCTGCGGTGCGGCCAATACCGGCGGTACGTGCGATGATGCTCATGCCTTTCGGCACTTCCAGTTGCGCCATTACGTCACGCAGCTCGTTGCGATCCTCGCCCTCAATGCGGCGCGAAACACCGCCGCCGCGTGGGTTGTTGGGCATCAAGACCAGATAGCGGCCTGCCAAAGAGATAAAAGTGGTAAGCGCTGCGCCTTTGTTGCCGCGTTCATCCTTATCGACTTGAACGATGAGTTCCTGACCTTCTTTAATCACGTCTTGAATACGTGTTTTACCACCTTCGGATTTGTCTGAGAAATAGCTGCGAGAAATTTCCTTGAAGGGTAAAAAGCCGTGACGTTCGGTGCCGTAATCGACAAATGCGGCTTCTAGTGATGGCTCTACTCGGGTGATGACACCTTTGTAGATATTGCCTTTGCGCTGTTCTTTTCCAGCGTGTTCGATGTCCAGATCAACAAGCTTTTGCCCATCGACAATCGCAACGCGTAATTCTTCCGATTGCGTTGCATTAAATAACATGCGTTTCATTGTGTGCTCCCGCGCTCATGCGGGCAGACATGTTGTACTTTAGGATTAAAGTTCTGAAGTAGTGATTTCACCTAGACATGGTCTAAGTTATGTTTTAATCGTGCGCTATATGTGGCGCAACACGATGCAGCTGAAATCAACCGTGCCTGCAGAAAAAGCTGGCATTGCAAATCGCGGAGAATTTCTACGATTTAATTTGTCGATTGATAAAATATGGTTTTGCTACATCTTAAAATACATGCCGGCGTTTGATTTTTCTCATACCTTTATCAACACGGGGGCATAAATCCGTTAAAATTCTGTCTTCAGTAACTTTAGTCGCGTTTATGTTTATTTGTCTGCGGCGGCTAGAGCGCAATTTTTTTATCGCTACTTTGAATATGGCGAGCGGTATTAGCCAAGTATTTTTTGTCACGTTTAGCTGTTATTGAGCTACGCTAAAGCGATTTAGATTCAATAACATGCTAAGTATAGGCGTTATCGCCCATTTTAGCAAAATATAAGTCACGCAAAATAAAGTTAAGCAAAATGATCATGCAAACAGAGCGAAATAAAATGATAGGCGCACATGTGGTTGCCAATTTAACCGTCGATGAGGCGAGCGATGGACAACGCATTGACAATTTCCTCGCCAAAACACTTAAAGGCGTGCCCAAAAGCCATATTTACCGCATTCTGCGCAGCGGTGAAGTGCGCGTCAACAAGGGCCGTATTGATGCTTCGTACAAACTTGTTCTGGGCGATGTCGTGCGCGTGCCGCCGATACGCGTTGCAGCCAGTGAAAAGGAAGTGATGAATGCACCGGCAACAGCAGTATTACAAAAAACCATTATTTTCGAAGATGATGCGCTGTTGGTGATTGACAAACCCGCAGGGTTTGCGGTGCACGGTGGTAGCGGTGTGAGTCGTGGCGTAATTGAACAACTGCGCCTGGAGCGCCCGAAAGCAAAGTTTCTGGAACTGGTGCACCGGCTGGACCGCGAAACTTCAGGCGTGCTCTTGCTCGCCAAAAAGCGTGCGGCATTGGTGGCTTTGCATGAGGCAATTCGCAACAACCAAACCGATAAGCGCTATTTAATGCTGGTTGCAGGCGAGTGGACTGAAAAAAAGAAGCGTGTAATTTTGGATTTGCAAAAATATGTATTGCCTAATGGTGAGCGCCGCGTGAATGTGGTGACCGATAAAAGCAAGGATAAATATGATGAGGCACAAGTTTCAGAAACTATCTTTTATCTGAAACAGCGGTTTGCCGGGTTCAGTTTGCTTGAGGCGCAGCTTGTTACAGGACGCACGCACCAGCTTCGCGTGCAATTGGCGCATCTGGGGTTTCCCATTGTTGGGGATGACAAGTATGGCGACTTTGCGCTTAACAAGTCGCTGGTAAAAAAGGGTTTAAAGCGCATGTTCTTGCATTCGGCTGAAACAAATCTGCGGCATCCTGTGTCTGGAGAGAAATTGAGATTGGTGGCGCCTTTGCCGGTTGAATTACAGAAATTTATCGAAAAACTGGAAAGGGATAGTGAAGGTAATGGCTAAACAGTTTGATTTAATCGTGTGGGATTGGGACGGCACGCTGGCTGATTCCGCTGGCATGATCACCAACGCCATTGTAGATGCGGCTGCTCAGGTGGGCCTGCCTCCGCTGGCCCCGGAAGCGGCGCGCAATATCATCGGGCTTGGGCTGAGAGAGTCTATTCATGCGTTGTATGGTGATATTCCCGCGGATCAGGCACAAGCTCTGGCCGCGCAATACAGTGCGAATTATTATGCAGGCGAGCGGGCGATTCCCTTGTTCGACGGGGCAAAAGAAACCATTGTCGAGCTTAACCGGCGCGGTTATAAACTGGCCGTGGCGACAGGCAAGGGCAGGCGCGGGCTAAATCTGGCATTGCAGCATTGTGGTCTGGGCAGTTATTTTCATGCCACACGTACCATGGACGAGTGTTTTTCCAAACCGCATCCGCAAATGCTGGATGAAATCATGGATGCTTGCGTAATCTCCCCGGAACGAACTTTGATGATCGGCGATACCAGCTATGATTTGCAGATGGCCAAAAATGCTGATGTGCAAGCTGTTGCAGTGACCTATGGAGCACAATCACATGATAAATTATTGAGTTACAATAGCATTGAAATGTTCCATCAATTTGATGACTTAAGCGCTTGGTTATTGGCCCATGCATAAAAACACCATTGTTTTAGATAGCCGCGATTTGCACGAAAAATCGCTAGGATTGCGTTTCCCTTTGCCACAGTTGGGCGAATATGCCACCGGTTTTGTGGTGCGCTATCAAGGCAAGGCGCATGCCTATGTTAATCAGTGTGCGCATGTGCCTGTCGAACTGGACTGGAATCAAGGAGAATTTTTTACAGTTGGTAAAGATTATCTGATTTGTGCTACGCATGGTGCACATTATCGGCCTGATAACGGTTTTTGCGTGATGGGGCCATGCAAAGGCAAAAGTTTGCAAATGTTGCCTGTTACCGAGCAGAATCATCAAATTATCATCCATATTGACCAACTTCATCCATTACATAGAAAACCCTGAATAGGAAAACATAGCATGTCTGAGCAGAACGAGCCGTCACACATTAACTGGCAACAGAAAACCATAGAAAAACTATTATTATCAGGGCTGAAGGAACAGCAAACCGCGCGCCGCTGGAGCATCTTTTTTAAGGCGCTTACCTTTGGGTATCTTTTTCTATTGTTGATTGTAGTATTGGGGGTGTTTGGTGGGAAAAACGTAGCCGGCCCGCATGCGGCTTTGATCGATATTAATGGCGTGATTGAGGCCGGCGGAGAAGTTAACGCGGATGCTGTGATCAGCAGCTTGAACGAAGCTTACGACAGCATCGGCACCAAGGGCATTATTTTGCGGTTTAACACACCAGGCGGCAGTCCGGTGCAGGCCGGCATTATCAATGATGAAATCATGCGCCAAAAGAAACTGCATCCTAAAATTCCGGTATACGGCGTAGTGGAAGACATTTGCGCTTCCGGCGGCTATTACATCGCTGTGGCAACGGATAAGATTTATGTCGATAAAGCCAGCATCGTCGGCTCGATTGGGGTGCTAATGGACGGCTACGGCTTTACCGAAGTGATGAAAAAAGTAGGCGTGGAACGCAGGTTAATGACTGCAGGTGAAAACAAGGCTATGCTGGATCCGTTCTCACCGGTAAACCCAAAGCATCAGGCTTTGGCGCAAACCATGCTGAATGAAGTGCATGACCAGTTTAAAAACGTAGTGAGAAAGGGCAGGGGATCACGATTAAAAGAAACGCCGGAGATATTTAGCGGCCTGTTTTGGAGCGGCGAACAAAGCATTAAGCTGGGTCTTGCCGATGCGCTGGGCAGTGCCGATTACGTAGCGCGCGAGGTGATCAAGCAGGATGAGATTGTTGATTATACCTACCAGGAAACCATGATGGACCGTTTTGCCAAACGCCTGGGTGCGGGTGTGGCCAAGGCGGTTGGCATAGATACGATAATGAAGGGAATAGAGTTGAGGTGATGATGACTGCCCACACGATCAATTAACTGGAGTGCGGGCAGATAGTTGGCCGATGGATTTGCTAAGGTTTATTCAACTGCTTGGTGTGGTTAATCAGGCCGTTGGTTGAGCTGTCGTAATTCGTCACCACTTCGTCACTGGTTAGTTGCGGCAGGATTTGCTGAGCAATCTGTTTGCCGTATTCCACGCCCCACTGGTCGTAGCTGTTAATATTCCACATGATGCCCTGCACGAATATCTTGTGTTCATACAGCGCGATCAGTTTGCCGAGCGTGTTCGGCGTGAGCTTGTCGAACAGAATCGAGGTGGTAGGGCGGTTGCCTTCAAATACTTTGTGTGGCAGCAGTTTTTCGAGTGCTTCGCCTGACATGCCTTGCTTTTCAAGCTCTGCGCGTGCTTCTTCCTTGGTTTTTCCCAGCATCAAAGCCTGTGTCTGTGCTAAAAAGTTCGCCAGCAGGATTTTATGATGCGCGTAACCATGTTTACCGATGGCATAATGGCTATGCACGGGCATCAGAAAGTCGGCAGGAACCATTTGCGTGCCCTGGTGAATGAGCTGATAAAACGCATGCTGGCCATTCGTGCCAGCCTCTCCCCAAATCACAGGACCAGTTTTGTATTCCACGCGACTGCCATCGCGGCAGATAAACTTGCCATTGCTTTCCATATCAGCCTGCTGCATATAGGCTGGAAAGCGCGCCATTCCTTGGTCGTAGGGCAGTATGGCATGGGTGTCCACATGGAAGAAGTTGTTATACCATATACCAATAAGGGCCATAATCACGGGCATATTCTGTTCGAGTGGCGCGGTTCTGAAATGGTTATCCATTTCATGACCGCCAGAGAGCAGGTCTTCAAAATTATCCATGCCTACATACAAGGCAATCGATAGCCCGATGGCAGACCAGAGCGAATATCGGCCGCCCACCCAATCCCAGAACGCGAACATGTTGGCGGTGTCGATGCCGAAGTCTTGCACCGCTTTTGAGTTGGTTGAAAGTGCCACAAAATGTTTTGCTACGTGCGCCTCGTCTTTCGCCATATTTAAAAACCAGGTACGCGCAGAATGTGCATTGGTCATGGTTTCTTGCGTGGTGAAGGTTTTCGAAGCCACAATAAATAATGTGGTTTCAGCATTGCATTTTTCGAGTGCGCGCATCAAATGTGCGCCATCAATATTAGATACGAAGTGAATGTTTAACTCGGGGCTAGCGTAGGGTTTGAGCGCGTCGCATACCATCACGGGGCCCAAGTCGGAGCCACCAATCCCAATGTTTATAATGTCTGTAATACGCTTGCCGGAATAGCCTTTCCATTCGCCATTGCGCACTTTGTCAGAAAATACACGCATTTGCTTAAGCACCGCATTAACGTCTGGCATGACATCATGGCCATCCACATAGACAGGCGTATTGGAACGGTTACGCAGCGCAGTGTGCAAGACTGCACGGTCTTCGGTAATATTGATTTTTTCGCCCGCAAACATTCTGTCACGCCAGTTTTCAATATTGGCTTCGCGAGCTAGCTGGATCAGCAAAGGCAGCGTTTCGTCGTTCATGCGATGTTTGGAATAATCCAGCAATAAATCAGCAAACTTCAGGCTGTATTTTTCGAAGCGTTTTGGATCATTTGCGAATAAATCGCGCATGTGTGTTGAAGCTATAGTTTTTTCATGTTGGCAGAGTTTTTGCCATACCGGGTAGTGTGTGAGCGTAGCCATTTGAATATTCGTGCTTTATTAAGTTATTTTATCAATTATAAAAACATCCCAGCTTAGACGATTTAACGTCTAAGCTGGTTTTAAAACCAAGCCTGCCAGTGGGGGCAGCGTAATGACAAGCGATTGGCTACGGTTCATCCAGGCAACGTCTTCTGTGTGTAACCCTGCGCCGTTGCCCTGATTGCTGCCGCCATAGCATGCCGCATCACTGTTAAATACTTCGTTATAGGTGCCTGCTTGCGGCACGCCAATGCGATAACCTTCGCGCAATACTGGTGTGAAGTTCAATACTATTATAACAAAACTATTGTCCAGCCCGCGTCTAACATAGCTGATAATGGATTGGTCAGAGTCATGGCAGTCTATCCATTCGAAGCCCTGGTGTACAAAATCAAGCGAATGTAGCGCTATCTCCTGTTTGTAGAGGCTGTTCAGATCATGGCTTGCTTGCTTTATGCCCCGATGCCATTGATGTCCTTCGTACTTGTCGCTAAGCAAATGCCAGTCCAGGCTGCTATTCACGTTCCATTCACGGCCTTGGCCGAACTCGTTGCCCATGAAATTGAGCTTTTTGCCCGGTGCGGTCATCTGATATGTAGTCAGCAGACGCAGGTTAGCAAATTTCTGCCACGCGTCTCCCGGCATTTTATCTAGCAGTGATTTTTTTCCATGTACGACTTCATCATGCGAGAACGGTAGTACAAAGTTCTCAGAGTAGGCATAAAGTTGGCCAAAAGTCAGCATGTCATGGTAATAGCGCCGATGCACCGGGTCGTGTTCTATGTAGGCAAGCGTGTCGTTCATCCAGCCCATGTTCCACTTCATGTTAAAGCCTAAACCGCCCAGATACACCGGCCGCGACACCGCCGGCCATGCAGTGGATTCTTCGGCAATGGTGAGTACGCCGGCAAAGTCTTCGCCCACCATGACATTGAGTTGCTTTAAGAACTCAATCACATCCAGGTTTTCCCTGCCGCCGTATTTGTTAGGGAGCCATTCGCCGGCCTTGCGTGAGTAATCGAGATAAAGCATTGATGCCACGGCATCTACACGCAAACCGTCAATATGGAACTCTGAAAGCCAGTAATAAGCGTTTGACATCAGGAAGTTACGTACTTCATTGCGGCCGTAATTAAAAATAAGAGTGCCCCAGTCCTGATGCTCACCCAGGCGCGGGTCTTCATGTTCATATAACGCCGTGCCGTCGAAGCGTGCCAAGGCCCAGTCATCTTTTGGAAAGTGTCCTGGCACCCAGTCTAAAATAACGCCGATATTGGCCTGGTGAAATGCGTCAATCAGAAAACGCAAATCATCGGGCGAGCCGAAGCGATTGGTCACGCCAAAGTAACCGGTGGTTTGATAGCCCCAGGACTCAGTCAGCGGATGCTCTGAGATCGGCATTAGTTCTACATGGGTATAGCCCATTTCGGCGACATAGGGCACGAGCGTGCTGGCCAGATCGCGATAATTTAAAAAGTGACCCTTGTTGTTGCGTTGCCATGAGCCCAAATGGACTTCATAACAGTTAAATGGAGCATGCAGCCAGTCCCGTTTTTTTCGCGTATCGAGCCACTGCCTGTCTTCCCACTGGTGATAACTGGCGCTGATCTTTGCGGCAGTGCCGGGGCGCTGTTCAAATTCAAAACCATAAGGGTCAGTTTTGACCAGAATATTGCCGGTGTGGCGGTTGCGAATCTCGAATTTATAGGTGTCGTGCGTGGTGAGATTGGGGATGAAAATATCCCATACTCCACTTGATCCATGTGTGCGCATGGAGTGGACACGGCCATCCCAATTGTTAAAACTGCCGACTACGCTTACGCGCTCTGCATTTGGCGCCCAAACTGCAAAACGGACGCCGGCGACATTATCTTGCGTCATGCATTGCGCGCCGAGCGTTTTGTAGGCTTGCAACAGGCGGCCTTCGCCAAACAAATAGAGCTCGTCCTGGGTGAGGCTTGTGCCAAATGTATAGGGGTCGTATGTTTCGTAAGTATTACCGGCACAATCTATTTTAAGCAGACAAGGGGCTTCCAGGCGGGTTTCACTTTGCAGACCAAACAATCCATCGGGATGAGATTTCTCGAGCTTGATCCACGCGTCGCCAACTTTAACGCTCACGCCTGTCGCCTGGGGAATAAATGCACGATAGATGTAACTTCCATCGTCTTTATGCTGACCTAGAAAACTGAATGGATCGTGATGACGTGCTTCTAAAATTAGTAACAATGAATCCGATACGGCATCGGACTCTTTTTCTTGCTTAGCTGCAGTTTGCGCGCTTGCTTTTGCTGATGTCGCTTTAGATTGTACCAAGATGTATTCCCCCGAAATTTTTCTAAGAAATATTTTATGTTTTTATTAATATTATGCTAATTACGTCACATTCCAGCTGGATTATAGCTGGCAACATTGATTATAATGTAAACGAAAGCAGTTGATATAGGATTTAAGTCGAATTTGCTAATTTAGTTTAGCCCAGCTAAGTTATCAGATGCATAATTAAAACTTCAGGAGGGCATCATGTCGCACGACCAGCATTCAGATCGTTTTATTAGTACATTAACCAAAAATACTGCAGCGATTATTCTTGCGGGTGGTCGAGGCAGCCGATTGAAGAACCTGACTGATTGGCGCGCAAAACCAGCAGTACAATTTGGCGGAAAGTTCCGCATCATTGATTTTCCGCTCTCAAACTGCATCAATTCCGGCATTCGCCGCATCAATGTGGCAACTCAATATAAAGCACAAAGCCTGATTCAACACATTCAGCGCGGCTGGGGCTTTCTGCGCGGTGAATTTAACGAATATGTGAATATTATTCCTGCACAGCAGCGTATTTCAGAGGACTGGTACAAAGGCACTGCGGATGCCGTTTATCAGAACCTGGATCTGTTGCGTGAGGGCGGGGCTGAGTACGTGTTGATATTGGCGGGTGACCATATCTACAAGATGGATTACGGCAAAATGCTGGCAACCCATGCCCGCAACAATGCCGATATGACGGTTGCTTGTATCAATGTGCCGCTGGAAGACGCAAAGGGCTTTGGGGTGCTGGCTGTAGATGAAACCGATCGTGTGATCGAGTTCGCTGAAAAGCCAGCCAATCCCAAACACATGCCTGGCGATCCAACCAAGGCGTTTGCGAGCATGGGTATTTATATATTCAATGCCAAGTTTTTATATGAGCAGCTGATCCGCGATGCGGGCGATTCTAAATCCAGCCATGATTTTGGCGGTGACATCATTCCTTATCTGATTAAAAAGTATAAAGTACAGGCGCACCGTTTTACCGATAGCTGTGTCGGCGCTAAAAACGGCAATTACTACTGGCGTGACGTGGGTACCATTGATGCCTATTGGGAAGCCAATATGGAGCTCACCAAAGTGATTCCTGAGCTTAATTTGTATGACAGGGATTGGCCGATCTGGACGTATCAAGAGCAATTGCCACCAGCCAAATTTGTGTTTAATGACGAAGGCAGAACCGGCAAGGCGA
Source organism: Pseudomonadota bacterium (assembly GCA_029563075.1). GTDB lineage: Bacteria > Pseudomonadota > Gammaproteobacteria > Burkholderiales > Methylophilaceae > Methylotenera_A. The sequence continues at coordinate 66,229 of JAKQTN010000025.1, forward strand.
CAGACTCATTGATTTCTGGCGGTTGCATCGTAAGCGGCTCCTGCGTGACCAGTTCCGTGTTGTTCTCAGATGTGCGGGTACATAGTTATTGTGATATTGAAGGATCGGTGATTTTGCCTAAAGTAACTATCAATCGTAATGTCGTGCTTAAAAATGTGGTGATTGACCGTGGCTGCGTTATCCCTGAGGGCATGCAAATCGGGGTAGATCTGGCTTTGGATGCTAAGCGCTTCTATGTGTCCGAAAAAGGCATTGTGCTGGTAACGCCCGATATGCTGGGCCAGGATCTGTACAGAGTAATTTAATATTATTAATTTAAAACAAGTAGTTAATAATAATTTCTAATGTTTATTGTTAAGATTGTGAATTAATTTGAAGTCAACTCGTCCTAAGCTTTACCTTAATCTCTATTGGCACATGCATCAACCGGATTACCGCGACACGGTCAGCAATGAATACGTGTTGCCTTGGACATACCTGCATGCCATAAAAGATTACAGCGACATGGCTTTCCATCTGGAGGCAAATCCTAAGGCACGCGTCACCTTCAATTTTGTGCCGATCCTGTTGGAGCAGCTTGAAGACTATAGTAACCAATTCAAGCAGAACACGATTCGTGATCCGCTACTGGCCTTGCTGGTCAGACCGAATTTAGCGGACATCAATCATGAGCAATGCCATTTGATTGTAAAAAGCTGTTTCAAAAGCCATCACGAAAAAATGCTGAGCCCGTTTCCCCATTATCAGCGCTTGTTGCATCTGTATCAGCTGGTCGAGCCAATGGCATGTGGCGATTTCCAATATCTATCGCCGCAATACAGCGCGGATTTACTCGTGTGGTATCACCTGGCCTGGTGTGGAGAGAGCCTGCGCCGCAGCAACACAACGATTCAGTCCTTGATGAACAAGGGCATGATGTTCACTCTGGAAGAAAGGCAGCAACTATTCAACATTATTGGCGATACGATTTCCGGATTAATACCGCGCTATAAAGCGCTTTTGCAGCGCAAGCAAATAGAAATCTCTACAACACCTTATTACCATCCTATTCTTCCACTACTGCTGGATTTTAAATCCGCGCTGGATGCAATGCCGTATGCGCCGCTGCCAAAGTATGCAAAATATGCTGGCGGCCAAAGCCGCGCGGTGGCACATGTGCAATCTGCGAAAGAATATCATACTAAGCTCTTTGGCAAGGCACCACGCGGGATGTGGCCAGCAGAGGGTGGAGTTTCGGCTGCCGCATTATCGCTGATGGCTGAGGGCGGGGTAGAATGGGCTGCTACAGGGCAGGGCGTGCTGGCGAATAGCTTGCTGAAATCGCGTTTAAGCGTGGCGGATAAAAACCAATACTTGTATCAGCCATATCGTGTCACCAATGGCAAGCAGGATATTTTGTGTTTCTTCAGGGATGATAATCTTTCAGACAAGATTGGGTTTGAGTATGCAAAAATGCATACGCCAGATGCAGTAAAGGATTTTATCCAGACACTAGAATATATTCATAATGACGAAATAAAAGGCGACGTTTATAACAAACCGAAAATTGTAAGCGTTATTTTAGATGGTGAAAATGCCTGGGAATATTATCCATACAACGGATATTATTTTATAAGTGAGTTATATGCGGCACTAGCAAATCACCCTGATATAGTTATGGCAACTTTCAGTGATGTGGTTGATTTATATCAATCGAAGGAATACAAAATCAAGGGATTATCCGCTCCTGAATTATCGCAGGTTGCAGCAGGCAGCTGGGTCTATGGTACTTTCAGTACCTGGATTGGCAGCAAGGACAAGAATTTGGCTTGGGACTTGCTGTGCGTGGCTAAAAGAACGTACGACAGCGTGATGGCTAAAGGTGTTTTGAATGCCGAGCAAGTAGCGGCATGCGAGCGTCAGCTAGCGATTTGTGAAGGCTCAGACTGGTTCTGGTGGTTTGGTGACTATAATTCATCTGATAGCGTTGCGAGTTTTGATCAGCTTTACCGTCGCAATCTCATTAATTTATACACTTTGTTACAACAGCCTGTACCCTCGGTGTTGTATTCTTCTATTAGTGCTGGCGGCGGTAACGCAGACAATGCGGGAACCATGCGCCGAGGACAAGCGTAGTCCACAAACTACTAACGCTAATATAGTCATGGACTATTTGGCATGACAATATTGATATAGGCATTGATGAAACAAAAATTATATGCACCACTTCTAAAGAAACGCCGCGCAGGCGTTCTTCTTCACATCAGTTCTCTGCCAAGCGCGCATTACGTGGGAGATTTAGGTGCGGAAGCTTATCGTTTCGTCGATTTCTTGCATGACATTGGCGCAACTGTATGGCAAACCTTGCCAATTAACATGCCGCACGCCGACAACTCACCTTATCAGGCTTTATCCGCGTTTGCAGGAAACCCAGATTTTATTAGCCTGGAAGCCTTGCAATCACAAGGCCTCTTGCTAAGAAAAGCCGATACTGATGTCTTGATTACAAGCAAAACACAACTGCTGGCAAGTGCTTATGAAGCGTTTAAAATACGGGCAGAGAAAAAAGAGCAGCGAGCTTTTACGGCGTTTTGTAAAAAACAGGCGCACTGGCTTGATGATTTCGCATTGTTTTTGGCGCTACGAAGCAAGTTTAATCAAACCGGCTGGCATACCTGGCCAGAAGCGTATAAGAATCGCGATGCAAAAACGTTAAAGCAGGCGCGTAAAGAGCTGGCGCATGAAATCGCAGTCATTCAATTCACGCAGTTTGTGTTTTTTACGCAGTGGTTAAGCCTTAAAGCCTATGCGGCGACAAAAAACGTGCATTTGTTTGGAGATATTCCCATTTTCGTGGCTTATGATAGTGCGGATGTATGGGCGCAGCCGCATCTATTTAAACTGGATGCTGACAAGAACATGACCGTGGTGGCTGGTGTGCCGCCGGATTATTTTTCGTCCACTGGACAGCGCTGGGGAAATCCGCATTACAACTGGGATGCGATGGCGGCAGACGGCTACGCGTGGTGGATATCACGCATGGCAACGCAAAGTGAGCTGTTTGATATTGTGCGTATCGATCATTTCAGAGGTTTGGAAGCTGCATGGGAGATTGCCGCCAGCGAAGATACCGCTATAAATGGTCAATGGGTGCTGGCACCGGGTGATGAACTGCTGGCAGCTATCAAGCAGGCCCTGCCCAATATCTGCCTGGTGGCAGAAGATTTAGGTATTATTACTGACGAAGTTGATGCCTTGCGCAACAAATATAACTTGCCGGGCATGAAGATTCTGCAATTTGCGTTCAGCGGCGCAGAAGATAACCCGTACTTGCCACAAAACATTGAAAAGAACAGCGTGGTATACACCGGCACGCACGATAACGATACCACCCTGGGCTGGCACATCAATCTGGATGAGCATCAGCGCGGGCACTTTCACCGGCATTTATCCTCAACGCATTCAGAGGAGCATCAACCCGATATTCCAGCAGATTTAATCAATATGGCGCTTGCGTCCGCTGCCAATCTGGCAATTATTCCCATGCAGGATATTCTGGTGCTTGATTCCAGCCATCGTATGAACACGCCGGGAACATCTTCGGGTAACTGGCACTGGCGGTTTAACTGGCAGCAGCTTTCTGAGGAGCAGAAAAAGACGATTGCAAAAGCCATTGCTCGCACGAGACGTAAATAAGCATGGCGATGCGCATTGGCATAGACGTCGGCGGTACCAATTTGCGTGTGGGTGTGTTCTCTGATTTGGCACTGATAGAAGAAACGCGCTTTCAGGCAAGCTTTTCGCGCTTGTGCAAGGAGTATGCGCCCGAGCAGGCCTGGCAGAAAATACTTGAAGTTACCGCCAATGCAATACAAACCGTGTTGCTGAAATACCCTGAAGTGGAGGCGATAGGCATTGGCTTTCCGGGTTTTATCGATCCGCAAACGCACACTATTGCGCAATCACCTAACTTGCCGGGTTTGAAAAACGTGAATCTGGCAGCAGATTTAAGCCGGATTGTTGGTAAAAAAGTGGTGGTGGAAAACGATGCCAATGCCGCAGCTTACGGCGAATATTGCATGGCGGGTAAGCCAGAAGGCGGTCTGATTTACATGGGGCTAGGCACAGGGGTGGGCGGCGGCTTCATTGATACAAGCGGCAGGCTTTATTCAGGCCAGCATGGCGTGGCGATGGAAGTCGGGCACATCATTATCGAGCCAGATGGCAGGCAGTGCGGCTGCGGCAACAAGGGCTGCATGGAGCAATATGCCTCGGCTTCAGGCGTCGCTATAAGCTACTTCAACGTCACTAAGCAGCAGTGCACAGCAGCGCAGATCGCAGAGCTTGCCAAGGCGGGCAATATCGCTGCGATTTCCGCTTATGAAGTTGCCGCAAAAGCATTGGCGCAAACGCTGGCCAGCATTGCGAAAGTGATTGACGTTAAAAACGTGATTATTGGCGGCGGCATGGCAGGTGCCTGGACGCTCATGCAAAAGTCCTTCACACAACGCCTGGAAGCTGACTTGATTCCCGTTTTGCGTGGCAAAATATCAGTCAAAACATCTACTGCGCATGACCAAGCGGGCATGCTGGGTGCGGCGATGTTGACTTTGAGGTGATTTGTCAGTAAGTTCTAGCATGTGAATAAGTGCATAAATTATGGTGGCACCGAAACTACAGTTTTTTTAGTGAAAACTTTGCTTACCTCCATTTTGTTGCTAACCCATATGTCGATTTACGGGGCAACAGTCATTTCCAGCACTGTGCTACCAGTCGGTGAATACACACGCATTACCATCGAGTCAGATCAAGCTATTGTGCATTCAATGCTTATTCTTAAAAATCCAAATCGCATCGTGTTGGACTTAAAAAATACCCCAATAAATCAATCACTGAAAGCGCTTGTAAGTAAAGCTTTACCTGATAACTTTTACATTAAACAATTGCGGGTGGCCAGTTTCAAACAAGGCGTTACTCGCATAGTGGTTGATTTGAGAACGCAAGCCAAGCCCGCTCTTACAGCTTATCAGCCTTTAGGTGATTATAAGCATAGATTGGCATTAGATATTTATCCCATGCAAGATGCACCAAAAAACCAGGAAAATGCTCAAGAAACTTTTTCAGACACTCCTGATAGAAACATAGGGGTAAATAACGATTCAAAAAGTAGTGGAGCTAAAATAATATTGGAGCCAGGTCCTCTATACGAACCCGAGCCAAGCCAAGATGAATTTTAGCAAATCATTAATTTATTGATGTTGCTGCAACGCCCAGACTACGTGCTCACGAATCAATTCATTGCTGTCATATTCTCGTGTTTTTAAGGCGCCTATCGCTGCCGGCGTACTAGGCGCATTGCCTAAACCCACTGCAATGTTCCGTAGCCATTGTGAGTAGCCGATTCTGTAAATCGCGCTGCCTGCCATTTTCTGTTTGAATTCGTCCTCAGACCAGACAAAACATTCCACCAGGCTGATGTCATCCAGGCCGTTTCGCACATTAAAATCGGGTTCTTGCGTGACTTCTGCAAACTTGTTCCAGGGACATACCAATTGGCAATCATCGCAGCCATATACCCTGTTGCCTATGAGTGGCCTGAATTCAACAGGAATCGCGGTTTTTAGCTCGATGGTGAGATAGGAAATGCAGCGCCGCGCATCCACCTCATAAGGCGCAGTAATGGCACGGGTAGGGCAGATGTTGATGCAGGCGCTGCAACTGCCGCAATGGCTGCTGGCTCTCTCGTCAATCGGCAATGGCAAATTGGTGTAAATTTCGCCCAGAAAAAACCAGGAGCCATGTTCTTTGTTAATCAGCAAAGTATGCTTGCCGCGCCAGCCCAGGCCAGATTTTTCTGCCAGCGCCACCTCCAGCACTGGTGCGCTGTCTGTGAATACTCTGAATTCAAATTCGTTTATATTCACTGCAATTTTGTCGCACAGCTTTTGCAGCTTCTGCCGCATGACTTTGTGGTAATCGCGGCCTAATGCGTATCTTGAGATAAAGGCTTTTTCACCGTCCTTCATCACATCCCAGCTGTCTTGCGCTTTGGGCGGTAAATAATCCAGACGGGCAGAAATCACGCGTACAGTATTTGGCACCAAATCAGCTGGGCGCGTGCGCTTCGTGCCATGTTTTGCCATATAATCCATGTCACCATGAAAGCCCTTGTTAATCCATGCCCGATGTTCAGCCTCTGCGTCCGTCAAGTCGGTATCGGTAATGCCAATCTCGGCGAAGCCGAGTTCACGGCCCCAGCGCTTGATGTCAGCCGCCAGCGCAGCTAAGTCGTTAGAAAGATTTAAATGCATAGCGCCAATGATATTACACTTACCCTGAATGATGAAGCAGCCACCCTGGCTTGTGGCATGCGCTTTGCGCATATTGCTAAGGCTGGCCTGGTGGTGTACCTGCATGGCGATCTTGGCGCGGGTAAAACCACCTTTGTGCGCGGTGTCTTGTATGGCTTGGGGCATGCCGGCAAAGTAAAAAGCCCGACTTATACCTTGGTTGAGCCTTACATGATTGAACTTAATGCAACTTCTAGTTATAATTTATATCATTTTGATTTATATAGATTTGCCAGCGAAGAAGAATGGGATGCTGCAGGCTTCCGGGATTATTTTAATCCGCAGAGCATCTGCATGATCGAATGGCCGGAGAAGGCTGCACATGTGTTGCCGGAGCCGGATATTCATGTGCGGCTTTCGCCACTTGAAACCGGGCGTAAAATTCAGTTTTCTGCAGGTTCGCCGTTAGGAAAGCAATGTTTAGAAGCCTTTTAACAAAACAGCTATTTATTTGTTTATTGCTAATCACTATAAATGGCTATGCGGCAAACACCATTACGGCGGCGCGTGTCTGGCCTGCGGATGAGTACACCCGCATTGCGCTGGAATCAACCGCGCCGATTAAATATCAGCTGATTATCCTGAAAAATCCTGATCGCTTGGTGCTGGATATTGAAGATGTAGAACTCACCAGTGTGCTCAAAACGCTTTCTGATAAAATTCTGTCGAGCGACCCTTATATCAAGCAGGTACGTGTGGCCAATTACAAGCCGGGTGTGGTGCGCGTGGCTGTCGATTTGAAAGGTGAGGTGAAATCCAACCTGTTCGCGCTCGCACCCGCCGGAGATTACAAAAACCGCCTGGTGCTGGATATTTACCCGCTACAGGATGAATTGATGGCCATGCTGGATAAGAGAAATAATGAAGCAAGTCAGCAAAAACCTGTAGTAGAACCGCTGCCGCCCAATAGTGGCGCGGCAGATGGAGCAATCGCCGAACAGTTGCCTTCGTCCGCAGACTCAACCGCGCCTAATACAGCTACGGCTTCAACGGCTATGCCTAAGTCTGCCGATACCACAGCGGTTGCGCCACCGGACACAAACAAATCCGAAACAGGCAAACCTGCCATCAATAAAGAAGATGGCCGTTTAATCACCATTGCCATTGATGCCGGACATGGTGGCGAAGATCCCGGCGCACGTGGCGCCAATGGCAGCCATGAAAAAAACATTACCTTGGCCATTGCCAGAAAACTCAAAGAAAAAATCGATGCGGAACCCAATATGCGCGGAGTTTTGACGCGTGACGGAGATTATTTTATCCCGTTGCATACCCGTGTGGTGAAGGCGCGCAAGTTCAAAGCTGATTTGTTTGTGTCGATTCACGCGGACGCCTTTACCAATCCAGCGGCACGCGGTTCTTCGGTGTTTGCGCTTTCCGAAAAGGGCGCTACCAGCGCCAGCGCGCGCTATCTGGCTAAAAAGGAAAATGAATCCGATCTGATCGGCGGCGTGAGCCTGGATGACAAGGATCCGGTGTTGGCGAAGACATTGCTGGATTTATCCCAAACTGCAACCATTAACGACAGCTTAAAGCTGGGCAAGGCTGTGTTAAGGCATATTGGCGAAGTCAACAAGCTGCATAAACCGCGTGTTGAGCAAGCAGGCTTTGCTGTGTTGAAATCGCCAGACATCCCGTCGATATTAGTTGAAACGGCCTTTATCAGCAATCCTGAAGAAGAACGCAAACTTAACAACAGCGATCATCAGGATAAGCTGGTCGATTCCATTTTAAGCGGCATCAAAAAATATTTCGCCAGCAATCCAGCACTGGCAAAAATCAAAATCGCTCAAGAATAGCGGCTATTTGCGTTTATAACCCGTTTTAGTCAGTAACCATTGCACCAGCCACGGAAAAAATACGTGGTTCCAATAAATCAGTTTTGTCATAAACGGGGTGATAATCAGTTTTTTGTTGCGCTCTACGCCTTTAACTACCGCTGTACCAACGTCTTCAACCGTTAGTTTGGGAATGATGACACCAATTCCCGGTACGCGCTCAGCGCTGCCGGGGTTGTGCTCCCAATAAGGCGATTTCACACTGGCAGACTCATACAGTGTTACGTTGATATTTGTGGTGTCTAAATCCGCCCGCAGCGCTTGTGTAAAGCCCCTTACTGCCCAGCGGGCAGCTGTATAAGCGGTTGCTCCTGGCCACACAAAACGCGAGGCGACCGAGCTGATATTGACGATATGGCCGCTATTTCGCTTGAGCATGGCAGGTAGAAATGCATGCGTGACATTAAAAGTCGCAAAGTAGGGCAGTGCCATCATTTCTACCGCTTCGGCTGGCGTGGTTTCATCCACAAAACGCCATTTACCCGCACCGGCATTGTTAACAATAATATCAGGCGTGCCAAGCTGCGACGTAATTCGTTCGGCGACTTTGGCGACCGCATCCGCATCTTTCAAATCTACCGAGAATGCCTGCGCTTCGCCGCCCATCGCTGTGATTGTGCCGGCCACGCGGTCCAGCTCGGCTTGATTTCTCGCTAGTAGAATCAAGCGTCCGCCTGCTTTTGCCATGGCTTTTGCAATGCCTTCGCCCATGCCGCTGGAGGCGCCCGTAACCAATACCAGTTTGCCGTTAATTTTCATTTTCAACTCCCCGTAAACGACTATGCTGAATAATAAGTTTAGTACGATTTATATTGCAGTGATAGCACTACATTGTTGCAATGCAGGTAAAATTGCAATGTATCTCATCGATTGATACTTCAATAGAAAAGTATATGCAAATACGCCTGTTACCCGACCAACTCATCAGCCAAATCGCCGCCGGCGAAGTGGTAGAGCGTCCAGCCTCAGCGCTTAAAGAGTTACTGGAAAATAGTCTGGATGCAGGTAGTACAGAGATTCAAGTTTCGCTCATGCAGGGCGGCATTAAGCAATTAAGAGTAACGGACAACGGCGGCGGGATTGCGCAGGACGATCTGGCAATGGCGCTCACACGACATGCCACCAGTAAAATAGCCAGTCTGGAAGATCTGGAATCCGTTGCCAGTTTAGGCTTTCGCGGCGAGGCACTGGCGAGCATTGCCTCAGTTTCGCGCACGGCCATTTTAAGCCGTGCCCAGGCCACAAAGCACGCTTGGCGTATTGCCTCAGAAGGCAGTGATATCAAGCCGCTTGAGCCTGCCGCATTGGATGTTGGCACTATTGTCGAAGTGGATGATTTGTATTTCAACACACCCGCGCGCCGCAAGTTTTTAAAAACTGAGACCACCGAATTCGGGCATTGCGAAGAGGCATTTAGCCGCATTGCGCTTTCGCGCCCGGATGTGGCATTCATGCTGCAGCACAATGGCAGGGCGCTGAGTAGGTTTTCAATTAGTGAACCTTCAAAGCGGTTCAGCGAGGTGCTGGGCGCAGAATTTGCAGCGGAATCAATATATATCGACGAGTTTGCCGCAGGGTTGCGCTTGTGGGGCATGGCTGCAAAGCCGACATTCAACCGCAATAGCCGCGATATGCAGTATGTATACGTCAATGGCCGTTTTGTGCGCGATAAGCTCATTGCGCACGCCATCCGCCAGGCCTATCAGGATGTGTTGCATCATGAGCGCCACCCCGCGTTTGTACTGTTTCTGGAGCTTGACCCAAATTTGGTCGACGTGAACGTGCACCCGGCAAAAACTGAAGTACGGTTTAGAGACGGGCAGGCGATACACCGCTTTATTTTTCACTCGCTGCATAAAGCGCTGGCTACGCCAACTGGCGCTTCTAGCGCAGTAACGGCAGGGCAGGCGCAGCATAATCCTTTCAGCGCCCCGTATCCAGCTTATCAATCGCAGATCAATTTGGTGGCGAATGAAAGCCCAAACTTCTATCAAAAGTTATTTGGTGACATTCAAAACACTGCCCTGCAGCCCAATAGGGACAAGGGGGTAAGCTTACAGGGTTTTGAGCCATCGTTTGCAGAAAAACAAGAATTTCCATTGGGCTTTGCCGTTGCGCAAATCCACGGCGTGTATGTGCTGGCGCAGAACACACAGGGTTTGGTGGTGGTGGATATGCACGCTGCGCACGAGCGCATCATGTATGAGCAGCTGAAAAATGCGCTTGATGCCAAGACTGTTGCCATGCAGCCATTGCTGATCCCGGTAAGTTTTAATGCGGATAAACTTGAAGTGGCGGCCGTGCACGAAGCGCTTGCTAGTGGCGATAACAGCCTGCAACAGCTTGGATTTGACATTGCCATTCTTTCGCCCACCACTTTGGCGGTGCGCGCCGTACCTGCCATACTGCAGGAGGCTGATGCCGTGACCTTGGCGCGCGATGTGCTGCGCGATTTGCGCGAATTTGGCGCGAGTAGGGCACTCACGGAGCGCCGTAATGAGTTATTAGGCACCATGGCCTGCCACGCCGCCGTGCGCGCCAACCGCAGCCTTACCATTCCTGAAATGAACGCATTGCTGCGTGATATGGAAGCAACTGAACGCAGCGGACAATGCAACCATGGCCGCCCCACCTGGTTCCAGGTTTCAATGCAGGATCTGGATAAGATGTTTATGCGGGGGAAATGATACAGGTCGCAGTTTAGGTGTTTGCCGGGTCTTATTTTGGCAAGCGTTTTGCTAGGACTTCAACCAGCGCCAGATCAGGCTGTCTGGGACTTCTACTCCGTCGACAATGTAGGTCAGATCCTTGTGGCTATTTAATAGCCTCGGCTGGGTGGATTTTGCCATCGGCTTGCCACAGAAAAGAATCTGGTCGCCTTCGTTCAGGAAGGTGGATTCCGCTGGCAATAGCCAGGGTTCGTTGTTCCGCAGCAGCATAAGTGGAACCACCGGCAGGTACTTTTGACGATTGGCGGGATCTTGTGTCAGGTTCAGCAGCGTTACTCCGCGGTTCTGCTGGATAAATGCAGCGACTGCCGAGGCGTTTTTGCTGTTAATCGTGACAGCCCAGGTTTCGGGCACGGCTTCGCCTACAACTGAGACCAGATGGCTTACCAGCGCATTGGCCCAGGCATTGCTCTGGTTGCGGGCAAGCGCCAGAAACTGTGCCAGTAGCGGCGAGATCATGTGGGCCAGGCACTCATGCGCGATAATGTCGTGCGGCTGCATGGTAATATTGGCATCAAACTTCTTAAACAGCGCATTGTTGTGCCGCCCGTTTTTACGCACAATGACAAACAGCTTTGGGTTAAGCTCATAGGCGGTCATGACGATCGATAAGTTATTGATGTCGTTATCCGTGCCGGCAATAATGCCTACCGCGTCGTGCACTCCTGCTTCTATCAGGGTTTTTGCTTCTGTACCACTGCCCACGATGCAGTTTTCACAACCGGTGAGTTCTGGCATGGCTTCCACAATGGTGGTGGTCATGTGCTCGCGTTCCAGATTTTTAACGACAGATTTCCCGAACCGCCCGTAACCGCATACGATCCATCTTCCCATGGGGGGACACTCAGGTGGCGGCAGGGTGTCGCCCGGCACATCGGTGAGCCATTCGTGCAGAATATAAGTGCCGATCGCATGTACGCGCACAGCCAGCTGTTCACCAAATAGAACATAAGGATTAATGATGTGATCCGTGCCGAAAGACGCCATATTAGCCGCGATGTCCTCCCGTTCAGCACGCGCCAGCACGGGCAGGTCTGGGTTCATGAGCTTGACCGCTACCGCAACTGCCAGGTTGACCTGATCATTGTCGGTGAGCGTGACAACGCCGCTGCACAAAGGGTGGTGCACGCCTGCATGAACAAGTGTATCCGGCAGTTTGGCGTCGGCGCACAGACTGGGGATTACATTATTGGTGTCAGTCAGCTCCAGTTCAGTGAGCCGCTCCTGCATGGACTCAATTACCACCACACGAATGCCTTTGTCATCCAGTGCTTTTGCCAGTACGCTGGCTGATTCGCCATAGCTGCACAGAATATAAAAAGGCTCCTGAATCAGGCGCACACTTTTGGCAAAGCGTTCTGTGGTCATCGCCTGGCGTAGCGCAGTATCCTGCAATAAGGTAATGATTTTACCCAAGGCATAAAACCAGGGAATCACGGTCAGATAGATGGACATTGTCAACCAGAGTCGCTGCGCATGGCTGTACGGGTAGGGAATCTCACCAAAGCCAATAGTGGTTGCCGTGTAGCTGATGACATAAAAGGCCTGGAATACACTCATATGCCAGGGATTGCCTTTGTCATCAACACCGGGCATCAGCGTGAGCCCGACAATGGCGATGGCAAAGCTGAGGATGATTACGATCAATGGCCGCCGCAGGCGCCGCAGGATCAGAAAAAGAATGTTATTCATATCGCCGGGTGCTTTGAGTATTCAAGCATGTCCGCATTATCTGCGCTGGCTGATGGTCTCAGAAATAAGCAGGATAACCGATACGAAATTCGCCATTAATGCACCGCCGGAGAGCGATACAATATACACCATCAATGAGGCCTCATCCATGCTGCCGCCCATGATAGCCCATAATATGGCTGCGGCAATGAGTTGCAGGTCTGCAGCCAGACTTGTGGACAGCAAGACAGCACCCACCTGTGTGCGGTCGCCAAACTTTAACACGGTAGCAATCAGGCTCACTACGATGGCTGCATAGAGTTCATAGACATGATGGTGATCAGGGTTGTCAATTTCGCCGAGAAAGAAGCCGTAATTCAGCGTCATCGCCAATACGATAAAAAAACCAAAAATTACTTTTTCCAAGTTCATTGAGAGTCTCCCCGCTCAAATGTGTAGTATATTTATTGAGTTATATTATACCGCCGTGCGGCAGCTTGGTAACAAGAGAAAAACCAAAGAGACAGCATTATCTGATTGAGCATGCAGATTGTTGCCGGAAAAACAAATTTTGAATAATTATTGATGATACAAGCAGCTTATCCGCCTGCAATTTTTCTCATGGGGCCTACTGCCAGCGGCAAGACAGGCGTGGCGGTGGAGCTATATTCCAAGTTACCCGTTGAAATTATCAGTGTGGATTCTGCGCTGGTGTTCAAAGGCATGAACATCGGTACCGCCAAGCCGGATGTTGAAACGCTGGCAAGAGCGCCGCATCATCTGATTGATATCATTGACCCTACCGGTGCGTATTCCGCAGCGAATTTTAGAAATGACGCCTTGCGTTTGATGGCGGAGATTACTGCGCGCGGCAGGGTGCCTTTGCTGGTCGGCGGCACCATGCTGTATTTCAACGCGCTGCAGGGCGGGTTAAGCAACTTACCCGAGGCGAACCCTGCCATTCGCGCTGAAATCGAGGCGGAGGCTGCGAAAATCGGCTGGCCTGCCATGCATGCCAGGCTTGCGCACATCGACCCGGAAACCGCTGCGCGTTTGCAGCCCAACGATATGCAGCGCGTTGAGCGCGCGCTGGAAGTATTTATGATTACCGGCAATACTATAACGGCTCTGCATCTTGCCTCAAAAGGCGAGGCATTGCCTTACGAGCTGCTTAAAATCGCGCTGGTGCCAAGCGAGCGTAAGATGTTGCACGAACGCATTGCCCAGCGCTTTGACAGCATGCTCGCTAGCGGTTTTTTGGATGAAGTGAGGGCATTGCTGGCCAAATATCCTGAACTCACGCCCGAAAGCACCTCCATGCGCTGTGTGGGCTACAGGCAAGCATTGGAGCACCTTGCAGGGCAATACGATGAAAAAGAGCTGCGTGACAGGGGCATTTTTGCCACGCGGCAATTAGCCAAGCGCCAGCTCACGTGGCTGCGTGGCATGGATGACACGATAGAGGTGGATTGTTTGAGCCCCGAGATGCATGAGATTGTGCTAAAGTTAATCAAGGAATTTATTCAAGGATAAGGGCATGAAAAACTGGATAAAAGAAAATTTGGTGTTGGTGATTGGCCTCACGCTGCCGCTGTTGCTGATAGTGCTTTTTTTCGTCGCGACAGTGATTCCCAAGGCGTTTGGCACCCCGCCACAATACGAGATGCTGTTTGCCGCAACGCAGTATGATTATCAAAAAACAGCTGAATTTTCGCTGAACTTTAATGTTAAAAATAAGCAGTTAATGGTTAAGCCTAAGAAAATTGAAGATAAAAACACCAATTACAACCAAGTGAAGCTATTTGTTTATGATGGCAAGACTGAGACTACACGTGAAATTACGTTAGATAATAGTAAATTTACTGATGGCGTGGAAGTGGCGTTGGAAGAGACGAGGAGTTTTGAGATTGATACCAACAATGCTTCGCCAGATGGTTATGTATTAGACGGGCCGAATTATAGCGGCAGCGGTTTATTGGGCGGCTTGTTTGGCGGTGGTTACCGCAACAGCGGGTTCCGCGTGAAAAAGGGAGGTGTGGGCTACAAAATACCTAATACCCAGCAGGATTATTACTATAACCAGGTACAGTTTATCGGCTGGATCATCAAAAAATAGGGGGGGCATCATGTCGCTGAAAGAAGATGCTTTACAGGATATCGTTTCGCTCGCCAAGCACAATCATATTACGCTGGAAGAAATCGCGCAGGCGCTGGCTATGCCGCAAATGCAGGCCAGTAAACCCTCCAGCGGCGTGCTTTCCAAGTTGTTTGGCTATATTGGTGGTATTTTCGTATTTGCGGGCATAGGGGTGTTTATCTCGATGTACTGGGATGATTTTGGCTCCGCTGCGCGCGTGATTGTGACCTTGGGCGTGGGGTTGGTAGCGTTTATCATGGGCTTGGTTTGTTTGGATGACAAACGCTATGAAAAAGCCGCAACACCCTTGTTTTTAATGGCCACGCTGTTGCAGCCGACCGGGATTATAGTCATGCTGCAAGAATACTCCTCGGGTGGTGATGCGCGCCATGGGCTGGCCTTTATGGCGGCGTATATGCTGATTCAGCAAGGGATGACGTTTTGGGGGAAGCGCCGCACTGTGCTTGCTTTCAGCGCCATTTTGTTCGGCTGCATTTTCTTTGCTAATCTGTTTGATCTCTGGGATTGGGATGAAGAATTCATCGGCATCGTAATCGGCACATCGCTCATCTGCATCGCTTATGGTCTGCAGCAATCACGGCATCTGGCCATTGCCCCGTTCTGGTATTTTGTCGGCGCATGCATTCTATTGTGGGCGGTGTTCGACGCGGTTAGAAATACGCCGCTGGAACTCGTCTATCTTGGATTGTCGGCGTCCATCATCTTTTTGAGCACCTACGTGCGCAGCAGAACCTTGTTGCTGGTCGGCACCCTTTCGATGCTGCTGTACATTGGCTATTTCACGGCCAAACATTTCGCCAATACACTGGGCTGGCCGCTTGCGCTGGTGGTGATAGGCGTTGCGCTGATCGCCATGAGTTCGCTTGCGGTAAGATTAAATAATAAATATATAAAATCAAATGGTTGAAATTAATACTTAATGTAATTTATAAATAATTTTTAATGCGGTTGGCGGCTTCCACACATTCGTCATAAGGCGCCACCAGCGCCATGCGGATGAAATGCTTACCAGGATTCATGCCGTGTGCCTCACGTGCCAGAAAGCTGCCAGGCAACACGGTGATACTCAAATCGCGATAAAGTTTTATCGCCAGTTCTGTATCACTTTCTTTACTTCTGGCCCATAAATAGAACGCTGCATCCGGCATTTCTACCTCTAGTACATCCGCTAGCATCGGGGTAACGGCATTAAATTTGGCTGCGTAAAGCCTGCGGTTTTCAATGACATGCGCTTCATCATTCCAAGCAGCAACGCTGGCAGCCTGTACTGCCGGGTTCATCGCGCAGCCGTGGTAGGTGCGGTAGAGCGCAAACTTTTCGATAATCTTTTCATCGCCTGCCACAAAGCCGGAGCGCATGCCAGGCACATTGGAGCGTTTGGAAAGTGAACTGAAAACGATTAAATTGGCATGACCGCGACCCAATAGATATGCGGCTTGCAGGGCACCTAACGGCGGATTTTCTTCATCAAAATAGATTTCTGAATAGCATTCATCCGAAGCAATGACAAAACCATATTGGTCGGATAACTCAAACAGCGTTTTCCATTGCTCCAAACTCATGACCTTGCCGGAAGGGTTGCCCGGACTGCAGACATAAACCAGTTGTGTGCGCTTCAGCACATCAACAGGTACGCTTTCGAATGCCATTGCATGATTGTTTTCCGGCAATGTGTTGATGAAATAGGGTGTTGCGCCAGCCAAAAACGCTGCGCCTTCGTAAATCTGGTAAAACGGGTTCGGCGAAATCACAACCGGGTTAGGCTTGCTGCTATCGATAACCGCTTGGGCGAAAGCAAATAGCGCTTCGCGGCTGCCATTCACTGGTAAAATGGCCTTATCAGCACTGAGTGCCGGGATGTTGTAACGCCGGGAGATCCATGCAGAAATGGCTTCGCGCAACTCAAGCGAGCCGGCTGTGGTAGGGTAGCTGGCCAGCCCGGATAGGTTGTTCGTCAGCGCGTCCTTAATCAGCTGCGGTGTAGCGTGTTTGGGTTCGCCGATGGATAAATTAATCGGCGGCAATTCAGGATTGGGCGTAATGCCTTTGAATAGATCGCGCAGGCGCTGAAACGGATAGGGTTGTAATAAATTTAGGTTTGGATTCATAGGCACTATTATAATTTAGGAAGCATCGTGAGCAACAGCAATAACAAAAACTCTTTTGCGGTATTCGG
The DNA here is from genome assembly GCA_029563075.1 of Pseudomonadota bacterium. Taxonomy (GTDB): domain Bacteria; phylum Pseudomonadota; class Gammaproteobacteria; order Burkholderiales; family Methylophilaceae; genus Methylotenera_A. The sequence goes on from JAKQTN010000025.1 coordinate 83,130, forward strand.
CCTGCTTTTTGGTGCGCTATGCTGGGGCATCATTTGGTACCCATATCGTCTGATGGCAGAAGCGGGGATTTCCGGCGTTGCTTCCAGCTTTTATACCTACTGCATAGCAGCGGCGATCGCTGGAATATATTTTTGCAAGCATTGGCGCGGGCTGTTGACGCAGCCCAAAAGCATCTTCTGGTTAAGCCTGGCCGCGGGCTGGACCAATCTGAGTTACGTGCTGGCAGTAATAGATGGTGAGGTAATGCGCGTGATGCTGCTGTTCTATCTTTCACCACTGTGGACATTGCTGCTGGCGCGTTTCTGGCTGAAAGAGCCGATTACTCAAATCGGATTTATTTCGATCGTCATTGCGCTTATTGGCGCCTATATCATGCTGGCTGGGCCATTGGGCGAGATGACCCGTTATCTTCCAGTTCCGCGGAATACGGCGGAATGGTTGGCATTGTCATCTGGCATGGGTTTTTCGCTAACTAACGTGATTACGCGCAAATCCAGCCATTTAAGCCTGCGCGCCAAGTCATTCGCAGTGTGGTTTGGCGTGATTGGCGTGGCATTGGTTTTTTCTCCAATTCTAGAGGGGGAATTTCTGATGCCTAGTTTTTTTAGCGTGTATCACTGGCTGGTGATGGGTTTGATAGCCTTACTGCTGATGGCGGCTACGTTGCTGGTGCAATTCGGCTTAACGCAGCTCACTGCAATACGGGCTTCGGTGTTGTTTTTGTTTGAGCTGGTGGTCGCCGCGATCGCCTCGTATTACCTGGCGCACGAGGCGATGACGCTCAATGAGTGGATTGGCGGCAGCCTGATTGTCATGGGCGCACTCATCGCGGCATTGAATCATAAAGAATGAGCCTGCCAGAGCTAGTTAAAGCCTCCGGCTGCGCCTTCAGCGGCAAAACGCATTTTAAGCGATAAGTCGTTGCGGGAATCAGCGTTTGCCAGCGCATCTTCTTCGCCAATCTTGCCATTGCTGAACAGCCTGAATAACGACTGGTCGAAAGTGTTCATGCCAATATCATTGTTGTCAGCCATGATTTCCTTCATCTCACCCAGTTTTTGTTTTTGAATGAGCTCGGCCATGTATGGCGTATTGATCATGACTTCTACCGCGGCAACACGCTTTTGTACTTTTCCAGGAATCAGGCGCTGCGAAATGATGCCCACCAGATTCAGGGAAAGACCAAGCAGCAGGCCGTGTTTAGCCTCGGTAGGGAAAAACGAGATAATGCGCTCCAGCGCCTGATTGGCATTGTTGGCGTGTAATGTAGCAAGGCATAAATGGCCAGTTTCGGCATAGGCGAGTGCCTGTTTCATGCCTTCCATGTCGCGCACCTCGCCAATCAGAATGACGTCTGGCGCCTGGCGCATGGCATTTTTCAGCGCATTTTCGAAAGAGAGGGTGTCTATGCCGACTTCGCGCTGGTCCACCACTGATTTTTTGTGGGTGTACACAAATTCAATCGGGTCTTCAATCGTGACAATATGACCATTTTCATTCGCGTTGCGGTAATCAATCATCGATGCCAGCGTGGTTGATTTGCCTGAGCCGGTAGCACCTACCACTAGAACCAGACCGCGCTTGCGCATAATGAGATCCCTGAGAACAAGCGGCAGACCTAGTGTTTCAAAATCCGGAATCTCGGTTTTAATATGGCGAATGACCATGCCGACTTCGCCGCGCTGGCGGAATACATTGATCCGGAAGCGGCCGATATCCTTGCGGCCAATCGCAAAGTTGCATTCCAGAGTGGATTCGAACTCCGCAATCTGTGCTGGGCTCATAATCGAATAAGCGATTTCTTTTATCATGCCGGGCTGCATAATTTGGTTATTGACCGGCATTGCTTCGCCTTCGATTTCCATATGAATCGGTGCGCTGGTGCTGAAAAAAAGGTCGGAGCCACCTTTTTCCGTCATGAATTTAAGCACTGGGGTGATATCAATTGCAGCCATAGTATTTCCTATTTTCTTATAAGGCTAGTTTCAAGTATTTTAACTTTATCACAAGCTGGGTTTTTGTCACATAGCTTGCCGGAGATGCAAATAGTGTTGCTCCAACTCACGCGCAAATAATGCCGGGTTAAACAACGCGGATTTTTCCAGTTCCGAACAGAGCTTTTGTTTTAGTTGCGCCAGTTTTTCAGGGTACTGCGCAAAATCGAGCGCTTTTTGTTCATACGCTAGCAATGAATTCGTGACTAATTCAGGCAGATTAACGCTTCGCAGCAAGCTGGCCGCCACGCGTGAGGCAAAGGTTTCGCCAGCGCATGTCAATAGCGGCAAGCGCATAAAAAGCGCATCGCTGGCCGTGGTATGCGCGTTGTAGGGCAGGGTGTCCAGAAATAGATCTGCATGCACGTGGCGGACAAGATGCTCGGCAATCGCCACGCGTGGTGCGAAAATTAGCCTGTTTTTGTCGATACCTACTTTTTCAGCCTCTTTCCATAAATTGGTTTTTGCCCACGGATTGCACTCCAGCAGCCATAACACGCTGTTGGGTACTTGTTGCAGCAAGCGCAGCCATACTGCAAACACCTCAGCCGTGATTTTAAAGGTTTGATTAAAACAGCAGAATACAAAAGCGTTTTCAGGCAGATTGTGCTCGGTTTTTGTGGTGAGCTTACCGACCGGGCGCTTGCTGTCATTGGGCTGGTAGCAAGGCAGGTAGAGCAGTTGTTCGCTAAAATCCGCCGCGTTTGGCGCAGTGACTTTATCGGCCAGTATATAATCAAACAGCGACCTGCCTTCTAGCTCACCCATCGTCCCCGGATAACCCAGCCAATTGATGCTGATTGGGGCGGGTTTGAGCGCCACTATGCCGGTGCGGCTGCTTTGCGTGAAACCGGTTAAATCGACCAGAATGTCAACTTGGTCTTGGTTGATTCTTTTTGCGGCCTCTAAATCATTCAAATTTCTAATATCCACAAAATGGACGAATGCCTGCTCTAGCCGCCTACGCGTTGCGGTTTTGTCATTTTGGCCGTAAGAATAAGCGGCAACTTCGAACTGATTCCTGTCGTGGTTTTCAATCAGTTCGGTAATTAAATACGCGAGCGGATGTAATCTGAAATCGGCGGACAAATAGCCTATGTTGATTTTTTTATTTGGTTTTCTTGCTTTACCGAAACCAAGCTTGGAGCGGGTTGCAGGCAAGGCGCTATAGCAGTTTTTTACCCAGTTGCTGGCGCATTGTTTTTGCTCGGCGGCGGTTGTGCCCGGCATCGCCAGAAAGGCAAACGGTGAAATTTGTGCATTGGGGACATTTTTTACTAAATTGCGCAGTTGCTGGATTTGCGTATCTAACTCGGCCCAATCGCAGACATGCTGTTTCTGGTGCACCAGATGCGCGAGCGCATGATGCAGACCTGAATTCAGTTGCAGCGCCTTTTCATAGCTGGCGATGGCTTTATCTAATTGGCCAAGTTCACGCTGCACATTGCCCAGATTGTTGTAGGTGTCCGCGTCATTCGGGTTAAGCGCGAGTGATTTTTTGAAACTTGTCAGCGCAGCTTGTGGCTTACCCAGCTCGCGCTGGGCGTTGCCCAGGTTATACCAGTACACGGCATTGCCGGGTTGATGCTGTGTAGCTTCTTCAAAACAAGCTTCGGCTTGGGCAAAGCGGCCATGGTGGTGTGCTTGATTGCCCAGCCCCTGCAGCGCAAAACACAAAGCATTGCGCGCATCATTGTTTTTATTGGATGCACTTAAGATACGCCTGAAATAGCCAGCCGACTCTTCAAAGCGTTGCAATTCTACGCATAGATTGCCGCAAACGATATGCAGATTCAACTCGTTGGGGTATTGCAGTAAAACCTGCTGATAGTGCTGCAAAGCCAGGTCAGGATTGCCTTGCTGCTGTGCCTGCTGTGCATTGGCGAGTAGTTGATTCACATTTTGCATGGCGCAATTTTACTTGTTAAAGCGAATTTGCCAATTGTTTTAACCCCAATTCACGCAATAAAAACCGGCTGGGATTGAGTTTGCTGGCAAGTGCACTTTCAACAGGGTGGTTTGAATTGGTAATCAAACCTGCAATGAGTTCACCGCAGATGGGTGCAGTAATCATGCCTTTCGAGCCATGTCCTGCATTCACATATAAACCTTCCAGCCAAGGCAAATCTGCAGGGTCGGCATTGTGGCGTGGCGGCTTTGTACGAATTTCCTGCTCGTCCAGCAATTGCCCTGCCAGCGGCAGGTAATCGAGTGTTTGGCTGCGCCAGCCTACACGTCCAGATAGGGCGTTTTTGTCCAGGCGCGAGTAGATGTCCGGCGAAATGACACGCAAGGCAATTAAGTTTTCGCTGGTATCTGCATCGCTCAAATGCGGATTGGTATCATTAGGCGCATAAGTCGTTCCGATAGAATGCAGGCCATCTACGGCGGGGCTCAGGTAATGGTCGCTGCAAATGATGGTCTGGATTTCCTGGCTAAAATTATTTTGCGCAAAAAAGTTAACCTGGCCGCGTACCGGCGTAATCTTTATGCTCGCGCACGGCTTGAATTGCTTGATGTCGTTGGCATTACACATCACAACGATGTCTGCTTCAAATGCAGTATTTTTGTCACCGAATACCTGCCATTGATTGTCGTTTTTCTGGATTTTCAGCGCATTGGTGGAGATGTGCGTAGTGACCAGCGCCGAGCTGGAAAGCGCTTTGCACAGGGCCGCTGGCCGAATCCATCCGGATTGTGGCAAATAGATGCCGCCGGTTTTCAGTTCGATTCCCGCTTTTTCACTCACGCTGTAGGCGTCTAGGTGCTGCAGGAATGCAAGGGGATCTTGCTGCAAAAGCGCCTGCTGCCGGGCTTGTTCACGCGTATCAAAAGCCAGTTGAATCAACCCACAAGCATTGAACAATGTTAGAGTGGACGGCCATTGGTTCAATAAATTCAGCGTAAACCGAAAGCCATGCAAACCCAGCGCACTTGCGGCATCTGGCTTAGCACTGAATTTGGGATACAGCATTGCAATCGGGTTGCCGGAACCTTCCTGCGCCAGCGCCGAATGCCGTTCAATCAGCGTGACGGCAATGCCACGCCTAGCAAGTGCATAGGCAGTGCTGCAACCCGAGATGCCGCCGCCGATGACAACGGCTTTTGTCATGCGCTATTCTCCGTAAAAATGCCGCTCAGCATCTCGCGCTTTTTGCCAAAACCGCCCTGTTTTTTTACGTCAAAACCTACTGCTTGCAAACCGCGGCGAACTGCTCCAGCACTGGTGAAGGTGGCAAATGTGGTGTTGATTCTGGAGAGTCTTGCCATATGTTCAAATACCTCGGCAGACCACATGTCCGCATTTTTAGCTGGCGCAAAGCCGTCGAGTATCCAAGCGTCAGCCATGTCGTTGATTTGAAGAAGTTGTGTGGCAATATCTCCAACCCGTAAATCAAGCTGGATGCGGCTTGCAGCAAGGTTAAACTGATTTAGCCCGGATTCAAGTTCAGCATATTCTGAGATGAGTTCGGATGAAATAAAGTTGAATTGTGGCAGAAGTTGCATGGTACGCTGTAAATCAGCATGCTTAAGCGGATATTTTTCGATGCTGATGTAATGCAATTTCGCATGAGGCGACGACAATGCCAGCCAATGCGCGCAGACCGCTAAAAAATTGAGCCCGGTGCCGAAGCCGGTTTCGATAATAGTAAAGTGATTGTTGTCATGTTGCGCAAAACGCTGTTTTAATTGATTGTGAGTAATAAATACATGCTCCGTTTCTTGCAGGCCATCCTCTGTTGAAAAATAAATATCATTAAAATCAATAGAATGTGGTTGATTATTAATCCAATTTATATTAGCAAATTGCATGTTATCGCGTCTTGATTTTGTAGACCCCGTACGACTTATTGTTAGCATTTTTCATTTAAAGCCAAAACAAGCTATATACTTATCGGTATGCTATGAATAAATCATTGGAACCTGTCACTATGAAACGTCATTTTAATCTGAATTTTTTGATTTTAGCGGTTGTTCTGAGTTTACTTGCCGCCTGCACGCAAATCTCAACGCGATACCACGCAGAAACGCAGGATTGGCCAAGCTTTGGCCGTGATTACAGTAGCCAGCGCTTTTCACCGTCTGTGCAAATTAACAAGGACAATGTAAAAAACCTGGTACAGGCCTGGCAATATAAAAGCGGCATCACGGCGACTTTTCAAGCCACGCCGATCGTGCAAGATGGTGTAATGTACCTGTCCTTGCCTTTTAACCACGTAGTCGCGCTGGATGCTAAAACTGGCAAAGAGCTTTGGCGCTACAATCATGACAGGCGCAAGGATTGGCAGATGTGTTGTGGCCCGGCTAACAGGGGGGTAGCAGTGGCCGCAGGCCGTGTGTTTATAGGCACTGTGGATGCGCGTTTGATTGCGCTGAATGCTAAAACTGGCGCTAAAGATTGGGATATCGATGTGGTGGAAAATGCAATCCTGACCGAAGGCCAGGATGCGCTGGATAAAAACGACCCGAATTCTGCACGCAAGGTCACAGGCGGCACTGGCATCGGCATCGCCATGGCACCTGTGGTGTATAAAGCCAAAGTGATTATCGGCATCACCGGCGTGGGTTATGGCTTGCACATTGACAATCCGCGAGAAGATGCGCCATTGGGCGCTGTCATTGGGGTAACGGGGCTTTTTGGCCGCCCTGGCTTTCTGGCGGCCTATGATGTAAATAACGGCAAGCGCGTCTGGCAATTTGATACGATCCCTGAAAAGGGCTGGGAAGGCCAGTTTTCTGAAACCACGGAAGATGGTGCGACTTTTAACCGTGATGTAGCTGCCGAAAAAGCCGATTTAGCCAAGTATCCAGACGCGGCACGCTTCGGCGGAGGCTCGGCCTGGAGCACGCCAGCGATTGATGCAGTGACCGATACACTATATTTTGGCACAGGCAACCCAAGCCCGCAGATGAATGATGTTTCACGGCCTGGCGATAACCTCTATACAGTTTCTTTGGTGGCGCTGGATGTCAATACCGGCAAGCGCAAATGGCATTATCAGCAGGTGCCGCATGACTTGTGGGGCTATGACTTGGCAAGTCCGCCGGTATTATTTAATTACAAAATAGATGGCAAAATAATTCCCGCCGTGGGCCAGGCCAGCAAAACCGGCTGGTTCTATGTGCATGACAGGGCAACAGGCAAGTTACTGAAAAAATCAGAGGTTTTTGTACCGCAACAAAACATGTTCAAGAAAGCGACTTTAGAAGGTATTGTTGTTTATCCAGGTATTTTAGGTGGCTCCAACTGGTCGCCCGTGAGTGTGGATGAAATCAATCAGCGTGTGTTTGTGGCAGGCATCCATGCGCCGATAAAATACACGCTGCATGAATCGCCATCTAAAGACGGCAAACCTGCCATCCGCTACGCAGCCAGTGAACCTACCGGCGACCCGCGCTGGGGCTTGCTTTCAGCCATTGATTTAGCAACAGGAAAAATTGCCTGGCAAAACAAAACTGCACAGCCTTTGGTAGGTGGTGTGCTGGCAACTGCGGGCGGTCTGGTGTTTATGGGTGAGGGTAACGGCAACTTTAACGCTTACAATAGCCAAACAGGCGAACTGCTATGGCAGGCGAAATCAGACTTTGGCGTCAACGCGCCGCCGATTACATACATGATCGACGGCATACAATATATCGCCGTAGCGAGTGGAGGCAGCTCCATATTTGGTTATAAGCAGGGCGACGTAGTGCTGGTTTACAAACTTTCCAACCAATAACTTAGCAGCACAGGGTTTTGGTAGGGTAAAATGCACTAATTTTTAGCTCCAAGTTTTCCAGGCTAAACTAAGCTGCTGAATATCTGTCAATACGGCAAGATGGGAAGCATGGTATAAGTAACAATACACAATTATATTTAATATAAAGTGGCATATTTATGTCGGCAACAATCTCTTCATTAGCCCAGGTTTCATCCGCTACCGATGTAAAGGATGAAAATGTTTGGGTGGCGCTTGATGAACCGGTCGAATGGTCGAGTTTTAGCCAGGCTGTCGATGAAAAAAAGCATGTCTGGGAATCGCATCTGGCAGTTGAAGGTATGCATTGCGCCGCCTGCGCGATCAATGTGGAAAGAGCCTTAAAAGCCATTCCCGGCGTGTCGGCTGCAGAAGTGAATGCCACAAGCGGACGTGCACGGCTGATGTGGGATTCGAACACAGTAAAACCTTCTGACTGGATGCGGGCGGTCGCCAAAGCAGGCTATCGGGCTTTGCCGGCGACCGAGGCTTTTAGCCAGGACGATCGACGCAAGAATCAGCGTCTCATGCTCTGGCGCTGGTTGGTGGCCGGTTTCTGCATGATGCAGGTGATGATGTACACCTATCCTACTTATATATCAGCCCCTGGCGATATGACGACCGACATGCTGAACTTGCTGCGTTGGGCCTCCTGGATATTGACTTTGCCGGTATTATTCTTTTCAAGCGGTCCATTTTTCAGCAATGCGCTTAATGATATCAAGCAGCGCCAAATCAGCATGGATATGCCTGTTGCGCTGGGTATTCTGATCACCTTTCTGGCAAGCACGGCTGCTACATTCGAGCCTTCCGGCTGGTGGGGAAGCGAAGTTTACTTCGATTCACTCACTATGTTTGTATTTTTTCTGTTAACAGGCCGCTGGATAGAGTTGCGTATGCGCGACCGCACTGCTGGCGCACTGGACGCGCTGATGCGCCGTTTGCCCGGCAGCGTAGATCGCATCAAAAACGATGGAAGCTTTGAGCGCGTCGCGGTACGCAGGCTCAATGTCGGGGATGTCGTGCGGATATTGCCCGGTGAGACGTTCCCTGCCGACGGCACGATCACTTTAGGCAATACCAGCGCGGATGAGGCGCTGCTGACGGGTGAATCACGTTCTGTTGCCAAACAGGTTGGTTCAGAGGTCATTGCGGGAAGCCATAATTTATCTGCAGCGGTACAGGTTCGCATTGATAAAATCGGGCAATCCACGCGTTATGCGCAAATTGTTGCGCTGATGGAACGTGTTTCTGTCGAAAAGCCACGTCTTGCCTTGCTGGCGGATCGCATTGCACGTCCATTTTTATTAGCCGTATTAATCGCTGCCGCCGCATCCGCTGCTTTCTGGTGGCAAACGGACCATGGCCGGGCGCTGATGACGGCGGTCGCCGTGCTGATTGTGACATGCCCTTGCGCATTGTCTCTAGCCACGCCGGCTGCCATGCTGACTGCGTCGGGCGCTCTGGCGCGGGGTGGCGTGCTGGTGCGTAAAATGCAGGCGCTGGAAGCGCTTACCATGATTGATACCGTTGTGTTCGATAAAACCGGCACCCTGACACATGACAAAATGACGGTGGGCAAAATTTCTACGTGCGACAAGCTGAACAATCTGGAAGCCTTACAGATTGCCGCTGCTATCGCTCAGCACTCTCTGCATCCGGTTTCCCGTGCGTTGGTTCTGGCCAATCAAAATCAGGCAGGAACAGAAGAGTTGGCTCAAGTCACTGATGTGCAGGAGGTTTCAGGATTCGGCCTAACGGCAGATTCGGCTTACGGCAGGCTGAAACTAGGTTCGGCACAATTTTGCGGCCTGGAAGATAATATAATTCAAAGCCTATCAGACGATGTTTCCAGGGTGCATCTGGCTTCGGAGCAAGGCTGGCTGGCCAGTTTTGAAATTGTAGAAGCAGTCAAACAGGACGCGGCTTCAGCGATTCAGGCGCTTCAGGAAAGTGACATACACGTTGAAGTATTGTCGGGCGACAAGCCGCAATCAGTAGCACGCATTGCAAATCTGGTGGGCATCAGCCAGGCTAAGGGCGGCTGTACGCCGCAAGACAAGCTGTCGCACCTGCAGTGCCTGCAGCAGCAAGGGCGCCAGGTGGCGATGGTAGGGGATGGCCTGAACGATGGCCCGGTGCTGGCAAGCGCACATGTTTCCATTGCAATGGGGCAGGCGGTGCCATTAGCGCAGGCGCAGTCGGATTTCGTGATCATGGGAGGCCAGCTGACAATGGTGCCGCAGTTAATCGCTCAGGCCAGGCGTACAATGCATATTGTCAAACAAAACCTGATCTGGGCCGCCGCTTATAACGCCATCTGCGTGCCTTTGGCGGTGGCTGGCATGTTGCCGGCATGGCTTGCCGGCCTAGGCATGGCGCTGAGTTCGCTACTGGTAATACTCAATGCTGCGCGCCTGTCCAGTATTGCAACACAGGCCACTAAAGGAGCATAATGGATATATTATTTTTACTCATCCCTTTATCCGTCATTCTTGTGCTGGTGATATTAGGAGGGCTCTGGTGGGCCATATATTCCGGACAGTTCGAAGATATCGAGGCAGAGGGAGAGCGCATTCTGCATGAAGATTGATTTGTATCAAATGGATTTAAGGCGTCGTGCGGCAGAATGCCGCAGGCAACATGTGCAAAGAATTATCAATAAGTACTTAAGGGGGGACTAAATGCAAGACCTAAATACTCAATCAGCTACCTATGACGATGGCGTCGTAAGGCAGTTTTCTATCATGGCCACGGTTTGGGGCGTGGTGGGCATGTTGGTGGGCGTGATTATCGCTGCACAGCTTGTCTGGCCGGAACTCAATCTCGGGTTGCCATGGACAAGCTTTGGCCGTCTGCGGCCGCTACATACCAATGCGGTTATTTTTGCATTTGGTGGATGTGCCTTGTTTGCCACGTCTTATTATGTAGTGCAGCGCACCTGCCAGACCAAGCTGTTTATGCCTAAGCTGGCTTCATTTACGTTCTGGGGCTGGCAATTAGTGATTCTTGCTGCTGCCGTTTCTCTGCCGTTAGGTTTCACACAAAGTAAAGAATACGCAGAGCTGGAGTGGCCTATTGACTTGCTGATTGCCGTGGTGTGGGTGTCTTACGCGATCGTGTTCTTCGGTACCATCGCCAAGCGCAAAGTAAAGCACATCTACGTGGCTAACTGGTTCTTTGGTGCGTTTATCCTTACCGTGGCTTTATTGCATATCGTTAACAGTGCAGCGATACCGGCTGGATTGATGAAATCTTACTCTGCTTATGCAGGTGTGCAGGATGCCATGGTGCAATGGTGGTATGGTCACAACGCGGTTGGCTTCTTCCTGACTGCTGGCTTCCTGGGCATGATGTACTACTTTGTGCCTAAACAAGCAGAGCGTCCTGTGTATTCTTACAGCTTGTCTATTGTGCACTTTTGGGCACTGATTTTTACCTATATGTGGGCAGGTCCCCACCACCTGCATTACACCGCATTGCCTGACTGGACGCAATCTTTAGGCATGGTGTTCTCACTCGTATTATTGGCACCTAGCTGGGGCGGCATGATTAACGGCATGATGACCTTGTCAGGCGCATGGCATAAATTGCGTACAGACCCGGTGTTGCGTTTCCTGATCGTTTCATTGTCTTTCTACGGCATGAGTACATTTGAAGGGCCGATGATGGCGATTAAAACCGTCAACTCACTTTCACATTACACCGACTGGACAGTAGGCCACGTACACTCAGGTGCATTGGGCTGGGTAGGTCTGGTTTCAATGGGCGCGCTTTACTATATGGTGCCTCGCTTGTTTGGTCAAAAGCAAATGTACAGCGTCAAAGCAATCGAGCTGCATTTCTGGCTGGCGACTATCGGCATTGTGCTGTATATCGCTGCGCTTTGGATTTCTGGCGTGATGGAAGGTTTAATGTGGCGCTCTATTAATGCTGACGGCACGCTTACCTATACATTCGTAGAAAGCGTTAAAGCCAAAACACCTTACTACATCATTCGTTTATTAGGTGGCGTACTCTATTTAGGCGGCATGACTATCATGTTGTGGAATGTCATTAAGACGGCAACCAGCGGTAAGGCTGCAGTTGTTGCTATCCCACCTGTTGCTGCTCACGTATAAGGAAAACCATTATGTCAAATCACGATACAAAAAGTGGCTTCAGCCACGAGAAAATTGAAACCAATAACTTTCTGATGATTGTGCTAATTTTGGTGGTGGTGGCTTTTGGCGGACTGGTGGAGATTGTGCCACTGTTCTTTCAAAAGTCCACAACAGAGCCGATTGCAGGCTTGAAGCCTTACACGCCTGTTCAGCTTGCTGGACGCGATATTTACCAGCGTGAAGGTTGCTACAACTGTCACTCACAGATGATACGTCCGTTCCGCGCGGAAACCTTGCGCTATGGGCATTATTCGGTAGCCGGCGAGTCGGTTTATGACCATCCGTTCCAGTGGGGCAGTAAACGTACAGGCCCAGACCTGGCACGTGTTGGCGGCCGCTATAGCGATGATTGGCATCGCATTCACTTAATTCAGCCACGTGATTTAGTGCCAGAGTCCATCATGCCAGCCTATCCTTGGTTAGAAAAAAACCTGGTCGACGCGGAAGCCATCCCAGCCCACATGAAAGCATTACGTGCGGTGGGAGTGCCTTACACTGATGCAGATATTGCAGGCGCAGCGGCAGCAGTTAAAGGTAAAACGGAGATGGATGCGCTGATTGCCTATATGCAAGGTTTAGGCATTCACCTGAAGTAACTTGAACATAAGTGCCTAAGGAAGAGAGTCAAAATGGATATTAATACACTCCGCATATTGGCTACCGTTGCCAGTTTTATAGTGTTCATTGGCATCATCGTGTGGGTTTGGCGGAATCGAAGTAAACCAGACTTTAAAGAGGCAGCAAACCTGCCTTTTACAGATGACCAAAGTTAAGAAGATTAAAGGAAAATTAAAATGAGTGACTTTACAAGTAATTTTTGGCCAATGTTTATTATAATCATCGCCGTAGGTGGTATTTTAGGTTGTGGATTGTTGCTGTGGTATACCAGCAAGATCAAGGTGGCAGGCACCGGCGGCGACAGTACCAGCGGACATGTCTGGGATGAAGATCTTGTCGAGATGAATAACCCGCTGCCACGCTGGTGGGTATGGATGTTTATTTTTACCATTGTTTTTTCGCTTATTTATTTAGCGTTGTATCCAGGTGCAGGCAGCTATGCAGGCAAGCTGGGCTGGAGTTCGACTGGTCAATATGAGCAAGAGGTGGCGACTGCGAATAAAGCATTGGAGCCGCTTTACGCCAAATTTGTTGCCATGAAAAGCGAAGACCTTGCGAAAAATCCTGAGGCCAGAGCTATTGGCGAGCGCCTGTTCATGAACAACTGTGCGCAATGCCATGGTTCCGATGCAAAAGGTAGCCGCGGCTTTCCAAACTTAACAGATAGCGATTGGCTGTATGGCGGTAGCCCAGAAAAAATTCATGAAACCATCGCAGGTGGCCGCATGGGCATGATGCCGCCGATGGCTGCAGCTTTGGGCACGGAAGAAGATGTGAAAAATGTGGCCAATTACGTCCTTAGCCTTTCTGGTAGTTCTCACGATGCAGCACGCGCCGGTCTGGGTAAGGAAAAGTATGCTGTTTGTGGCGCCTGTCATGGCGCGGATGGTAAAGGAAACCAGGATATTGGCGCACCCAACTTGAGTGATAAGATCTGGCTGCATGGTGCAGGCGAAGCCGCTATTATTAAACGTATTAACGAAGGCAAAACCAACCAAATGCCCGCCTGGGAACAGAAGTTTACCCCAGCGCAGTTACAGGTATTGGTAGCTTACGTATGGGGCTTGTCAAATAAATAACTTTGTTGTGTAGTGTTAATAAGTAAATTGAGTAAGTAATTGCTGGTTTAAGAAAGTTGGATGGATGAACGAAGCACCTGCCGCTAAAACAGCGGAAAAAACGACCTCAATTAATGAGGTCGTCATTTCGCTGTACAAGGCGCAAGATAAAGTTTATCCACGCAGTGTATCGGGGTTCTTTACCAAATGGCGCTGGGTCATCATATGGCTGACCCAGCTTTTCTTTTACGGCATGCCATGGGTTCAGTGGGGTCAACGCCAGGCACTGCTGTTTGATCTGGAAGCCAGACGTTTTTATATCTTTAATCTGGTCTTGTACCCGCAAGATCTGATTTACCTGACCGCAATTCTCATTATTTCCGCGCTGTCACTCTTCCTGTTTACAGCAGTTGCTGGACGCCTATGGTGTGGCTATGCTTGCCCACAAACCGTTTATACAGAAATATTCCTCTGGATAGAAAGAAAAATCGAGGGGGATCGCGCTGCACGTATGAAACTGGATGCAGCAGCTATGTCAGGTAAAAAGCTGTTCAAAAAAGCGTGCAAGCAATTTGTGTGGATTCTTTTTGCCTTATGGACTGGATTTACTTTCGTAGGATACTTTACCCCGATACGTGAGCTTGGTCAGGCGGTGCTGAGTGTTAAACTGGGCCCATGGGAAACATTCTGGGTGTTCTTTTATGGCTTTGCCACTTATGGCAATGCAGGTTTTTTGCGCGAACAAGTCTGTAAATACATGTGTCCATATGCACGCTTTCAAAGCGCGATGTTTGATGATGACACCTTGATTGTGACTTATGATGAAGCGCGTGGTGAACCGCGCGGCGGCAGATCACGCAAGGCTGATAGCAAGAACCTGCAATTAGGCTCCTGCATAGATTGCAACTTGTGTGTGCAAGTTTGCCCGACTGGCATTGATATCCGCAAAGGCTTGCAATATGAGTGCATTGGCTGCGGAGCATGCGCCGACGTATGCGACACTGTCATGGACAAAATGGAGTATCCGCGCGGCTTGATTAAATATTCCACACAAAATGCGCTCACGCACCACTGGACGCATAAGCAAATGTTACAACGCATCATGCGGCCCCGTGTTCTGGTCTATAGCGCAATTCTTGGCCTGCTGGTTGCAGGTTTGCTGTTGAGTTTGTGGTTCCGGCCATCTTTCAAGGTGGATGTGGTTCGAGATCGCGGCGTGATGGCGCGCATGACCGATGACGGAAAGTTAGAGAATGTATATCGCCTGCAGATCATGAATGGGACGGAACGTGTCCAGCATTACCGTGTTGCTGCAACAGGTCTTAATGGCTTAGAAATTGAAGCGGAAGATAGGCATGCAGAAGAAAGTAATGAAAATGATACGAATTTTGAACATTCAATTACGGTTCAACCGGCGGAGTCACGCTGGCTTATTGTGGACTTGAAAATACCAGATGGTTCTGCTGAAACTGGCTCCCATAAAATCCAGTTCGAGGTTGAATCGGTTGAGTCTAAAGAGATCGTGACTGAAAAATCAGTTTTCTTAGTGCCTAGATAAGATTAGCCAGAGCCTAAAAACTAAATTAAGGATCATTCAATGAACGAAAACGATACAAAATTCTGGTGGCAATATGGCTATGTCTGGCTTATTATCGCCGGCCCGCTATTGGTCGTCATTGCTGGCTTTATTACCTTGTACCTTGCAATAAGAACTCCGGATCCAGTAATAGACGATTATTACCGCAAGGGCATCGAGATTAATAAAACGCTTAATGCAGAACGTGATAGTCTTGCGCCAGCAGGACAAGCACGCAACCACGCGGCGACTGGAATCAAACCGGCACAACCTTAAGTCATGACGATAAATGCTGATATAGCAGTTATTGGTGCCGGGCCAGCAGGCTTATGCTTTGCAAGGTCGCTAGCTGAATCAGGCTTGCAGGTCGTTGTGCTAGAGCGTCAAAATGAAGCTGCATTAGCCATCCCGGCTTTTGATGGTCGCGAGATTGCACTTACCCATCACTCAGCGAAACTCATGCAGGAACTGGGTTTGTGGGAGCGTATAGACCCGCAAGCGATTTCGCCGTTGCGGGATGCACGGGTGTTCAATGGTTCATCCCTTTTCTCGCTAAATATAGGCCATCGTGATACACAGCAAAGCGAACTGGGCTATCTAATTTCAAACCATCTCATTCGCAACGCGGCTTATGAGGCAGTGAAATCATCGCCAGCCATCACACTTAAAACTGAAGCACAAGTAAAAAGCATTCAGACTATGGCGGATGGTATGCAAATAACGCTAGCTTATGGCGAGACCATTCAAACCAGATTATTAATAGGCGCAGATAGCCGATTCTCTGAAACGCGCCGTGCCATGGGCATCGCCGCAGATATGCATGATTTTGGCAAGACGATGATGGTTTGCGTGATGGAACATGCAGTACCGCATGAATACGCTGCATGGGAATGGTTTGACTACGGGCAAACCTTAGCGCTATTGCCTATGAATGGTATGCGCTCATCAGTAGTGATTACGCTGCCGCCCAAAGAAATCGATAACTTGCTGAAGATGCAAGCGGATGATTTTGACCGTGAGGTTTCCGCGCGCTTTAAGCACAGGCTTGGTGCGATGCGTCTGGTTTCAACGCGCCATGCATACCCCTTAGTGACGGTATACGCAAAGCGCCTGATAGGGCAGAGATTTGCTTTAGTGGGTGATGCCGCTGTAGGCATGCACCCAGTAACTGCGCATGGGTTTAATTTTGGCTTAAAAGGCATTGCAACCTTATCTGCCGAAATCAAAGCGGCACTAGCATCTGGTAAAGATATCGCTTCAAATAGCTTGCTTCTGCGCTATGAACAATCACATCGGCGTGACACACGCCCGTTATTTCTTGCTACGCATGCTATCGCAAAACTTTACGCAAGCGACAGTCTTCCTGCGCGATTGCTGCGTGCAGGCGCTATAAGGATAGGCAGCCGCATCACGCCATTCAAGCGTGCAGTAGCAGGGTTTCTAGCAGACGCACGCTAACGCTTTATAATTCGGCTTTTTAATTTCACCCAAGCTGTAACCGGGTTCTTATCGTGTTACTCTCTACAATATGATACTGTGGCTAGAACTTCTGTTATGCCTTGCCGTTATTGGCTATGCAGGTTATTTTCTTTCGCGCTATGGTGATATTATCGCCGAGAAGACGGGCATGTCGGCATCCTGGGTCGGTCTTATCCTGCTGGCGACAGCAACCTCTTTGCCGGAATTGGTCACTGGTATTTCCGCCGTCACAGCGGCCAGCACGCCAAATATCGCCGTTGGCGATGTACTGGGCAGTACTGTTTTTAATCTAGCCATTCTGGTCATTCTGGATGCCCTCTATCAGCGAGAAACCCTGTATAGCCGTGCCGCTCAGGGGCACATTTTATCTGCTGCATTAGGGGCATTACTGATTGCCTTTGCAGGTTTTAGCCTGCTGCTCGATCATGCGGGGATGAGTCCAACGCTGGGTCACGTAGGGTTATATACGCCACTGATTGTGCTGGTTTATATCACCGCAATGCGGTCTATACATCGTTATGAGCAACGCACCTTAGATGCGTATACCGAAGCATCTACAGAACGCTATCCGCAAGCGACCTTGCGCCAGGCCGTTACTGGTTATGTGCTGGCGGCGATGGCGGTAATAGCGGCAGGTTCCTGGCTGCCTTTTGTTGCCAAAGACATCTCCGAATTGATGGGCTGGGGGCAAAGCTTCGTCGGCACTATGCTGGTAGCCGCGGTCACCTCTGCGCCAGAAGTCGCAGTTACTATTTCAGCACTACGCATCGGTGCGCTGGACATGGCGATTGCCAATCTGCTGGGTAGCAACTTGTTTGATATCCTTATTCTGGCCGTGGATGATTTGTTTTACACCAAAGCCCCCTTGCTTGCCAGTGTAGATACCAGCCACGCCATTACTGCCTTCACTGCGGTCATGATGAGCGCATTGGTAACCGTTGGTTTTATTTTTCGCCCGCAGCGGCATGCCGCGTTAAAGCTCACATGGATCAGTTTGGGCTTGCTTCTGTTCTATATCCTCAACACATGGATTCATTTTCAGCATGGATAATCATGCCGATGCTAAAACACATCACTGGCACACGCTGTCAGTAGATGAAGCCGCACATCGGCTTGAAACCAGCCCTCAAACTGGCTTAAGCGCAGCTGAAGCTGCAGAACGGATGGCACGCCACGGACCAAATGCGTTGCATGAAAAGCGCGGGCGCTCGCCTTGGCGTATGCTGCTCGACCAGTTTACCGATTTCATGATCATCGTGCTGATTGGGGCAGCTATCATTTCCGGCATCGTTGGCGATATGCAGGATACCATCGCCATCATCGTGATCGTCATCCTTAACGCGGTGATTGGGTTCATCCAGGAATATCGAGCAGAACGCGCAATAGCGGCTTTAAAGCGCATGTCCGAAGCCGGTGCGCAAGTATTGCGGGATGGCCAGGTGGAAACCGTCAACGCATCCGAACTGGTGCCGGGAGATGTGGTGCTGCTGGAAGCCGGCAACGTGGTGCCGGCTGATTTCCGTATCGTTGAAGCGGCGCAACTCAGGATAGATGAATCAGCGCTAACAGGGGAATCCGTCGCAGTCGAAAAACAAATCCATCCGCTATCTGTCGTCGATGCACCTTTAGGAGACAAAACCTGTTTGGCTTATAAGGGTACTATTGTGACCTATGGACGTGGGCGCGGCTTAGTAATAGCCACTGGCATGCATAGCGAATTAGGTAAGATCGCATCATTGCTCAGCGAGGATGACGACGGCAAAACACCGCTGCAAAAACGCCTGAAAGCTTTCGGGCAACGGCTGGCTCTGGCTGCGCTGGCCGTTTGCCTGCTGGTGTTTATCATCGGCATCATGCGTGGTGAGCCGCTGCTGCTCATGTTCATGACAGCGGTGAGCCTGGCAGTAGCTGCCATACCGGAAGCACTACCAGCCGTTGTGACGATTTCACTGGCCTTGGGCGCACACAAGATGATCAGGCAGCATGCCTTGATCCGCCGCCTGCCCGCAGTAGAAACGCTGGGATCGGTCACTTATATCTGTTCCGATAAAACCGGTACGCTGACGCAGAACAAAATGCACGTCACAACAATGTATGCAGATGGCGGATTTTGTAAAACATGGCAGGATGATAAAAAGACAGAACCGTGGCTCACGTTGTTCCACGCGCTGGCGTTGAGTAACGATGCGCATCTGGACCATCATGGCAAAATACATGGTGAGCCGACCGAAGCAGCCTTGCTGCGTGCCGCACAGGAAGCGGACTGGGACAAGGCCACGCTAGAGAGCGAGATGCCGAGGCTGAAAGAGCTGCCTTTCGACTCCGAACGCAAGCGCATGACCACATTCCACAAAGCTGCGGAAGGCGTCATCGCCTACACCAAGGGCTCGCCGGAGTCGCTGGTGCCACAATGCACCCGCATCCTGACCCCAAGCGGTGAGCAGGCCATAAATCAGGCTGCATTGTTGCAAGAAGTCGAAGCGATGGCGGCCAATGGGCTGCGTGTGCTGGCGTTTGCCTATCGTAATTGGCCTGCATTGCCTGGTAGCGAACAGCCTGATGAATTGGAACGCGATCTGGTATTTCTTGGGCTAATCGGCCTGATTGACCCGCCACGCCGTGAAGCAAAAGAAGCGGTTTCGTTGTGCAAATCCGCCGGCATTACGCCGGTGATGATTACCGGCGATCATCCTGCTACTGCTCGCGCCATCGCCCACGAGCTCGGCATCTTGGCTGACAGTGATAGCCGAGTGATGACCGGAGCCGAGTTGGCAAAACTGGATCAACAAACGTTCGAAGCAGAAGTCGAGCTAGTGCGGGTTTATGCGCGCGTTGATCCGGTACAGAAAATAAAAATCGTCCAGGCTTTGCAGGACAAGGGTGAAGTAGTGGCGATGACCGGCGACGGCGTCAACGACGCGCCTGCCCTTAAAGCCGCAGATATTGGTGTGGCGATGGGTAAAGGCGGTACTGACGTGGCTCGGGAAGCAGCGCACATGGTGCTGCTGGATGACAACTTCGCCACCATCGTGCACGCAGTCAGTCAGGGCCGGCGAATTTTCGATAACATCCGAAAATTCATTAAATACACCATGACCAGCAATGCTGGAGAAATATGGACCATTCTCCTGGCGCCATTTCTGGGTTTGCCTATTCCGCTATTACCCATTCACATCCTGTGGATCAATCTGGTGACTGACGGACTGCCCGGCTTGGCGCTGACAGCAGAGGCTGCCGAGCGCGGCAACATGAGCCGTCCGCCACGCCCAATACACGAAAGCATCTTTGCGCACGGCATGTGGCAGCACATGGTCTGGGTCGGCTTACTAATGGGCGGCGTAAGCTTGCTGGCTCAGGCATGGGTGCTGTATGGCGGAGCTGCTAATGTCGATTCCAGCCACTGGCAGACGATGGTGTTCACCGTTCTCACCCTTTCCCAGTTAGGGCATGTGCTCGCCATTCGCACTGAAAAAGATTCGTTGTTTAGCGTTGGAATATTTTCTAATCCAATGCTTTTGTTCACAGTGCTGCTGACCTTCATGCTACAAATGGCAACCATTTATGTGCCGGCATTTAACCCAATTTTCAAAACAGAACCACTGAGCATTAACGAGCTTGCGCTTTGCCTTGCCTTATCAGGCATTGTATTCATTGCTGTCGAAATAGAGAAGTGGCTGATACGGCGCGGCTGGCTATATCAGAGTGAAAGAGCCGTTAGGGTTATGGGCTAATTTGCACGGTTACAGCAAGTGCACGTATGCGTTGCGCCATTGCTTCAAGCCATTCGGATGGCAGGCGGCTAAGTCGAATTGCTTCTTCCTGCATGGATGGGCGCGCGATTCCGTACAGATGAACGCCTTGAATAACTTCTTTAACCTGGTTGACCAGCGCCAAATAAGCTGAAATCTCGCTCTCTGAGGGTGGCTGACCATCCAGCGCGAACATGCAGGTTTGAATGAAAGTAGGGCAGGCCAGCGCGCAGTTTCGAAACCTTTGCATATGGCTCTGAGGATTGAGATTGACATCGTTAATGCGCATGATGCCTTCTTTAGTGCCCGCATCCAGCTTGAACCAGACCTCTCCGTTGCATTGCGCCAGATGTCTGACGCTGTTGAGCACTGACGGTTTATCCATCATGCTGCCGTTGGTGATTAAACGAATCTTGATCTTGCCCAGTAAATCAAAGTCTTTTAACACCCGCTCGACCAGCATCACCGCTTGTGGAAACTCTTTTGCACTGGTCGGTTCCCCATTGCCAGAAAATGCAATATCTTTCAGTTGCCGGTCTGTTTCGCTAACATGGCGTTGCATAAAATCACCATGCAGCACATCGTTTAAAAGCCCTCGCAGTTCCTGTTCTAAAACGTCAAGCGCAATAGGAGGTGGGGTGCCGCGCGTGAGATTTGGCACACTGCAATAAATACAGCGCCAGTTGCAGGCGTTGTTAGGGTTGAGGTTGATGCCAATGGAAACACCGCCAGCGCGACGTGAAACAACAGGGTAAACATAGCGTAATCCGCCTACATCGCGGTTATGGTCAGTGACTGTGAGGATGTTTTGCAAAGTCATCGTTCGACTTGGTATTGAATTGAATGGCGGATGTTAATAAACAATCTGGCGTAATCAGCAAAGCGCCTAATAAGTTTGTGGATTGAATATTTTCTTGAGCGCTTCCGGATCAAGAATGCGCACATAGCGTTGTTTGATTTCGATAATGCCATCCTCGCTGAACTTTGAAAAAGTACGGCTTACGGTTTCGAGTTTCAAGCCGAGATAGCTGCCGATTTCCTCGCGCGTCATTCTCAATGTAAGTTCTGTTTGCGAATAACCACGGGCATGCAGGCGCTGCACCAGATTCAAAAGAAAAGCCGCCACGCGCTCTTCGGCGCGCATGTTGCCTAGCAACATCATAACGCCGTTCTCGCGCACGATTTCACGGCTCATCATTTTATGCACATGGCGCTGCAGCACTGGAAACTCGCGCGACAGATCTTCTATGCTGGCAAATGGCATCATGCATACCTCAGCATCTTCAAGCGCAACTGCATTGCAGCTGTGGCGATCTGTCACAATACCATCCATCCCGATGATTTCGCCAGCCATCTGAAAACCGGTTACCTGCTCGCGGCCGTCTTCGCTTGAAATGCAGGTTTTAAAAAAGCCTGTGCGTATGGCATAAAGTGAAGTGAACGTATCGCCGCTACTAAACAGCAGTTCTCCCTGTTTAACCCGACGACGTTTTTCAACTATTTCTTCTAGTTTGTCTAACTCCTCTGAGTTCAAGCCAACCGGCATGCAGATTTCGCGCAGATTGCAGTTTGAGCAAGCGACTTTAAAGGTTTCAGAATTCATGTTTTTCTAAGATATAACGCTATCCATCAAGGATACCGTTTTATCGCTTTTATTCATAGAGGGTTCTAACCAACATTTTGAACATGGCGCAAATTATTATACGGAATAGTCTGTATGCTTAACGCGCCGTCGTTTGATTTGTATCAAGGAGTTTTGTCTCTAAAGGTGGCAAAGTTTCATCCTGTCCAAGCGGGATTTAAGGTAATGATTTCCAATAATATTGCACAAGTAGCTACTGCGGGTGTTAGTGGCATAACGCCCTCCATCACGCCTGCAATGCTGCAAAAATATGATGTTTCCGGTCCGCGTTATACCTCATATCCCACTGCTGACCGCTTTGTGGAAGCCTTTGCAGAGGATGAGTACAAGCAAGCCCTGGATCAGCGGCGTGTAGGCGGCATGGCGTTGCCATTGTCAATCTATGTGCACATCCCATTTTGCGAATCGCTTTGCTTTTATTGTGCATGCAATAAAATCGTGACCAAACATCATGAGCGCAGCGCAGAATACCTGCGCCATCTCAGCCATGAAGTCGACTTGCATATTGCCCATTTGGGTGCCGGGCAGACCATTACCCAGTTACACTTGGGGGGTGGTACACCTACTTTCTTCTCTGACGATGAGCTGAGTGAGCTGATGGCCATGCTGCGCCGCAGCTTTGTGCTGGCTCCGGGCGGCGAATATTCGATTGAAGTAGACCCGAGAACGGTCGATGAAAAACGCCTGGCACATCTGGCGAGCTTAGGGTTTAACCGATTGAGTTTCGGAGTGCAGGATTTTGATCCGGATGTGCAAAAAGCGGTACATCGCATCCAGCCGGCCGAACAGGTGTTTTCTCTGGTCGAAGCTGCACGCCGCTTAGGGTTTGAATCGGTGAATGTCGATTTGATTTATGGCTTGCCGATGCAAACGTCCAAGTCGTTTGCGCGCACTTTGGCGCAGGTCGTCGAACTCAAGCCCGACAGAATCGCACTCTATGCCTATGCGCATTTGCCTGAACGGTTCAAGCCGCAGCGGCGCATTAACGCCTATGAGCTGCCGGCGGCTTCTGCAAAAGTTTCCATGTTGTCTGATGCCATTGCTACTTTTCTGGATGCAGGTTATGTGTATGTTGGCATGGATCACTTTGCGCTACCCAATGACTCGCTGGCAATCGCCAAGCGGCAGGGCAGGCTGCACCGCAACTTTCAGGGTTATAGCACACAGCCGGATTGTGATTTAATCGGTCTTGGCGTTTCGTCGATTGGCCGTATCGGCGCCACCTACAGCCAGAATGCCAAGACGCTGGAGGAATATTACGACTACTTGAATCAGGGCCGTTTCCCCGTAGTGCGCGGTCTGGCATTGTCGCGGGATGATCTGGTGCGCCGTGCCGTGATTATGGCGCTGATGTGTCAAGGTAGGTTACAATATGAGTCCATTGAACTTGCCTATATGATTGATTTTAGAAGTTACTTTGCGACCGAGTTGGAAGCGATTAAAGAATTGGAATGTACAGGGATGGTAGAGCTTGAGGATGGCGGTATACAAGTCACTGACACTGGCTGGTTCTTCGTGCGCGCAGTTGCCATGCTGTTTGACCGCTATCTGCAAACCGATCGCAATCGAGCGCGCTTTTCTAAAATCATCTAAATTTCCTTCAATATGCAATCATCGCTTGCGCTTACCACATTTTTGATGGGGCTGGCTGGCGGACCGCATTGTATCGCCATGTGCGGCGCGGCCTGCGCCAGCATTCAAAGCGGGCGGGGCGGAAATTATAGTTTATGGAAATTCCAGGCCGGACGTTTAATCGGCTATGCCAGTCTCGGTGCGGTAGCGGCTGGTTCAGTTAAGAGCCTGGCCTGGTTTTCCGGCCAAACTTCAGCACTACATCCTGTATGGACATTTTTTCACGTATTGGTGCTATGTTGGGGGCTAATGTTGCTGGCCTACGCCCGCCAGCCAGTTTGGGCAGACAATTTAGGGCGTAATATCTGGTCACATGTGCGTCAGCTTTCGAATCTGCCCGGTGGTATCGTGATGACGGGTATGCTGTGGGCATTAATGCCTTGCGGCTTGCTTTATTCGGCGCTGCTTGTGGCATCGTTAAGCGCTAATATATTCAATGGCGCGTTCAGTATGGCCACATTTGCGGCTGGCACCAGTGTTTCATTATTCATCGGTCCGTGGCTTTGGCTCAGGCTTAAAAATGGCGTTAAATGGCTTAACGATGGCACCAGTATGCGTTTGGCGGGGCTTCTGCTGGCTACCGTAGCAGGCTGGGCAATCTGGATGGATCTGGTGCACCAAGTAAAGATCTGGTGTACTTAAAAATTTCGTAGATAAAAATCTTCGGCAAAAAAATACCCCCACCAATAACGGCAGGGGTAAAAGGTCTGGACTGATTAAATCCAGCTACTGAAAAACCTTGATTAGAATTTTTTACCGATACCGATACCAACTACCCATGGATTGATATCTAAAGAGTCAATCTTAGTCCAAGCATTCCCTGTGGCGGCACCTTTTAACTTAACATTTGTATCTAACCAGACATATTTGACGTCGGCATTAATTAACCAACCGTCTTTCAAGTTGATATCAACACCTGCCTGCAAAGCTGGACCCCAGCTGTCGCTGTCAATCTTGATTTTATGGCCAGCCAATGGACCACGATTAACTTTCAAGTTGCGGTCTAGCATGATGGTATAGTTAATACCAGCGCCAACATATGGATCAATCATTTGGTCTGGATTAAAGTGCCATTGAGCAGTTAATGTAGGCGGTAAAAGATTTACGCTACCTAAATCTTGATTAGGAACTACTGCACCAGCTTCTTTTTGGATACTCACATTGTGACGTGTGCCAACGGCAAGGATTAATTCGGCCGCAATATTTTTTGTAAAATAGTACGAAATGTCTAATTCTGGTATTACTTTGTCGCTTACCGCCAACTCAGCACCTGGTGACATCACAGGAGCTACGTTTTGGTTCACAGTTTTGCCTAGTTTACTATCTTCATTCGGCGCAACATTAACTGCGCGTGCACGAACTACCCAATCACCAGCTTCAGCTTGTGCTGCAATCGGTGCAAATACTGCTGCAGCAAGTGCTACTGCTAACAACGTTTTCTTCATAACTAACTCCCTTTAAAAATTAACTGCTATCAAAAGATGGGTGAACTTTAACTTATTTGAGAAGTGAAGCGGTTTGATTTGTATCAAATGCCTTATGCTTATTATGAGAATAACCACCAAAAATGCCTTTTATGTTGTATTTTTGATACAGATTATGGATTGATATTCTCCAAGCCGATGTACTGGATTAGAATTTTGCTGTAATGGCAGTCGCTGGGATGGCCAACTTTGAATTGATGAGCTGATTTTGCATAACACGCTACGTATCGCGACATTTAACACCCACAAGGGCTTTACGCATTTTAACGCCCGCTTTGCCTTGCAAAGCCAGCGCGAATTGCTGCGGAAACTGCATGCGGATGTTATTTTTTTGCAGGAAGTGCAGGATGTGCATTCAAAACACAGTCAGCGTTTTGAAACATGGTCAATATCAGGGCAGGTTGAATACCTGGCGGATACCGTCTGGCCTGATTATGCGTATGGAAAGAATTCCGTGTACCCCGCTGGCCATCATGGCAATGCCTTGCTTTCAAAATTTCCCATTGTCAAAACCGCCAATCAGGATATTTCTGCACATACGTTGGAGCAGCGCGGCATGCTGCATTGCGAAATCAACATCCCCAAGTGGGATACGCCTTTGCACGCCATCTGTGTGCATCTGGGCTTGTTCGCACATTGGCGACGCCAGCAGTTAGTAGAGGTGGCTGAATATATTGAGCGATATGTGCCACCTAACGCACCATTGATTATTGCAGGTGATTTCAATGACTGGAGCACACGGTCTGCACGTGCTTTTGCAGCACGCCTGCATATGCGCGAAGTGTTTGAGCATCATTTAGGTAAAACGGCGCGCAGCTTTCCTTCCTGGCTGCCAGTGTTGAAGCTGGACCGTATTTATGTACGCGGATTTCAGATCAGGCATGCGGAGGTGCATTCTGGGGCGCATTTCGTCAAAGTCTCTGACCATGCGATACTGACTGCGACGCTAACTAAAATATGACGCGTATATTATGACCCATTTTGTAAGTGGCAACCGGATCAAGCTGCTGCGCAATGGTGCAGAGTATTTTCCTGCCTTAGAGGCGGCCATCACAAGCGCTGCTAAAGAGATATATCTGCAAACGTATATCTACCAGGCAGATGCAACAGGCATGCTGATTGGCAATGCGCTTAAGCACGCCGCACAACGCGGTGTGCATGTGCATGTATTGCTGGACGGTTTCGGATGCAAGGACTTGCCAAAAACCTATGTGCATGAATTAGAGAGAGCGGGTGTGCAGGTGATGTTTTACCGCCCCAAAATATCCCCGTGGACATTCAAGAAGAACCGCTTGCGGCGTTTGCACCGTAAAGTGGCGGTGATTGATGGCACGATCGGTTTTGTCGGAGGCATCAATATCATCGACGATTATGATATTCCGAAAAGCCATACGCCATTCAATGTGCCGCCGCGCGTTGATTATGCGGTGCACCTGGAAGGCGCATTGCTGCCGGCCATCGCTGAGAGCGTACACAAGCTCTGGCGACATCATGCGAGGCTGCATCTGTTAAGTGCGAGCATGGATCCTGCCAAGCCGATCCGGCAGCGGAAAATAAAAGACGGCATAAAGGCCGCTTTTGTGTTGCGTGATAACTTGCTGCACCGGCGTGATATAGAAGACGCTTATCTGGAGGCGATTGCACAAGCCAAATCTGAAATTATTATTGCAAATGCTTATTTTGTGCCTGGCAAAAGATTTCGTCAGGCATTATTAGATGCCGCTCAACGCGGAGTTGCCGTGAAACTATTGCTGCAGGGACGTATGGAATATTTCCTGATGTTTGCTGCACACGCGTTTTACAACGAGTTTTTGAGACATGGCATCGAAATTTACGAATATCGTAAAAGTTTCATGCACAGCAAGGTCGCAGTCATCGACAATGCGTGGGCAACGGTAGGTTCGTCCAATATCGACCCTTTTAGTTTGTTATTGGCGCGCGAAGCCAACGTGATAGTGCTAGATGCCGCCTTTGCCAATGAGCTTAGAGCCGACATTCTTGCATCAACGCAAGAGGGCGCGCATCGTGTGGCAGAGCAGGATTGGGGACGTGGCAATATCGTTAAACGTATTGCTTCATGGGTGGCGTATGGATTGGTTAGATTTTTTTTAGGTGTAATAGGATATTCAAATGAGCGATAATTAAGGCACGTTTGAAAAAGAAGCATTAACAGCCGGTGATTGAATAATGAGCAAACTAGAAACCAAGCATACAGAAACTGCCAGCGAAGATGATTGGAGTTCACTCAATCATGTGCATACGCTTGTGCTGATGATGGTGACTGCTTTAGGCATATATTTGTGTTACAGCTTGGTTGCACCGTTTTTACCAGTGATTGTTTGGGCGCTGACATTGGCGGTTATGTTTGCCCCTTTACAGCGCTGGCTTGAGGCTAAAGTTAGATACTCTACTGTTGCTGCGCTGATTTCTATCTTGATCATTGGTTTCATCGTCGTTGTACCTGCGGTATTCGTCGGGGAGCAGCTGCTGGAGCAGGTGGTAAAAGGATCCCAGCTAATTGAGAGCAAAGTTGATTCTGGTGAATGGCGGCGTGTGCTTGAGGCGCAGCCGAAACTGGCACCGGTTGTAAAAAAAATTGAGCGGTATGTGAATTTGCCTGAAATCGTCAAAACACTTAATGCCAAACTGGGCTCAGTCGTGGGTGCTGTTGTCAAAGGCTCGTTATTACAGGTGCTGGGGTTTGTCCTGGTTTTTTATGTGCTTTTCTTTTTCCTGCGAGACCGCCATCTAGCGCTCAAGTCCATGATGGCATTGTCGCCGTTCACACAGATGGAGATGGGCAGACTGTTTAATCAAGTCGGCGACACTATTCATGCTATCGTTTATGGAACGTTTGCCATTGCGGTTGTGCAAGGGTGTCTGGGTGGGCTAATGTTCTGGTGGCTGGGTTTGCCAGCGCCATTGCTTTGGGGCTTGGTAATGAGTTTGCTTGCTGTTGTGCCCATGATGGGCACTTCTGTTATCTGGGCCCCTGCAGCACTATTTCTGGCTTTGGAAGGAAATCTCGGCAGTGCCTTGATTCTCACGTTATGGGGTATGCTTGTGATTGGCACAATTGATAATTTGCTTAGACCGATTTTCGTTGGAAACCGGCTTAAACTTCACACCATTCTTGCTTTTATGTCAATTGTCGGCGGCCTGCTGCTGTTTGGACCTGCGGGACTTATTTTAGGCCCCGTGACACTTACCGTTACCATTGCCCTGCTAGAAATCTGGTTAACTCGTACTTCTGTGAGGGCGGCAGAGTTTCAGGTTTAACCAACAGATGCTGACTATGGATCAATTTCGTTACCCCCTTATAGGATGATCTATCATTAAAACTGAATCGACAGCCCCTCATTTGTTAGTGCAAAGCATGTTTCAGCCTGCTTTGCCGCTGCGTAATCAAGATGCGCATAAAGGGTCTTTTGGCAGCGTGGCAATTATAGGCGGTGAAACCGGCATGGTTGGCGCAGCCTTCCTGGCGGCGCGGGCCGCTGTACATTGCGGTGCGGGGCGCGTATATGCAGCAATGCTATGCAAAGATGCGCCAAGTGTAGATATGTGCCAGCCGGAAATCATGCTGCGTTCACCAGCAGCGCTTAGCCAGTTAACTCAACTGGATTGTGTCGTGATTGGTCCAGGGCTAGGGCTGTCGAATGCGGCGATAGATCTGCTGGAATTCTGGTTAAGCAAAGATATACCCCTCTTGCTTGATGCAGATGCGCTCAATCTCATCGCCAGTCATTTGCATTTGGCCGCTATCGTTGTCAGCCGCGATGCCGAAACCGTCATCACGCCGCACCCGGGCGAAGCCGCGAGGTTGCTTGATACCGGTAGCGAGTATATTCAGCAAAACCGTATCGAGAGCGCACTTAAATTAGCCAAAACGTTGCGTGTTACCTGTGTGCTAAAAGGTGCCGGTAGTGTTTGCGCGCATCATGGAGGCGACTGGTTTATCAACACCAGCGGCAATGTCGCGCTGGCCAGCGGTGGCACTGGCGATGTGCTGAGCGGAATTATCGGCAGCTTGATGGCACAGGGCTTAAGTGGCCTGCAGGCAGCTAAACTTGGAGTTTATGTGCATGGTGCTGCAGCGGATGCGCTAGTTGGAAAAGGCGTTGGGCCAATAGGGCTAACGGCTTCCGAAGTGGCATTGGAAGTACGCAATATCATCAATCAGCTCAATCAAGACAAGTAACTTGCGAGAATGATTTTATTGCTGCAATCAATCTGATTAGCTCAAAGTTACAGTCTCAAGATAATCCGGTACAACTACCTGCCAACGCAGCGTTTCTTCGATATGAAGCCGCATGGCGTCTGCTGCAACCGGTTCGCCGTGGGTAATAAACGTCTGCTTAGGTGCCTTTTCAAAGCCGCCCAGCCAATCCAGGATCTCTGAATAATCCGCATGCGCGGAAAGGTTAGAAATAAACTCAACATTGGCACGTACTGGAATATATTCGCCATGAATCTTGATGCTTTCAGCGCCATCCAGCATGGCGGACCCGCGTGTGCCGGCGGCCTGAAAGCCCACAAACAGAATCGTATTATTTGGCTTGGGTGCAAATGCCTTCAAATGATGCACAACACGCCCGCCTGAAGCCATGCCGCTTGCAGACAGGATAATCATCGGGCCCTTGGTCACGTTCAGCCGCTTGGATTCCTCGACACTATTCACCATGTGCGCCGTATGGAAAAGTGCGCTGCATTGCTCTGGGCTCAGGCGATGTTCACCGCGGTGATGACGGAATATCTCTGTGGCATCTACCGCCATCGGGCTATTAAGATATACAGGGATGTCGCTGGCGATGGCACCTGATGATTTAAGCAAATGAATGTAATACAGCACCTCTTGTGCCCTTCCAACAGCAAACACAGGGATGAGGATAATGCCCCTGCGCTTTATCGTTTTATTGATAATTGCCGCCAGCTTGATTTTAGGATCGGTTCTATCATGCAGGCGATTGCCATAAGTGGATTCAACCACCAGGTAATCAGCCTGCTTAATGCGTGCCGGAGATTTCATTAAAATATCATTGGGTCGACCAATGTCGCCAGTAAACAGGACGGATGTTTTCTTGTTGTGAATGCGTACAAATGCCGAACCCAGAATGTGCCCATTTGGAGAAAATCTTAGCGTCAAACCACCATCCAAATTAACGTCCTGTTCAAAAGCAACGGGGGTGAGCAGTTCAAGCGCCGCTTTTGCATCTTCCTGCGTATACAGCGGCAACGCCGGGTGGTGCTTTGAAAACCCGCGCCGGTTGGCGTATTCGGCTTCTTCTTCTTGCAGGTGCGCAGAATCTGGCAGCAAAATTTCGCATAAATCACGTGTAGCCTCAGTACAATATACCTTGCCGGAGAATCCTTTTTTCACCAGCAGGGGCAGGTAGCCACTGTGGTCGATATGCGCATGCGTCAGCACCACCACATCTATGTCTCTTGGGCTGACTGGCAGCTGAGCCCAATTCCTGAGTCGTAACTGTTTTAGCCCCTGAAACAGTCCGCAATCAATCAGAATACGCATTATGCCGCCTGAGTCGGTTTCACAGGCAAGCAGGTATTTTGATCCGGTGACGGTTCCGGTCGCGCCGAGAAATTTTAATTTCATTTTATTTTTCCCTTTCTAGCGTTCTTTATTTAGTGTAATACGGTATTCCTCAAGCTTTGCTTCATAGTTTTCCGCTTCGCCGAAATCTAAAAACCGTGCATAACGGGCATGCGTGCCGAGAATTTTTCGTGCATGTTTGATGGGGCAAAAATATTGCTCGGTACGCGCCACGATTTCACTGATATAGGCAATCATGCCGGCGCCGTAGGCGCAATAAGTACAGTGAAATTTTTCTATAAAATTCAGGTAATTAAGTTGATGTCGATCAAAGATAATATAGTCGGCACGCCGTACTTTCTTAATGCCGTAAATCGGAAAGCAAGTCAGCTGATAAAAGGTAATGAATATATCTGTAATCACCAGCGGAATAATCATCGAGTAAATGATAGGGCCGGTAATTAGATTCTGTGGGCGGTAAGTCACCAGCCAGCGAAAGAAATTCATTTTAAGCCTGCGGTGTGTTTCTTTGATGGATTGCTCAAATTCAACGCGTTTTCCCTTAATTTGGAAAAACATGCTGGATGGTTGTTCGCCTAGCGCCGTACGCAATTCGTCTTCAAGCACAGTAATCTGGTCAAGCAATTGCTGGATACGTTCGTTCATCAAGGCTCCATATTTTTTTGAGTGATAAAAGATTAACACACTGCCGGAAAAAATATAGAAGTTACTGCTGCAAAAGCAGCTGCCAAGCAAGATATATACTTGAAACGATGGTTATTTATTATGCGATTAATGTGGTATAAAACTCTTGGGCGTTTTGTCATCAGGTAACCACTAAATCATGAGTTCTAAGCGCAACAGCAACAAGACGATTCCACCAAACCCAGCTGCAGGCAGGTTTGGCGTGCATTCTGACGTCCTTAAGCTGGGGCTTGTAAGTCTCCTGACCGACATCAGTTCTGAGATGATATTTTCGGTCTTTGCAGTATTCTTCACTGCTATTGCTGGTGCCTCGGCAGCTTTGCTGGGATTGATTGAGGGCTTGGCAGATCTTTCCGCCTCTTCCTTGAATTATTTTTCTGGCTGGCTTTCTGACCGTACCGGAAAACGCAAAATTTTCGCGTTAGCTGGCTACGGCTTCTCCACGCTGGCAAAAATCATTCTGCTGGTCTCCAGCTCGGTGGTTGGCTTAAGTATATTTCGCGTCATTGAGCGCTTGGGGAAAGGGTTTAGAGGGCCGCCACGTGATGCCTGGCTTTCAGCTGTAGCAGGCAGTGCAAAAAGAGGTTATTCGTTTGGCTTACACAAGGCGCTCGACAAAGCAGGTGCAATTTTCGGCCCACTTATCGCTTATGGACTGTTTTTTTGGCTGGGTGAAGCTGCTTCAACTTACCAAATCCTGTTCTGGGTTGCAATGGTGCCGGCGGCGCTTAGCATTGTGACCTTGAGTCTAATGAAGGATCAACCGGCACCTAAACGTCGGCACGAGAATATGTTTGAGACATGGAAAATGCTAAGTCCGCAATTTAAGCGCTACCTCGTCCCGGCAGGTATCTTTTCGCTGGCCTATTTTAGCTTTGGTTTTTTGCTGTTACGCGCTCATCATGTTGGCTTTACCGTCAAGGATGTTGTGTTGCTCTACGCGCTATTCAATATTGCATGTGTCATTGCCGCACCGTTGATAGGCAAGCTTGGCGATCTAGTTGGAAGGGCACGAATGATTATCATGGGCTACATGACTTATCTAGTCATGTGCCTTGGTTTCGCTTTCGCAACCACGCACTTGCAGGTGATTGTGCTGTTTATTATTTATGGGCTGTTTTACGCGATTGATGAAGCCCAAAACAAGGCGTTCATTGTTGATATTGAATTGGAGCGGCGCGCTTCAGCCATTGGTATGTATAACTTTGTGACCGGTATGATCTACCTGCCTGCTTCGTTAATAGCAGGCGGGCTGTGGTTGCTGCACCCAATTGTCCCTTTCGTTGCGGCAGCATGTCTTGCTTTGTTTGCAGTTATGGCCTTCCTAATTTTACGGCCACACATGGCCATATCTGCGACACCTTTTCAATGACAATTTAACCTCAATCATTCTTAATCTGACTGCCTTAAGCTGACTGCATGCTACCAACTGCGAATTCGACCAATATCGACATGGACGAAGTTGGATTTTGGATAGTAGCCGACGCCACCCCCACGCAAGGCAATGGCAGCGCGCCGCAGTTCATCCAAAGGAACGCCTTCAATATAAAGATCGATCGCTTTGGCCTGCATGTGCAGGCTGCCTTTGGCGACACCATCAGCATTGGCGGCCAAAGCGGCGTTGGTGGCCGGGGAACGATAGCCTGACACGATATGGAACGGCTGCACGGTGCCTAACCTGCTGTGGAGGCCATGTAGTAGATCAAGTAGAGGTGTCTCAATAGGGAGTGTCTGATCATTGCGATGATCACGCAGAATATGGTTAATATCAGCCAGCGCGTCAGGCAAGTAACCACCCTCGGCCCAATAGACAGTTTTAAGGTTTTCGCCAGTGTGCAGATTGTAGAAAGCCAGCTCGCGCATCGCCGTTTTACTTTGCTCAAAAGCAGCGAGAGCAGGGCGCGCACCCAGTCCGGTGAGTGCGAACGCCATGCCAGCTTTAAGCAGATCCCGCCGTGTCTTGGAAATTTGATTATTCATTATGATAGTTTATCCTTAATTTCATGGAATTTGGAATGAAAGTGTCACGTCACGCGCAATTCCGTCTTTCTGCTCCAGCACATCAGCGGCTCGAAACCAGTCAATCTGATCGCTTAGCATGGCATCATGTGCCAACTGCTCAAGCGCCGCCAATGAGACATCGCTTTCATTATAAATATCCCGATGCGCCTCAACAAAAATGCGTCCATCAGATTCTGCCAGTAGTAGCGGAGCATAGATTATACGGCCTGTCGCGCCGCGCTCTATTTGTGCAAATAACGCCTCAATATCATCAGGATGCAAACGGATGCAGCCATGGCTTTGGAAATGGTAAATGCTGGCCGGCGCAATGGTGCCGTGAATGCCGATTGATGTCAGGCTGAGTCCCAGCCAATGTTTGCCGAGGGGGTTGTCTGGGCCTGGCGGCACTTCCGTCCTGACCAGTTGGCCTTCGCGCCGCATCTCCTCCTGAATGGATTTCGGCACGCGCCAAGCCTTGTTGACCGCCTTGTCAATTACAGTGAAACCGCCTGCCGGTGTCGGCCAACTTGGTTTGCCCAATCCAACCGGGTAGGCTGCGGCCAACTCCCAATTGCGGAAATAGTAAAGCATGCGCTGCGGTAAATTAATAAGCAAGCCATCCTCCCACATATCCGGAACAATATGGCGGTTGTCGATCATCAGCTTCTTGCCAGGCATCAGCTTAGCGTCATACTTCAGGCCGTTCTCGCGTGACAGCACTGCGGCCGCCACACCAAAGCGTGCACCAATCTTGATAAGATAATCTCCCGGCTGAACGGTGTATTCAAACACGCCGCCTGCAACGGGAAATTCAAGCGATTCCGCCATTGCAAAAGGCAGATAAAACGCCAAAATGGCTGGCCATATAAAACGCAATTCCGTTCTCTCTTTTCTTTTAACCCACACTTGGGATGACATTATTGACATATAACGTTGGCATGATAACAGCAAGGCTGCCATAGCAACCAGTTGCCCGCGTATAAGGGTTAGCCCTTACGTGCTTGCACTAATTTACATGCATTCACCAGTTCATTACATTGCACATATCGGCGCGCATACCTAACAACGCATAGTTGTCTAATTTCCACATGAAATTAGTGCCGCCGGCTTCAATTTTGATGTCAGCATGTTAAATAGGAGGCCAAGTGAGCCCTTTAAAAGTGAAATCTTCAAAAGCAACTGGAAAGACTTCAATGGTTCCTAAAGCTAAGATTGAGCCAAAGGAAGCACTCAATAACGAGGACATGGTCTCCCGTATTGCAGTGTCTGCATATTATAAAGCAGCGGCGCGCGGCTATGAGCCAGGACATGAGATTCAGGACTGGCTTGAAGCAGAAGCGGAGATGCAGCAATGATATCCATACCCCCCCCATAGATATGAATGTCAGGCGGCTAATTCCGAATTAACGTTTCTGTGTCGAAGCGAAGATTCTGGCTGACATTGCCCGCGTGTTGTCTTTCGAGCAATTAATTGCAAAGAGGCACTTAGCTTAAATTAAACAAGCAAAGATGAAAATAGTTCTATTTATAATTAAAGGAGAAACTCATGGACACAGATAACAAAGGAAACATTCCTGTAAAGACTGAAGGCAAAGGAACAGTAAAATCCTCTTGGCCTGCATTGCAGCACCCCATTGCCGAGATGGAACGCGCATTTGACCGCTTTTTTGGACGTGGCTGGCCATCACTGAGGCGCTGGGGCGATTTCCCGGCATTAGACAATTTATTCGAGGCCGAAGGGCTGCGCATGCCAAGTCTGGACGTGGTGGATCGGGATAATGAAGTGCTGGTACGTGCTGAGATTCCTGGGATTGAAAAGAAAGACATCAGCGTGTCGCTTGCCGATAATGTGCTATCTATTAAAGGGCAATCCAGAAGCGAGAAAAAAGAGGAAAAGGGTGATTATCATCGGCACGAGATTTCGAGTTCTTCCTTTGCGCGTTCCATTACGGTGCCCGCAAATGTAGATGCCTCAAAAACGGTCGCAAACCTGAAAGATGGCATTCTGGAGATTACGTTGCCCAAGCTGGAATCATCTAAAAAGCGCAATATCGCGGTTCAGTAAAAGGTCTTGCGTCTAATCTCACTAACACCTGATGGTGTTAGTGAGTATGAAATCTAAGACATCAGGTTTCAATGCCAAGCTAGACGCAATTAAAAGCAGTTATGCCAGTGCATAATGCGGATATCGCAGCAATTTTCGAAGAAATCGCTGATCTGCTGGAGATTGAAGCCGCCAATCGGTTCCGCATCCTAGCCTACCGCAAAGCGGCACGTATCTTAAGCGAGCTGCCGCAAGATGTGAGGGCATTGCTAAAACAAGGTTTTGACCTGACTCAGTTGCCAGGTATCGGTGAAGATCTTGCTTCAAAAATCATCGAAATCGTTTCTACCGGAAGCTGCAGTTTATTGCAGAGGCTGCGTAGTGAGTTGCCGCCCGCCATTACCGAGTTATTGCATGTTCCCGGTCTTGGCCCGAAGCGGGTTAAAGCCCTTTACCACCACCTTGATGTACAAACGGTAGAACAGCTGCATCGGGCAGCGCGTGACGGCTGCATCAGAAATCTGCCCGGCTTCGGCGAGAAGACCGAGTTAAATATTCTGAAGGCAGTGGAAGCGCATGCCAGTCAATCCCGGCGCTTTAAGCTGGCGACAGCTGCGCAGTACGCCGAATCGCTTGTTGCTTATCTGCAGAAGAGCCCAAACATCAATCATGTGGTAGTGGCTGGCAGTTTTCGGCGTATGCGCGAAACGGTAGGTGACCTGGACATTCTGGCAACATCCTCTGCGCCTGATGCTGTCATGCAGCATTTCACGGCTTACGATGAAATTGCCGAAGTGTTTGCTACCGGCAGCACACGCGCTACCGTGACGCTCAAATGCGGGTTGCAGGTTGATTTGCGTGTCGTAGATGACACAAGCTATGGTGCGGCTTTACACTATTTTACAGGCTCCAAAGCGCATAACATCGCCATCCGCCGCATCGCACAGAAACTAGGACTTAAAGTCAGCGAATATGGCGTATTCCGTGCCGATAAATCTATTGCTGGCGAGACTGAGGAATCAGTCTACCGCGCTGTTGGCCTGCCGTATATCTCGCCGGAACTGCGTGAGGATCGCGGCGAGATTGAGGCTGCACGTGCCGGACGGCTGCCAAAACTGGTGGAGATGGCAGACCTTAAAGGCGATCTCCACGCGCATACTAAAGCTACCGACGGCCACGACAGCTTGCGCGACATGGCGCTGGCGGCACAGAAAATGGGGTTTGAATACCTTGCCATTACCGAGCATTCCCGCCGCCTCACCATTGCCCACGGCCTTGATCCAGAGCGGTTGTTGCGCCAGTGCGATGAGATAGATAGGCTTAATTCGGAGCTTAGCGGCATCACCTTGCTTAAAGGCATCGAGGTAGATATTCTTGAAGACGGCAGCTTAGACCTGCCGGATAAAGTGCTGGGCCGTCTTGATCTGGTGGTTGGTGCAGTTCACAGCAAGTTTGATCTATCGCGTATCAAACAGACTGAACGCATTATTCGCGCCATGGAGCACCCGCATTTCACCTTGCTGGCACATCCCACAGGACGGCTGCTGGAAAAAAGGGCGCCTTATGATGCCGATATGCTGGGTATCCTCCGGCAAGCCAAAAACCGCGGTTGTTTCCTTGAACTGAATGCGCATCCTGAACGACTCGACTTACTTGATACTTATTGCCAGATGGCGAAGGAAGAGGGCGTCCTGATCAGCATCAATTCGGATGCGCATAGCTGCTATGAGTTTTCCAATTTGCGCTACGGGGTTGGGCAGGCGCGGCGCGGCTGGCTGGAAAAGGAAGATGTGCTCAACACGCGCACTCTGGTCGAATTGCGCACCTTAATCAAAAGCACTATGTGATGAGTGTGGACGATTTGCGCTGATGATTTGAGTTGGAACTACGTGTTTGCACTAATTTTTTCAGCGGCTAAACTTCTATATATTGATACTAAGCACAGTTAAATTTGGATTGGTGATTTTTGCTGGCACGGTCTTTTAGGAAGCCAATGCGAATAAGGAATAGTTGATGAGTGTAATAAGGCGGTTGGTTTTTATATTGAGCATATGCTGTGGCATAACGCCGTTGGCATATGCCAGAACGCCTGATGAATCGCGCGGGGAGCTGCTTTATTCAACACACTGTAATACATGCCATAGCTTGCAGATTCATTGGCGTGAACAAAAACTGGCGACCGACTGGAAAAGTCTTAAAGCGCAGGTAAACCGTTGGCAGGCCTATGCCAAACTAGGCTGGCGTGAAGAAGATATTGCTGACGTCGCACTATATTTGAATGCGCGCTATTATAAATTTTCAAGCACGGAGCTAAAAACTTTGTCGCAGCGTAAAGAATCCAGGCAGACCTTGCGCGAATATTGATGCCTGAAGCAAATGGAAAATAAAAAAACCTTTATTAATCCGATTCGAATTATTAGGAGAAAAACATGCAAAGCCCGTTAAAACTGACTGTTCATGGAGTCGACCACTCGGAAGCGCTGGAAGCGCGGATCCGCGCCAAGGTGGAAAAGCTCGAGGAATTTTTTGACCATATTACCTCTTGCCGTGTTGCGGTAGAAATGCCGCACAAACATAGCCAGCAGGGTAAACAATTTAGTGTGCGCATTGATATCGGCGTGCCTGGCAACGAGATTGTCGTGACCCGAAACCACGCCGAAGATGTCTATGTAGCCTTGCGCGATGCCTTTGATGCGGCAATACGCCAGCTTAAAGATTATGCGCACAAGCTGCGAGGTGAAATAAAGCAGCATGAACCAAAACGTTTAGCGGAAACAGAAGAGAAAGATGAAGGTGCAGATGAGAGTTCCAGTACCTAGTTTGAAACGACTTTTGTGATTCTTGCGTTTCATTCGCAAGCGACTAAATAAGTAAAATTAAGTAAAAAATTTAATGAAAAAAATAATGATCGGGGAAATATGATGACAAAAATTACCAAGCAGCAAATTGATGTATTGCAGAAAATAATGGAACTGGAGCTTGAAAGCTTAGTTGATGAAACGCAGCAGGAGATGGATCCTCAATTAAAAGCCAGCATTAATGAGATAAACGGGGGTGCAGCCGATGTGGATGATGAAGCGGTTGCTGACACCATCGTTGATGTTGACAATGCGATTATTGGCATGCATTTACAAAAAGCACGTGACCTGAACACAGCCCTGGATCGCATTCAAACCGGCACTTATGGCATATGTATCGATTGCGGCGATGATATTTCCTTTGAGCGGCTCACTGCTTATCCTACGGCAAAGCGCTGCATCATTTGTCAGAGCCGTCGGGAAAAAACACGTGCGAACAGGCCAGCTTCTACAATTTGATGATATTTCTAGGCCATTAGCAAAACTATGGCACTAAAACTGCAGCTCCGTGTATTTTTCCTTGCCTCAATCGTTCAAGGGCTTCGTTAGCGGAGGTTAATGGAAACGTTTCCACTTTGGTATGTATTCCGATTTTCGGTGCCAGTGCTAGAAATTCTTTGCCATTCTGGCGGGTGAGATTGGCGATGGAATGCACCGTGCGCTCGCCCCAGAGTATGGAGTAGGGAAATTGCGGTATATCGCTCATGTGAATGCCGGCACATACTACGATGCCGCCTTTGGCGGTATGGCGTAGCGCCAGTGGAACCAACGCTCCCACTGGGGCAAAAATAATGGCAGCGTCCATTTCTTCCGGGGGCGGGATGCTAGAATCACCTGCCCAGGTCGCGCCTAGCGCAATAGCAAACTGCTGACCGGCGGTATCTCCAGGTTTGGTAAAAGCAAAGACTTTACGGCCTTGATAATGTGCGGCCTGGACAATGATATGGGCAGCTGCTCCGAAGCCATAAATTCCCAGGCGCTGTGCATCACCAGCGGCTATTAAAGCACGGTAACCGATCAGTCCAGCACATAACAGCGGCGCTGCTT
This sequence comes from Pseudomonadota bacterium, assembly GCA_029563075.1. Lineage (GTDB taxonomy): Bacteria > Pseudomonadota > Gammaproteobacteria > Burkholderiales > Methylophilaceae > Methylotenera_A. Next base: position 122,470 of record JAKQTN010000025.1, read on the forward strand.
CCGCGTCAGAGTAGCTTTCCGGAATGGGAAAACAGTAACGCTGGTCTGCTACCGTATATTCGGCATAACCACCATTCAGGGTATAGCCCGTAAACAGCGCGTTGTCACATAAGTTCTCGTGGTTGGTTCTGCAATAACGGCACTGCCCGCAAGTATGGCCTAGCCATGGCACGCCCACACGCTGGCCAATCGTAAACTGCTCTACTTTTTGCCCTTTATCCACGACGCTGCCGACGATCTCATGGCCTAAAATAAGCGGATATTTGGGGTTTGCGAGCTCACCATCCAACACATGCAGGTCGGTACGGCAAACACCGCAGGCGTGCACTTTGAGTAACACTTCATTTTCTTTCGGGACTGGAATTGGCAATTCAGCCATCCGCAAAGGGCTGTTTGCAGAATCCAGCACCATTGCCTTCATTTATGCCTCATGGCAATGCCAATGGCCTCGATCAAAATACCAAGCGTGATCAGTACCACGCCGGTCCAGGCTTCGGTTGCCAGAAAAATCAAGGCGGCACCTAATAGCACAAGCAGTGCCACCAGAAAACGCCTTGTACCTTGCTTGTGTAACATCAGCGGCTCCAGTGAACGCGCACCAGATTCTCGCCTGAAACGTGATCTACTTTCAACTCGCCCTGATAGGCATGGCGCACGGCTTCACCAATGCCGCGTGCAAGGTGGGTGTCTGTCGTTGTTATTAACATCGCACCGCCTCGATTTTCTATCGCCATGATACGTTTCAGCGGGTGTTCAGCACGCTCATGTTCTGCATGATGCTGGATTAAGCGCCTGATTTCTTCACAATGGCTATTAAAAAATGGCCCTTGTAAAGTGACAAATCCAGCAGGTTGGTTGTCATGTACACGACGGCAGGCGGGGCAGGACTCTTTGTCTGCATCGGCAGAGGTTTCTATCCATTGCCAGCGCCCCTCATGATACACGGCACCACATTGCGGGCAGACCGTTGGCTCAGATAATTTGCCTTTACTTTTGTAGGCATCGACATCCTGCTCAAAAAGCGGGCGGTCGTGGCTAACTGCGTGAATGCCTGATGGTGTTTTATTGATACTCATGATGTACTTCCTTTCGTTTCGGGTTTATTTTCATTTTCTAACGTCTTTTGCTAACTTCATTTTTCTGTTCACGAGCCACTAGTTTACTAAGCGCGCCAAACTCTTTTGCCAGTAAAAGCAGCAAATCATCCAGTGTCACAATGCCCATCAGGCTTCCACCGTCATCGACAACAGGTAAGCGCCTTACCCCTTTACTGGTCATGAGCTGGATAGCCTCTAGCACGCCCGTGCTATCCTTTACCACGGCAAGGCTGGCTACCATGATGTCGCCGACAGTAATGACAGCAGTATCAAGCTCTGTCGCAACCACCTCTACAACCACATCACGGTCGGTTACAATGCCGATAGGAACCGTCACATCTTTGCGATTTTCAATCACAACCACATCACCTACATGGTATTGACGCATCAGCATGGCAGCATGCAGCACAGTCGCATCTCGCTGCACGGTGATCACTTCACGATTACAAATTGCCCCAATTGTCATGATGGTTCTCCTTGTTATTCAGTTGATTTTTTTGACACATAAAGATCGCGCCGGGTCAGTGGCAGATTCGGCATTCCGTCCACTTTGCGCTCGGCCAGTATCTGGTATATGCCTGTCGCACCCTGTTCAAACTGCAGGGCGCTACCCGTCATATATAACCGCCAGATACGGTAAGTCCGTTCGCCAACCAGACCAATGGCTTCTTCACTCTTTTCATCAAGACGGTTTACCCAATGTCGCAATGTGAAAGCATAGTGTGGTCGCAAGCCTTCCACATCAAAAATTTCAAATTTCGCATTTTCCATGCGACGCTGAATATTGCTTACGATATCCAGCTCTCCATCGGGGAACACATGACGGTTGATGAACTGGGTTGAGGTGCTATGGCCCCAGTCAGGCTCGGCTGAAGTAATGCCGTGATTTAGAAACAGCCCGCCAGGCTTTAATGCCTGATGTACGATTGAAAAATATTCCGGCAAATTTTTCAGGCCGACATGCTCAAACATGCCTATGCTGGATACTTTGTCATAGGCGGCTTCACGGGGAAGGTCGCGGTAGTTACGCATCTCGATCGTGACCTGGCCTTCCAGCCCTTGTCTTCTCACTTCCTCACTTGCATACTCAAATTGGTTGCGGCTCAGGGTGATGCCATGTGCGCGAACGCCGTAATGCTTGGCTGCCCAACAGACTAACGCGCCCCAGCCGCAGCCGATATCAAGATAAGACTCACCTTTCTGTAATCGCAATTTGCGACAGATGTAATCCAGTTTATTGCGTTGTGCAGCCCCCAAATCCTGCTCGGGAGTTTCAAAATAGGCGCAGGAGTACACCATATAATCATCCAGCCAGAGCTTGTAGAATTCATTGGAAACATCATAATGAAATGCGATCGATTCAATATCATTCTGACGCAGGGTATTGGCTGGCTTTCTCGCCTTTTTCCGCGGCCTGGACTTGTGGTTGCCAAGTGAAAGCGCACGGAAAATCAGCAATAGTTTTTCCTGGAAAGGTAGCTTTAAATCTTCCAGATAATAGCGCAAGCCCATCGCGGCATTAAAGTCACCAGCTACTTCAACAGCACCATCAAAATAGGCTTCGGCCAGACGAATCGGGTCGTGGAACAGCACCAGATCGCGCAATACATGAGAAGCGTGAAAGGTCAGCGTGAATGCAGAAATGCCATTTCCGATTTGCAGCACACTGTTGTCCCAAAGCTTGATCGTAAACGCACCTTCGTACCCCTTAAATATTCTGCGCAGGATAAGGTGCGCCGTATTCGTGCTTACTCTCTTTTGTTTATGTCTGTTATGTATCACTTGCGCTGTCATCGTTCATCTCCTCAGATTTCTCGTTGTTTATGACATCACTACTTGTGTATTTTTTAGCATTCCCATGTCGTTTTTGTTTGGACGAATAGTCGCCATCAGGTCTTCGGCCAGTCGTGCAATCTCAGCCTCTTCGTCGGCAGGTACCAGTAAAATTGGTTTGGAAGATGGTGCGTTCAATCTTGTTAGGTGTGCCTGATTCGCCACCTTATTCAGGCCGAATCCAAGAAACCCCATCTGCTCGCAAATCAGCGCGCGTACTTGAGCCGAGTGCTCGCCGATGCCGCCGGTAAACACCAAGCCATCGATGCCGCCGGACTTGGCAGCGTAGCTGCCAATTGCACCACACACCTGGCGCGCGAAATATTCCACCGCAAACCGGGCGCTTCTGCTGCTGCTTTTCACCAGCGCGGACATTTCGCTATCTTCGCCATCTGACAGCGCTAGCAAGCCCATCTGCTCATAAACCAGCATGGATAGCTCAGCATTGTCATAGCGTTTGGCGAGTTCCAGCATCACGCCGGGATCGAGGTCGCCGCTGCGGGTTGCCATGGGAATGCCGCCAGCTGGCGTATAGCCCATGCTGGTGTCTACCGAGCGCAGGTTTTCCAGCAAACAGAGACTGGCACCATTGCCAAGGTGCGCCACCACGATGCGGCCATGTGCGGTTGCGCCAAAGAGCTTAGGCAGCTGTCGCGCAATATGGGCATAATTAAGGCCATGAAAGCCATAACGGCGCAGCTTGAGTGTTTGCGGAATCGGCAGGCGGTAGGCGATCTCTGGCAGTGTGGCGTGAAAGGCCGTATCAAAGCAGGCAATCTGAGGCACGTTAAACCGAGCGGTGCACAAATCCACGCCTAGGAGATTAACAGGCATATGCAATGGCGCGAGATGAGTAATACTCTCCAGTCGTGCATACTCGTCCGCGTCAATGAGGCGCGCGGCATCGGTAATTTCTCCGCCGTGCACGAACCGATGTCCGACCACCATCGGTTGCGCGTTGCCTAAATCATGCAGTAACGCATCAAAAGCCTGCGCGTGCTGATAGTCACTATGACATACATAGCGAAAATCTCGCCGCTCGCCGCCAGGCGAAATCAGGCTTGCCTTAAGGCTGGATGAACCGCTGTTGATAGTGAGTATGCTTAACTTGTCCATTAATATTGCACCTAATTTGTCCAGGTCCAGTTATCTTCTTCTGGCAAATCAACGCCATATTCATAGGCATAGTTGCGGCATTCAATTTGCCGGTTGCGCAGCTTCTCCTGCACATGTGCGCCAATCGTCTGCAAGGCGGGGATGCGGTTAATTGCCGCAATGGCCAGGCTGAAGCGGTCAATTTCGTTCTGAATCGCCAGTTCCAGCGGTGTGTTGATGCTGCCTTTTTCCTTGTAGCCGCGCACATGCAGATTGTCGTGATTGGTGCGGCGATAGGTCATGCGGTGAATCAGGTAAGGGTAACCGTGAAAATTGAAAATAATCGGCTTATTCGCTGTAAATATACTGTCGAAATCGCGATCAGAAAGGCCGTGCGGATGTTCACTGTTCGGCGTCAGTTTGTACAGATCCACGACATTGACGAAACGTACCTTGAGTTGCGGAAAGTGTTCGCGCAGTAACAAAGTGGCTGCCAGGGCTTCCTTGGTGGGGATATCACCAGCGCATGCCATCACCAAATCCGGTTCGGCACCTGCATCGTTGCTGGCCCATTCCCAAATGCCGACACCCTTGGTGCAATGCTTGATGGCTGCATCCATATCTAGATACTGCAGATGCTTTTGTTTGTCGCAGACGATGACATTGATGTAATCGGTGCTGTTCAGGCAATGATTGGCCACGGATAACAGACAATTCACATCGGGCGGCAGGTAGATGCGCGTGACCTCCGGGCTTTTATTCACGACGATGTCGAGAAAGCCCGGATCCTGATGGGTAAATCCGTTATGATCCTGCCGCCAGACGGTCGAAGTAATCAGCAGGTTGAGCGAAGAAACCGGCGCGCGCCAAGGCACCGCCTTGGACATGGCGAGCCACTTGGCATGTTGGTTGAACATGGAATCAATCACATGTACAAAAGATTCATAAGTCGAGAAGAAACCGTGGCGGCCAGTCAGTAGATAGCCTTCCAGCCAGCCTTCTACCGTGTGCTCAGACAGCATTTCCATCACGCGTCCGTCAGGCGCGAGCTCACCGCCATCCGCATCTTCCGGCAAATAATCCGCCAGCCAAGTTTTTTTGCTGATTTCGTAAACATTATCCAGCTTGTTTGAGCTGTTTTCATCCGGCCCGAATACACGAAAGTTGCGCATATTGAGATGCAGGATGTCACGCAGAAACTTGCCCAATGGGCGTGTGTTTTCTGCACTCACCTTGCCTCTCTCGGCCAGCTCAAGCGCATGATCGCGGAAATCCGGCATACGCAAGGCTTTGCGTAGCAGGCCGCCGTTGGCATGCGGGTTAGCGCTCATACGGCGGCTGCCTTTGGGGGCCAGCGCCTTGAGTTCCGGCCGCAACTGTCCGTTTTCGCTGAACAATTCCTCCGGCTTATAGCCGCGCAACCAAGCTTCCAGCTGTTTCAAATGTTCCGGATTTTCCTTCACCTTGCCCAGCGGCACCTGATGAGCGCGCCAGAAACCTTCTACCTTATGGCCATCCACTTTCTTGGGGCCAGTCCAGCCTTTCGGGCTGCGCAGCACAATCATCGGCCAGCGCGGGCGGGTCGGCTTGCCACTGGCACGGGCTGTTTCCTGTATGCTTTTAATCACTGCAACACATGCTTCCAGCGTTGCAGCCATCGTCTGATGCATGGTTTCTGGATCGTTGCCTTCAACGAAATAGGGCGTCCAGCCATAACCGATAAACAGGTTTTCAAGTTCTTCGTGCGAAATGCGTGAGAGGATGGTCGGGTTGTTGATCTTGTAGCCGTTTAGATGCAGGATTGGCAGGACCGCGCCATCGCGGATCGGGTTAAGAAACTTGTTGGAATGCCAGGAAGTGGCTAGCGGACCGGTTTCAGACTCGCCATCGCCCACCATCACCGTGACCAACAAATCAGGGTTATCGTAAGCAGCACCGAAAGCATGTGAAATGCTGTAACCCAACTCGCCGCCTTCGTGGACTGAGCCTGGCATCTCCGGCGTGCAATGACTGCCGATGCCGCCGGGAAACGAAAATTCCTTGAAAAACTGACGCAGACCTTCCTCATCTTCACCCTTGTTGGGGTAGACCTCGCTGTAAGTTCCTTCCAGATAGGCCGGACCTAGCACACCCGGCGCGCCGTGACCGGGGCCTGCAAGAAAAATGGCATTCAAGTCGTACTTGTTGATCAGGCGGTTAATATGGATGTAGGCAAAGCTTAACCCAGGACTGGAGCCCCAATGGCCCAGCAAACGCTGTTTAATATGTTCCGGCTGGAGCGGTGCTTTTAATAATGGGTTATCGCGCAGATAAATCATGCCCGCAGCCAGGTAATTACAGGCTCGCCAATAGGCGTCGACAGCGTGGAGCTCCCGCTCAGTAAGCGCAGAAGATGTCAGTGCGTCATTCACGTTCGGTTTCCCTGTCAAGTTGTGCAATCATGAATGTTTCTTATCCGCTTGGCTGTCTCTTACCAGCAAGACAGGAACGGGACTCGTCCGCACGATGGTTTCAGCATCGCTTCCCATTACCAGGCGTTCAACCCCGCGCAAGCCATGGGTGCCCATTACGATCAGATCTGCCGGCCACGCTTTGGCCTGATTTACTACCAATTTAGAAATACGTGCACCAATGGCTTCCACCATTTCGCAATCAGCTGCCACGCCCGCTTTAATTGCAGCTGCTTCCGCTTTTTTCAGGACTTTTTTGCCATTTTTACGCAAAATATCGTCAATGTTCACCACATTGAAATCGCCTGTTGCGTCCAGAATAGGAAAGTACATATCCACTACATGCAAAAAGCGTAGTTTGGCATTTTGGTCTTTTGCAAGCTTGATTGCTTCGGCCATGCCGCAGTTGGAGGATGAACTGCCATCTACCGGGCAAAGAATCTGTTTGTACATATCAATTTCCTCTCAAAAATTCATTTTTAACGTAGAAGTATCGTTACCCATTTTAATTACTTATTGCTGAAGGAAAGCTGGTTAACACGACCGGGGGCTTTCTTGAAACTGGCGCAACCTCAGCCGTCGGGTATCCCACAATGATGGGCACAACTACTGAAAAGTCTTTTGGAATGCCCAGCCTGGTTTTTACCTCCGGTATATTCAAAGCGGGCAGGGCGCTGCCGATAATGCAAGTGCCAAGCCCCATGGCGCAGGCTGCCAGCATCAGGTTTTCTGCGGCCAGCCAGCAGTCTGCCTCGTAAAAAGAAGCCGTTGTTCTGCCGCAGATCAGGATGAGCGTGCCGGCATCATAAAAAATATTGAAATCCGGCTTTTCAAACATATCCAATCTATGTCCAGAACGCTCACGCGCATGCTGGCTGACTTGCGCAAGAAATAAGGGCTTAGCCTGATCTGACAGACTCAGCAACAGCTGCTTGTCCTGAATGATGACAAAGGCCCAAGGCTCCTGATGAATGGCGGTAGGCGCTCGCACAGCCGCTTGCAACAGGGTGCGCACGGTCAGATTGTCGACCTGCTGCGCTGTGTAGCTGCGCACAGAACGTCTTGCCAATATCGCTTCGAAAATGCTCATTTCTATTTTAGGCAACGACATCGTCTGATTACCCCCTAATTTAGTGCTTATTCTGCGTAACATTTATTGCACATTAGCAAGAATTTGATTCTCAGGTAATCCGCGCAAGCACGTATATTGATAGCAAAATAGCATAAACTCCAGATTTGGCATCCATGCAAATGCTTATCCAGAACGATTCACTATTAATGGCATGAGCGCAAATAAAATCAGACTGAGCGCGTAGATGCCTCCTGAGAGAGGATTCCGGTTTTCGATGTATTCGCGAATTGTAATTCCCTGCAGCCCGAGCACAAACGTAAACTCTACAATGATCAGACAGATAAGCGCCGTTACCCCGATGATAAGTCTTGCTGTGGTTTCGGGAGGTACGTCAAAGCGCCTGCATACCCAATTTGCAGTGAAAAAACAGATTATCAGCATGACAGGGATCTCGCTGAGCTCGGCAGTTCGTGCACCTAATTGCTGCACTAGCCAGATGACACGTACCGTGCCCAGCAAAAATCCCGCGCTGAATACCAGCGCGAAATAAGCTAACGCTGGCGCTATAAGCGGCTTAATGTTCATGTAATGATGACATCTTCGACCGGTCGGCGCAGGCTGTGCGGCGTGACTTGCCCATTGCCGTAGCGGACAATTAAATGTACATGCTGTTGTGGCACGCCGAGCCAAGTGTGTAGCTGAGGTCGCAGACGATGCACTTCGATAGGCTGGTTAATGAAGGCATTGCGCACATTTAGTGCGGTTGCCTGTAATGCAAATCGCTCGTAGGCGCGGCCTGTGGCAACCCAGCTTGCTTTGTCGTCGCGCTCACCGACAAAAGCGATGACGCCAGAAGAACTGCGGATTGCTTTGGCATCAGTATCAGCCTGTTTCTTGCCAGATGATATCAAACCAAAAATCCTGCGGCCTAGCCAGCCAGGGATTGCAGGCTGTCCACTGACTTCGCCTGCCAAGCCATCTCCAGCGGAGATCGCATCGGCAGGATTGAACCGAACCCAGTCCCGCAGTTCTTTAACAAAAGCTGGGTCACCAAACTGTGCAATGTTTCCTTGACGCACATATTCGAGTATCCCCTCCATCTGTTGCGGCGATTGCAAAATAAATGGGGTCGTTTCATTAGACGTTGCTGCTGTAATTAAAGATGTCTGCACGGATGCTGCAATCGGCTTGCTGTCATAGGGTGTACGGCTGCAGCGGCGATTGACAATTGCAGCGGATAGCCCATCATGCCTAGCGATAACTGCGCGTTCAATTTCGATTACTACTGCATCTTGTACAGGATCAAAATACGCATCGGCATGAAAGCCATCAACGGCTGCAGCATGGATGAGGTTCTCAGCTGCACAGCCTAAGCTCTTAAATAGGTGACTATCATCGGGATCAACTGCTGGGCAGCGTCGCTTATAGTCAGGGAAAATAGTGATTAAATGATCACGCACTAAAAACTTCCATGGCTGTGAATTGTGGCTGGATGCAGCCAGTGTCGCCATTCTTATCCATTCGCGACGCTGCTCAGATATGCTTTTTGCTAATGTATTGTAAGGTCGCCAGATGCGATTAGCCGCTACCTGATAACTGTGATCAACCGCCAGGGCAGGGCTTCCGGGATAAGAAGCAGCCATTAAGGCACATGATTGTATAAATTGTCGGCGGTTGATCATGATGTTTTAGGTAACTGGCGTTTAAGAAACTGATATTTCCTGAGCTTCGTCAATCATTTGCATGGTCTTTTCTTCAACCTCTTTCGCCACTTCAATCAGCGCAGCGTCCTGGGATAACGCCGAGAGCATTTGCACTGGCTTAATCAGGCCGATTTTTGTTTTCCCCTGCTCAGTAAACACAGAGATGCGGCAGGGCAGGGCCATGTTAAGGCGCATGTCGGTCGACAGCACTTTTGCTGCCTGGACTGGGTTGCAGACCTCAAAAACCTTGCATTCTTCGGAAAATGCAATGCCTTTACTGCGTAACGTGGCGCCTAAATCATGCACATGCAGCACGCCGAAACCATGGTTTTTAACCGCGGACTCAAGATCAATCGCCGCCTGGTTGAATGATTTACTGGTTTCAACGATGTAATACATGGAATCCACCCCTAATCTGAATAACACTGTTCGATTTAAAAGTACAATCTAAGCCGATACCAAATGTAACAATAATTCAAGCATCGTGTTATCCGCGCTGACACGTATATCAAACGCCAAAACGTCGGGGTTACAATCAGGTTGCAAGTTTTGGATTGATGGAAACATTTAAGGAGTGACTATGAAATACATCATACTTGGCATCTCTCTTCTTTCATTGGCAGGTTGCACTACGCAGAAGAGCGCTACTGATGCTGCCCCAAAAAATACAGCAGCCTCAGAAAAAATCCAGACATGTGCTGCGTGTCATGGCCCCGATGGGAAACAAGGCAAGGAAGGCGTACCGCCGCTGGGCGGCAGATCGTATGAAGAACTGGTCAAGGCGATGCAGAATGTACGTGAAGCTTATTCTCCCCAGCCATTGCTGGGACACACGTTGACAGACGCAGAGATACACGACATCGCTATTTACTATTCCAGCGTTAAGTAACGATTTTTTGATGCGGAGAAGGCAGAGGATGCAAGCTGAAATTAGATGCTGGCTTCGCCCTCATGGACAATGCGGGCAAGATCAAGCAAATTGGCTGCGCCTGTCTTATGCATGATTTTGGACTTGTGGATTTCCACCGTGCGGTGGCTAATCCCTAGTTTACGGGCGATGTCTTTGTTGGGGTGGCCCTGAATGGCGAGCAGCATCACGTTCCGCTCGCGGTCGGTTAGGTTGGCAAGGCGCGACAGCGCCTCTTGGTGATTAGTATTTTCTGCCATTGCTATTTCGGATTTCTGAATCGCCAATCGGACAGCAGCCAGAAGCTTGTCACGCGTGACCGGTTTGGTGAGAAAATCCATCGCGCCGGCTTTCATCGCCTGAACACTCATGGGAATGTCGCCATGCCCGGTAAGAAAAATAACCGGTAGATGCATATTTCGTTTTGAAAGCACTTCCTGCAATTGCATGCCATCCATGCCAGGCATGCGGATATCGATAATGGCGCAGCCATAGCACTCAGACTGGCAACTGGCAAGAAATGCCTCGGCATTCTCAAAAGCGGCGACTGCAAGATTTTCCTGCTCAATCATCAACGACAATGCATCCCGTACAGCTGGGTCATCATCAATGATAAAAACAGTCGCTATGGAATTGTTCATTGCGCGAATGGTAGCGTAAAGTGAAACATGGCGCCAGACTTGAAGTCAGGGTCAAGCCAAAGTTGTCCGCCGTTGGCCTCGACCAATGCGCGGCTAATGGCAAGCCCCATGCCGATACCCGAAGACTTGGTAGTAAAAAAAGGCTCAAAAATACGTTGAGCTGTTTCTGCATTAAGCCCTGGGCCGCTATCCTGCACCGTGACTTGTACCAGGTTGCTGATTTGACTGGTACACGCCTTAATGGTGATGCATGAAGAGGGCATGCCTGCGTTTTGCATTGCTTCGACAGAGTTTCTGAGCAGGTTGACCAGAACTTTTTGTATTTGAACCTCATTGCCTTCAACTGGAGGTATATCAGGTTCGAGTTCCAGTACTGAATGAAAATCGCCGTAACCGTTGCTATGAACAATATCCAAAGCTTCTTTGACGATTTTATTGATATCCAGTTTTTCAGTGGCCAGTTCGCCTTTTAGCAGAAAAGCCAGCAATTCGTGCAAACTTCGCCCGGCACGATGCGCCTGATCTACACAGCCTTGCAGCGCGCGCTTCAGTTTTTCCTGATCAATAGATTCACTTTGCAGTGCATGTAAGGCCACCTCGCTATAGGCTGATATTGCACCTAGCGGCTGATTAAGCTCATGTGCGATGGCTGAAGCCGTGCGCGCTGCGACCTGCTGTTTAAAAACATTTTCTGTTTCGGCGCGTTGTGCCTGTAGTTTTTTTTCGTTAGCTTTCCGTTCCGTTATATTGCGCGCTATTCCTATAAGCCGGGTTGCATGGCCATCCTCGAAGTGCATGCGGCCCACAGTGGAAACCCATCGTTCAATACCATCCTTAGGATTGGTTACGCGGTACTCCACCTTAAATTCACCATTGCCGGCGGAGTCGGATGCGCGCTCAAGAGCAGCCCGTCTGATTTCACGATCTAATGGGTTTATTACTGCCACAAACTTTTCGTAACTGATTGAATCGCCAGAATCTTCGCCCCAAAGTTCACGCATTCTTTCATCCCAATGAATCACGTCGTGCTTGGCGTCAAAATGAAAAATTCCAAAACCCGCCGCCTGTTTGGCCAGGCGTAGCCGCTCTTCACTGGCAAGCAATGCCTGTTCCACTTGATGGCGCTTATCAGCAGGGTAAAAGGTAATCAGGGTGAATAGTTGCTGCTTTGTTTGTATGGGGCTTAAACCGATATCGACAGCCAGCTCTTTGCCGCTGCGGCTAAGTACAAATAGGTCTCGGCCATGACCCATCGAGCGTTTTTCAGGCTTGTTGTAAAAGGCCTGCCGGTATTGACGGTGAGGTTCACGAAATCTGAAAGGCATCAAAGCCTCAGCTTCAAGACCGCATATGGCATCTTCGGTATACTCCAGCAGCAGCAGCGCCGCGGAATTTGCCTGAATGACATGTCCAGTCGCGTCCAACAGCAGCATGGCATCGGCGGCGGCATTAAACAAAGTCAGAAAGCTCAGTTCTTCAAGCGGGTTTGCCAAGGATGTCCTAATTTATGAATCTGGATTGATTGTCAGCACAGTCTAGATAAAAAGTGCATACCTGTCTATAAAACTGTATCCATATAAGGGCAAGCCCTTACGTGCTTGCACGAATTTACGCGCTGTGGCTAGTCAAGTAAATTGCAGTCATCGACGGTATAGCAAATGCAGCGTTTGGCTGCGATCCCCTTCCTCTTGGTACCGTCGACTTTTTTCATTGAAAGGATATTGTGGTGGAACCTTCAAAAGCGTCGCAGAAAAAAGCGAAGAACCCTATACCGGTAATTGGGATGGAGAAGGCTCCTGAATCGAATGACAATGATTTATGCAGCCGCATTGCAGTACGCGCTTATTACAAGGCGGAAGCACGGGGTTACGAGCCTGGCCATGAGATTCAAGACTGGCTGGAAGCCGAAGCTGAGGAAGTGGGGCAGGGCAAATGAATGATCAATCAGATTGCACTCAGGCAAAGCAGGTTGAGGCTACTCAAGAAAGCTATATACGTGACCATGGCTTGGAGCTTGATAGCATCGGTCTTGAGGGCAACAAGGGCAGGATGGCGGAGTTGATGCTGTTTGAGAATGGCATGATTCTGGACTGCAATAAAGCGGGTGCTGATTTACTGGGTTGCGATCCAGAAAAGCTAAAGTGGCAGCCAATCGCTAGATTATTGCCGCAGTTGGCCAATATGCCGCTGGTAATGGATGAAAAAGTTAACCCTTATTTACGCTTTCTCTCCATTGTAGGGCATCGCTATGAGGTGACAGCCGTGAATGGTAAACAGTTTGCCTGCGAGTTGTATTTTAGCATGGTAGAAGATTTCGGCAGGCGCTGCCTGAAGATTACGGTGCGGCCTATTAAGCAGGCGGCGACCCTACGCCACTTAAGGACGTATTAAATGGAAACGATAAAAAGATCATTAAGATAATCAAGTAAAAATAAGGATATAAAAATGAAAGCCGCAGATTTTTTGATCACACTTGCATTGGGTGCCGCAATTTTCAATATTGCATTGCCGGAGGGTACGTTGATGTCTGCCCCGTTGGCCGCACAGGAGCAGCAAGCTGGTGATGTTACTTATATTACTGGTGGCATTGGTGAGTCAGAAGCGGAAATGATGAGAGACATTGCCAAAAACTATCCATTAGAAATAGCTTTTGTGCAAAAACTGAAGCAATACGAAGAATTTATCGCCAGCGTAAAAGTGCAAATTCAGGATTTACGTAGAAACGTATTGCTGGATGTTGTTACAGATGGCCCATATCTGTTTGCGAATATGCCACAAGGGAAATATTTGATTATTGCAGAGCATAATGGAGACACAAAACAGCAGTGGGTACGTGTTAACATTAAAAAACATCAGAAAATCGTGTTCTGGTGGCCGGTTCTCGAACCGCCTCATGAAGCAGATCCTGAAGAGGATACGCCGCAATGAGGTTTTGGGATGATGGTTGCAACTTCGAGCTATAGCGCCTGTCTTATAGTGGCAAGTCAGTCGCAAGCAATAAATAGCATTATGCTGCTAATGAAATATTAATAAGGAGAAAGTCATGGACATATTACCAAGAGATGTTAGTAAAGAGATGTTAGTCAACGATTTTAAAGTAGTGGTGGCAGATGCTGAGGCACTGCTGAAAGCAACGGCCAACCAGGGAGGTGAGAAGGTCGCCGAGCTGCGCGTCAAAACTGAGGAATCTCTGAAGGCAGCTAAAGCCAGAATAGCTGAGGCGCAATCAGTTGTAGTTGCCAAGACCAAAGAAGCTGCCAAGGTGACTGATGAGTTTGTGCATGAGAACCCATGGAAATCGATTGGCTTTGCCGCTAGCGTTGGCTTGATTGTCGGCTTGCTTATAGGCCGCCGTTAATAAATTTAGATAGATAAATTCATTATGGCTGAAAAGAGCAAAGGCTTGCTTGACTCTTTGGCTGCGTTCGCGTCAACCTTGGTTGATGTTGTATATACGCGGCTAGAGTTATTGTCCACAGACTTGGAGGAGGATAGAGAACGTTTGTTTTCACTGGTGGCCTTGTATCTGGCCGCCATGTTTTTCTTTGCAGTGGGTTTGGTGCTGGCCGCTATTTTCCTTGTGGTTGCATTCTGGGAAACACACCGCCTGGTCGCATTAGGTTTGCTGGCTGGGCTTTTTCTGCTGGCAGGAGCGCTGGCAGGCGGTTTTGCCATACACATGACCAAAACCAAGCCTAAACTTTTCTCGGCGAGCCTGCTGGAGTTGCTTAAAGATAAGGAAAAACTTGACTCAGATTGAGATGATTCCTGCGGAAAAAAACAGAACATGAACAAAAAACTCTTAAAGCTAGCACAACGGCGCGAACGCCTGGTTTCCGAGGCTGAAACACAACGTATGAAGTTAGTGCAGACTGTTGATACATTGCGCCCTGCGCTAGCAATGGCGGACAAGGGGCTTGCAGCAATAAGGTATATCAAGGCGCACCCGCTGTTAATGGCTGGCAGTGGTGCAGTTTTAATGAAAGTATTGCGGCCCAGCCGCATCGGGAAGTGGTTTGGTCGAGGTTTGTTTGCATGGCAAATGGTACGTAAGTTGCAAAATAAGTTTTTATAGGCCAGGAGTCGAAAATTGGATTTTGCGCCATCAGGAGAAAGAACCTGTCTTTATCAAACAGTGCAATTAGATGCCGTACTCGACAACATGGCGTGGCAGGCCGCCGGTTTTTTGACAGCAAAAGAGCGCATCATGATTGTGGGTATACTGCGTCGTGGTGCTCCGCTAGCTGAGATGCTGCATAAAAAACTGATGAGCCAGTTTGATTTGGCGAACATTTCCCTGATGAATTTGCAGATTAAACGCTATGCGGATGATTTGACGCTGCTGCACCCCGAAACAAAACTCACTGAAAGCCCCATGCAGGCCTCGCTCGATCTCAGAGACACGACGATATTGGTAGTGGACGACGTCATGTTTCACGGCCATTCCATGCTGCGTGCGGTGGAATACCTGGCGAGAAAACAGGCGGCCGAAATCCGCACTGCAGTATTGGTGGATCGCGGCGCAAACAAGCTGCCAGTCAGGGTTGATATCGCGGGTGTCCGGCTTGATGTCGCACCACCTGATATCATTGAATGCAATGTGCCGCCGTATGAGACGGAATTTAAAATCGATCTGCTTAAACCCATTATCAATTAAAGCGAGGTTTCATCATGTTTTATGATCGTGAAGAAGCTGCATTAAAGCTAGCGGAAAAGCTCAAAGACTACCGCGACAAAAACCCATTAATTCTCGCTATTCCTCGGGGATCAGTCTTTATGGCAAAAATCATTGCCGAAAAACTGGGTGGTGATTACGACGTGGTGCTGGTTCGCAAGCTGCGGGCGCCCTTGTATGGGGAACTTGCCATTGGCTCGGTGGATGAAAGCGGCTGGACCTATGTTGCCGACCATGCCGAATCCGTAGGCGCGGACAGTGAATATATCGAGGCCGAAAGACAGACACAGCTGGACACTATCTATAAGCGCCGCGCGTTATACACACCGGCTCATCCCCCAATCAGCCCCGCTGGGCGCATTGTGATTGTCATTGATGACGGTCTTGCAACCGGATCCACCATGATTTGCGCCCTGCACGGACTGCGCAACAAAAACCCGGCCAAGCTCGTTTGCGCTGTACCGGTGGCGCCACCGGACACCTTGAAAAAAATAGCCGGTCTTGCAGATGAAGTGGTCTGTCTTGCAGCGCCTGATAATTTTCAGGCTGTCGGGCAGTTTTATCAATACTTTCCGCAAGTGGATGATGATGAAGTGATTGAGATTTTACAGAGCAGCAAGGCGAGAAAAAAATGAAATTACAGAAATGGTTAATCAATATCCACAAATGGAGATTTAATATGAAAAGGCTTCTGATTCTGGCAGCGATGTCTGTTACTGCTTTTACCACTCCAGCATTTGCTGCCGACGTCGGAGTTTCGGTGACTATTGGCCAGCCGGGCTTTTATGGCCGGATTGATATTGGCGACTATCCTTATCCCCCGCCAGTCGTTATCTATCGTCATCCAAGAGTAATTGAGCGCGTATATGTAGAGCGCGAACCGATTTACATGCGCGTACCCCCAGGCCATGCAAAAAATTGGCGTAAACATTGTCATAAATATCATGCTTGTGGCGAACGGGTCTACTTTGTGCAGGATAGCTGGTACCATCATGAATATGTTCCGATTTATCGCGAGTATCATCGTGATCGCTATGACGAGCGCTGGGACGACCGTCGCGATCGTAGAGATGACCGCTATGATGAGCGCAGGGAAGAGCGCAGACATGACGATCGTAAGGATAAAAGGAGACATGACTAGAAACATTAACATGCAGTAGAAAAATGATCTTTGGCGGCAGTCTGTCACAAAAAAAGAAATTATTAAAAAATGAAATTTAAAGATTATTACGAAATTCTAGGAGTCGCTCGCACAGCAACTAATGACGAGATTAAAAAAGCTTATCGAAAACTCGCGCATCAATATCATCCAGACGTTTCTAAAGACCCTGCCGGCGAAGCCAAGTTTAAAGAAATAGGTGAGGCTTATGCGACTTTAAAAGATAAAGATAAACGTGCTGCCTACGACGCGCTAGGGCGTCATTCATCAGGCGAAGAATTCAGGCCACCCCCAGGCTGGGCGGGAAGTCAGGCTGGATACCAAAGTGGCCAGGCATATTCGTTTGATGATATCGACCTGGCTGACTTGTTTGCAAGTTTCTCTAAGGGTGGTCGACATACACAGCATCAAGCCCATCATATGCCTATTCCCGGACAGGATTATGAGCTGACAACTCAGATTTCACTCGAGGATGCCTATCATGGCGCCACAGTAGACCTCAGTTTTAGCGTGCCGGAATATGATCATCAAGGCCAGTTGAGGCGCGTACCCCATGCGTTTAAAGCGCGTATTCCTAAAGGGGTGGTCAATGGCCAAAAAATGCTGCTGCGAGGCAAGGGAGGTAAAGGCGCTAATGGTGGCAAGGATGGCAATCTTTACCTGAACATTCACTTTCTTCCGCACCGATTGTTTCGCGTCATCGATCATGACCTGTTGATAGATTTGCCCATTACTCCTTGGGAGGCCGCATTAGGCGCAACGGTTAAGGTGCCTACATTACAAGGCGCGGTGAACCTTAAAGTACCGGCTGGCGCAAGAAGCGGGCAAAAGCTTCGTATCAGCAACCGCGGCATGCCTAAGCATAACCAGGAACATGGCGATCTTTTTGCGGTAATACAAATTACGGTTCCCACCAATCCAACCGAGCAGGAAATCGCCTTGCTCAAACAGTGGTCTGACATTTCAACATTTAATCCTCGTACACATTTTGTATATGAAGCGGTCTGATAAACGAGATAATTGCCAAGAATATTTACAGGAGATCAATCATGACCTACCAGACGTTGATGGTGCATTTGCAGCTTGGGCGTTCAAATGCAGCTGCTCTACAAACTGCCAGTGAGCTTGCAGAACGCTTTCATGCAGATGTAATTGGCATTGCCGCAGGCCAGCCGACGCAGACAATATATGGGCAGGGTTATGCACTTCTGGACTTCCTTAATCAGGAACATGAAAAAGTTACCAAAGAAATAGCCGATGCTGAAGCAGCGTTTAGAACGGCATTCAAGGGCTATCCTAAATCCATTGAGTGGCGTTCAATGGTGACAATGGGCTCATTATCCGCATACATAGCAGGGGAGGCATGCAGTGCCGATATCATCATTACGGAAATTGCACCAAGCGATTTTTATGAAGGTCCCATTGGCGTAAATGCGGGAGAGCTTATCCTGCAATCAGGACGTCCCGTCCTGGCTGTGCCGGTTGCGACAAAAAAAATGAAGATGGAGCGGATGCTGGTGGGATGGAAAGATACGCGTGAGGCCAGACGGGCGATTGCGGATGCCTTGCCGCTATTAAAACAAGCCGAGCAAGTGACGGTTGTTGGGATTGCTGCCGAGAAAGAGATTGTGACTGTGACCAAGCGTCTTAAAGAAGTAGTCGATTGGCTTAAGCGGCATGGCGTTTCAGCCGAATATCTAGCCTCTCCTTCGAAAGATGATGATGCGACGCAATTAATGTCCATCGCTAAAAAACGGGATATTGATATCGTGATTGCAGGTGCCTATGGACATAGCCGCTTACGCGAATGGGTGCTGGGCGGCGTGACTAACAACCTGCTGCAGCGGGCAGATTTTTGTTCGCTTTTGTCTCACTAACCTTTGCCTCAGACAGCGATAGGGAAATACCATGAACATCGAGGATTCTGAATTAATATGGATTGATGAGCTGCATGAGGTCTCTTTGGGAGGACTTGCTGCGTTGTCAGGGTTATCCTTGGAAGAACTGCAGCTTTTGGTGGAAAGTGGCGCGCTTGCTCCCATCAGCCCAACAGAAGAAAGGTCCCCTGAAGACTGGCAATTCAGCAGTCAATGTATCGTTTCGATTCGCACACTTTCCCGGCTCAAGCGTGATTTTGACTTAGAACCAAATTCATTGGGTTTGATGCTGGCTTTTCTGGAACGCATCCGGATGCTGGAGTTTAAATTGCATGCGTTAGATCATATAGCTGAGAACAATGGCAAGTGATACTTGGCGATTTATCGCCAGCAGAGCACGAAGAAAAGCATCGACAAAACCTTATTTGATGACCTGACTTATCTCTATCACACACAGAAAATAATCATGCTAGACGAATTCATCCATGAACCACGCGTTGCATACTTCTCCATGGAAATCGCGCTGCGCAACGAAATCCTGACTTATGCCGGTGGCCTGGGTGTGCTTGCCGGCGATACAATACGGTCTGCGGTTGATCTCATGATACCTATAGTGGCGGTAAGCCTGGTGAGCCGTGCCGGCTATTTTCAGCAGCAGATTGATGCCCAGGGCAGGCAGGTCGAGCAGGCAGTCTTCTGGGAGCCGGAGCACTGGGCGCGTGCGCTCGATGCCAAGATTGCGGTGTCAATCGAGGGGCGCACTGTATGGATAGGCGCCTGGCTGTATGTGGTCGAGGGTCACATGGGCGGGCGTCAGCCGGTGCTGTTGCTGGATACCGACCTGAACGAGAATCTTCCTGAGGATCGTGAGATCACGCATTACTTGTATGGCGGTGATGCTGTCTACCGGCTCAAGCAGGAGATTGTGCTCGGCATCGGCGGCGTTCGGATGTTGCAAGCCCTCGGTTTTACAGTCCGTCATTATCACATGAATGAGGGGCACTCCGCTCTGCTTGGGCTGGAGTTGCTACACCGCTATACCTATCCAACCGAGGATGTCAGACCGGGGGAGTCGCTTTATGACCTCCCCAGAGTACGTGACCTGTGTAGTTTTACCACTCATACTCCAATCGAAGCAGGTCATGACCGCTTTGCCTATGATTTGGTGCAGAGGGTGCTCAATAATGGCGTCGATATTGAGGGCATCAAGCATCTGGCTGGCGAAGATAATCTGAACATGACGCGGCTGGCACTGAACTTGAGTGAATATGTCAATGGCGTTGCAAAAAAACATGCGGAAGTATCAAATGCCATGTTTCCAGGCTATCGGGTGCATGCCATCACCAATGGCGTGCACCCGTACACCTGGGCGGCAGAAAGCTTCCGCCAGTTATACAACCATTACATTCCCAGCTGGTGCCATGAACCTCAGTTGCTGATGCGTGCCGATTGTTGTATTCCAGATACGGCGATCTGGGAATCGCATGTTCAAGCGAAACAGCATCTGATCGAGAAAGTGCAGATTCTCACTGGAGTCTCGCTGGACCCAAAGCTGCCAATTATCGGCTTTGCGCGGCGTATGACTGCCTACAAACGTCCAGATCTGCTGTTTTCCGACATTGAAAGACTGAAGGCAATCGCTCGCCATTATCCGTTCCAGATCGTACTGGCCGGCAAGGCGCATCCGCAAGATAAAAACGGTAAACGCCTGATTGAACAGTTACATGCGCATGCCCGCGACTTGGCTGGGGCGATTTCGGTCACTTACCTGCCTGACTACAACATTGAACTGGCGCAGTTGCTAACAGCGGGGGCGGATGTGTGGCTCAATACGCCGTTACCGCCGCTAGAGGCCTCTGGCACCAGCGGCATGAAAGCCGCGCTCAATGGCGTACCCAGCCTCTCGGTTCTTGATGGCTGGTGGATCGAGGGGTGCATCGAGGGCGTGACCGGCTGGTCAATCGGCGATGTGGCAGGAATGGCCGATAATAACGGGCATGAGTTATACGATAAACTTGAGCATATAGTGCTTCCTCTCTATTACAGCAATGATCGGAGCAACTGGATTAAAGTAATGAAAGGCGCAATCAGCAAGAATGCTTCCTACTTTAACAGTCATCGCATGATGCGTCGCTACGCGACAGAAGCATACATCCGATGAGAAGCGAGCCTGTCTATTTGTATTATTATTGATGGGCAAAGAGTAATATCGCTGTAACTAAAGGAACAATCATGGCAATTGATCCAGTATGCGGAATGACGGTAGATGAGCAATCAGCCGTTGCCAGCAAAGTTTACGCAGGCAGAAGATATTTCTTTTGCTCGACACATTGTCAGCATGCGTTTGGGGCCAATCCAGCCAAGTATGTGGGTTACACTGCAATACCCCATAGCCATGCCCATCACCATGACCACGATACGGCCGAAACCAAAAAGCCGATAACAACCCCAGGACCAGCCAATATTAATAACGCTGGAATAGTATTTACCTGCCCGATGCATCCGGAAGTGCGCCAGGACCATGCCGGAACATGCCCTAAATGCGGCATGGTCCTGGAGCCTGAGATGCCGAGCCTCGAGGAGGGCGAAGATCCTGAGTTGCTGGATTTCAGGCAAAGATTTATCTGGACGCTGCCGCTGACTATCGTTGTTACTGTTCTTGCAATGGCAGGCCACCGTTTGCAGTGGTTCAGCATGGCTACGCAGAGCTGGATCGAGCTTGTGCTCACATTGCCTATAGTGCTATGGGCAGGCATGCCTTTTTTTCAGCGAGGTGTGCGGTCAATAATCAATCACAGCCCGAATATGTGGACGCTGATTGGCTTGGGCACTTTTGCAGCCTTTGTTTACAGTGTAGTCGCCACGATAGTTCCAGGCGTGTTTCCTGCGTCATTTGAGTCTATGGGGCGCGTATCGGTTTACTTTGAGGCGGCCGCGGTGATTATTTCACTGACGCTGCTAGGTCAGATTCTTGAGCTTAAGGCACGTTCACAAACCTCGGCAGCGATTAAGTCTTTACTCGGCCTGGCACCAAAAACGGCGCGACGCATTAATGCCGATGGCGTCGAAGATGACATTCCGCTCGCCCATGTGCATGTTGGTGACAAGCTACGTGTGCGTCCGGGTGAAAAAGTACCTGTCGATGGTGTCGTGGTCGAAGGTGGAAGTGCGGCGGACGAATCCATGCTGACTGGCGAACCGGTGCCTGTGACCAAACGTATCGGCGATAAGTTAATTGGCGCCACACTTAACACCACCGGCGCATTGGTGATGCGTACTGAAAAGGTTGGCTCTCAGACTGTGCTGGCCAGCATTGTACAAATGGTAGTGCAGGCGCAGCGCTCCAGGGCGCCGATGCAGCGCATGGCCGATAAGGTGGCCGGATATTTTGTTGTGACTGTCGTCTGTGTGGCGCTGCTGACTTTTTTCGCCTGGGGATTGTTTGGGCCACAGCCAAGCTGGGTCTACGGGCTCATCAATGCAGTAGCCGTGCTCATCATTGCCTGTCCATGCGCGCTGGGGCTGGCTACGCCAATGTCGATTATGGTGGCTACTGGCAAAGCTGCCACGCAAGGCGTGCTATTTCGCGATGCAACGGCGATTGAAAACTTCCGCAAGGTGGATACGCTCATTGTGGATAAAACGGGCACGCTGACAGAAGGTAAACCGCGATTTGATCGTGCCATAGCCAACACAGGGTTTACTGAAGATGAGGTGTTGCGCCTTGCTGCGAGCCTTGATCAGGGCAGCGAACATCCTTTGGCCGATGCTATCGTGCAGGCGGCCCGTGAACGCGGACTTGTGCTTGATAAGGTTGAACATTTTGAATCGAGCACGGGTATCGGCGTGCGCGGCAGCATGGCAGGCAAGCGCATAGCGCTTGGCAATGCCGCGTTGATGCATCAATTTGATATCCCTGTTGAAAACTTAAAGCCCCAGGCCGAAGCGTTGCGTGCAGAAGGTGCAAGCGTGATGTTGCTAGCGGTGGATGGCCAATTAGCTGGCCTGCTGGCAGTGTCCGATCCAATCAAGGCCAGCACGATGGAGGCTTTGGCCATGCTGAGGTCATCTGGCATGCGGGTGATTATGGCGACAGGTGATGGGCTGACGACTGCAAAAGCAGTTGCTGTCAAATTAGGTATCGATGAAGTTTATGGCGAGGTCAAGCCCGCCGACAAGCTGGTTCTAGTCGACAAGTTGCAACGCGAAGGTCGCATTGTGGCAATGGCGGGTGACGGCATTAACGATGCCCCGGCACTGGCCAAAGCAAACGTAGGCGTGGCGATGGGTACAGGCACAGATGTAGCTATGAATAGTGCACAGGTCACGCTGGTTAAAGGCGATTTACGTGGCATCGCCCATGCAAGAATGATCTCAGCGCATACGGTGGCCAATATGAAGCAAAATCTCGCCTTCGCATTTGTTTATAACACGCTGGGCATACCATTGGCTGCGGGTGTGCTATATCCCCTTACGGGCTGGCTGCTTTCACCCATGATAGCGGCACTTGCCATGAGCTTGAGTTCCGTTTCGGTAATTACCAATGCATTGCGGTTAAGGCGATCAAGCAGCTAAAGGAATAGGATTAGAGAGGAAATCAGCTTAAATAAACTACTTGAAGTTGATGCTTCCCCTGTTTTTAAATGTTATTTCAGTTGCCAGCGCAACCAGGTAAACAGGATATTGCCATTACCTTCCCCCGGCAATTTTTACCGAGTTAAAGTAATTAGGGTTGTGCCATGTGTTTACAGGGATATATAACTCATAGTTTTCAGACTGCCAAGTTTGAGACAATGAATTCTGAATACGCAACCAAACGTTAGTGTTTGCGGTATCTTCTGCGAGTGCGGCTACCGTGACTGCTGACATCGTCAATGCCATCAGCAACTTGTGTGGCTTGATAGCTGTAACCCGAAAAGTTACAAGATTTAGCATGGCGGTTATGGCAAGTAAGCCTTGGTGGTAAGGCTGGGAAAAAACCGGCGCTCGCATTTTCAACAGATTATTTTTTATTGGGAGGTAGCATGTTGGGTATCTGTAAATATTTTACTGATTTCGGCTTCTAAAGCCATTCTATTGCTTATCTGGCCACAAACCAGATCGCAAAGTTCGTAAACGCTAGAATCGGCAATGCTGTAATAAACGCAGTTTCCGCGGGATTCACGCTTGACCAGTCCATGCTGTGCGAGTAGCGAAAGATGCTTGGAAACGTTTGCCTGTGTGCCGCCTGACATCTCTGTTAGCTGGCTGACATTTTTTTCGCCATCCTGCAGCGCATTTAGAACTTTGAGCCGCATTGGCTCGGCCAGCGCTTTGAAATATTTAGCGACATATTCATATTGAAGTGCTCTATCATCAAATTTGCTCATGCGTTACCCTATGCATTGTTTAATAACGTATTTAATTATACACAATATTTTAATATTGACTATATAACTATATACTAATATAGTAGTGAAATAGTGAGCAGATTGAAAATGGCTCCAGGATTTTTTAAGGGAAATGCGCTTGATTAAACAATTTCAATGGAAGTTTGTGCTCATAATTGCCATAGCAACTATAGGCTTATCAAATGCAGCTCATGCTGGCAGCCTTGCGACGGCTGCTGTGACGCGATCAGATGACGAGCGCACTTATATCGCAGAAGGCGTGGTTGAGGCAGTGAAAGCCAGCGTGATTGCACCGCAGGTTGCGGGGAGCATCACGGCTTTGCCAGTAAAAGCAGGGGATCGTGTCAAAGCCGGTCAACTGCTGGCGCATATTGACACGCGCTTGGCTACGCAACAGGCCATGACGAATCAGGCACAAGTAGCGGCTGCGCAGGCGCAACTGAACGCTGCACGTAAGGAGTATGAACGCAAACGCCGTTTGTATGAGAAGCAGTATATCAGCCAGGCCGCGCTGGAGCGTGCCGAGTCGGAATATAAAACCGCTGAAGCACAGAACAAAGCCCAGCTGGCACAAACTGGCGCAGCTAACGTGCAGACCGGCTTGCATACCATCAATGCACCATATTCTGGCGTCATTGCCGAGGTGATGGCCGAAGTAGGTGATATGGCCATGCCAGGCAAGCCCTTGTTATCCATATATGAACCAGGGAATTTGCGCGTAGTAGTGAATGTGCCGCAAAGCCAGCTTGCCAATCTAAAACAAAGCACAGAAGTTAAGGTGCTCATTACCTCAGCAAATGAAACAGAGCGCAGTTTGATCAGTGCGCAAATGACAGTATTGCCGACTGTGGACGCGGTCAGCAACATGATTAAAGTGCGCTTGTCACTCCCGTCTAACCTGGTTAGTGTCGCGCCTGGTATGTTTGCGCGCGCGCTGTTGCCAGTGGCCAAATCAGGCAACAAGGGTCAGATTTTAGTGCCGGCGAAAGCCGTCATCAAACGTAGCGAACTAATGGCCGTATACGTGGTTGATAAGCAAGGCCGCCCGCAGTTGAGGCAAGTGCGCCTGGGACGTCAGCAGGGCGAAAACATTGAAGTCTTTGCTGGCTTGCAAGCTGGTGAAAAAGTGGCACTTGACCCAATCGCCGCAGCGAACTTCAAGTAGCGTGAATTTTAAGAAAAAACACCGTGATCACAAATACAGATAATTTAGGCGTTTCCGGACGCATTGCCAGGTTCTTCCAGTCAGCGCAAATCACACCACTGATTGCCTTGGTAGCTTTGCTGCTCGGCGCATTTGCCGTATTGATCACGCCGCGTGAAGAAGAGCCGCAGATCAATGTGACGATGGCGAACGTATTGATTCCCTTTCCTGGAGCATCTGCCAAAAATGTCGAGCAGATGGTGGCAGTGCCCGCCGAACAGGTATTGTCGCAAATTGAAGATGTGGAGCATGTTATGTCGGCTTCACACCCAGGCATGGCGGTGATTACGGTGCAGTTTGAGGTCGGCGTGCCACGTACCGAAGCACTGGTGCGCCTCTACAACACGATACAGTCAAATCAGGACTGGCTGCCTAAAAATCTTGGGGTGGGTGATCCGATTGTCAAACCTAAGGGCATAGACGATGTTCCCATTCTGACCGCGACCTTATATACCAAAAACAATCAGCAGGGCGCCTATGAGCTTGAGCGCGTCGCGCATGCGCTGGAAGCCGAAATCAAGCACGTGAAAGGCACGCGCGAGGTGGTTACGCTTGGCGGTCCAGGTCGCGCCGTGAATATCGAAATCGATCCGGTGCGCATGGCGGCCTCCAACATCACTATCGCCGACATGCGGCGTGCACTGCAATCTGCCAATATTGGTGCGCCATTGGGTGAAGTAGTCAATGCCAACCAATCCATTGCAGTTGAAGTTGGGAAGTATTTCACCGACGCCAAAGACATTTCCGAACTGGTAGTAGGTTTGCATGCCGGTCATCCGGTTTATCTGAGCGAAGTTTCTCATATCAGCGACGGCCCACCGTCAGCGGAGCGTTATGTCTGGTATGGCGAGGCTGGTAAAAAAGCAACTGATAACATAGCAGAGTTTCCTGCCGTGACCATCAGCGTTACCAAAAAACCAGGCCAGAACGCGGTGGCGGTGGCTGACGCAGTCATTAAGCAGATTGATGGCTTGAAGAATGTGCTGATTCCTGCGGGAATAGAGGTGCAAATTACCAGAAACTATGGTGAAACCGCGAATGATAAGGCACAGAAACTTATCCAGAAGCTGATTTTTGCCACATCAGCTGTTATTTTACTGGTATTTTTTGCGCTCGGTCGGCGAGAGGCAGCAATTGTTGGCATAGCAGTGATATTAACCTTGACTGCTACTCTGTTTGCCTCATGGGCATGGGGGTTTACGCTGAATCGTGTTTCGCTGTTCGCACTGATTTTTTCTATCGGCATTCTGGTCGATGATGCGATTGTTGTCGTCGAGAACATTCATCGCCACATGAAGCTCAAGCCATCAGCCAGTCTGACAGAAATCATTCCTGCTGCAGTGGATGAAGTTGGCGGACCAACTATACTCGCCACGCTGACGGTAATTGCTGCATTGTTGCCCATGGCTTTTGTGAGCGGCCTGATGGGTCCTTATATGAGCCCGATTCCCATCAATGCCAGCATGGGTATGCTGATTTCGCTGGCGGTCGCTTTTACCATTACGCCTTGGCTGTCTCGTATCTGGCTACGCCATGCACCGCATGGCGATGTGCTTTCTGCTCGCATGACACCTTTGTTTACACGTATTTTCACACCACTGCTGCGTGATGCTGATGGCAAAAAAAATAGACGAAAACTGGGTTTGGTCGTGCTGCTACTCATTATTGTTTCGCTCGCGTTGCCAGTAGCAAAGTTGGTGGTCATGAAGATGCTACCATTTGATAATAAATCCGAGTTTCAGGTGGTAGTGGATATGCCCGCCGGAACTCCCCCAGAAAGAACAGCCAGCGTACTGCATGCGATGACGGCCTATCTGTCTACCGTGCCGGAAGTGACCAATTATCAGGCATATGTGGGACTTTCTGCGCCGATCAACTTTAATGGACTGGTTCGCCAGTATTACCTCAGAAAAGGTGGCGAAGTGGGCGACATTCAAGTGAATCTGGTAGACAAGCACCATCGCAGCGAACAGAGCCATGCCATTGCCAGCCGCGTGAGGCCCGAATTACAGAAGATTGCGCATGAAATGGGTGCCAAACTGAAAGTGGTAGAAGTGCCACCAGGGCCGCCAGTGCTTTCTCCTATTGTGGCTGAAATCTATGGCCCAGTTGATGCTGACAGACTGAAGCTGGCACGACAGGTTCACCAGGTATTTGATAACACGGAGGGCATTGTAGATACCGATAACAGTGGCATTACCGACGCCAGAAAAATCGAACTTGTCGTAGACAAGAAAAAAGCTGCGCTGCTCGGTGTGTCGCAGGCGGCAATTGTCAGCACCCTGCGCGCAGGGCTGGCCGGCGAAGAGATCACCTATCTGCACGATGCCACTAAATATCCAGCCGGGACGCGGTTACGCTTGCCAGTATCCGCACAAGGCGATATTGAGGAGCTCCTCAAGCTGTCAGTGTCAACATCCAGCGGCAAACTGGTGCCGATCCGCGAACTGGTGATGATAGAAGAAACCTTGCGTGAGCAGCCGATATATCACAAAGACCTGTTGCCCGTGAATTATGTAGTGGGCGATATGGCAGGCAAGCTGGATAGCCCGCTGTATGGCATGTTCGGCATGCGGGAGGCTGTAAGTAAAATTCAGGTGCCGGGCGGGGGCAAGCTCGGTGAGTATTTTATCAAGCAGCCCGATGACAACCAGCGTGGCTATGCGCTTAAATGGGATGGCGAATGGCAGGTCACCTATGAAACCTTCCGTGACATGGGCGCAGCTTATGCCGTTGGCCTGATATTGATTTATTTACTTGTAGTCGCGCAATTCGGCTCATATTTGACGCCGCTGATCATCATGGCACCGATTCCGCTCACCATTATAGGCGTGATGCCTGGACATGCGCTGCTGGGCTCGCAATTTACCGCTACCTCGATGATCGGCATGATTGCATTGGCGGGGATCATCGTCAGAAACTCCATCCTGCTGGTGGACTTCATCAACCTGGAAGTTACGGCAGGCAAGCCATTCAGGGAAGCCGTGATCAATTCAGCGATCACGCGTGCGCAGCCGATTATGCTGACGGCATTATCCGCCATGCTGGGCGCGTTCTTTATTCTGGATGACCCGATTTTCAATGGCCTGGCCATTTCGCTGATATTCGGTATCTTTGTCTCGACTTTACTGACGCTGATCGTGATTCCGCTGCTGTACTTTGTGGCGTATCGCCATAAGTTTAACTAGGTAAATTTAATTAGGAGAAATATGATGACTTCATGGAAATTGGTTCGTGTGATTGCTGGGTTATTGATACTGCTGTCGCTTGCGTTGGGTGTGCCAGAAAGTCCGCTGTTCGTGAGCAAATACTGGTTGTACTTTACCGTTTTTATTGGGGTTAATCTCTTCCAAAGCGGCTTGACCAACTGGTGTCTGATGGAAAATATTTTGCGCAAATTGGGCGTACGCGCAGGCTGTTAATGATGCATATGAACAAATCTGTCAAGGCTTCACTGCTATTGCTGATGCTGACGGCAAGTCAGGCGCAGGCTTTCGATCTATTGGAAGCCTGGCAAGCAGCACGCACGCATGATCCGCAGTTTGCCTCTGCCCGCGCAGGTGCCGAAGCAGGCCGTACCAAAAACATGCAGGCACAGGCGCTGAAAAGTCCGCAAGTGACGCTTAATGCGGGTATGGCGGGTGTAAACAGCGACAACAAGATTACCGATGCGCAGTTTTCTAACGCGCAATTCGCTGGAGGTGGAGCGGGTGCAAAAGGTACAACAGACTTCCGCACCAGAACCGATGGTGGCCTCGATCTGAACCTGAATCTGCGTGCTGAATATCCGCTCTATGATGCCACACGCAATAAATCGGCAGTGCAGCTCAATAAACAGGCGCAACTAGCCGAGGTACAACTGACCGCCGACGAGCAGCAGCTCATGCAGCGCGTAGCACAGAGCTATTTTGACACGCTGCTGGCAGCAGATACGCTGGCAACGCTCAAGGCTCAACAAACGGCGGTAGCCGAGGCGCTGGCCAGCTCAAAAGAGCGGTTCAGGGAGGGCGATGTGGCTATTGTCGACACACATGAAACACAGGCGCGCTACGATATGCTGGCTTCGCAGGTGCTTGAGGCCGAAAGCAATCTGCAGCTTGCCCGCGCATCCCTGGCTGATATGACCGGCAATCAGGATTCAGCATTGGCGCAGTTGCCCCGGAAGGCTGATTTGCAGCGTTATGTGAGCGGTGATCTGCAAGGCTGGCTTGGCCGTGCGCAAAGCAACCATCCACTGGTGCAGGTACAGCTGCTGCAGCAGGACATTGCGCAGGCTGAAAGTGATAAATTCCAAACCAAATACTCCCCAGTGCTTAATCTGGTTGCCCAGGCGGGCGGCGAGCGCTTGCAGGGCTTAAGCGGCAATGATGCCGATTTGACTAATCGCCAGCTGAGCCTTGGGGTGCAATTGACTATTCCCCTATATAGCGGCGGTATGCGCGGTGCTAAATATCAAGAGGCGATTGCACTGGAAGACAAAGCCCGCAACCAGACTGAATTTGCACGCCAGCAGGCAGCGCGTGATGCCAGGTCTGCATGGATGGCAGTGACTGTGGGGCAGGGGCAAGTCAAGGCGCTGGAGCAGGCAGAGCATTCCGCCGAAATCAAACTGGATTCTACCCGCCTCGGGCGTGATGTGGGCGACCGGACGACACTCGATGTGCTCAATTCGGAGCAGGAGCTTTATAACGCGCGCCTTGCCCTTTATCGCAGCCGCTATCAGGTGTTGCAAGCATTGCTTAACCTTTCGGCCGCGGCCGGCGAATTGAATGAACCGCGTTTGCAGGAAATCAATCAGCTGCTCATTAGCAAGTAATTTTGATCCACATAATTCTTACTACGGAATAGGAAAAAAGACATGACAAAACACAGTGTTCATCAAAAATTTATCCACTGGATTTTGATTGGGGCAGCCTCGGTCACGCTGTTGCTGGTGGGCTGTCAACCTTCAAATCTTGCGTCGATCACTCCCAACGAGGCTGCCACCATGTTCTCCGAGCAACAGGCCATTATTGTGGATGTACGCGAGGACAGCGAATGGAATGAGGAACATATCGCAGGCGCGATACATATTCCATTAGCGCAAGTTGAAAACCGGCTCAGTGAGCTTGCACAATATAAGAACAGTACCGTTATCACGCAATGCCGCAGCGGCAAACGCTCGGCAAAGGCCGCCGGGATGCTTCAAGCCGCAGGATTCAACAAGGTACTCAACCTGACAGGCGGCATTATCGCTTGGAATAATGACGGACTAAAAACCACGAAGTAATCTAATTAATGTCTAAGTTTCAGGAGGAAAAAAATGAACCGCATTTTTGTAAAGAGCAGTTTGGTATTGCTGGCGCTTACAGCGCCAGCATGCGCTACTAAAGCCCCAAGCGAGGC
The DNA here is from genome assembly GCA_029563075.1 of Pseudomonadota bacterium. GTDB lineage: Bacteria > Pseudomonadota > Gammaproteobacteria > Burkholderiales > Methylophilaceae > Methylotenera_A. The sequence goes on from JAKQTN010000025.1 coordinate 152,958, forward strand.
AGCACAAATGCAGCATCTGGAAGAAAGCCGCAAGACAGCGCAGGAGTTCATGCAGGCACTGGGCGGAGCGCTAAAAAAGCAACTGGAAACTGGCGGCGCAGAGAGTGCCATTGGGGTATGCAAGCAAATTGCCCCCGCACTGGCAGCGGAATATTCAAAAGATGGCCGGGTTGTCAAACGCGTATCGCTCAAAACACGGAATAAAGTGCAGGGCACGCCGGATGATTGGGAAAAAGAAGTGCTAGAGGGCTTTGACCAGGCTCAGCGCGAGGGCAAACCCGCCAGTACTGAAATGGCCACCACCACTGAAGAGACAGATGGACGCTGGTTCCGCTATATGAAAGCCATTCCTACCCAGCCGATGTGTTTGCAATGCCACGGCAAAGCAGCTGACATTCCCGCCGGGGTGAAAGCCCTGCTGACAAAGGAATATCCAGAAGATAAGGCGACAGGCTACAGCGCTGGGGAAATCCGCGGTGCGATTTCCATTAAGCGCAAGCTGGATGTAGTATCAAAATAAGATATTGATCAATCAAAGATGTTTACAAGAGGATAAAAATGGCACATATCGTAATAATTGGCGCAGGTATCGGTGGCATGCCCACTGCTTATGAGCTTAAAGCTAAGATTGGAAATAAACACCAGATTACCGTGGTCAACGCTGTCGATTATTTTCAGTTTGTGCCTTCCAATCCCTGGTTGGCGGTGGGCTGGAGCAAGCGCGAGAAGATCACTTTTCCGATTCGCCCTTATCTCGAGAAGAAGGGTATCAATTTCGTTGCTCAGCCGGTAACCAAGCTTGATGCGGACAATAACAAACTGCAACTGGCCAACGGAGAACATCTGAATTATGACTATCTGGTGATTACCACCGGGCCTAAGCTCTCATTTGATGAAGTTCCCGGATCTGGCCCCAATGGTGGCCATACGCATTCGATATGCACCGTAGATCACGCGGAAAAAACCTGGAATGCCTACCAGGAATTCCTAAAAGATCCTGGCCCCGTGGTGATTGGAGCCATGCCAGGCGCAAGCTGCTTTGGCCCAGCTTACGAATTTACGTTTATTGTGAACAGAGATCTGCGCAAGAAAAAATTACGCAACAAAGTACCCATGACTTATGTGACCAGTGAGCCCTATATTGGGCATTTGGGCTTGGGTGGCGTGGGCGACTCCAAAGGCATGCTGGAATCCGAGTATCGCAACAACGACGTTAAATGGATTACCAATGCCAAAGTGACCAAAGTTGAAGCAGGCAAGATGTTTGTGGCCGAACATGATATGAATGGCAATGTTGTGAAAGAGCACGAGCTGCCATTCAAGTTCTCCATGATGCTGCCGGCATTCAAAGGCGTTGATCCGGTTGCAGCCGTGGAAGGCTTATGCAACCCAAGAGGTTTTGTGCTGATTGATGAGCATCAGCGCAGCAAAAAGTATCACAACATTTTTGCCGCGGGCGTATGCGTAGCCATTCCGCCGGTGGAAGTTACCCCCATTCCGACAGGCGCCCCCAAAACGGGTTATATGATTGAATCCATGGTGACTGCCATTGTGCATAACATTGCTGCCGATCTTACTGGACAAGTAGCTGATGCAAAAGGCACGTGGAATGCAATCTGCCTGGCCGACATGGGTGATACCGGTGCGGCTTTTGTAGCCTTGCCACAAATCCCGCCACGCAATACAAACTGGATCAAAAAAGGCAAATGGGTGCATTATGCAAAGGTTGCCTTCGAGAAGTACTTTATTTACAAAATGAAAAAAGGTAGCTCCGAACCAGTTTACGAAAAGTATGTACTTAAGGCGATGGGGATTGAAAAGCTGGATTAATACTGGGCATAATGGAACTTGCATGATAGCTGACGCGAGAAATCAACAGGAGGTAATGCTTGGCACTGATACTGCTTGCGTAAGCCAGTTCCGCAGTCATTCAGACAGGCCTTGGCGGTTTTTGGTAGGATAGGGGAGGTTCATCAAACTTGTAGAAGGGGTGTTCATGTTAAGGATCCTCGTCATTGCCTGTTTTATTATTCTCCAGCCTTATGTTTGGGCTGTAGAACCCGATTTTGCCGCCGAACGCCGCGCGCTTATGGTTGAAATCAGCGCGCTGGCCAAAGAAACACGATCAGAAACCGGTCAGGGTGTGATTTCGGCCCAGGTCATGGAAGCAATGGGCAGGGTGCCGCGCCATATCTTCGTGCCGCCCGAGGTCAGGCACCATGCTTACCGCAACAGGCCGCTTCCGATTGGCTACAGCCAGACCATCTCCCAGCCTTTTCTGGTGGCTTACATGACCGAGCTGCTGCAGGTAAACAAGGATTCGAAAGTGCTCGAAGTTGGGGCTGGTTCAGGTTATCAGGCAGCGATTCTGGGCGAATTGGTGAAAGAAGTCTATACCATTGAAATCATCAAACCGCTCGCTGAACGTGCCTCAGAAACACTCAAAAGCAACGGTTACATCAATGTGCAGGTGCAGGTAGGGGACGGCTACTACGGCTGGAAAAAACACGCCCCGTTCGACGCGATCATTGTGACCGCCGCTGCGAGCCATGTGCCGCCGCCACTTATACAACAATTGAAGCGCGGCGGGCGCATGCTGATTCCGCTCGGCAGTAGTTTTATGCCGCAACACCTGGTGCTGGTGGAAAAGGACATGCAAGACCGCGTACGCACGCGTGAACTACTGCCAGTGCAATTTGTGCCGCTGACTGGCGGCCATTAGAAGTGAAAAATAGCCCGCCTCTCGCAGCAATTATGCTGGTTTCGGCGGGAGCTCTCGCCTACGTAATTCTGCTGACGCGCCTCTTTTCTATCATCCAGTGGCATCACTTCGCCTACATGATGATCAGCCTGGCGATGCTGGGCTACGGTGTCAGTGGAACATTGCTGACGCTGCTACGTAAGCGTCTTTTGCCTAACTACGGCATTGTGTTCGCGCTATGCGCAGCCGCGTCCGGCATCAGCGCATTGGGCGCTTTTCTGATTGCACAGCAGCTACCGTTCAACCCGCTGGAAATATTCTGGGATGCACGGCAACCGTTTTACCTGCTACTGCTCTACCTGCTGCTGGCAGTACCATTCCTGTTTTCTGCCAGCTGTATTGGCCTTACCTTCGCACGGTATGGCGCGGCTTCGCACCGTGTCTACAGCTTCGATCTGCTCGGAGCCGCTGGCGGCTGTTTGCTGGCCTTGTTGCTGCTATTCCTGCTGCCGCCGATGGCGGCATTACGCGCGGTCAGCTTATTGGGATTGGCAGGGGCGGCACTCGCGGTATGGCTCTTCAACCTGCGTCCGTTCTTCTTTCTGCCACTGCTCGCCGTGATAGCGCTGATCATAACGATGGCCCTGCCGTCCAGCTGGACGCAATTGCGCATGTCCCCTTACAAAAGCCTGAGTCAAACATTGCAGGTGCCGGGTATGCACGTGGTGGTGGAGCGCTCCAGCCCGCTGGGTCTGCTCACGGTGGTTGAGAGCTCGCACACCCCGTTCCGGCATGCGCCCGGGCTGAGCCTCAATGCGGTGCAGGAACCGCCACGGCAACTTGGCATATTTACCGACGGCGATGGACTTTCCGCACTGACACGCTTCGACGGAAGACTAGAACCGCTAGCCTATCTCGACCAGACCACATCGGCACTGCCTTACCATCTGCTGCGACAGCCCCATGTGCTGGTGCTAGGCGCCGGAGCAGGATCCGGCGTACTGCAGGCGCTGATCCATCATGTGCCACAGGTTGAAGCCGTGGATATTGATGCACGTATGGTCGACTTGGTGCGTAACCACTTTGCCAATTTCAGCGGTGATCTGTACCGGCGTCCGGAGGTGACAATTCATGTCGCCGAAGCGCGCAGCTTTGTCGAGGCGAGCAATGTGCGCTACGACCTCATCCAGGTAGAGCTGATGGATACTTTTAGTGTCTCGTCAAGCGGACTCTACGGCTTGAGTGAGAGTTACCTTTATACGGTGGAGGGTTTGCAATCCTATCTGCGGCACTTGAAGCCGGGCGGCATACTGGCATTGACGCGCTGGATTACATTGCCGCCACGCGACCTGCTCAAACTTGCCGCTACCTCGATTGCTGCGCAAGAGCGCGAGGGTGTCGCCTTGCCAGGAAAACGGTTAGCGCTGATTCGCGGCTGGCAGACTGGCACGCTGCTGATAAAGAATGGTGAATTCACTGCCGGCGAAATTGCCGAAATCCGCGCTTTTTCCGCAGCGCGCTCGTTCGATGTGGAGTGGCTGCCTGGGCTGGCGCGCGAGGAAAGCAATCATTACAACGTACTCGACCAGCCTTACTTTTACGACGGCATTCAGGCGCTGACGAACACACAAAAGCAGGATTTCATTGCTCGCTACAAGTTCGACATCAGGCCATCCTCCGATGACCGTCCCTACTTTTTCCATTTCTTTCGTTGGCAGACCTTACCGGAAATTCTCCGACTCCATGCGCGCGGCGGTCTCTCATTGCTAGAGTTGGGCTACCCAATTCTGCTCGCCACCTTGCTGCAGGCGATGCTAGCCTCGGCGGTGCTGATCCTGCTGCCTCTCTGGCTAGGACTGCGCGGTGAAAGCAGCATACGCGCTGTTCCCGGGAGATTGGCAACGTTCTCCTATTTCGCACTGGTCGGCTTTGCCTTCATTTTCATCGAGATTTCCTTTATCCAGAAATTCACCCTTTATCTTGGGCATCCACTCTATGCAATGGCAGGGGTGTTATGTGCCATATTGCTGTTCGCCGGCATAGGCAGTCGAAATGCGCCGCTCATGCTAAGGTGGTCACGCGAAAAAGGTTTCTCCCATGCATACATTCTATCTGCAGGAATTGCGCTTATGGTATTGCTGAATTTACTGGCTTCAACGCTATTGATGCAGTTTGGCGTTGGGCTACCCGCTATTGTGCGCGTCGTGGTCGTAACAACCCTTATTGCGCCGCTTGCTTTCCTGATGGGCATGCCGTTCCCGATTGGAATGGCTCGACTTGATGCGGCAGCACCTGCCCTGTTGCCATGGGCCTGGGGCGTCAATGCCTGCGCAACGGTTGTGGGAGCGGTGGTAGCTGCACTACTTGCCCTGCATCTGGGATTCACCGGAGTCGCAACGCTAGCCATACTTTTATATCTGTCTGCCGCTTCGGCATTTCACGGCATTGTCGGCAATCCAAAGGAAACTGGCTTGCTATCCGCTTGAGTGTTTGGGAGGTCGTGGCTATGCTGAAATATATCCAGCAATGTATGCCGAAATGGCGGCATAACTTATTAATTGTATTAATTTATGCGAATCAACCACTTAAGGCTATATTGGCGTCCCCACGGGGATTCGAACCCCGGTCGCCTCCGTGAAAGGGAGGTGTCCTAGGCCTCTAGACGATGGGGACCTAAGAATTTAACTCATTATTTACTACTTATTACAACGCCGCTATTTTACTACAATTCACTCTATTTCTAAAATGAATTTGCCACAAATTTGGTGGAGGTAAGCGGGATCGAACCGCTGACCTCTTGCATGCCATGCAAGCGCTCTCCCAGCTGAGCTATACCCCCAACTTACTGCCAAAACATAACCAAGATTCGGGCTCTTGAATTAGCTACAATTCAAAGAAGGCGCAATATTAAAGACGGGAGGGCTAATTGTCAATTAATTTATAATTTGCCTATGATATTCTGTGCAGTATCACTTATCCGCGCGTGTTGGATTGCGACTCGAATTTTAATAAATCTACAAATGGCTGTGGTTGCCAGCCCGCCTTGCGATGCTCTGCCACCACATTGGTGAAAATGCCGCCACGCACATAAAATTTGGCCGTCACGCGCATAAACTTTGGTTGTGTGGCCGCAATCAGGTCATCCAGAATGCGATTTGTGACCGCCTCGTGAAAGCAGCCTTCTTCACGGAACGACCACATATATAGCTTCAGGCTTTTAAGTTCCACACAAAGTTGGTCTGGAATGTAATCCAGATAAATCACGGCAAAATCCGGCTGGCCTGTTTTAGGGCATAAGCAAGTAAATTCAGGGATTTCCATATGGATATGAAAATCACGGCCAGGATTGGGGTTGGCAAAGGTTTCCAGCTGCTTGGTCGGCTGCACGGTCGGTTTGGCGCCTAAAGTTTGTTCGCTTGTCATAGAAAATGCGGATTTCGGCCTAAAAAAACGTTATTATAACGCTTAAAATTAAATCTCATTGACTCATTCATTTTGCGCTTAACCCATCTAAAACTCGCCGGCTTCAAATCGTTTGTAGACCCAACCACTATTCACTTGCACGGCCAGCGCGTGGGCGTGGTCGGGCCTAATGGCTGCGGCAAATCCAACGTCATGGAATCGGTACGCTGGGTATTGGGCGAGTCATCTGCCAAAGAAATGCGCGCCGACGCGATGGATGCCGTGATTTTTAACGGTTCTGCCAACCGCAAACCTATTTCGCGCGCCAGTGTCGAGCTGGTGTTTGACAACAGCCTGGGCGGGGCAAGCGGCGAGTGGAGCCAGTATGCGGAAATCAGCGTCAAGCGCGTCATTGAGCGCGAAAAAGGCTCAACTTACTACATTAACAACACAGCCGTGCGCCGTCGCGATGTGGCTGATTTGTTTCTGGGTACAGGCCTGGGCGGCCGCGCCTATGCGATTATCGGTCAGAATACCATTTCACGCATTGTAGAGGCTAAACCTGAAGAACTGCGGGTGTTTCTGGAAGAAGCCGCGGGCATCAGCAAGTATAAGGAGCGTCGCCGTGAGACTGAATTGCGCCTGCGTGATACGCGCGAGAACCTTACCAGAGTGGAGGATATATGCCGCGAGCTGCAAAAGCAGATCACCAAGCTAGAATCACAGGCTGTTGTGACGCAGCAATATCATGCACTGCATGCCGCATTGAAGCTGGCGGAAGGGCAATTGTGGCTGCTGAAAAAACGTGATGCCAGCCGCGACTGGGAAAAGGCCAAAACGCGGGTTGATCAACTGGTGAATCAGCTTGAAGCGCAAACCGCGGCGCTAAGAAAAAGCGAAGCCGAGCTGGAAACCTGCCGCCAGGCGCATTATGCGGCCAGCGAGGGCATTAATACTGCACAAGCGGCCTATTATGAGGCGAATGCCGAAGTTTCCAACCTCGAACACCAGGTGAAACAAAATACCGAGGCGCGCGAGCGCATGGCACAGCAGCTGCAGCAATTGCAGCATGCGCTTGAGCGAAACGCCAGTGCCAACCAGGCTTTCCAGCAAAACCTGGCACAGTTAAATAACGAACTGGAAACTGCAACAGCAAGCGAGCAACAGGCTCAAATGGCTTTGGATGCGCTTAAGCAAACGCTCCCGGAGAAAGAGGCTGCGCTTAAAGCTGCTACGGACATTGCCCAAAAAAGCCTGCAAGTGCTGTCAGAAGCAAATCAGCGCATACAAATCGAGAATAGCCATATTCATTATTTGAACCAGGCGATTGGCGAGAGTAGCCAGCGCATTCAAAGGCTTGAGACGGATTTATCCAATCTGGTGCTGCCCGATGAGTCACGGTTAAAAGACAGCGAATCCGCTTTGCTGCACGCGCAGCAAGAGATTGCTAATATAGAGCAGGCAGTTCAAAAACTGCGTGCAGATGAAGCGGCGCTGCATGCTGAAATCAATCTGCTGCGAGAGCAGCAACATCAGGCACAGCGTGCTGCAAACCAGGCAGAAGCCGAGATTCACTCACTCCATAAAATTCAACAATCACTCAATACCGAAGGTAAGCTGGGCGAATGGCTGAACAGTAAAGGCTTAAAAAATAATGCCAGGTTATGGCAGAAGATTAAAATTGACGAAACTTGGAGCGTTGCCTTAGAAGCTATATTAGGTGCAAAACTAAATGCGCTGATCTCTGATAAACATGACTTGGGAAACCGGCCGCCAGGTGCGCTGGTACTGGGCTACAGGGCAGCCGAAAATGCCACGTCCATTAAACAGAATTCGATTCTAATCCCCCTTATCAGCATCATTAATGAGTGTGACACAGACTTAAAACCCATTTTAAGCGATTGGCTGGCAGGCGCGTATTTATTGACCTCTGGCGATGATGTACAAAAGGCCATCACCGCGCTTAATTTGGGTGAAACCTTGGTGAATCAGCAGGGCGATATCTATGGCCGTCATAGCGTAGCCTATCACGGCGCAAACTCAAGCTTGCATGGCGTACTGGAGCGTCAGCAGCAGCTAGAAAATTTACAGGTAAATTTACCCAACCTGCAGCAGCAGCAGCAGCAAGTGACCGAGTCGCTTAAAGCCGCTGAGGGCAAACTTACACAGACGCGTCAGCAACAGCAACATGAAAATAACCAGCTGAGAACCGCTACACAAACGCAGCATCAGTTACAACTTGAGTTTTCTCGCTTACAGCACGCCCGCCAAACTTCGCTCGAGCGCGAGAAAAACATCAAAGCGGACATTGAAGCTGCAAAAACAAAGCTCGCGCAATCAGTGGCAGATAAAGCTGAAAAACAAGAAGCGTTGCAAGTGATTTCAGGCCAATTAAGCCAATTGGAGTTGATAAAAAATAATGATGCGACTGCAAAACAGCAAGCCGAACAGGCGTATTTGGTGCTGCGGGATTCAGTTCAGCAAGCTGAAAAGTTGCATCAAGAAAGTGTTTTTAATTTAAAATTAATAACCAATAATATTAATGAGTTAAATAATAAAATTAATGTAAATAATGAAGAAATAACAGCGCTTTTATTGCGCCAAGCTGAAGCGGAAGAAACTTTGAAACTTACGCCGATGGAAACACTGAAGGTCAATTTAAATGAAGCGATTAACCTCAAGCAGCAGCGCGAAGCGGCGCTGGCGGAAGCACGCAATCACCTGGCCGGGCAGGAGCAGCAGTTACAAGCGTTAGAACGCCAGCGCATGCAAAACGAGCAGCAACTGCATCCCATGCGCGATGGCCTTGAGCAAAGCCGCTTAAATGAACAGGAAGCGCGTCTGTATTTTGAACAGTGCCAGGCCGGCTTGGTTGAAAATGGCCACAACGAGCAGGAGTTGGCCACAGGTTTGGCGGAAAGTGCCAAAACCACAGATATGGTGCGCAAAACCAGCCAATTACAGCAGAACATCAATGAGCTGGGCGCCGTGAATCTGGCAGCGATCCAGGAACTGGCCGCCGAAGCTGAGCGCAAGACCTACCTGGATAGCCAGATGCAGGATCTGGCGCAGGCTACGGCAACGCTGGAGGATGCGATTCACAAGATTGACCGTGAAACACGCGACAAACTGATGCAAACCTTCAATACTGCCAATCAGCACTTTGGCGAGCTTTTCGCTACCTTATTCGATGGCGGCCAGGCCAGGCTGGAATTATTGGGCGACGAGATTCTGGACACAGGCCTACATGTGTTTGCACAACCGCCAGGCAAGAAAAACACCACCATTCAGCTTCTATCCGGCGGCGAGAAAGCATTAACCGCGCTGGCGCTGGTATTCGCGCTGTTCAGGTTGAATCCTGCACCATTCTGCCTGATGGACGAGGTGGATGCGCCTTTGGATGATAGCAATACCGAGCGTTTTTGTAACATGGTGAAGAAAATGGCCGAAAAAACACAGTTCATGTTTGTTTCGCATAACAAAATCACCATGGAAATGGCGCAGCAGCTTATCGGGGTGACCATGCAGGAATCCGGTGTTTCGCGCGTTGTGGACGTTGATATTGAGGCTGCGCTTACGATGCATGCTTGAAATATTATTGAATTAATTCGAAAATTAGCACCAATTCAAAGTAAAATAAAAACATGTCAGATTTGCAAGTAGCTCTTATTATTCTAGGCGCTTTTATTATTGCAGGGGTTGTGATCTACAACTGGATGCAGGAAAGAAAGTTGCGTAAACAAGTCACCAGTGAATTCATCGTTCCGCAAAAAGATGTGCTGGCTGAAGACTTTTACATCGATACGGACGCTTATGTCGAGAAAGAGCTTGGTGAAGTCGTCGAAAAAATCAAACTTGCGGAACATACACGATTCTCAAAGACCATTAGCGATCTGCAAACAGAAGGCATTCAGGATACGGCAGAGAAAAACAGCAAGGCATCTCAGCCAATGGAAACCTCTGTTGATGAGCCTACCATATTAGAAAAACTACAAATTGAACCCGTTGAAACTGAGCCTATTGTTAAGGCCGATCTGTATGAGAAAATCCAAAACCTGCAAGCCGATTTACCTGATTATATACATCCGCAAATTGATTTGACTGCGATTTTATACGCTACCACAAACATTGCCGTTAGTGACTTTGCAGCGCTAAGCGCCTTAAAGAGCGACATCGGCTTGCCGATGCAGCTGCACGGCCTGGATGCCGACAATAAATGGCACGTCTTGAACGAAAGCACATCTAAAACCAAATTCAAGCAAGTAGCTTGCAGTCTGCAGCTTGCTGACCGTGGCGGCCCGATATCCAAACAGCTGCTGAATAAATTCCAGTTTTCTGTAGAGGATTGCGGTCTGGCGCTGAATGCCCATGTTGAATGGCAAGGCAGTGGCGATGCGATGCAGCATGCAATTGAGCTGGATCAGTTTTGTCTCGAAGTTGATCAAATGATCAGCGTGCATATCGCCCAGGGCGACACGCCGATTCATGGCACCAAGTTTAAAGGATTGGCTGAAGCAAATGGACTAGTGCTGAAGGACGATGGTAAGTTCTATTACTTTGCAAATGGCAAAGAAGATCCGCTGTTTGTGCTGATAGATACTGACAATCAGCCCTTTACCGCTGAAAGCCTGCGCAGCAATGTGCTCAAAAGCGTGACCTTCCAAATAGAAATCCCCAAGGTCAACAATTGTGAGCAGGTGTTCAACCAGATGATTGCGATAGCCCAGAAAATGGCGGCCAGCCTGAATGGGCGCCTGGTGGATGACAACCAGAAGCCATTAAGTGATCTGCAATTAGAAAAAATCCGGCAACAGCTTAAAGTGATCCATGCCACCATGGTCGCACGCGGCATTATGCCTGGCAGCCCAGGCAGCATGCGCCTTTTCAGCTAGTCCGGCTATGGATGATTTAGAAGCGGCGCGTAAACAGGTTGCCCAGCTTGTTGTGGAGATAGCGCAGCATGATTATCGATACTATGTGCTGGATGCGCCCACTATCTCAGATAATGAATACGATGGCTTGTATCGTCAGCTGGTCAACTTAGAGCAACGGTTTCCCGAACTTGTTACCCCTGATTCACCCACGCAGCGCGTGAGTGGCGCCGCGCTCAAAGCATTCGAGAGCGTAACGCACCGTCAGGCCATGCTGTCGCTCAATAATGCGTTTGGTGATGATGAATTGCTGGCGTTTGATAAGCGCGTTCGTGATGGTTTAAGTATCGAATCAGTTGAATATGCAGTCGAACCAAAGTTCGACGGCTTGGCCATTACCTTGACCTATGAGAACGGCTTATTCACACAAGGCGCCACACGCGGCGATGGCTACTCAGGTGAAAACGTCACGCACAACCTGCGTACCATTCGCGCCATTCCTACACGCATAGCCATCTCTAACCCGCCAGCACTACTTGAAGTGCGCGGTGAAGTGCTGATGTTAAAACATGATTTCGAGCGCCTGAACATCGCTCAAGAGAAACTGGGCGCCAAGTTGTTCGCCAATCCACGAAATGCAGCAGCGGGTAGTCTGCGTCAGTTAGATCCGCAAATTACCGCCACACGGCCGTTACATTTTTTTGCTTATGGCCTGGGTGAAGCGGTTGGTGCCCCTACATTGCATTCACATGCAGAAGCGATGGATTATCTGGAAAATCTGCTGTTCCCAGTAAGCGATTTGCGCGCCGTGAAATATGGCGCAAATGGCTTGCTTGCTTATTTTCGTGAGATCGGTGCAAAGCGTGCAAGCTTACCATTTGATATAGATGGCGTGGTATATAAGGTCAATCAATTCAGGCAGCAGGACGAACTTGGTTATGTTTCACGCGCGCCGCGCTGGGCAATCGCGCATAAATATCCGGCAGAAGAAGCGACAACGATCGTAGAAGACATTACCGTGCAAGTCGGCCGCACCGGTGCGATTACGCCGGTCGCGCGCCTGAAAGCGGTGTTTGTAGGCGGCGTCACGGTGACGAACGCCACACTGCATAACGAGGATGAATTAAGACGCAAAGATATCCGGATCGGGGACACGGTGGTTGTGCGCAGGGCAGGGGACGTCATCCCGGAAGTGGTTTCGGTCGTGACAGAAAAACGGCCTGACGATGCGCGCTTATTCACAATGCCAACAGTGTGCCCGGAATGTGGCTCGCATATTGAGCGTCCTCAGGATGAAGCAGTGGCACGCTGTACAGGCGGAATATATTGTCCAGCACAGCGAAAGCAGGCCATTACGCATTTTGCATCGCGTCGCGCCATGGATATTGAAGGCCTGGGCGAAAAGCTGGCGGACCAGCTGGTTGAAGCCAATCTGGTTCATTCGCTGGATGATATTTACAAGTTGGATGTAGCGACGCTAGCCAATCTGGAGCGCATGGCGCAAAAGTCAGCGCAGAACGTGGTGAATGCGTTGAATCACAGCAAGCAAACCACGCTGGCACGCTTTATTTATGGATTGGGCATCCGCAATGTGGGCGAAACAACGGCGAAGGACTTAAGTAAGCATTTCGGCAGCCTGCAAGCTTTGCTGGATGCGGATTATGAGGCATTACTGCAGGTGAATGACGTAGGGCCAATCGTGGCTGAATCCATTTTGCAGTTTTTGAGCGAGCCGCACAATCGCCAGGTAATTGCTTCCATGCAAAAATTAGGCGTGCGGTGGCCAGAGGCTCATGGTAAACAAACAGCATCAGGTGCATTATTAGGAAAAACATTGGTCTTGACTGGCACGTTGCCCAACTTAACGCGAGATGCAGCACAAGCCTTAATCGAAGCGGCTGGCGGCAAGGTGAGCAGCAGCGTTTCTAAAAAAACAGATTTTGTAGTGGCGGGCGCTGAAGCCGGCAGCAAACTGGAAAAAGCGCAAACATTGGGCGTGCCTGTGATTGATGAAACGGGATTGTTAGCTTTGTTGAAAGGTGACGCAACTAATGCCAGCCAGAGCGCGTCTGATATAAGTTCCAGCATACAAACCACTTTATTTTAAACAGGTTTAAATGAATGAAAACATCAAAAACTACTTTAAATTTAATATATAGTTCATTGTTTTTTATAAGCATTAATGTGAGCGCAGATGAAATTGCAGATAAAATTTCCGCTTGTAACGCGGCATTAAACAAAGATGAGTTGACCAGCGCCATCACAATCTCTGAAGCTATTTTAAAGCATGCCCCCAATCATCACGAAGGCCTGTTATGCAAAGGCAGAGCGCTTGGCGCACAGAATAATTATGATGCGGCACTAAATACGCTGGAAATGGCCGCAAAGCAATCCAAATCTGGGTTTGATGAGATTCTTTCACATATTTTTATTGGAAACCTGCATAAAAATAACAATAAGAACATGGAAGCAATCGCCAGTTATGAAAAAAGCATAAAAATCTGCGAGGTAGAAAAAAATGACAAATTTAAGCGCATTAATCTGAATTTAATTGGCGAAACACATATACAGAACAACAACCTGGATGCGGCGCTAGCCAGTTATTTGACAGGCTCTAAACTGGCCATGAATGATAATGAACGGGCGGATAGTTATGAACGTTTAGCATCGAGCTACAGTGCACTTAATCAGCATGATCTAGCAATTGAGTATCAACTCAAAGCCGTATTGATGCAACAGAAGGCAGGTACGCTTGATGATTACGCGGACGCCAGTTACATACTTGGGCAAACTTATGAGAAAGCCAAGGAATATAGCAATGCCGAGAGATCCTATTCAAAGTTACTGCAATTCAGCAAAGACAATGGTGGCGCTTATTATGAAGCCAAGGCTAGCTACGCCTTAGGGAAAGTAAAAGCTATTACGGGCAATACAGAAAATGCTAAAACCATTTTGGTTGAAGCCTTAACCATTGCAAGAAATATTGGTGAAACCAAACTGGCATCTGAAATCGAAACTTCGTTAAAAGTACTGAGTAGCCAGAGGAGGTAGTTAGACGAAAGTTACCAATTGCATTGATTTAACATAATATACATTATACGAAGTGAAACAATAACCACTTCGGAATAGTAATAAGCTGGATTGCTAATGCCCTAGCGCTTTTCACCATATCAAAGGAGAAATTGAAATGGTGAAAATGTCACTTTCAGCAGTGCCACAAGAATTGACACTTGAGCAGCTCAAACTTTGTTTGATTGCACTTGATGTCTTTCATGGTCTTATAAATAATCCAGTTTTACAACCCCTATTGATTGAGGAAGCCCAAAAAGCTGAAAAGTTTTATGGCCTCAATTTCAATTTGCATGATGCGTTATCCGATTTGGATAAGTTTTCGGACATCTCTGTCGGGCTGACCTGCGATAAGCTGTTTGAACTTCATGAAAACCTAGAATCATCAGCTTTTTCTAGTTAGGCAGATAACATCATGCCTAAACTAAAAACTAAGCGATTTTACCCACCTCAGGCCGAAGATTTCGTTTTGGTTAGACGTCTAGCATGTCTTTCACAAGAAAAAGCCTCTGAGATGCTGCACGTCAATCTAAGAACTGTCATCAATTGGGAAACGGGTGCTACCACAATCCCTTACGCTGCTTACAAGCTTTTGCGTGTGATGTCGGGCTATGAACTGCCGGGCGAACCTTGGGAAGGTTGGTCTATCAAGGGAGGCCTTTTGTTCAATCCTTCGGGTCGTAGCTATCAGTCACATGAGTTGTATTACATTGGCAACATGTTTCAGATGGCGCGTTACTGGTTAGCTGAACGACAGCAAGTGAGAGACTTGGCAAAGCAGACACCACCTATTCAACGTCAACATTTGCGCTTGATACAAGGCGGGGTTAAATGATGTTAGTGCTCCAATGTTCCTGTGAAACGCCCCAGCGTTGGCAACATGACGCAGTCATGCTGTTGCCTTGCGAAGCAATCACATTGGATAATTTTGTTGTCTATGCGCCCTCTTTCTATAGACAAAAAAACCATTGTTAGCAGGGAATATAAATATAAATCTAACGTTCAAGGGGCTTACGCGCCGCGCGCCCGCCGCGCAGCGAGGACGCACGGCGCGGAAGTCTTCTGAACGTAGTAAGGACATTTTGTCCGAGTGCGGCGAAGCCGCACTAGATTTATATTACGGACACATTCCAACAATACACACAATGAAATAAGCGTTAGCTTTACGTTTTGTAATGACAAATTTAAGGGATTTTTACAATGCTGGTTAAAAAGTCGCAATTAATGCAAATAAGATTAGAGCCTGTGCTTTATTCAAAATTACAGGCTGTTGCAGCTGCTAGGAATTTCACTCTATCGCGCATGGTACGCGAGCTAATTGAATTGGAGTGTGATAGTCATTTGAAAAATAATGTTGCTTTAAAAACTGTTAATCGATTACCAAAGTCTAGTTTTTCGAAAAAACCTTCAAAGGCTAAGGTGATTACAGGCCGAAATGGTGTCAATGCTTCATCCTTACTAAGCACATTATTGAATAAGTCTGTCTAGGATTAGTTATGAACATGTACGTAACCCCTTCTCAAGTGGCTAAGCGGCTGTCAATTTCAGAGCGTAGGGTTAGACAATTGCTTGCTTCTGGTCGTATGAAGGGTGTGCAGCAGGAAAATGGACGTTGGCTGGTAGATTGGCCTTTGCAGATTACATCAGGGAAACGTGGGCCAGATATGGCTAACTACCCTACTCGTATTGCTTAATTACTATTTATCAAGTTAAATTGAAAGTATCTCCATGTTTTTTTAGATACTTCAGTTTATGAATGAAACTAGTTTTCAAAGAATGCCAATTACTAAAATTGATTTTAACGCGGCAATACCAAGCAATAATGGTTGCCAAGACCGCGAATCAATCTTTATTAGCGTAGGGAGAGCGCTTTCATCTTGGGAGTTAGTAGAGACTTGCATGGCTGATATGTATTGGTGGTTAATTGAGTTTGATGCCGATAAATCACGTAGCTACGGTTCGAAATTTAACTCATCTAAAAAAGCAGAATTATTAAAAAAGGCAGCTAGTACATTTCTACCTAAATACATACCATCCTTTTCTATTAATGAGTTTGAATTACTTTGCCAAAATTATATTGATGCTGCTATGAGAAGAAATGAAATTGCTCACGGCATAGTTAAGGGTTTTATATTAAATGGTAATGTTAATGCTGGATTGTTTTTAGGTCCTGCCTCATATAACACTATAAAAAATAAAGAAAGAACACCTCAGTTTTATGAAAATGCAATTGAAAAGGCAGATACTGATCCGTTTTATGCATATGGAATGAATTTTAGATTTACAGATCAAGACATAGATTACTTTAACTCACTATTTGAATGTCTACGCGTTCAGTCCGTACAGCTAAACCATTTAATTTCCATGAGTTACATTACTAAAAACAATTAGCAATAAACAATGGTGCTAAGCTTTTTTCTTAGATATTAATTACAGTGGCTCTTATTTCTGAGTTACATCTTTTGTAGACAAATCGGAATAGTTTATGTATCTTAATATTTCCGGTTTAGAAATCCTTTCAAAAAACCGTAAAACGTAAAATTTTTTTAACATAATGTAAATTATGGTGAAAGCGTGTGTACTTAGCCCGTCCGATTTATACATTATGCGAAGTTATTGGGTAAGTAAATGCCGAGAGTAGTCTCGGCATTTATTATTTCAACTGTATGCAATACTTACCTATTGTTGAAAAACGCGATGTTCATCACACGGTCATTTACAAAAGTAATTTCAGTTTCCTTGTAAGTACGTTTAGGATCGTATTTCACAATATTTTTGTAATACCACATCTCAACTTTAACAGGCTTGGATTTTTTGTCTTCTACATTTTTACCTATAACTGCCCCGGCATTGGTAGGCTTTACCGAGAGCTCTTTTTTTGCAGGCTGTCCTAACTTCTCCACAATTACTTTTTTTGATTTACCACTGAAGTTATCTAGAAACTCGTTTTCTGTATAAGTTTTTCCAGCTGCATGCGCGTTTGATATAGCCAGTATGCCAACAACAAGACTGCTTGCTAAAATTTTCTTGAATGTAATTCGCATCATTTCCCTCTGAACCTGTTTTAATCTTAATGTGTTAAGTGTGCATTACAACGCACTTATAACGCCTTTTGTTGACCTTGCCAATGCTCTGATATCAATCAATGTCTAATTTCAAGCCATCATAGCCAACAAATACACCACTTGGTAACTTACTTGCTAAAGATACATATTCTAATTCATGCGTCATGTGAATCATATAACTTTGTTTGGCTTTCATACGACCTATGTAAGCCAAACTTTGTTCAATATTAATATGCGTCGGGTGTGACGCTTCGCGCAGACAATCTAACAGTACCACATCCAGATTTTCTAGCAGTGCGAAAGATGTCTCCGGAATTTCAGAGACATCCGTCATATAAGCGAAGTTGCCAATCCTATAGCCTAAAATATGGCTCCTGCCATGCAGTAATGGTATGGGATAAACCTTCACACCAAAAAGCTCGAATGGTCCATGGATAGGTTCTGTGCGCAATACAGGCAAATCCCAGAAATCACTGGGCTCACGTAGCACATAACCGAATTTTTGTTTGATATGAGCAACCGCATCTTCTTTGGCATACAACGGGATTTGCGCACGCTGGATCTGGCAAAAAGCGCGCAAATCGTCAATGCCATGCAGATGATCAGCATGTGTGTGCGTATACAAAACTGCGTCTACACGCTCAATATTCTCTCGTAGTGATTGAATACGCAAGTCAGGCCCGCTATCAATGAGGATGTTTTCTCCGGAATCCAGCGTAATCAGGCTGGAGCAGCGCGTACGCTTGTTGCGCGGGTTATCCGAGCTGCAAGTGACACATTTGCAGCCCACCACTGGGGTGCCTGCGCTGGAGCCTACGCCAAGCATGGTGAGTTGCATTATGAGATTCTTGCGTACTTAAACAAATTGAAAAAATTCTGCGTGGTAGCCTGCATTACCGCTTCCAGGCTTATTCCACGTAGATCGGCGATTTCCTGCGCCACGTATTTTACATAGGCGGGCTGATTGGTTTTGCCTCTAAACGGCACAGGTGCCAGATAAGGCGAATCGGTCTCTACCAGTATTTTATCCAGCGGGATCTTTTGCGCGACTTCTTTTAATTGTGCGGCATTTTTAAACGTCACAATGCCAGAAAACGAGATGTAAAAACCCATTTCAATGGCGGCCTTGGCCATTTCCAGGCTTTCGGTAAAACAATGCATCACCCCGCCCGCCTGATGTGCGCCCTCTTCCTGCATGATGCGCAGCGTATCATTCGCGGCGTTCCTGGTATGAATAATCAAAGGTTTTCCTACTAGAATGGCGGCACGAATATGCGTGCGGAAGCGGTTGCGCTGCCATTCTAGATCGCCGCTAAGACGGAAATAATCTAAGCCGGTTTCGCCAATCGCCACCACTTTAGGGTGCTGTGCCAGCCTGCAAAGCAGGTCCACACTGGGCTCATCGATATTCTCATAATCAGGATGCACTCCCACTGAGGCGTAAAAATTATCGTACTGCTCCGCCAGGCCTAACACTTCAGGAAACTTGTCGAGCGTGACCGAAACGCATAACGCATGGCTCACTTGCGAATCCTGCATCAATTGTCTTACAGCATTAATGTTTTCAGTGAACTCTGGGAAGTTAAGGTGGCAATGCGAATCAACTAGCATGTTGCTCAAATTACGCGTTACATCGTATGGGTGGCACGGTTTGCTTTTAGTGCACCACCCAGAATTGTTTCTATCTTGTTTTTCACCTCTATGCCGCCATCTTTTTCGCTAAACTGCACGCCTATGCCTTGCGGGCGGTTGGCCTGCGCCACAGGGGTAATCCAAATCACCTTACCAACCACTTTGTGTTTTACTGGATCATCTACCAGGCTTAACAGCATGAATACTTCTTCACCGATTTTGAAGTTTTTATTGGTCGGAATAAACAAACCGCCGCCTTTTACGTAAGGCATATAGGCAGCGTATAAAGCCGATTTTTCTTTAATGGCGAGCGACAATACGCCAGGCTTATTGCCGGCTTCTCTAATTTGATCGGTATTTGCTTCCATGTTCAATGCTAGCTCTCTTTATGTTTTCACATTAACGGGCTTAAACAGATGCGTGTATTGTAACAATATATTCTCAAGCTGCAATTCGTTACTCAATGGATGATTTGCCGTCCTTTTAGCTTCCAGCAGTTTTTGTTGGAAACAGAGCAAGGACTTCAAGTTTACGCTTTTACACAAGGCTTGCAAAGCGCCGCTGTGTTGAGAATGGTAATGCAATGCCTGTGACAGCTTGTATGCAGTCAGGTCAAATGTCCATTTTTGCAGCGCATCAATAGCGCGCTCCATGCCCAACGTTAAAAACAAAGGCGCGCAGACAAAAGGATCCAACCTAGCTCCCTGCGCCAGATTCTTAACCAAACTGGCGCTGGCTCCACCCTCTTCTGCAGCTTGCAAAGCCAGTAATGGCGCGCCTCCTGCGTAGTCCAGCGCCTCCTCGGCATCTTTAACGCCCTGCTGTTTCAACCACGCAAGCGCATCTGCTCTGTTTGGCAGCGGCATGTCAATGGCCTGGCAACGGCTGAGGATAGTAGCCAACAGCCGTTGCGGCTGGCTGGTTACCAATAAAAACAAGGTATTGGCAGGCGGCTCTTCCAGCATCTTCAGCAAGGCATTTGCCGAAGCTATATTAAGCGTTTCCGCCGGAGAAATTAAAATGACGCGCGGACTATTAACTTGATGACTGGTAAGGCTCAGATAATCAATAAGCTGGCGGATCTGTGCGACTGAAATCTGGCTTTTTTTTGCAGTTTTTTTCTTCGGTATTTCTTCTGTATTTTCAGCATCTTCTGGGCTGATAAAACGAAAATCCGGATGATTACCTTCTGCCAGCCATAAGCAGCTTGGACATTCCCCGCAAGCCTCATGCTGTGCATCGGGCTGCTGGCATAATATGGCACGTGACAAATTGACGGCAAACGCATGTTTCCCGGTGCCTGCCCGGCCACGCAGCAGCAAAGCGTGCGGTATGCTTGCACGTTGCTGCATGATGTGTCGCCACTGCTCTTTTTGCCATAGATACATAAATATTTACATTATTAATTATATAGTTGAAACAAATTGTTCAACTGATTGTTTAACTTTATCAAGCGCCTGGTTCGCATCTATGATATGAAAGCGAGCAGGGTTTTCCTTAGCGCGCGTTAGATAAGCCTGGCGTAGTTTGTCAAAAAACGCCGCATTCTCACGCTCAAACTTATCCGGCTCACGCGCGCTTGCAAGCCTGGCCAGACTGATTTCAACAGGCACATCAAAAAGCAAAGTCATGTCCGGCTGCAAATCGCCCTGCACCCATGTTTCAAGTTGCTTGATCTTATCGCTGGAAACGCCCTTCGCCCCGCACTGATATGCGTAAGTGGCATCGGTAAAGCGATCAGAAAGCACATAGGCACCGCGTGCCAAAGCAGGCTCAATCACATTGGCGATGTGTTCGCGCCTGGCTGCAAACATCAATAAAGTTTCCGTTTCCGGATGCATGGACTCATGCAGCAGCAAAGTACGCAGTTGCTCGCCGAGCTTTGTTCCGCCGGGCTCCCGCGTTGAAACCACTTCTAAGCCGCGCGCTTCTAATATTTTAATAATATTCGGAATATGCGTACTTTTCCCAGCGCCATCCATGCCTTCTAAAGTGATGAATTTCCCCCTGTGTGGAGTCTGGATTATCGTCATTTAGTTTTTCCGGTTTTTAGATTGGCCATTAAGCTGATATTTTACGACGGCACGATTATGCTCGACCAATGAGTTTGAAAATTTGTGGCTGCCATCACCCTTGCCCACAAAATACAACGCTTTCGTCTTTTCCGGGTGCAATGCAGCCTCGATGGAAGCCAGGCCAGGCATGGCGATCGGCGTAGGTGGCAAGCCACTTCTGGTGTAAGTGTTGTAGGGGGTGTCCGCTGTCAAATCTTTGCGGCGGATATTGCCATCGTATTGTTCTCCCATGCCGTAAATCACGGTAGGATCTGTTTGCAGACGCATGCCGATACGCAGACGATTCAGAAAAACACCCGCGATCATTTTCCTCTCGGATGCCTTCCCGGTTTCTTTTTCGACAATAGAGGCCATGATAAGGGCTTCATAGCTGTTTTTATATGGCAGATTTGGCGCGCGATTAGCCCATGCCGATGCTAGCTTGCTTTGCATGCTTTCGTACGACCGTTTCAGCAGCACAATATCAGCGGTGTTGCGGTTGAAATAAAAGGTGTCTGGAAAAAACAACCCCTCGGGATGTTTTTCACCCTTGCCCACAATACGCATTACTTCAGCATCAGATAAATGCTCAATGGTAGTTTTTACCGCATCGTTTTTGGCGAGTTTTTCACGCATTTGCTTGAAAGTTTTACCTTCAATAAAGGTAATGCTGCCTTGCATGGCCTTGCCACGGCGGAGTGAGCGCAGCAGCTGATATGGGTTGATGTTTTTATTGAGCGTGTAATCGCCCGCCTGCAAATAAGGCTCTTTGCGCAGGACCTTGGCTAAAATCACAAATGGCCAGGCATGCGGAATAACGCGCTGTGAAACCAGCTGATCAGCAATGCTTTTAAGGCTGCTTTTTGGTTTTATGCTAATCTCCTGTGCATCCGGCGTGAGATTAAGCGGCGTTTTGGCATACATAAACAGCCAGGCGCCGAAGACCAGCACCAAGAAAACACTTGCTAGCAACGTAGTTTTAATGAGTTTAATCATGTCTTTAGAGCCGCTCTGGTATTGGCTGCCAGAGCACCTGCCTGCCAGGTTCTATGTTGAATTCCCCTGATTTGCCATGCGCCATACAGGCTATTGCAGATCATCGCTTCGTCTGCGGACATTAACTTTTCCACGTTGAATGTTTCTACAGAAATTTCCAATGAAAGCGAATGTGCAATACTCATGATGCGCTGCCTAGTAACGCCAGCCACACCGCACTGCCGGAGATCTGGCGTCAGCAGGACATCGCCAAATCGCGCAAAAATATTGGCGCTGGTACACTCGATGACATTGTTGTCAGCATCAAGCATGATGCCGTCTGCAATCGTGGGGTCGTTCCATTCCATACGCGCCAGGATGTTTTCCAGGCGGTTTAAATGCTTAATGCCCGCCAGTTTTGGCTGATGCGCCAGCCGTGTTTCGCATACGTGTAAATTAACGCCATTCACAAAATTTTCTTCCGGGTATTGCGGCATGGCCGTTTTAATGACAACGCGCAACGGCATCGTCACAGCAGGCGGCGCATAGCCGCGCTCACCCTCTCCGCGCGTAATGATAATTTTTGCTATGGCCAAGTGATTTTCAGTCAGACCATCCGGCAAAAATAACTGTTGAAAATCACTCATCAAAAGCTCGGCACTCGGGCATACAATGCCAATTGTACCGCAATCGGCAACCAGTTTCTGGTAATGCAGCGGCCAGTTTTCTGGCATACCATCACGCATGACCAGCGTGCGAAAAATGCCGTCGCCGTAGGCAAAACCACGATCAAAGGGTGAGACGGCGTGGTCGAAACTGCCGTTGGTGAGATATGTGTGCATGCGCGTCATGAGTCGCCATTAAACCATAGCCGGCGCCAATAAAAAAGCCTGCAAGGTTCTAATTTGCAGGCTTTGGGCGAATCTAAAAATTATACTTTCTTGAAAACCAGACTTCCATTGGTCCCGCCGAAACCAAAATTATTTTTCAGAGCATAGGTGATTTTCATATCGCGTGCAGTGTTGGCACAATAGTCCAGGTCGCATTCCGGATCCTGGTTAAAAATGTTGATCGTCGGCGGTGAAACCTGGTTATAAATCGACAGCACGGTAAACACTGACTCCAGGCCGCCTGCGCCACCTAATAAATGCCCTGTCATCGATTTTGTCGAGTTCACCACCAGTTTGTATGCGTAATCGCCAAAAGTCGCTTTAATCGCGTTGGTTTCATTCGCATCACCCAAAGGCGTCGACGTGCCGTGCGCATTCATAAACTGCACCTGATCCGGATTGATTCCAGCATTCTTAAGCGCATTCACCATGGAACGGCGTGGGCCATCCATATTGGGCGCAGTCATGTGGTAAGCGTCTGCGCTCATGCCGTAGCCGGAAAGCTCAGCATATATGCGCGCGCCACGTGCTTTGGCATGCTCGTATTCTTCCAGCACCATGACACCGGCGCCTTCTCCTATCACAAAGCCATCACGGTCTTTGTCCCACGGACGGCTGGCCGTAGCCGGATCATCATTGCGGTTAGATAACGCACGTGCTGAAGCAAAGCCGCCAACGGAAAGTTCGGTAATCGCAGCTTCTGCACCACCCGCCACCATGACATCGGCATCGCCATATTCGATCATGCGCGCCGCATCGCCAATACAATGCGTGCCTGTAGTACAGGCCGTCACAATGGCGACATTCGGACCTTTTAAGCCAAACATAATGCTCAAATTGCCGGAAATCATATTAATGATTGTGCCAGGAATGAAGAAAGGCGAAATCTTACGCGGGCCGCCTTCATCGTAATTGTCATTGGTGGATTCAATCAAACCCAAACCACCGATGCCTGAGCCAATGGCAACGCCGATGCGCTCGGCATTCTGCTCAGTCACCTCGATACCGGAATCTTTGAACGCCTCGATACCGGCAGCCAGGCCGTATTGAATAAAAGTATCCATGCGACGCGCATCTTTGGCGGGCAAGAAATCTTCTACGTTAAAACCTTTGACCTCACCCGCTATTTGCGATGAAAAATTACTCGGATCAAATTTCGTGATCCGGGTAATACCGGACTTGCCCGCGATTAAATTTTTCCATGCCGTAGATGTTCCAATACCTACTGGAGACACCACTCCCAAGCCCGTGACGACTACTCTGCGTTTTGACATAATGATTGGAAATCAGCCCTCTTGCGAGGGCTGATTAAATTGAATTTATTTGAGGTTAGTATTGATGTAATCAATTGCTAACTGGACCGTTGTGATTTTCTCTGCTTCTTCGTCAGGAATCTCGCAGTCAAACTCTTCTTCAAGCGCCATTACCAGCTCAACGGTGTCGAGTGAGTCAGCGCCTAAATCATCTACAAATGAAGATGCGTTTTTAACATCCGCTTCATTTGCACCTAATTGCTCAGCAACAATTTTTTTTACACGTTGTTCGATGTCAGACATCTAAATTACCCCTTTGATTAAAAAATAGCTCTTTCAGCTAAGTACATATTCTAACAAAACTCTGCAAGAATACAAAAATACTTCAAATTAATTTACGCGCAATACATGCCGCCATTGACATGAATGGTCTCACCTGTGATGTAAGCCGCACTTGGTGAAGCCAAAAATGCGACAGTTGCTGCGATTTCCTGCACGTTGCCCAAGCGCCCCAAGGGCACACGCTCCAGCATTTTGGTTTTAATAGCCTCAGGCAATTCAGCCGTCATGTCGGTTTCGATAAATCCTGGCGCAACACAGTTCACCGTAATATTGCGGCTGCCCACCTCTGCTGCCAGAGATTTGGTAAAACCTGCCATGCCGGCTTTGGCTGCCGCGTAATTGGTCTGGCCAGCATTACCCATGTGACCGACTACGCTGGAAATACTGATAATACGGCCTGTACGTGCTTTCATCATCGGACGCAGCACGGCCTGGCTCATGCGGAATACCGAGGTTAAATTGGTGGAAATCACAGCATCCCAGTCCTCATCGCTCATGCGCATGAGCAAAGTATCCCGGGTAATGCCAGCGTTGTTCACCAGAATGCTCACATCACCAAATTGCTCAGAAATTTGTTTAAGCACTGCTTCGATTTGCGTCGCATCATTCACATCCAGCGCCATGCCGGCGCCTTGAATACCGGCCTGCTGCAGCGCTGCATGAATACTTTCTGCGCCGCCCTTTGTCGTTGCTGTGCCGATCACGACAGCGCCCTGTTTACCCAGTTCCTGCGCAATCGCTGCTCCAATGCCGCGACTGGCGCCTGTGACCAAGGCGATCTGACCATTTAATATTTGACTATTCGACATTAAATAAACCTCGTAACAATTTGATTTATATTACTTTATAAACTCTAAAATAGCTTCATTGCTAGTCAGGGCGGCGCAAGGCAGCTCAGTAACAATACGTTTTGTTAAGCCCGCCAGCACTTTGCCTGGGCCGCATTCTGCGCTATTGGTAACACCTTGCGCATAAACAGCCTGCACAGTTTCCACCCAGCGTACGGGAGAATGTAACTGGCGCACCAAAGCATCTCTGATTTTATCGGAATCGATATAACTTGCCACATCCGCATTATGAATCACTGGAATTTGTGGCGCATTGATTGTAACGCTCTTTAAATATTCAGCCAGTTTTTCAGCCGCTGGCTTCATTAATGCACAGTGCGATGGCACACTTACCGGAAGTGGCAATGCGCGTTTTGCGCCTCTGGCTTTTGCCATTTCCATGCCTCGCTCGACAGCCGCCTTATTGCCGGCGATCACCACTTGACCAGGCGAGTTCAGATTCACAGCCTCACACACCTCGCCTTGTGCAGCTTCTGCGCACACTGTACGCACCGCATCATCATCCAGGCCTAATATGGCCGCCATCGCACCGGCACCTTCCGGTACGGCACTTTGCATGACTTCAGCGCGATATTTAACCAACGGCAACGCATCCTTAAAACCAAGCGCATCTGTTGCCACTAAAGCAGTATATTCACCCAGGCTGTGACCCGCACAGATACTGGGCTGCAGGCCACCTGCCTGTTGATACGCGCGCCATGTGGCTAACCCTGCCGTGAGCATTAAAGGCTGCGTATGCTGCGTAAGATTTAACAATTCGTTAGGTTCGGTCGCCATCGCCCAGAAATCAACGCTCAGTATATCTGACGCTTCGACAAAGGTTTGTTTAATAACAGAATTATCACCGAATCCGGCCATCATACCGACGGATTGTGAGCCTTGGCCGGGAAAGAAAAATGCAGTTTTATCCATATTTTAAATCAACTCAATTAAAATTTAATCAGCGCAGAGCCCCAGGTAAAGCCACCGCCAAATGCTTCCATCAGTATAATTTCACCCCGTTTGATGCGGCCATCGCGCACAGCCACATCCAGAGCCAGTGGAATCGAAGCGGCGGACGTATTGCCATGCCTGTCTACCGTAACCACTACCCTGTCCATGCTCATATCGAGCTTTTTTGCAGTGGCTTGCAAAATCCGGATATTGGCTTGGTGCGGCACCAGCCAATCAATATCGCTTTTCTGCATATTGTTGGCGGCAAGCGTTTCGTCGACGATCTGGTCTAGCGTATTAACCGCCATTTTAAACACGGCATTGCCTTCCATATGCACAGTTTCGTGCCCCTCCGCCTTGCGCGGTACGTGCAGCATTTTCTCATAATGGCCATCGGCGTGCAGATGCGTAGAAATAACGCCTGCTTCGGTTGAAGCCTGCAATATGACCGCACCTGCGCCATCACCCCACAAAATACTGTTGCTCCTATCGGTGTAATCAGTGATGCGCGAAAATGTATCTGCCCCTATCACCAGGGCACATTTTGCGCCGCCCGCTTTGATAAAGTTATCCGCCGTGGCAAGCGCATAAATAAAGCCACTGCACACAGCTTGTATATCAAATGCAGGGCAGCCTGCAATGCCCAGCTTACGTTGCAGCATGGTGGCAACACTGGGAAAAATTTTATCTGGCGTGGTAGTCGCTACAATGATTAAATCAATGTCACCTGCCTCGATGCCTGCGCTGGAGATGGCGTTTTTAGCGGCTTCTAATGCTAAATCACTGGTGTGTTCACCTTTTGCGGCAATGTGCCGCTCACGGATGCCAGTACGGGAGAAAATCCATTCATCCGTAGTATCCACCATCTTTTCCAAATCGGTATTGGTCAGGATTTTATGCGGCAGATAGCTGCCGGTACCCGCAATTTTTGAACGAATCATGCGTTTTCTTCTGTCTCAGTTGCCACTGAATGTGGTTGTATGTGCTCGATTTCCAATTGCTGTTGAATGCGCTGTAGCACACCGCTACGGGCTTCTTCTATAGCCACATGGATCGCATGATAAAATGCGACGTTATCTGCCCCGCCATGGCTCTTTACCACAATGCCACGCAACCCCAAAAAACTTGCGCCATTGTATAGGCGTGGGTCCAGGCGTTTTTTAAAAGCTTTTAAAACAGGCAATGCGCACAACGCCATCAGCTTGGTGAGCCAGTTGCGCTTAAACTCCTGCGTCAGAAATTTACCCATCATGTGCGCCAAACCTTCAGTGGTTTTAAGTGAAACATTACCCACAAAACCATCGCATACAACCAGGTCAGTCGTACCTTTAAATATATCGTCACCTTCCACATTGCCATAAAAGTTCAAGTGGCTAGCACGCAGCAGTTCAGCGGTTTGTTTCACCACCTCGTTGCCTTTAATGTCCTCTGAACCTATATTGAGCAAACCCACTGTCGGGTTTGGTTTATGTTCGATACAACTTACCAGCATCGCCCCCATCACCGCAAACTGCAGCAGCTGCTCTGCCGTGCAGTCAGCATTGGCGCCAAGGTCCAGCATATAGGTATTGCCTTTTTCGGAGGGCAATGCAGAGGCAATAGCTGGCCTATCAATACCTGGTAGGGTTTTTAATACGAATCGCGCAGTCGCCATCAGCGCGCCGGTATTGCCCGCGCTCACGCAGGCATTGGCTTCGCCTGATTTGACCAGGTTGATGGCAACGCGCATGGAGGAATCTTTTTTGTTTTTAAGCGCGCTTTGCGGCGATTCGTCCATCAATACAACCTCGGCCGCATGATGAATGCGCAAGCGCGAGCTTGTGGTAGCCTTGTGTGCCTTGAGTTCAGCCTGAATGGCGTCTTCCAGCCCTACCAGCACGATATTCAGCTGGTCATCTGTTTTTAAGGCGTTTAATGCGGCGGGGACGGTAACATGAGGGCCGTGATCCCCTCCCATAGCGTCAATTGCGATTGTGATATCCATCATTCGAATTAGATGTAATTATGGATTAAATGTCAACGCGAATAAGCAAACGCCGCACTATATTGAAAGCGCGGCGTATTGGTTGAAACAGAATGCTGTGTCAAAAGACAAAAGCTTGAATATTGTCTATTCGCCTTTTGTCGCCACCACTTTGCGGCCACGATAGTAACCACTCGGGCTGATATGATGGCGCAAATGTGTTTCGCCAGTTGTTGGCTCAACGGCCAAGGCTGGATTGGTTAAAAAGTCGTGTGAGCGATGCATGCCGCGTTTTGAAGGTGACTTTTTATTTTGTTGAACTGCCATGTTAATGCTCCAAAAATACTGCTGAAATGAATTAAGCGCGCATTTTAATTCAATTGCGCATCAATGTAAATCAATAACTTAAAGATTTATTGAAGGACTTTATTTAATTTTTCCTTTTAACACGGCGAACGGGTTGGGTTTTTCGCCGCTTTGCATGCTTGATTTACTGCAATTTTCTTCATGCGCAGGCGCCAACGGCATCGCTAAAAGCAGCTCATCTTCAATCAGTTCCTGCAAATTCATCTCATTATCGGCTTCCAGCCAATCCATCTCATCGTTATCATCAAGCGCATCGATTGTCGTGTCACTGATTAAATAATCAAAACTTAAATCTATACTTATCAGCATTTCATCAAGGCAGCGCTGGCAAATCACAGGTAACTCGGTTTTGATACGTAAATGCAGGCCGGGCTGGCTAAACTGCTTGCAAACCCCTGTTAATTCGAAGTGAATGGTCGCCGGCCTAATGTTTTTATCATGAGGTGCCAGCACTTCAGCCAGTCTTGTCAAATCAGAAACCGCAAAACTGTCAGCAAGTTTCTGCTTTTTTTGTGCGAATTCTAAGTTATTAATAATCAATGATTTCTTCATAAATATAAATTAATTGGCGGTATTTTACAACCAAGCACATCCCTTAGCGCGCGCTTGCATGTTATACTTTCGCGGTTTGTTGGTTGATATTAAGGCAATGCCGTGTTCAAAAAAATTCTAGTCGCTAACCGGGGTGAAATTGCAGTGCGTATTGTACGCGCTTGCTCCGAAATGGGCATTAAATCTGTGGCAATTTATGCAGATGCCGATCGCCATGCTTTGCATGTTAAAAAGGCAGACGAATCCTACAATCTGGGCGCAGATCCGGTTGCAGGTTATTTGAATGCACACAACATTGTCAATGTGGCTGTGGCTGCCGGTTGCGATGCGTTACATCCCGGCTATGGTTTTTTATCTGAAAATCCAGAGCTCGCAGAAATCTGCGCACGGCGCGGCATCAAGTTTATTGGGCCAAACGCAGCCGTGATTCGCCAGATGGGCGATAAAATCGAAGCAAGAAAGGCCATGACTGGTGCAGGCATCCCCTGCACACCCGGCAGTGACGGCAATCTGGCTGATCTGGATGAAGCAGTAGCCCTGGCAAAAAAGATTGGTTACCCTGTGATGCTGAAAGCTACCAATGGCGGCGGCGGACGCGGCATAAGACGTTGTGACAGCGAAAAAGAATTGATTGGCAACTACGATCGGGTAATTTCTGAAGCGAGCAAAGCATTTGGCAAGCCCGAAGTGTTTCTGGAGAAATGCGTGGTTTCGCCGCGTCACATTGAAGTGCAGGTGCTGGCCGACAGCCAGGGCAATGTGATTCATCTGTTTGAGCGTGATTGTTCGATTCAGCGCCGCAACCAGAAACTGATTGAAATCGCCCCCTCGCCACAACTGAGCAAGGCTCAGCGCGAGTATATTGGCGACCTGGCAGTAAAAGCCGCCAAGGCGGTAGGTTATGAAAATGCCGGCACGGTTGAGTTTTTGCTGGACCAGGACAATCATTTTTATTTCATGGAAATGAATACGCGTCTGCAAGTGGAGCATACCGTCACCGAAACCATTACCGGCGTCGACATCGTGCAGGAGCAAATTCGTATTGCTTATGGCCTGCCGCTGCAATACAAGCAAAGCGAAATCAGCTACCGTGGCTTTGCCATGGAATACCGCATTAACGCGGAAGATCCCAAAAACGACTTCTTGCCAAGTTTTGGCAAGATAACGCGCTATTACTCGCCGGGTGGCCCCGGCGTGCGTATGGATGCTGCGATTTACAGCGGTTATGTCATTCCGCCCTATTACGATTCCATGTGCGCCAAACTCACGGTTTGGGCACTCGATTGGAATGGCGTCGTTGAGCGCGGTCGCCGCGCTTTGGGTGATATGGTGGTATACGGCGTTAAAACGACGATTCCGTATTACCAGGAAATCATGAAGCATCCCGATTTTAAGAATGCGGATTTTAATACCAGTTTTGTAGAAACGCATCCCGAGCTTACCAATTACGCAACTGAGTTGCCACCGGAGTTGATTGCGGCAGCGATATCAGCGGCTATTGCGGCACATGAAGGCATATAATTTTTTAAGAATTACCATAAAGAAATAAAGCTATGAGCAAAATACACATCACTGAATTAGTTTTACGCGACGGCCATCAATCGTTAATCGCGACGCGCATGCGCACCGAAGACATGCTGCCGATTTGCGCCAAGCTCGACGCCATTGGTTTCTGGTCGATCGAGGCCTGGGGTGGCGCTACATTTGATGCCTGCGTGCGCTTTTTGAAAGAAGATCCGTGGGAGCGCCTCGCAAAGCTGCGTAAAGCCTTGCCGAACAGCCAGATTAATATGCTGCTGCGTGGACAAAACCTGCTTGGCTACCGCCATTATTCAGATGACGTAGTACATGCTTTTGTGAAACAGGCAGCCAATGCCGGCGTAGATGTGTTCCGTATTTTTGATGCCTTGAATGATGTGCGCAACCTGCGTGAAGCGATCACTGCCGTTAAAAAAGTAGGCAAACATGCAATTGGCACATTGTCTTATACGACCAGCCCGGTCCATGATATTGCCTATTTCGTCGCCATGGCGAAAGAACTGGAAGAACTGGGTTCAGACAGCATTGGCATTAAGGATATGGCGGGCCTGCTCACGCCACAAACCACCGGCGAACTCATTCGCGCAATCAAATCAGCAGTGAATCTGCCAATCCATGTGCACAGCCATGCTACATCCGGCTTAGCCAGCATGTCACTGTTAAAAGGCGTTGAAAATGGCGCAAGCATTATTGACACTTGCAACTCGTCATTTTCAGAAGGTGCCAGCCACCCCACGACAGAGAGCATGGTAGCTGCATTAAAAGGCACCGAATACGACACCGGCTTGGACTTGGCTAAGTTGCAAGAAATTACAGCGTATTTCCGCGAAGTGCGTAGGAAATATTGGCAGTATGAGAGCGAATTCACCGGCGTGGATACACGTGTACTGGTCAACCAGGTGCCTGGCGGTATGATTTCCAACCTTTCCAATCAGCTGAAAGAACAAGGCGCATTGGACCGCATGGATGAAGTATTGGCAGAAATTCCGCGCGTGCGCGAAGATCTGGGCTTTCCTCCGCTAGTGACCCCTACTTCACAAATTGTGGGCACGCAGGCTGTACTTAACGTGATGACCGGCACGCGTTACAAATCTATTACCAATGAAGTAAAAAACTACTTCCTTGGTCAATATGGGCAGGCACCTTCACCCGTCAGTCAATCAGTTAGAAAATTAGCCATAGGCGATGCTGAAGTGATTACCTGTCGCCCGGCTGATCTGTTAGCCCCAGAAATGGCTAGATTACAAGCTGAATCTGAGCGCATTGCAAAAAGCGAAGAAGATGTCCTAACTTATGCAATGTTCCCTGATATTGGCCAAACTTTCTTGCAAGAACGCAATGCAGGCAGTTTAAAGCCTGAGGCATTACATACCAAAGAAGCCGCAAATACGGCCTCTGCACGCTTTGCGCCAAATGAGTTTAACGTCACTTTGCATGGCGAAACCTTTCATATCAAGCTGACAGGCAGCGGTCACGCAGGTGAAGAAAAACGTCCGTTCTATGTATCTGTAGACGGCATTGCAGAGGAAGTCATTGTAGAAACCCTGGACGAAATTGAGGTTTCCGGCGGCGCTGCAAGCAACGGCAACAAAAGCAGCAGCAAGAAAAAAGCCGCGGCAACCTCCAGCGGACGCCCTCGCCCGCACCATGCAGGCTGTGTAACCACCGCCATGCCAGGCACGATTGTGGCTGTAAAAGCAAAAGTGGGTGACAAAGTGAAAGCGGGTGACGGTGTGCTGGTGATTGAAGCCATGAAAATGGAGAATGAGATTCAGGCCGCAACGACTGGTACTGTGGTCGC
Source organism: Pseudomonadota bacterium (assembly GCA_029563075.1). Lineage (GTDB taxonomy): Bacteria > Pseudomonadota > Gammaproteobacteria > Burkholderiales > Methylophilaceae > Methylotenera_A. The sequence continues at coordinate 185,214 of JAKQTN010000025.1, forward strand.
TGTACACGTCAGCAAGGGTGACAGCGTAACGCCTGATGAGTCATTACTTGAAATCCAGCCCGAGTAATTTCTGTTGAAGTTTGAACGATAAGCCGACAGAATCAAGCTGTCGGCTTTTTATTTATGTATTCTAAATTTAAGCATACTAGAACATGAAACAAACCCTTATTTTGGCTTCATCCTCGATTTACAGGCGCGAGCTATTGCAAAAGCTGCAAATCCCTTTTAGCAGCATTTCACCGCGCGTCGATGAAACGCCGCTTGCAGGCGAAAAGCCACGCGAAACCGCCTTAAGGCTTTCACAGGAAAAAGCCAGGAAAATTGGTAGCGAATATGCACATGCGCTCGTGATTGGCTGCGATCAGGTCGCCACCTTGGATGGCGAGCAGCTTGGCAAGCCACTTAACCACCAGAACGCGACCAGGCAACTGCAATTAATGCGTGGCCGAGAAGTGACTTTCCACAGCGCACTTTGTTTATACAATGCAACCACGGGCGATATGCAGGCCGAGGTCGTGCCGTATCTGGTACGATTCCGACAGCTCAGCGATGAACAAATCGAAAGCTATCTGACCAAGGAGCAGCCCTACCATTGCGCGGGCAGTGCAAAATCGGAGGGTTTGGGCATCGCGCTGATTGATAGAATGCTGGGTGAAGACCCAAATGCACTGATTGGATTGCCGCTGATCAGGCTGATTACCATGCTAAAGAATGAGGGCGTCAACGTAATATAGCAGCAGTCGTTTTAGTGGCTTCAATTAATCTTTTGGGAAGGTTGTCCATGTTTAAACATCGCATGATCGCATTTGCCGTTACTTCGCTAATATCATTTGGAGCTATTGCAGTGGAGAATCAATCCGAAGAAATCCGAAGCACCTTAAACGACCAGCAAAATGTTGCAGTCACCATTTACAACAGCAATCTGGCCTTGGTGAAAGATACGCGCAAGGTCAAAATCAAGACCGGACTAAATGCGCTTGCGCTGCGTGATGTAAGCGCCCAGATTCGCCCAGAAACCGCCCTGCTGCGCAGCATTAACGCGCCCGGCAGCTTAGTACTATTAGAACAAAATTTCGATTTTGATTTACTCACGCCACAAAAAATTCTGGAAAAATATGTGGGTAAAACTGTCGGAATCGTGAAAACCAATCCGACAACTGGCGTAGAAACTACGGAACAAGCAACCGTGCTCTCGGCCAATAACGGCGTGGTGCTGAAGGTGGGCAACCGCATCGAAACTGGTTTGCCGGGTCGAATCGTCTATGATGACGTGCCGGCAAATCTGCGTGACCGCCCTACTTTGGTGACGCAAATCAACAACAAAGGGGCAACCGAGCAAACCGTCGAATTGAGCTATCTCAGCGGTGGATTGGGCTGGAAAGCCGACTATGTGGCTGAACTGAATGATAAGGAAGACAAACTGGACTTGTCCGGCTGGGTTACGCTGACTAATACCAGCGGTGCCAGTTATAAAAACGCCAAGCTGCAATTGGTGGCGGGTGATGTGAATCGCGTGCAGCAGCAAATGCATCCAATGGCAAAAGCGATGCGAGGAGAGGTGATGATGGCCGATGCAGTTGCACCCATGGCTGAAGAATCGCTATTAGAATACCATTTGTACACCTTAGATCGTCCAACCACGATTGCAGAAAATCAAACCAAGCAGGTTGCACTATTGTCTGCAAGCGGGATTCCTGCACGAAAAGAACTGGTGTTGAAAGGCGCAGACTATTACTACACTGGCCAATATGGCGAAATCGGCACCAAAATGAAAGTTGGCGTTTTTATAGAGTTTGATAACAAAGAATCAAGTAAGCTCGGTCTGCCCCTGCCTAAAGGCGTGCTACGTGTCTACAAAAAAGATAGCGCGGGTAATGCGCAATTCGTGGGCGAAGATAATATCGACCACACCCCGAAAAACGAAAGCGTACGCCTGAAATTAGGTGATGCGTTTGACGTAACCGCCGACAAAAAACAAACAGATTTCAAGACGCTGCCTCGGCCCAGCAAGGGCAATAGTGCATTCGAAAGTGCATTTGAGCTCACATTGAAAAACGCCAAAAAAGAGAAAGTCACCGTGACCGTACAGGAGCCGATAAGCGGAGATTGGAAAATATTGTCTGAAAGCCATCCGCACACTAAAGCCAATAGCCACCTGGCCGTGTGGAAGATTGATGTGCCGGCGGAAGGCAAAACCACGCTGACATACAGAGCGCAAGTAAAGTATTAAAATTAGCATTATTCAGATTAAAATAGATGCCCTGTAAGCCGCATGGATATTGGCTTTCAGGGCATTACTTTTTGTCTTTATGTGCCGACAGGAATGACGGCCTTGGGTGAATTGCGTACAATAGGCGCATGAAGCACGGCTCACTTTATTTAATTCCCGTCACACTTGGCGGCGATAACATCCACGCGGTGTTGCCGCCCGATGTCGTTGCGATTACTCAAAAATTAGAATATTTTGTGGTAGAAAATGAAAAGTCAGCACGACAGTTTTTAAGCCTTATCAAGCACACCAAGCCGATTCGTGAACTCAATTTTGCCTTACTCAACGAACATACTGAAGACAAAACCCTGCCCGATTTACTTAAACCGTTGCTTGCTGGACACGATGTCGGGCTGATGAGTGAGGCCGGTTGCCCTGCGGTAGCAGACCCTGGCGCCAAGTTGGTCGCCCTAGCCCACCAGAAATGCATCCGTGTAGCGCCGCTAGTGGGCCCTAGCGCGATTTTATTGGCGCTAATGGCCTCTGGCCTCAACGGGCAGAGTTTCGCGTTTTTAGGCTATCTGCCAGTGGGTAAGATTGAGCGCACCAGCAAACTTAAAGAAATCGAAAAACGCTCACAAACGCACCACGAGACGCAAATCTTTATCGAAACGCCCTACCGCAATATGCAAATGCTGGAAGCGATTTTAAATACATGCCACGCCAACACCCGCGTCTGTATTGCCTCGCATGCCAGTCTTTCGGATGAATTTATTGCGACAAAAACCGTGAATCAATGGAAACAAAGTGCCCTGCCGGATTTAAACAAAAAACCGACGGTGTTTTTGTTGTTGACTTAAAGAAGGAGCAGATATGGAGTTAAAAGATTTTATTCAAGAAACTTTGTCTCAAATTGCAGCAGGAGTTGAAGCTGCGCAAACAGAAGTTCGAGATGCTGGAGGGTTTGTAAATCCAGCTCATCGCACAGGAAAGCAAGAGGCCGATAAATCCCATTTTGGCGCACTTACTTCAGGTCAAAATATCTTTCTAGTTGACTTTGATGTGACTGTATCTGTTATCGAGGCAACAGAGACGGATGGTAGAGCTAAGTTAAATGTCGCAGGCTTTATGAGCTTGGGTACTGGAGGCCAATCAAACGCATCGAGCACAGCAACCAACAGAATCAGTTTCAAAGTTCCGCTTGCGATGCCAGTTGATGCAGTATCGGCTGAAGAATTAAAAAAACAAGATGCAGCATTAGCTGAACGCCGCCGCAAACAATCAGAAGCAATTCGTCAGCATAACCAACGAAATAGTGGTAGCTGGATGGGCTAGGTTTTGTTAATAATCACCAACTAAACCAATAAAACCCTCACCGGCGCATAACTCAAGCGGTGTTGCGGGCAAATGCCATGTGCCTGCAAAGCCAATAGGTGCGCGGGACTTGGATAGCCTTTGTGTTTTGCAAAACCGTATTGCGGGTATTGTTTATCCAGTTCGTACAGCTCCGCATCGCGCGCAACTTTGGCGAGAATAGACGCGGCGGAAATGGCTTGCACTTTACTGTCGCCCTTTATGATCGCCTCGCACGGCAAGCTGATTTTGGGCGTTTTGTTGCCATCCACCTGAACTAATATTTCACCCATGTGCGGAACCACGTTAAACTGCGCCTGCATGGCCTCTATGGCGCGCTTCATGGCGAGTAGGCTGGCTTGCAGAATATTGATTTCGTCAATCTCTTGGCAGGTGCAACTGGCAATGCCCCATGCCAGCGCTTTTTGTTTGATTTCTGCGCTTAAAAAATCGCGTTTCTTTTCGGAGAGTTTTTTTGAGTCAGCCAGGCCGTCAATTGGGTTATTCACATCCAGAATCACCGCTGCCGCATACACACTGCCTGCCAAGGGGCCGCGCCCTGCTTCATCTACACCACAAATCAGCATCTAAATACTTCCTTGGGGCGCATTGCAGCGATGCGCGGTTTTTTGGTTTCGGCCGCTACGCTTAACATTGGCCTTGCCAATGTTAGCCTACACCGCAACTGGCGTTGTCGCAACCTCACTGTACAAGCGCGTACTATCTCGGTTTCTGCGCTCCGTGTGCCTTGCACTGCATCCCCAATGACGTATTTAGTCCACACTGTCATAGATATTGCAACACAACTTCAGCCGCTTTTTCTGCCGCATCCTGCTTAAGCGCTAGATGCATATTGGTGAACTCCTGCCTGATTTCCTGTAGCTGACCGGCGTCATTGAGTAATTTCATTGTCGTATCGGCCAAATTTTGCGGTGTAGCTGCATCCTGCAGCAGTTCCGGCACCACAAATCTGCCTGCCAGAATGTTTGGCAATCCGACATAAGGTAAATAATTCATGCGTTTAAGTATCCACCAGCTCAAGCGCGGCATGCGGTAGGTAATAACCATCGGCTTCTTCAACAATGCAGCCTCTAACGTGGCCGTGCCAGAGGCGACAATCACGGCATCAGCGCCTTCCATTGCATCGTGCGCATGGCCAAACAGCAATTGCATATTCAACTCCTGTTCAGGATGTTGCAGGTAATGCTGATGGATGGCATGTTCAAAAATCTCACGGGTTTTGCGCGTGATGAGCGGTACCAGGAATTGTGCATTTTCATTTTCTAGGCCGATACGTTGCGCTGTTTTTACAAACAAATCCGCATGCTGTTTGACTTCAGACTGGCGGCTGCCAGGCAACATGGCGACAATGAGTGCATTAGGCTCCAGCTTAAGCATCTCACGTGCGGCCTGCTGATCGGGTTTTAACGGCAATTCATCTGCCAACGGATGTCCCACATAGGTCACAGGCACTTTGGCAGTTTCATACAAAGCGGGCTCAAACGGAAATAGCGCCAGCATGTGTGACACAGACCGTTTGATTTTGCCCATGCGGCCTCCGCGCCATGCCCAGATGGAGGGGCTGACGTAATGTATGGCAGGGATGCCGCGTTTTTTGAGTTTGCGTTCCAGCCAGAAATTAAAGTCCGGCGCGTCGATTCCGATAAAAATATCAGGTTTTTCTGCTAATAGCTGTTTGAGCAGGTTACGACGTAACTTGAGCAAGCCATACAGATGTTTAATCACCTCGATATAACCACGTACAGACAGTTTTTCAATGGGGAATAGCGACTGAGCGCCCTCGCCCATCATTTTCGGGCCCGCAATGCCGATGAAAGTTAAATCGTTACGCTGGGCTTTTAGGGCGCGCATCAAATGACACCCCAGCAAGTCTCCCGAGGCCTCCCCGGCCACAATCGCAATTTTTGGCATATCTGGTATTAGCGGACGATGCCGCGAGTTGAAACGGTTAGAAAATCCGTGAGCAATGCTATTTCATTGCAGTTCTTCTGCATGCTTGCCAATTCAGCCTTGGCTTCTTCTAATGTTAGGTTATTGCGATACAAGGCTTTGTAGGCGCGCTTGATCTGCAGAATGCTATCGGCACTGAAGCCGCGCCGCTTAAGGCCTTCAGCGTTGATGCCGTGCGGCTTGGCATCGTAGCCAGCAGCCGTAACGTAAGGTGGAATGTCTTTAAAAACAACAGAATTGACTGCGGTGATGACATGCGCGCCGATTTTACAAAATTGGTGTACGAGCGTGAAGCCGCCCAGAATAACATAGTCATGTACATCCACATGGCCAGCAAGCGATGAATTATTTGCAAAAATAGTGTTGTTGCCAATGGTGCAATCGTGCGCAATGTGCACATAAGCCATAATCCAGTTGTCGTTACCGATTTTGGTAACCCCTTTATCCTGCACCGTACCGCGATTAAAGGTACAGAACTCTCTGATGGTATTGTTATCACCGATCTCTAATGTGGTCGGCTCATCTTTGTATTTTTTATCTTGTGGCTGCTCGCCCAGTGAGGCAAACTGAAAAATCTGGTTATTTTTACCAATGGTGGTTGGGCCTTTTAACACAACGTGGCTTGCAATGCGCGTATCTGCACCCACTTTAACGCCTGCGCCAATGATGGAATAGGCGCCGATTTCCACGCTGGAATCGAGCTCTGCTTTTGGATCAACAATTGCTGTCGGGTGTATTTTTACAGACATTTTATTTTTAATTTTTTACTTTAATAAAGCATTTTAATTTATTGTTTTTTATATTATTTTTCTATCGCTTTTAGAATACACATCATGCTTGCTTCGGCAACCACATTGCCATCGACCGTGGCAACACCGTTGTATTTCCATATGCCTTTTAGAATGCGGTCTATCTTAACGTTTAAAATGAGCTGGTCGCCAGGCGATACGGGTTTTTTAAAACGCGCATTATCGATACCGGCAAAATAATACACGGAATCATCAGTGGGCTTGCTGCCCATGGTCTTAAATGACAGTATGGCAGCTGCCTGGGCCATTGCTTCAACCATCAACACACCCGGCATCACGGGATGATATGGGAAATGCCCCGGAAAGTAGGGCTCATTGACACTGACGTTTTTCAGTGCGGTGATTTCTTTGCCTATTTCCATCGAAATCACGCGATCTATGAGCACAAAGGGATAGCGGTGCGGGAGGTGGTCAAGGATTTCATGAATATCCATGCTCAGATTTTCATTCTTAGACGCAGCGGTGTCTGACATAATTTTCCCCATCTTTAATTTTTAGAGCGTTTGCTTGAGCTCTGTGCACTTAATTGAGCAACAGCTGCTTCCAAGGTCTTTATTTTATCTGTTAATTGGTTTAAATGGCGAATATTTGCAGCGGTTTTAAGCCATGCGTCATGTTCTTGTGACGGCATTAATGCGGTATAAGTGCCCGCTTTGCTGATAGAGCGCATCATCATGCTACCAGGTGAGATCGTCACTTGATCTGCAATGCTCAAATGCCCTAAAATCATGGCTGCGCCGCCTATTTTGCAATGCCGGCCTATCACTGCGCTGCCTGCAATGCCCACGCACCCCGCAATCACTGTGTGCGCGCCAATACGGCAGTTGTGTGCAATCTGGATAAGATTATCCATTTTAACGCCTTCTTCTATCACTGTGTCATCAATCGCACCGCGATCAACAGTCGTATTCGCACCAATATCCACATTGTCATGAATTACGACGCGGCCTACCTGGGGAATTTTTACCCAATGTTTTGTATTATCTGGCCCAGATTCTTCAGCATAACCAAACCCGTCGTTGCCAATCACACAGCCAGAAAACAGATGGCAATGTTTGCCAATCTGGCAGTCATGCTTGATCGTTACATTGGCCTCTAAAATCGTATTATCTGCAATGCTAGAATTGCGCTCGATGACACAGCCAGCGCCGACAACCACATTGTTGCCAAGCGTGACGTTGGCTTCTATGACTGCGTTGGCACCAATGCTGCAGTTTGCGGGCACCTTGGCGGATGCATCAACAACCGCACTTGCATGCCTGCCGGCGGCTGCGACATGTACTGGATTTAACAATGACGATACTCTGGCAAAATAAGCATAAGGATTATCGGTAATGATTTTGGGCAACCCCGTCAGCGCGGCGTGTTCGGGTCTAATAATCACCGCGCTGGCTGAAGTGTCATTTAACTGCCTGGTGTATTTGGTATCGCTGAAAAAACTAATGGCGTCAGCTTGCGCCAGCGCCAATGAGCCAACCCTTGCAATCTGAGTTTCTGAATTACCTAATATTGTGCCGCCCAATTGTTCGACGATTTGCTGAATCGATAAATAGAAGCTCATAAACAATGGTCATACAATTTGTATTTTTTAGCCTATTTTTTACCAAGCAGTTTTAACACTTTATCGGTAATATCAATTTTTTTGCTCGCGTAAGCCACGCCACCATAAACGACCAGATCATATCCTTCTGTTTCAGACACGGTCTGCACAGCTTTGTTAATACGATCTTGCAGGCTGGCGAGTTCTTCATTTTTACGCAGATTGATATCCTCGCGAAGTTCGCGCTGTTTACGCTGAAATTCGATCTTCAGGTTTGAAGCATCACGCTCTTTGTTACGGCGGTCAGTCTCGGAAAGCGTTACCCCTTCCTTATCCAGCGCTGCCTCAATATCACGGATTTGCTTCTGCATCCGATCCAGTTCCTGAGAGCGCGGGCTAAACTCGCGCTCCAGCTTTTTGCCGCTTTCTGCTGTTTGTGGCGCCTCCTGCAGAATCTTATCTACCTGCACATAGCCAACTTTAAGTTCGGCAGCACTTAAATTAAAGCTCGTGGACAAAGCCAAAAAGCTAGCGATAATTAAAGTTTTTAACATATGATTCAATTCCAATCTCCTAACCATCCCCGACCACAAGGCTTACCCACCAATTCTACTATCAATCCAGTCAAACCTATTAAAATAATTATCACTAGAACTGCGACCCAAGCTGGAATTGCAGGGTTTGGGTTTGATCGCCAGACTTCTCATTCAGTGCTTTGGCAAATACCAGTTTTAGCGGGCCAAATGGCGAGAACCAGCTTACCCCCACACCTGTTGAGTACCTGAGCTCACCCAAATCGATGCTCTGGTTATTGCCATAAACGCTACCCGCATCAACGAATGCACTCAGACGAAATTGTGATGAATTTTTAATAAAGGGCACTGGTGCAAACACTTCGGCATTGCCCACTATACGTGTAGTGCCGCCTACAGAAAAGTCCTGGCCAGTTACTGGATCAAAATCGCGAGGTCCGATAGAGCCATTATCATAACCGCGCACAGAGTTAACGCCACCAACATAAAAGTTTTTGAAGAACGGATATGCCTTGTTTCCGTAACTGTCAGCATAACCGAATTCACCATTCAGCATAAATGTAAAGTTTTTGGTGACGTCCTTAAACCAGGCATGCTTATATTCCAGCTTGTAGTATTCCAAATCCAGTACCGGCACCGAAACTTCGGCACTTAACCGCTGCAGCACCCCTTTGTTTGGAAACAGTGTATTGTCACGGGAATCATGCGTCCAGGCCAATGCCAGCTGCAATGAGTCACTCGAGCATCCTCTGGAGTTTCCGCAGAAATCCAGATACTGCTTAGGCCCTTGGCTAGACAATTCTATTTTTGTAAAGTCACCCGTTAATCCTGCCGAGAAAAAATCTTTCTCGCTTAGCGGCAAGCCAAAACGCACGCCGGCACCATAAGATTTACTGTTGTATGAACCAATATCCAGAGAGCTGGTATCGACATCGCGTCTATATACATCAAAGCCACGACTGATCCCATCCGGCGTGAAATAAGGGTCAGTAAACGAGAGCGAATAGGTGGTATTAACCTTGCCTGTATTAACCTGGGCTGCAACGCGGTTGCCTGTGCCCAGGAAGTTTTGCTGATTCACAGTAACTCCCAGCACAACGCCTTCATTGCTGGACAAGCCCGCACCAAACTGGATGCTGCCCGTCGATTTTTCCACAACATTGATATTAAGGTCTACCTGGTCGGTAGTGCCGGGAACCGCTGGCGTTTCAACATCAACCGCTTCAAAATATTGCAAACGGTCCAAACGTTCTTTAGAGCGATTGATTTTATCACCGGCATACCAGGCAGATTCAAGCTGCCGCATCTCGCGACGCAGCACAGAATCGCGGGTACGGGTATTGCCAGTTAAATTGATACGGCGCACATATACGCGTTTGCCTGGATCAACAAAAAATGTAAATGCAGCGGTATGCTCTTGTTTGTTAATTTCCGGAATGGCATTCACATTAGAAAAAGCGTAACCATCATTGCTCAGTCTGTCGCTGATCGCCTTGCTGGTTTCAGTGACTAACTGCCGGTTGAAAATATCGCCTTTATTTATTTTAATCAGAGGCTTGAGGTCGTCCTCAGGCACTTGCAGTTCCCCTGCAATTTTCACATCACTGATTGTATATTTTTCACCTTCTGTTACGTTCACGGTAATGAAAATATCCTGCTTATCTGGCGAAATAGACACTTGTGTAGAATCAATTGAAAATTCCAGATAACCTTGATTCATGTAAAACGACTTAAGCGTTTCCAGATCCGCAGTGAGTTTTTGCTTGGAATACTGATCATCCTTATTCCACCAGCTCATCCAGTTTGGCGTGGTAAGCAAAAACTCCGCGCGCAGATCATCGGTGGTAAAAGCATTGTTGCCGACAATATTGATATCGCGAATCTTGGCAACCACACCCTCCTCAATTTCAAAACGCACTGCGACACGGTTGCGCTCCAAAGGTGAAACCACTGTTTTAACCGTGGCACCGTATTTGCCTTGTGCTAAGTATTGACGTTTGATTTCCTGCTCAGCACGGTCAAGCTGGGATTTGTCAAAAATCAGACCTTCTGAAATACCGATTTGCTTTAGGCCTTCGGTCATTTTGTCAGAGGGGAATGATTTGTTGCCGCTAAAATCAATTTTGGCAATGGCAGAGCGTTCCTGCACGGTTACAACCAGCACATCGCCATCGGCTTCAATGCGTACATCTTTGAAAAAACCGGTGTTGTAAAGTGATTTAATCGCTTGTGTGGCCTTTTCGTCAGACATCACATCACCAGCCTGTACAGGCAGGTAGGTAAATATCGTGCCTGCCTCGGTGCGTTGCAAGCCTTCTACGCGGATATCTTTAATCACAAAAGGTTCTATTGCCATTGCATGATGGCTGAATAGAGCGACTACAAGCGCTGGAATGTAACGGACTTTAAACAAATTGCTAACCCGATATTAGTCTATTGAAGTCATTAAAAATGGCAATGGTCATGAGTAAACCTAATAATACAAATCCTATTTTTTGCCCGATCAGCATCGTTTGTTCCGAAACCGGCGAGCCTTTTAAAATCTCAGCCATATAATACATCAAATGACCGCCATCTAACACAGGTATTGGCAAAAGGTTAAGCACGCCGATACTGATACTCAGCAACGCCAGGAATCCTAAAAACGTCTTAATGCCTAAAGTTGCGCTTTCACCCGCAAACGTAGCAATGGTGACCGGGCCGCCGATGCTTTTGAGTGATACATCACCTGTTACCATTTTAACTAGCATTTTAAGGCTGAATAAAGAAGTATCCCAAGTTTTGACAATGGCTTTCTGCAAGCTGGAAAATGGCGAATAACTCGACTCAATCAGCAACTTATCCAATTCTTTTTTATCCAGCTTGACAGCGGCCCCCATCCTGCCAATGGTTTGATTCCCCTCTTTAACGGCTTCAGGTGTTGAGGCAATACGCAACACTTTTTGTTCGCGTTCAATTTCAAATAACAATTTTTTATTGGGATTATCTTTGATGATATTTACCACCTGCTCCCAATCGCTTATTCCGATTCCATCCACCTGCAATATTTTATCATTTGCCATAAAACCGGCCTTTTCAGCGGCACTATCGGGCAATATTTCGCCTATTACCGCAGGAATGTTGGGCTTAACCATTTCCAAACCGATTTTCTTGAGTATGTCGATATCCGCATCGTGGTCGGCACCCTCAAAACTAAGCGTGTGTTGAAACAACTCATTGTTGTTATTGATAGCTTCTATCTCAACAGTTTTGTTTTCTAATGACTGCTCCAGCAATATCCAGCGTGCATCCTGCCAGCTTTGTACAGGCTTGCCTGCAATTTTTTGAATAATTTCTCCGGCTTTCAAGCTGGCTTGTGCGGCCGGGCTATTTTCGGCAACCGCGCCAATAATAGGCCGTATGCCCGTCACTCCCCACATAAACAGGCACCAATACAATACGATCGCCAGCAGCAGATTGGCGGCCGGTCCTGCCGACACAATCGCAATGCGCTTCCATACGCTTTGCCGGTTAAACGCATGTTGCAGTTCCGCCTCGGAATAGTTGATTTGCGCCACTTCCGGGCTGGATTCACTCTCGGATTTCAGTTCCCTTTCGTCCAACATTTTGACAAACCCGCCAAACGGAATTGCAGCCAGCACGAATTCTGTATTGTCCTTGCCAAACGTTTTTTCCCACAGCGGCTTGCCAAACCCGACTGAAAAGCGCAATACCCTGACGTCGCACCAGCGTGCCGCCTGAAAATGACCGTATTCATGGATCGTCACCAATATGCCAATGGTGACAATGAATGCAATGAGCGTCAGCATGCCGTCAATGCCTGCCGCTCACCTGCTTTAGCAAGACTGGTATATGCAAAGCGTCTCGCTTCCGCATCCACTGCAATAAGCTGCTCAAGCGAAGTCACGGGTGTGGTTTTAATCGCAGCTAGTGCTTTGGCGATCACGGCAGGGATATCTAAGAAGTGAATTTGTTTGCTTAAAAACGCTGCCACCGCCACCTCGTTGACTGCATTCAGAATGGCGGGTGCGGTGCCGCCTAGCTGTAGCGCATCGTAAGCCAGTCGCAAGCAAGGAAAGCGCTTGGCATCCGGCGCTTCGAATTCCAGTTTGGCGATTTCCAGCAAATTAAGCGAAGCAACACCTGATGCTATGCGATTTGGATAACCCAGCGCATACGCGATTGGCGTGCGCATGTCTGGGTTGCCCAGTTGCGCCAGAATACTGCCATCCACATATTCCACCATCGAATGGATGATACTTTGCGGATGCACGATGACCTCGATTTGATCAGGGCGTGCATTAAACAACCAATGCGCCTCGATAACCTCGAGCCCTTTGTTCATGAGGGTCGCGGAATCGATCGTGATTTTGGCACCCATTACCCAGTTAGGATGCTTTAGCGCCAGTTCAGGTGTAACGGTTGATAACTGTTCCTGCGAGTATTTTCTAAAAGGTCCGCCAGAGGCGGTAAGAATGATTTTGCGCACCCCGATATCGTTCAGGTGGTCGTCGGCCAACTGCTTGCATTGCGGTGGCGGCATGACCTGAAAAATAGCGTTATGCTCGCTATCAATCGGCAATAAAGTGGCGCCACCCCGTGCTACTGCCTGCATGAACAAGCTGCCAGCCATCACCAGCGTTTCTTTGTTGGCAAGCAAGATGCGCTTGCCTGCGTGTGCCGCTGCCATGGCAGGTTTCAGGCCTGCCGCGCCGACAATCGCCGCCATTACAATATCCACTTTTGCATCACTTGAAACTTGCTCTAAACCTACCATGCCAGAGATGACTTCGGTTTTACTGTTGTGGGATTTTAGTTGTGAGCGTAGCGTTTGCGCGGCCTGATCATCCAGCAGCACCGCGACTTCAGGTTTAAATTGTATGCACTGCTTTAATAAAGCATCTACATTGGAATTAGCAGCAAGTGCGTAGACCTGATATTCATTGGCATGGCGGGCAATCACATCCAGGGTTTGCTGGCCTATGGTGCCGGTGCTGCCTAAAATGGTTACGTTTTGCACTAATTTGCCCCTAGGCAACCACTACAAAATAGTTATAGACATAAATCATCAAAATTGCGATTGGCAAGCTGGGGATAATGCCATCAATGCGATCTAAAATACCGCCGTGGCCAGGTAACATATTGCCGCTGTCTTTCAGATTGGCCTGGCGTTTTATCATCGATTCAAACAAGTCGCCAATCACGCCAAATGCAGTGATAATCCATAGCCCGGGAAAGATCGCAAGCGTCTGGGCATCATAGGCAAAGTATAAAATTACACCAAATAGCGTGACAGCGACCAGTGCGCCCCACACGCCTTCCCATGTTTTGCCAGGGCTGATCATCGGTGCAAGCTTGTGTTTGCCAAAATTTTTACCTGCAAAATACGCAGCGCTGTCCGCAATCCAAATAGTTACCAATAGTGCCAGCAACAGCCATGGGTCTGCGCTTTTGGCGCATATCAACGCCAGCCATAATGGCGCCATTAACATTAACCCTAATGCAGCCATCACAAGCTTGTTATTAATGATAACTCTTGTTCTAAGCCACATTGGCACAATCAACAACCAGAATAATGCGGCAATAAAAAACACCCATAATGAATTAAAAAAGAAGGGATGAAAACCATACTTTTCGATTAGCGGCACTAGCAATAATCCTGAAACGGCAGCAATCAGTAGATAAACATAGCGCTGCGTTTGCGCGAGCTTGATCATACCAGCCCACTCATATAAGGCAAGTAGCGAGATTGCCAGCATGCCATATGCCCAAAGGCTATTGGATAGCAGAAACAATGCTGGAATAAAACCTGCTACTAAAATTAATGCAGTAATAATGCGCGTTTTAAGCATGATTATCTGTTTGAAAGCTGCTCACTGGTACGCCCAAAGCGCCGCTCGCGTTGCTGATAAGAAGCTATTGCCGTCTGAAATGCTTTTGCATTAAAGTCCGGCCATAACGTATCGGTAAAATAAAACTCGGTATATGCCAATTGCCAAAGCAAAAAGTTACTCACGCGTTTTTCGCCGCCAGTGCGAATGAACAAATCAGGCTCGGCCGCATAGTACATGGATAAATAAGGAGTCAAATCATCCTCGGTAAACGGTTCTTTTTTGCCCGGGTTTGCAGCAATCATGCGGTTAGTCGCCTGCAAGATATCCCATCTGCCACCATAATTGGCAGCAATTGTAAGGGTAAGCCCTGTGTTATTTGCTGTGAGTTTCTCTGAGGCTTCAATTTGCGCCACCAAATCTGCATTAAACCGGCTACGGTCGCCTATCAGGATTAAACGGATATTGTTTTCATGCAGTTTCGTCACTTCACGCTTCAGCGCATCCATAAACAAAGCCATCAGAAATGAAACTTCGTCATCAGGTCTGCGCCAGTTTTCACTGCTAAAAGCAAAAAGCGTGAGAAATTTCACATTAAGCTTTGTACATTCCTTAACTAGGTCGCGCACCGTTTCCACACCCCGCTTATGACCCGCCACACGAGGCAGGAAACGCTTTCTGGCCCAACGGCCATTGCCATCCATAATCACCGCAATATGCTGTGGAATCTCCGCCGAAGCAGGAATAGTTTGTGTGGAACTTGAGAATAAAGCCATTAGACGGCCATTAAATCGGCTTCTTTGACCTGGAGCAGCTTATCCACTTCGACGACTGCCTTATCCGTCAGTTTCTGTACTTCGTCTTGCGCACGACGTTCGTCATCTTCACTGATTTCCTTGTCCTTCAGCAGTTTCTTCAGCGCATCATTGGCATCGCGGCGCACATTGCGAATCGCCACTTTAGCGCCTTCCGCCTCGTTGCGGACGACTTTGGTTAAGTCGCGGCGACGCTCTTCGGTCAGCATCGGCATCGGCACGCGGATCACATCACCGTTGGTGGCTGGATTCAAGCCCAAGTCGCTATCGCGGATGGCCTTTTCAACTTTGGAAATCATATTTTTTTCATAAGGTTGAACATTGATGGTACGCGCATCGCCCAGATTCACATTTGCTACCTGGTTCACCGCCACCATCGAGCCGTAATATTCTACCATCACATGATCCAGCAAGCCTGTATGGGCCCGGCCTGTACGCACTTTTGCCAGATCGTTCTTCAGCGCTTCCAGCGACTTCTGCATTTTTTGATCTGCAGTTTTTTTTATGTCTTCTAACATTTGCTTCTCCAACTTAATGCTTGATTATACAACGACGCGCGTGCCTTCGTTTTCGCCCATCACCACGCGTTTTAGCGCGCCAACTTTAAATATATTAAACACTGCAATAGGCAGTTTTTGGTCGCGACAAAGTGTAAATGCTGTAGCGTCCATCACTTTTAAATCCTTTGCAATAGCCTCATCAAACGTCACTGTTTCATACTTGCTGGCTTTTGGGTCTTTTTTCGGGTCAGCACTGTAAATACCATCGACTTTGGTAGCCTTGAGTACTATTTCGGCATCGATTTCAGCCCCGCGCAAGGCGGCTGCGGTGTCCGTGGTAAAAAACGGGTTTCCTGTACCGGCGCCAAATATCACCACGCGGCCTTTCTCTAGCGCTCGTAATGCTTTTGCGCGTACGTAAGGTTCTACGAACTCGATACCCAGCGCGCTTTGCACACGCGCCTCTACGCCGATGTGGCGCATGGCATCCTGCAACGCCAGCGCATTCATAACGGTAGCCAGCATGCCCATATAGTCAGCTGTGGCTCTATCCATGCCTGCCGCTGCTGGCGCCACGCCGCGGAAAATATTACCGCCGCCAATCACCACGCCAACCTCTACACCTAAATCTACAACTTCTTTGATTTGCTCAACAATGTTAGAAATGGTTCCACTGTTGATCCCATATGCATCATCGCCCATGAGCGCTTCGCCTGAGAGTTTAAGAAGTATGCGCTTAAAGGCGGATTTAGCCATATTTTTCCTCAAAATTTAAGTTTGCTTATTTAATCACAAACCACGCCGATTTGCTTATGTTACGGCTAAAAAAAGACGAAAAAAAAGTGGACGCCAGGTCCACTTTTTTAGTTTAAAGCAATTAAACCTTGGCAGCAGCTGCAACCTCTGCGGCATAATCCACCACTGCTTTTTCGATGCCTTCGCCCACTGTGTACATGGTGAATGAAGCGATAGAAGCGTTTTTAGATTTCAATAATTGCTCAATGGTCATTTTATCGTCTTTAACAAACACCTGGCTAAGCAAAGTCACTTCTTTCAGGAACTTTTGCACGGTGCCATCGGCGATTTTTTCCAGCATCGCTTCAGGTTTCCCTGCTTCTTTGGCTTTTTCAATCGCCACGCGACGTTCAGCTTCAATCAGGCTAGAATCAATACCTGAAGCATCCAATGATTTTGGTTTGGCTGCGGCAATATGCATCGCAATGTCTTTAGCCAATGCGTCATCCCCACCAACCAAGTCCACCAGTACACCGATTTTGCTACCATGTACATAACTTGCCAGCTTGCCTTTGGCATTGATTTTCACAAAACGGCGCGGCGTGATGTTCTCACCAATTTTACCAACCAGTTGCGCGCGTGTTTCTTCTACAGTGGCGCCACGCATTGCGAGTGCGCTTGCAGATGAAATGTCAGCAGCATTGCTGTTAGCGACAATACCAGCCAGTTCACTCACAAATTTCAAAAAGTCTTCATTTTTTGCGCAGAAATCCGTTTCTGAGTTCACTTCAATCATTGCGCCGGTTTTACCATCCGCGCTAATCGAAATGCCTACTGTACCCTCAGCAGCCACGCGGCCTGCAGCCTTGCTGGCCTTGTTGCCAAAACGTACACGTAAAATTTCTTCCGCACGCGTCATGTCGCCTTCGGCTTCGGTAAGCGCTTTTTTGCAATCCATCATTGGCGCATCAGTGCGCTCACGTAATTCTTTTACCATCCCTGCGGTAATTTCAGCCATTTTTTGCTCCTAAAACTAATAATTCTTAAAATAGAAAAAGGGGCTGAACGCCCCTTTTTACTTATATTGATTACTCAGCTGCAACTTCTGCCGCAACTTCTACAAACTCTTCTTCTTTTGCAGATTTTACAATCTCGGTAATCGCATTTGCACGGCCGTCCAGCACCGCATCGGCCATGCCGCGCGCATAAAGACGTATAGCGCGAGAGGAATCATCGTTACCCGGAATCACATAAGCCACGCCATCTGGAGAGTTGTTGGTATCGACAATACCGATCACAGGGATGCCCAGTTTTTGCGCTTCAGTAATCGCGCCGCTTTCATGACCAACGTCGATAATGAAAATCGCGTCTGGCAAGCCGCCCATTTCCTTAATGCCGCCAATGGAGCGCTCAAGCTTTTCGATTTCGCGTTTGTAACCAAGTGCCTCTTTTTTACCGAATTTTTCCAGGCTACCATCCAGCAGCATCGCATCAAAGTCATGCAAGCGCTTAATAGATTGTTTTACAGTTTTAAAGTTGGTCAGCATTCCGCCTAACCAACGGTGATTTACATACGCACAGCCTGCACGCACAGCTTCTTCTTTGATGATATCGCGTGCTTGGCGTTTAGTGCCTACGAATAAAATACGACCCTTGTTAGCTGCCAATGTACGCACGTATTTAAGCGCATCTTCAAACAATGGCAAGGTTTTTTCAAGGTTTACAATATGAATTTTGTTGCGGTCGCCAAAAATATATTCTGCCATTTTTGGGTTCCAGTAACGGGTTTGATGGCCGAAGTGAACTCCGGCTTCCAGCATTTGACGCATGGTTACAGACATTTTATTACTCCATGTAAGGGTTAAATTTACACACATCCACAATATTCATAGACTTAAACTTATAATCCAGGAACACCCTGTACGGGATGGTGCAGTTATTTCTGCTTAATTGCAGAGGCCGCATAATACCATTAACTGATGGAGTTTGCCAGCTATATCTTATATCTTTAAGACGTCCGCAGGCACACCGATAATGCGCTTGGCTCTATCAATATCCAGCCTTAAAAACTCAGCGACATCGCGATAATCATCTGGCAAGGCAGCATCATCCCAACCGTTTGCAGAGTGGCGCGCCAGATTTACCGCCAGCGTTACGTTTCTCACCCGCTGTTCGCCAGAAGCATTATCCTGCATCAGCTTGGATAACAATGGTGGCAATTGAAATAGCTCAACAAGTTCCTTTTGCAAATCATGCAGTTTAAATCCCAGCACATCTTGCTGCACAACGTGGCTACGCAAGGTCTTGTCGGCCTGCTGCATAGCATGGATAGCATTCATTTTATCGGGCGCAAAACACCACATCAGCATTTCTGATAGATCATGCAGCAAAGCGGCAATACGTACCTCTTCGGCATGCAGGTCTGCAAGATGCGTCGCCCAATCAGCTGCAAAATAGGCTGCACGATGTGCACGCCGAATCAGTTTAAGCAAATGTGTCAATGCAGTCAGGTTATTCTTAAGTGTATCCTCAACCAGAAAACTGGGTGGGATGTCACGAAAAAAAGTGGTGGTGCCCATCATCAGAATCGCCTGCTCCACTTGTAGCAGGTCTTGCAGCTGATGTTTGCCTTTATGTTTCTGCGAGTAACTCAGCACCCTGAATACCATCATCGGATCGTTATAAACCGTCGCCGCAATCGCACGTGCGCTCAGCTTATCTTCGTCCGCCTGCAAGCGTACGATTTCACGCGCTGTTTGTTTAAGCACGGGGATTTCAGCCGTGCGGATAAAACCAACCCAGGCATTAATATCTTTTGCTGCTGTATCTGCTGGTGTCGACGCCATTCAAACTCTCCTTTACCAGCTTCACAGCATAAAGACTCCTCTCGATTTTGAATGCGCAAAAAAACGCCATAAAAATGGCGCTTACCGTTGAATTGCTTTTTGCTTAGCGCAAACGAGACGAGAGCGACTATGCTAAAATGGAGCCATTCCAACACTTACATAGCAACTTCATGGCCATTACCATCAACAACGCGGACGATATCGCAAAAATGCGCATTGCGGGCAGGCTCGCCTCTGAAGTGCTTGATTACATTACGCCTTTTGTAGCGTACGGCGTGACGACAGAAAAACTTGACCAGCTTTGCCATGATTATATTGTGAACGTGCAGCAAGCAATTCCCGCACCTTTGAATTATGCGCCAGAAGGTCACACGCCCTACCCTAAATCGATTTGCACCTCGGTGAACCACCAGATTTGCCACGGTGTGCCGGGTGACAAAGTGCTAAAAAATGGTGATATTGTGAACATCGACATCACCGTCATTAAAAACGGTTATCACGGCGATACCTCGCGCATGTTCATGGTGGGCGAGGTTTCGATTCAAGCCAAAAGATTGTGTGAAATCACCTATCAGGCGATGTGGCTAGGCATACGCCAAGTGAAGCCGGATGCGACTCTGGGCGATATTGGTCACTCCATTCAAAGCTTCGCTGAAAAGAATGGTTACAGCGTAGTGCGTGAGTTTTGCGGACACGGCATTGGCAAAAAATTTCATGAAGATCCGCAAGTGCTGCATTACGGCAAACCCGGTACCGGGCTCAAGCTGAAAGCGGGCATGATGTTTACCGTAGAGCCGATGATCAATGCAGGTAAGCGCGAAATCAAACAACTGCCTGACGGCTGGACCATTGTCACTAAAGACCGCAGTTTATCGGCGCAGTGGGAACACACCATACTGGTGACCGAAACAGGTTTTGAAGTGATGACATTATCTGCCGGATCGCCTCCTGCACCTTAAATGTCAGAACCAAAGCAAGCAATCCAAGCCTGGCGTAGCACGTTAAAAGCGCAACAAAATGCGCTGAAGGCCAGTTTTTTCCAGCATAAGAACACTGCTCAGCTACTCAGAAAACACGCTCAATTAATCGATGCGCTGTTAAAACAGATATGGCTGCAAGCCAATATCCATGCGGGGGTAGCTTTAATCGCCGTGGGCGGCTACGGGCGCGGCGAGCTGTTTCCCTATTCTGATATAGACTTGCTTATATTGCTGCCGGATCAGCATGACGACGTGCTGAATGGGCAAATTGAAAACCTGATTGGCCAGTTGTGGGATATTGGCCTCAGCGTGGGGCACAGTGTGCGTAGCCTGCAGGAATGCGTGAATGAAGCAGCGCAAGACGTGACCGTGCAAACCAATTTGCTCGAGGCGCGCTTACTTGCTGGCAACAAAGCCAGTTACCAGTTGTTTATTGAAGCCACCCGTGCGCAAATGCAGCCAGCCAAGTTTTTTGCGGCTAAATTTAAAGAGCAAAACAATCGCCACGCCAAATTTAACGATACCGCCTATAATCTTGAACCCAATATCAAGGAAAGTCCTGGCGGGTTACGTGATTTGCACATGATTTTGTGGCTGGCACAAAGTCAGCATCTGGGTAAAACTTGGCTAGAACTTGCTAAAAACAACATCATTACCAGTAGCGAATTGCGCCAGATTAAACGGCATGAGCGCAATCTGCAAACCCTGCGTACCCGTTTGCATTATCTTGCTAAACGTCGCGAAGACAGGCTGCTGTTTGATTATCAGAATGAGCTTGCTGCCAACTTGGGCCTGGTCAACACCCCAAACAAACGCGCCAGCGAACAGCTCATGCAAAGCTATTATCGTAGCGTTAAATTCATTAGCTTAATCAATGAGATATTGCTTAAGACTTTAGAATCTACATTAAGCATAATTAAGTCTGCTATTGTCCCAGTCAATGCGCGCTTCGAGTCGCGAAATGGCTTGCTGGAGGCAAAATCTGCTCAACTTTTGCAGCAACGGCCAAGTGCGGTTTTAGAAAGCTTTTTATTGCTGCAACAACACCCGGAACTTAAGGGCATGAGCGCCAGTTTGCTGCGCGAACTGCAACGTGTGAAGAAAATCGTAAATCGGGATTTCCGTGATTCTGCCGAAAACAAAAAGTTGTTTCTAAAAATATTGTCACAGCCGAATGGTGTCAATCATAGCCTGCGGCGCATGAACCGTTATGGCATTCTGGGTCAATACATCCCTGCTTTTGGCAAGATAATTGGCCAGATGCAGCACGATTTGTTCCACGTTTACACCGTGGATGAGCATATTCTAAACGTGCTGGCGAATCTGCGCCGTTTCGCCAAGCCTGAGCTAAAACACGAATTTCCGCTATGTACACGATTGTTTGAGGCCTTTGAAAGACCGCATCTGCTCTATCTTGCAGCCCTATTCCATGACATCGCAAAAGGCCGTGGCGGCGACCACTCCACTTTAGGCACAATTGACGCGAAACGCTTTTGCAGGCTACATAATCTACCCAAAGAAGATACGAATTTGGTGGCCTGGCTGGTTGAATCGCATCTCAAAATGTCCAGCACCGCACAAAAATCCGATTTGTCCGACCCCAATGTCATTGAGCAATTCGCGCATTTCGTGAAAACCGAAAAACGGCTGACAGCACTGTATTTATTGACTGTAGCGGATATTCGCGGCACCAGCCCTATCGTATGGAACGCATGGAAAGCCCGTTTGCTGGAAAGCTTATTCCATGCGACAAAACGCGTACTGAACGATGAAACTTTCAGCGTACAGCAAACCATTGAAACCAGAAAGCAGGAAGCGGCGTTCAAACTCAATAGATACGGGCTTAGTGTGCAATCTTACCAGGCATTATGGAATAACGTCGGTGCCGCTTATTTTATGCGCTTTGAGCCTGACGAAATCGCCTGGCAAAGCCGCTTGCTCACACCGCATTTATATAGTGACAAACCCATTGTCCGTGCGCGTTTAAGCCCGAGTGGTGATGGCATTCAGGTGATGATTTATATGCGCGATCAGGATGATTTATTCGCCCGCATTTGCAACTTTTTTGACCGCATGGCCTACAACATCGTGCAGGCGAAGATTTACACTACCCATCACGGCTACGCCCTGAATAGTTTTATTGTTTTAGATCAATCAGGTAAGTCGGTAAGTTATAGTGGTTTATTAAAATTCATCGAGGCTGAATTGACCGAAAAAATCCTCGCCACTACTGCGCTGGAAGCACCACTGGAAGGCCGCGTTAGCCGCCAGGTAAAACACATGCCATTTGCGACGCAAGTTAACATTAGCGAAGAAACACAGGGCATTAATCATATGCTTGAATTTGTAGCAGGTGACCGCCCAGGCCTGCTCGCCAAAGTAGCATTCATATTCTTACAGCTTGGCGTAGATTTGCATAACGCTAAAATCAACACACTAGGCAACCGCGCTGAAGACAGCTTTTTGATTTCCGCCAAGCATGGCAATGCACTTAGCGCCGCACAAATTGATGCTTTACGACACGATCTGGCTAATATATAAAAAACTAGCTGAACTGGTAATGTTTACGCAACGGCTTTTTAACATCCCATACACACGACAGACCCGCAGGGAAAGTCACTAAGTCGCCCACACCAAAGCTTACCGGCGCGCCTCCACTCTTTGGGGTTACCGTCACTTCACCCTCCAGAATATAAGCGATCTCCTGAGATTGATAACTCCAGGGGAAAGTAGACACCTCTTTAGACCAGGTTGGCCAGCTTTTAACGCCAAGTGAAGCCAGTTTTGCGGCATCGGGTTTTTCAACAGTAATATTCATGATGTGCTCCTTTAAAAACAAAAAAGCCTTGATTTCTCAAGGCTTATTGTATTCCTTACATTCAAAAAATCAATTATGAATGTTTGTAGTGCTTTTTAAGCTGTTTCACGACTTCCCAGTTGCTTTTGAGGCCTTTTGGAAACACCACGAAATCACCGGCTTTAATCACCACTTTTTCGCCGCCCTGCGGGGTTACATGAAACTCGCCTTCCAGCACATACGCGCTTTCGGTCATGCCAAAATCCAGTGGAAACTTAGATGGTGCGCAATCCCAAGTTGCCCAGCTAGAAACGCCTAGAGACTTTAATTTTTCTTCTGACGGGTTGTGATCGATGATAATTTGGCTCATATTTTTCCTTAAGTACAGACTCACTAAATGCAAATACTGCTCAAGAAGCAGTATTTAATAATTGGCGGAAGAGGTGAGATTCGAACTCACGGTGGGCGTGAACCCACGACAGTTTTCAAGACTGTAGCATTAAACCGCTCTGCCACTCTTCCATATATTTGTTTATACATTTCAACTGTAACGATTTTAATCATCACAGTCTTGCAAGACTACTGCATGCCATTCTTTCAAACATGCTCTGCCACTCTCGCTTGCGAAGGCAGCATTATAGCAAACAATTAGTCTTCTTGAATATCCTGACCAGGAAAAAGTACATCAGTATAGCCAAACTGGCTTAGATCAGTAATGCGCATCGGATACAAAATACCGTTTAAGTGATCACATTCATGCTGTACAACTCTAGCATGGAAGCCGCTTACCAGCCTGTCGATGCCATTGCCGTGCTGATCGAAACCCTTATAGTGCAGACGTGTATAGCGCGGCACTAGGCCGCGCAGCCCTGGCACAGACAGGCATCCTTCCCAATCATCTTCGATTTCGTCACCCACGGCGGTTAATGTAGGATTAATCAGTACGGTGAAAGGCACTTGTACAGCATCTGGATAACGCGGATTCTTATCAACGCCAAATATCACCACCTGCAAGCTCACGCCAATTTGCGGCGCGGCAATACCGGCGCCATCCATCGCCCGCATGGTGTCCTGCATGTCTTCAATGAGTGCATGCAACTCAGGCGTATCAAAAGCAGCAACAGGCAGCGCTTTCTGTAACAAAAGCGGGTCGCCCATGCGTAATACGGTTCTAACTGCCACCTTGATCTTCCTAACGTTAAGTTACCTATAGAGTTAATGATCTAAAATTTAGTTGACTGATAAACAAGTGCGATTTCCTCAATCAATACTCGAACTTTCTGCATTGTTAGTTCCAGCTTGGTAATCAATTCTTCATAGTGAATGCCATGATTGCTTGTGCCGCGCCCTGCCGCGTGATTCGCAACCGGGCATAGCGCTGCATAATGCACACCCAGTTCGCGCGCCAGCGCTGCTTCCGGCATTCCCGTCATGCCCACCAGCGTTGCCCCGTCGCGCTCCAGACGATTGATCTCTGCTGCCGTTTCCAGTCTCGGGCCCTGCACACAGGCATACACCCCGCCATCATGCAGATCTTGCTGTATATTGCTGGCGGCCTGTTTGCATATTTGACGCAAACTGTTGGAATATGGTTCGGTAAAGTCGATATGTTTTACGGGCAACTCGATGCCATCGTGATAGGTATTTTTACGGCCGTGCGTGTAATCAATGATCTGATGCGGCAGCACGATGTCGCCCGGATTTATATCACTTGCAATGCCGCCGGTGGTTGCTATTGCCAACAGGTTCTTTACGCCTACCGATTGCAAGGCCCAGATATTGGCACGATAATTCACCGCGTGCGGCGGGATAGTATGGCCGCCGCCATGCCGCGCTAAAAACACCACTTCCAGCCCTGCCAGCTCACCAAACACCAGCGGCTGCGATGCCTCGCCATACGGTGTACGCGCGATTTGCCGTCTGGTGATTTTCAAGTTCTCAAGTTGCGCTAACCCGGTACCACCGATAATGCCTAACATAAGTTGCCTAACATAAGTTGCCTAACATAGTATTTCCTGAAAATATTTTATTATTATTGTAGCGCATGGCAGGCTCCGGTGCTGTAGGCTTTGCATATTTTGTGGCATACTTCAGCTATGGCAACCGATTCAGACATTTTTGATGTGACTAAAGAAGACACCGAAGCTAAAGACAGCTTGCGGGACAGCCTCGCTTTATCGCAACAGCATTACGAAAACTTTCCGGTCGCTTCTATTGTAATTCCCAAGCATTTACGTGATCCAATCGCCTTAATCTACACCTTTGCACGTCAAGCGGATGATTTTGCGGATGAAGGTTATCACAAACCCGCCTGGCGGCTGGCCAAGCTGCAAGGCTTTAAGAACGAGCTGGATCTCATCGGCAGCAACGGTCGGACCAAATCGCCTTTTTTTACCGAGCTTGGCAATATGATCCGCGAGCACAATTTGCCACTCGCGCCGTTCTATGATTTGCTGGATGCGTTCAGCCAGGACGTTACCAAAACCCGTTATGCCAATTTCTTTGAGTTGCTGGACTATTGCCGCCGCTCGGCCAACCCTATAGGCGCCCTGCTCCTGCATCTTTTCGGCAGGGCCACGCCCGAGAATATCATTTATTCCAACAAAATCTGCACGGCGCTGCAACTCATCAATTTTTACCAGGATGTGGCCATCGATTTTGAAAACGAGTTCCATAAAAGCCGCATCTATTTATGCCAGGATGAAATGCAGCAATTTGGTGTGACTGAAGCACAGATCGCCAGTCAGTATGTGAACCGACATTGGGAAGAATTTATGATGTTTAATATCGAGCGTGCTGAGAAAATGCTCAAGGAAGGCAAGCCGCTAGAGCATATTCTGCCAGGACGCATCGGCCTTGAGATGCGCATGATTATCGGCGGTGGCGAGCGCGTGATATACAAACTAAAAAACGTACGCGGTGATGTGTTCAAACATCGACCCACATTAGTGGTATGGGATTGGCCGGTTATTTTACTGAATGCTTTATTAAGATGACCGCTTCGCAGCCTGCTTTATAATAATGACACCCCAGCAATACTGCAAACAAAAAGCTAAGCAAAGTGGCTCAAGCTTTACTATCAGCTTTCTATTCCTGCCAAAAAACCAGCGCGAAGCCATGACCGCGCTTTATGCGTTTTGCCGCGAGGTGGATGACGTGGTAGATGAATGCACCGATTTTAATGTCGCACAGACCAAGCTCAACTGGTGGAAAAGCGAAGTCGCCAATTTATATGCCGACACGCCGCAACACCCTGTCACCAAAGCCTTGCAACCTGTCGTAGCACAGTTCAATCTCGCGCAGGAACATTTCTTAGAAATTATCGACGGCATGGAAATGGATTTGAAATTCAACCGCTATGAGGATTTTAAGCAGCTGCAGCTGTATTGCTACCGAGTTGCCAGCGTGGTTGGCTTGCTTTCAGCACAGATTTTTGGGTTTAAAAACCGGAAGACACTTAAGTATGCCCATGATCTGGGCATGGCGTTTCAGCTCACCAACATCATCCGCGACGTGGGTGAAGATGCCCGCAGAGGCCGTATTTACTTGCCGCTAGACGAATTAAAAAAGGCGAAAGTGTCGGAAGAAGATATTCTGCAAAGCCGCGAATCCGCGGCAGTCAGAGAGCTCATGGACTATCAGATTGAACGCGCGGAAACCTACTACGATAAAGCCCTGCGCGAATTGCCCATGGAAGATGCCAAACAGCAGCGCACCGGTTTGATGATGGCAGCGATTTATCGCACTTTACTGCGTGAAATTAAGCGTGACAGCGCAGAAAAAGTGCTTAACAGCAAAACCTCGCTACCGCCTTTAAGAAAATTCATGCTCGCCATGCAAACCTATTTCAAATATGCCTAAGCACGCGGTGGTGATTGGCGGCGGAATCGCCGGCCTGGCAGCTGCAGCCACGCTGGCAGATCAAAACATCCAGGTCACGCTGCTTGACGCAGGCTCGCAATTTGGCGGACGCACGCGCAGTATAGCGATTGAGGCGAACAGCCGGGTACATCAGCTTGATAACGGCCAGCACATTTTGTTAGGTGCTTATCGCGAAACGCTAAAACTGCTGGCCAAGGTTGGCATGCAGGAGCAGGATGTGCTGATGCGGGTTCCGCTGGCACTGGATGTGCGCACTGAAAACAAATCAGCCTTCAGACTTGCAGCCCCTGCCTATCTGCCCGCACCGCTCAATCAGCTTATTGGCTTCCTGTTCTGTTCTGGCCTGCAATGGCACGAGCGCGTGTCTGTCATTAAATTGATAACCCGGCTCAAAAAAACCAACTATCATCTCGCCAATGATGAACCATTGGCTGATTTTTTGCAGAAAAACCAACAATCCGGCAAAACCATCTCACTGCTGTGGGAGCCGTTATGCCTGGCTGCGCTGAATACACCAATCAGCAAGGCCAGCAGCAGAATATTTCTGAATGTGCTGCGAGATACGTTTCGACACAAGGACAGCTCCGATTTTTTACTGCCAAGGCAGGATCTTTCGCGGCTATTTGCACAACCCATAACCCGCTATCTAAAAGCGCATCAAGCCAGAGTACTGCATAATAAACGCGTCAAAAGTATTACAGCCAACCAAAATGGTTACACCATATCTACCAAAGAAGAACAATTTGAAGCAAGCCACGTGATTGTCGCGACATCGCCGGTGAGATTGCACAATGTGATTGCCGATTTACCCAGGCTGAATTTTGTAGCGGAACAAACGGAAAGCTATTCCTATCAGCCCATCTACACCATTTATCTACAATATCCCAGCAACGCGATGCTGTCCGCCCCGATGCTGGGCTTAACTGGAGGTCTTTCGCAATGGGTATTCGATAGAGGTATTTTATGCAAGCAACATGGCTTAATGGCGGTAATTATCAGCGCGGAAGGCAAACACCAAAACCTTACACAGGAGAAACTAGCTCTAACAGTCGCTAAGGAACTGCAAGCAGCCTTCCCGCAACTTGCCAAGCCGCTTTGGCATAAAGTGATTGCTGAAAAACGCGCCACTTTTTCGTGCAACGTAGATCTGCCAAGACCTGCCTACGTCACGCCTTACCCTGGTTTATATTTGGCGGGCGATTACACCTTTGCCGACTACCCCGCTACTATAGAAGGCGCGGTCAGAAGCGGTGTTGCGTGTGCGGATTTGGTGTGTAATTCATGAGTTTTTTAAATGAAATCCATAAACCCAAAAAAACGCCCTGCAGGCCGCATGGATATTGCCTTCCAGAGCATCAGCATTTGTCGTATTAGCTGTAGGCTTTAACCATTTCTAAGCTGGTTCAACGCCAGTTCCAAGCGTTCCACCGCAATCACTTCCAATCCTGCGATTTTCACCTTAGGCGCATTGGCTTTGGGTACAATTGCTTTGGTAAACCCGAGCTTTGCAGCTTCTTTTAAGCGTATTTGGCCGCCTTGCACGGGGCGCACCTCGCCCGCCAAACCAACCTCACCAAATACTATAAGTTTACTCTCTAATGGTTTGTTTTTTAAAGAAGAAACGATGGAAAGTATCACGGCCAAATCAACCGCTGGCTCGCTTATTTTTACGCCACCGACTGCGTTGATAAACACATCCTGGTCAAAACATGGAATACCGGCATGGCGATGCAACACAGCCAATAGCATAGCCAAACGGTTCTGCTCTAAGCCAACACATAATCGCTTCGGGTTGGGTGCATGGCTTTCATCCACCAAAGCCTGAATTTCAATTAGCAATGGCCGAGTGCCTTCCATCGTCACGGTAATGCAGCTGCCTGCCACCTGGCTTTCGTGGTGCGATAAGAATAAGGCTGAAGGGTTGGAAACCTCGCGCAGGCCTTTTTCCGTCATGGCGAATACGCCCAGCTCATTCACGGCGCCAAAACGGTTTTTAAACGCGCGAATAAGTCTAAAAGATGAGTTCTGGTCACCTTCAAAATACAATACTGTATCTACAATATGTTCCAGCACACGCGGCCCAGCCAACGAGCCTTCTTTGGTGACATGCCCGACCAGAATCACGGTGATGCCGAGTTGTTTGGCTAAGCGTGTGAGCTGCGCCGAGCATTCGCGCACCTGCGCCACCGAGCCCGGCGCGGATTGCAGCGCCTCTGAATAGACAGTTTGAATAGAATCGATGACCGCAATATTGGGCCTATGCGTTTGCAATGTGGCCAAGATTTTCTCAAGGTTAATTTCTGCCAACAACTCAACCTCACTGGCATCCAGACCCAGTCTTTTCGCTCGCATGGCGATTTGTTGCGGCGATTCCTCACCACTCACATAAATAGCTTGTGCAGACTTACCTAAATGACACAGCACTTGCAGCAATAAAGTCGATTTACCAATGCCCGGATCACCGCCAATCAAGACCACGCCGCCTTCCACCAAGCCGCCACCCAACACACGGTCAAACTCGCTGATGCCCGTGGGCTGCCGTGCAATATCTGCCGCTTGTATGCTGTTTAGTTTTTGCAGGGCGCTACTTTTTGTTAAGCCCTCGAATTTATTAGCGTAGCGGTTGGTTGTGGCGGCTTCTTCGATGCTTTCCAGCAGCGTATTCCATGCCATGCAGCTTGGGCATTGGCCCTGCCATTTGGGCTCGCTGGCGCCGCATTCGGTGCAGGTATAAACGGTTTTGGCTTTTGCCATGCAGATCAACTCAGGGGTTAGTAATTGTCAGGCATGTAGCCCGCATTGGCAAAGTTCTCAAAGCGCGTATTTTCGCCAATAAAGGTGAGGCGCACACGGCCAATCGGACCATTACGCTGCTTGCCGATGATGATCTCAGCGGTGCCTTTATCTGCACTGTCGGGGTTATACACTTCATCGCGGTAAATAAATAAAATCAAATCGGCATCTTGCTCAATCGCACCAGATTCACGTAAGTCGCTCATTACCGGGCGCTTATCCGGGCGCTGCTCTACGCTACGGTTAAGCTGCGAAAGCGCGACCACAGGCACATCCAGCTCTTTAGCCAGCGCTTTGAGTGAGCGTGAAATTTCAGAAATCTCTGTCGCGCGGTTCTCGCCCTGCTTGCCTGCGGGCGCCGCCATCAATTGCAGGTAATCCACTACGATTAAACCCAGCTTACCGGTTTGGCGATGCAATCTACGCGCCCTTGCACGCACATCAAAGCTGCTTAAGCCCGCGCCTTCGTCAATAAAAATAGGCGCCTCGTTAAGCCTGCCCAGCGCAGTCGTAAGTTTTTCCCAATCCTCATCCTCTAATCGACCAGTACGCATGCGATGCTGATCTAACCTACCAACAGAGCCTATCATCCGCATGGCGAGCTGGGTCGAGGCCATCTCCATCGAGAATACAGCGACCGGCAAACCGGTATCTAGCGCGACATTCTCGGCAATATTAAGCGAGAACGCGGTTTTACCCATCGAAGGCCGCCCGGCCACTATGATTAAATCGCCACCCTGAAAGCCAGAAGTCATTGAATCCAAATCAGAAAATCCAGTTGGAATGCCGGTGACATCGCTCTGATTGTCGCGCGAAAACAGCATATCGATGCGCTCTGCCACTTGCGGCAATAATTCTTTAATATCCTGAAAACCTTGGCTGCTGCGCTGGCCGCCCTCGGCAATCTGGAATATCTTGGCTTCCGCTTCATCCAGTAACTGCTGCGCATCGCGCCCATTGGGGTTATAGGCGCTATCAGCAATATCAGAGCCCACTACCACCAGTTTACGCATCACGGCACGCTCGCGCACAATCTCCGCATAACGGCGAATATTGGCCGCGGTTGGCGTGTTTTGCGCCAAAGCGCCTAAATATGCAATTCCGCCTATGGTGGAAAGCTCTGCGGTACTTTCCAGCGATTCTGCCACCGTAACAATATCGGCTGGGCGATTATGCTCAATGAGCTTACTGATATGCTGAAAAATGGTTTTATGGTCATGCTGATAAAAATCCTGCGCACTTAAAATATCCGCAATTTTGTCTAATGCCTCGTTCTCAAGCAGCAAGCCGCCAATCACCGATTGCTCAGCCTCGATGGAATGTGGGGGAAGTTTGAGAGAGTCTAGTTGTTCGTCAGCCATGCCGAGATTATACCCAACATTCTTGCCATTCTGATGCAGAATTCACAACCGTTTTGGTCCCGTTTCAAGAAGATGGCCAAGATACTTTGGCTAGCAACCCCTTTCCTGCTTCATTATTGCTGAGTTCAAGCTTTGCACCATGCAGTTCTGCAATGCGCCGCACGATAGACAAGCCCAAGCCGCTTCCTTCTTCCCCGCTGCCAGAAATTCGGTAAAAACGCTGCAAGACTTGCTCACGCTCAGTTTCAGCAATGCCAGGACCAGTATCACGTACCTCTAAAGTGACACCATTAGAATTACGCAAAGTCACTGTCACATGGCCTCCGGCCGGCGTGTAGCGAATGGCATTATCGAGCAAATTACGCAACAATAGACTTAGTTGAGCATCATCGCCCGAAACATGGCATGCCAGGCCATCATCCAGCAACATTTCAATCTGTTTTGCATGCGCTAGTGGCTCCAGATCAGCCATCACAGTTGCAGCCAAACCGTGTAAATCAACCTGTTTATAGCCTATTGCGGCTGTTTCTGGATCAACTCTGGCTAGGGTCAGTAATTGCTCGACCAGCCGTGTGGCTCTATCAACGCCTCGTAATACATTTTCTAATGCGATATGACGTTCTGCCTCATCCGTTGAGCGTAAAGCTACCTGCGCTTGAATTTTGAGCGCAGCAAGTGGCGTCCGCATTTCATGTGCAGCATCAGCGGTAAAACGTCGCTCCCCCTCAAAAGCCTGTTGAAGGCGCGCAAATAGATCATTCAAAGCCTGCGCTAAAGGCGCGACTTCTTCTGGCACATCAATCATGGCAAGCGGTTCTAATCGGTTGGCAGTTCGCTGCTTCACCTCTTGCTTTAGTAGTTTTAAGGGCTGTAGACCTGCTCCAACGCTAAACCAAATCAGCAGCGCCAGCACTGGCAAGGCAATGAAAGTAGGCAGCAACATCTTAAGCGTGATATGGCGTGCCAAAGATTCTCGTCCAACCAGCGGTTCGGCAACCTGAATCATAAATTCATGGCGCGCATCCCAGCGCGTAAGCACGCGCCATGGCTCACCGTTTATAATAGTTTCACTATAACCTTCCTTGTCACTTGCCATGGCTGTGACCGGCGCTAAAGTTGAGCGCAGCAGCAAATCGCTTTCATCCCAAATCTGGAATGCTATTTTTTGCTCATATTCGTGGGATACCGGGATTTCATCCTCGCCATGCTCAACACGTTCGTGCAACTCATGGCGCGTTGTTCCTAGTAGTACTTGTGCAGACTGAGCAAGCTGGGCATCAAATAATCGATTAATCTCATGCTGAGACTCAGCGTGCGTAAACCATGCAGCCACTAGCCAAGCGATGCCCAGCCCGACGGACAATAGCAAAATAAGGCGCAGACGTAGTGAATTCATGACCGAGAAGCCTCTTTGTCAATCACATAACCCACACCACGTAGCGTACGTATCAATTCGGCCCCCAGTTTTCTGCGCAAATGATGAACATGCACTTCTACCGAGTTACTTTCTACCTCTTCACCCCAACCATAAAGATGCTGTTCCAGCTGCTCGCGCGATTGCACACGCCCGACATGCAACAAAAGCTCATGCAGCAAAGTAAACTCTCTTGCAGAAAGCTCAACCGTCTGGCCGTTTTTACTCACTTGATGCGTAGAAGACGTGAGTTGAATGTCACCATGCTGTAATGTTTGCGTCACCTGCCCGACGCTACGGCGTAACAGGGCGTGCAAACGTGCAATTAGTTCATCCAGATCAAAAGGTTTGATCAGGTAATCATCAGCACCAGCATTCAACCCAGCAACACGATCTACCACAGTGTCGCGTGCGGTAAGAATCAAAACTGGCAGTTTTGACTTGCGTCCACGCAACCATTTAAGCAGGTCGGTGCCACTTAGCTTGGGCAAACCGAGATCAAGCACCATTACTGCATACTCTTCAGTTTCCAGTGCCAGTTTCGCAGTCTGACCATCCTGCGTCCAATCCACTGCGAACCCAGCTTGCTTCAAGCCAGCCCGGACGCCATCGCCCAGCAGGGCATCATCTTCTACCAATAAAACGCGCATGCGTTTATATTAACGCGGAATCTTCACCTGCGACTCAGAAAAATCACCTTTTTCAGCGCCCTTATGACAGGCAACACAATTAGCGGCACTGCCTATGCTTTTGCGCTTGAAAGTTGAAGCAGACACTTCATCATGCTTGCTTATAAAATAACGCGTTTCGCTAATACGTAAAGGTGTTGCGCTGGCAGGAATAGACTGATTGATACGACTGGAGCGACGATTATCCTGCTTATCAGCGCTATTCAAAGCAAGGAAACGGGTGATCTCATCGCGCGTCGCCGCATCAAGGCTGGCATTTTCACCAAAATGCTTGTCGAGTCCAGCCATCATTTTATTCCACGATCTTTCTGGCAATAAACCAGGATGATAGAGCATATGACAGCTACCGCACTCTGCCTTCCATTTAGCATTCGTTACCGGGGGCATCTGACTACCACCTCCTTCGCCGCCGCTAGCCAGTAAAACACTTGCTGAGGTTATGCTTGTGATTAACACCAAAAATTGCATCCATTTTTTCATGAGTTTTCTCCTTATTTCAGGTTAACTAAATATTGTATGTAATCGCCCTTTTCCTGCGCAGTACAGGCGCGTTCCAGCACGTCCCTGCAATTACGGCCAAACCACTTTTCCACCTTGGCTGCATCTGTTAATCGCTGCGGATTCACGCTAGGCGCCAATGGCTCAATTACCTTGTTAGCGCGCGTTTTGCCTTGGTTGCGTGGGTCGGATGTATGGCAGGTTGAACAGCTCACTTTTTTGCCGTCGCTATGTGTACGTTCGGCACGAAAGAAGATCGCACCACGTTCTGCTGAAAAGCCAGTAAAGGCAGGATTCTCTTGCTTAGCTTGAACTTCATACTGCTTGAGTAGTACTTGCGGCGTGGTGGCAAACGCATTGATGCTGAATAACAGCGCTGCTAAGATGATTGAATTACGCATGATTTTCTCCTTGAGTTTTGGAACTGTCAGGCTGGATAGCACTGCTCGGCTCAACCTCATACTTATAGCCAGTTACCATGGCTTGTGCGAGCGGGGCTTTATCTTTATGTTCGTGCCAGATTAAGGCACCCATGTGAGCAACGACGAAGCCCATCAGTAAATAATAGATAAGCTCGTGCGGTTCTTCGAACAACTCTTTCAGCCAAGGCATGTCGCCAATCCAGACATTGAAAGGCCCTACGCTATGCTCGACCGCTGCAAGGCCAAGACCTGTAATTGCCATTACAGCAAGCAACCCATAAACCAGCAAATAAGCGCCACTTGCCAGCGTGTCATGGCCAAAACGTGGTTTCGTTTGGAAGTTGAGATGGCGCACTGCATCCCACCACGCGGCTGGGTGCCACATATTGGAAAATCTGGCGGAACGAGGCCCAACCAGCCCCCATACCAGCCGTGTAACAAGTCCAACCACAAGCGCATAGCCAAGATAAATATGTAACAGCCACAAGGCATCTTCACTGGCACCCTTGTCAAACAGGTCAGATAGCCAGATAGTAACCATGAGAAACAAAATGGCCAAGCCATTCCAAAGGTGAATCAGGCGAAGCAATGCATCATAAACTTTCGCCCTGCGATAAGTGAGAATTTCCATTAATTGCTCCTTTAATAACGTTCGAGGCAAATAATAGATTTATTTTCTTAACACAAGCTTAAGAACAACAAAAATTTCATTGAAACTTGGCCAAGATTAATACCCAATAAAAAAGGCTACCGAAGTAGCCCTTTTTATTTATTTGTAAAGCGAAAAACTAAGCAGTTTCACCAAGCACTGTCACGGTGATATCCACCACTACATCATGGTGCAGAGCAACGCTGACCGGGAAATCCCCAATCGTTTTTAATGGACCGGCTGGCAGGCGCACTTCTGATTTAGCCACTTCAAAACCTGCAGCTGTCAAGCCTTCAGCAATGTCGATATTGGTAACAGAGCCGAATAAGCGGCCATCAACACCAGCTTTTTGCGTAACTTGTAGATTGTACCCTGCCAATTTCTCACCGCGCGCTTTTGCCACGGTTAAAATATCAGCCTGTTGCTTTTCAAGTTCAGCACGGCGAGCTGCAAATTCGGCTTTGTTAGCCTCAGTTGCGCGTTTTGCTTTGCCTTGCGGAATCAAAAAGTTGCGGCCAAAACCGTCTTTTACTTTAACGATATCGCCCAACACACCTAGGTTAGCGACTTTTTCTAATAAAATTACTTGCATATTATTCTCCTTAGCCCTAAAAATTAACCAGGGTGCTTATCTGTGTATGGTAACAATGCCAAAAAGCGTGCACGTTTTACTGCAGTTGTCAGTTGGCGTTGGTATTTGGCTTTGGTGCCAGTCATACGGGCTGGAATAATTTTTGCATTTTCTGAAATAAAATCTTTCAGCAAATCCACATCTTTGTAATCGACTTCTTTAATGCCTTCTGCTGAAAAACGGCAGTAACGGCGGCGTTTGTACATTTCTCTTGCCATGGTGTAACTCCTAAATATTCTGTATTTCTAACTTTTCAATATGTAACTGTTCAATATGAAACACCAGTTGTGTACTTTTTGCACTGCGTTTGGCTAAAAAGCCTTTGGCTTTAATATTTGAACCTGGTTGAATGTTTTGTTTTGCAATCTCGCCTATGGCGACCGCATTCACTTCACATTCCACTTTTCTTTTTAAGCCCGCCTCTGTTTGCTCAGAAGCATGCTGCAACACAAAACTTAACAACGGTATGCCTGCTGGTGTGTAGCGTATTGGCTCTAAGCTGATCACTACGCCACTTAACAGCAGACTGTTCAATGATTACGCAGCCGCAGCCTCAACTGTAGCGGCCACTGGCGCTTCATCTTTGCTCAATACTGATCTGGATTTTTCTTCCTTCATCATCGGGCTAGGCGCAGTCACAGCAGTTTTGGTGCTCATGGTTAAGTGACGCAAAACAGCATCGTTAAACTTAAAGCCATGCTCAAGTTCTGCCAATGCTTCCAGGCTGCACTCAATATTCATTAACACGTAATGTGCTTTATGGATTTTTTGGATCGGGTAAGCCAGTTGACGACGGCCCCAATCTTCTAAACGGTGCATTGTACCGCCGCTGGTTGTGATCAGCGTACGGTAACGCTCAATCATCGCTGGCACTTGCTCGCTCTGGTCCGGATGGACGATAAAAACTACTTCGTAATGTCGCATGTAATCTCCTTGTGGTTAAAGCCACCCGTTATGCTGACGGTGTGGCAAGGTTTGAAAGGACGCGATTATAGCCAAAAAGTGCTGATTAATCAAACGCTTTTCAATTGTTTAGTTAAATAAATGCTTTTTATTAAAACTTATTAAACGCATTAAAGACATATGCCCTGAGAGCCAATATCCATGCGGATTCCAAAGCGTTTATTTCAACTAAGATTTGTTATTACTCTGCAATTCAAACGTATGTTTTGAAAGGTGAATCTCACGCAAAAAGCACCCTAAACCGATAATTAGGCTTAGCATTGTCGCAATAAACAACGGCGCAACCAGCCACGACGAGTGCCAGCGAATGGCCGAGCCCAAGAATAAAACGCCAATCACAATGGCCACCAATAACAGCGATAACGTACACAGCGTAATCGCCCAATGCACCCACTTTGCGCGGCACGACAGAATGTGCAGCTCTTGGCTGTAATTGGCGCAGCTTGGGTTTTCGACTTGCGCTTGCGGCGATTCGCACTTTTCATTTAGCGCGCGAAAACGATCCACCAGGCGCCCAAGGCGGCCGGTCAGCACGCCTAATAGCGTACTCACACCCATCAGCAAAAATACCGGGGCGATGGCGAGCTGTATCACTTCCGATGCGGTAGTAACGCTATGAATGACGTTTTGCATATACTGTCCTTATTGTTCAAAAATTACCTGCTCTGCAAGGCAATATACATGCGCTTTGCAGGGCATCTATTAATACTAGCTAAGCAATTAAATCCGGCATTTCTGCACCGTAAAACTGAACCCTTAATTTTTTAAGCTGGTCTCTAAAATCTGCTGCTTTTTCAAATTCCAGGTTTTTAGCAGCCTCGTGCATGGCTTTTTCCAGGCGTTTCATTTCTTTCACAATTTGTTTTTCGCTCAAACTCTCATAATTGGCCTGGTCTTGTGCGGCCTTGCGCTCACGCTTGCCCTCTTCCACATCATACACACCATCAATCATGTCTTTTACACGCTTGATAATGCCTTTTGGCGTAATACCGTGCGCTTTGTTAAACGCTATTTGCACGCCTCGGCGGCGATTGGTCTCATCAATCGCCAGTTTCATACTGCGTGTAATGCTGTTACCGTAAAAAATCACCCTGCCATTCAAGTTACGCGCCGCACGGCCTGCGGTTTGAATCAAACTGCGTTCCGAGCGCAAAAATCCCTCTTTGTCAGCATCCAACACGGCGACCAGTGAAACCTCTGGGATATCCAGACCCTCGCGTAGCAAGTTAATGCCCACCAGCACATCAAATTCACCCAAACGCAAATCGCGGATAATCTCGACCCGCTCTACGGTATCAATATCGCTATGCAAATATCGCACCTTCACGCCATGCTCGGCCAGATAATCGGTCAAATCCTCCGCCATGCGCTTAGTTAAAGTGGTCGCCAGGACGCGCTCGCCCACCGCAACGCGAAGTTTAATTTCACCTAACAAGTCATCCACTTGCGTATCGGCAGGCTTCACGGTAATTTCCGGGTCAATCAAGCCGGTTGGTCGCGCAATCATCTCTACCACTTGCTGCTGATGATTCTTCTCATAATCCGCCGGAGTCGCCGAGATAAATACGCATTGGCGCATAATACGCTCAAACTCTTCAAATTTAAGCGGCCGGTTATCCAGCGCCGACGGTAGCCGCCAGCCGTAATCCACCAGATTGGTCTTACGCGACCAGTCGCCTTTATACATGCCGCCAATTTGCGGCACGGTAACGTGGCTTTCGTCAATGATCATCAACGCGTTATCCGGCAAGTAATCAATCAGCGTGGGTGGAGGATCGCCCGCATTGCGGCCGGATAAATGCCTTGAGTAGTTCTCGATGCCTTTGCAAAAACCGATTTCGTTAAGCATCTCCAGATCAAACCGTGTGCGCTGCTCGATGCGTTGTGCTTCCACCAACTTGTTTTCTTTGATGTACCAGGCTACGCGGTCGCGCAACTCGGCTTTAATCTTTTCAATTGCCTTGATCGTGGTTTCGCGTGATGTTACGTAATGACTTGAAGGATATATTGTAAACCTTTGTATTTTATTGAATATTTGTCCAGTCAAAGGGTCGAATAAAGTGATGGAATCGACCTCATCATCGAACAAACTAAGCCGCACTGCGGTTTCATTATTTTCCGCAGGAAAGATATCAATCACATCACCGCGCACGCGAAAACAACCGCGACTAAAATCAAAATCATTGCGGTCGTATTGCATACCCACCAAGCGCTGTATGGCATCCTCCCGGCTGAGTTTATCGCCCTGCTTCAGATGCAGCACCATGCTGTGATAATCCGTCGGGTCGCCGATGCCATAAATAGCCGATACGCTGGCGACGATAATACTGTCTTCGCGCTCCAACAGCGCCTTGGTGGCAGATAAGCGCATCTGTTCGATATGCTCATTGATGCTGGAATCTTTCTCGATAAACAGATCACGCGAGGGCACGTAGGCCTCGGGCTGATAATAATCGTAATAGCTGACAAAATATTCCACCGAATTATTGGGGAAAAACTCGCGGAACTCGCTGTACAACTGCGCTGCAAGCGTTTTATTGGGCGCCATCACGATGGCAGGGCGACCAAGCCTGGCAATGACATTTGCCATGGTGAACGTTTTACCCGAACCGGTCACGCCGAGCAACGTCTGAAACTTCATGCCCTGCTCAATGCCCTGCGTCAGCTTTTCAATAGCCGCAGGCTGGTCGCCGGCGGGCGGAAAAGGCTGGTAAAGCTGATATTTACTATTGGGAAAGTTTACAAACACGTTTTAATTTCGATGAGAATTTAGCAAAATACGATTTTAACAGGGTTTGCAAATTACTTTGCGCGAACTTTGCAGCCAAAAGCGAGTCTTTTAATGAAATCATAAACACAAGTCCACCGGGGATCATCATGCGTGCCATAGGCGTAATCATTGCTTTACTATCTGCAACACAACCCGTTTTTGCAATGGACAAAGAAAAATTATTTAATGCCTATTTTGGTGTAGTGCTCATACGCGGTTACAACGCCGCAGGCGGTCTGGCGTATGGCTCTGGTGTGGTGGTCGGCGAAAATAAAGTTCTTACCAATTGCCACGTATTTCGCACTACTAAAGAGCCCTGGATATCCCGCGGTGAAGACACCTACTCCATCAATTCAGTAAAAGCTGATGTTTGGCATGATTTATGTTTGGTTACCACGAGCCCGCTACCGTTTAAACCTGTTCAACTAGGGAAAAGCGCAGACCTAAAACGCGGTCAGGAGGTTGTCGCGTTTGGCCACTCCAACGGTGTGCCTGCCCCGCTTACCTCTAGCGGCAGCGTTAAGGCTCTGCACGATGATGTCACAGGCAAAGTGATCCGCAGCACTGCCAAATTCAGCATGGGCGCCAGCGGCAGCGGCCTGTTCGATATGGAAGGGAGGCTGGTTGGCATCAACACCTTTAAAACCGCTGGGCGCGTGGGCAGCATTCACTTTGCTTTGCCAATTGATTGGTTAGACAAGCTGGACAAACAAACCGAAATCTCTACTTTCCCTATTTCCGGCAGAGCACTGTGGGAAGAAGACGAAGACAAAAAACCATTCTACATGCAGGCTGCCGTGCCTGAATCGCGCCAAGACTGGCCAAAACTGGCACTGGTGGCAGAAAAATGGACTGAGGCAGAACCAAAAAATACCGAGGCTTGGCATGCTTTGGGCCTGGCACTGGAAAACATGGGCAATAGAGAGCTTGCTGAAAAATCTTATAAGCAATCTGTAACGCTCGATACGGGGAATTTTGATGCGCTCATCAGGCTGGGTGCACTGGCCAAGGCACGTGGCGATGCTGCAGAAATGCACCGCATACAAATCGCACTGACCGGTATCGATAAAGATATTGCCTCGGAATACAGCCAAATGATGGGTTGTAGTGCAGAGTGCTAAACTGGGCGCGCTACTTTTAGTTTCCGAAATTCAGGTTTTTTGCGTAAAATAATGTTTTAAATACAAAAAACCCAGTTTCAAGACTAAATCCAAGGATGTTATTTTGAGCAACTTCGCATCAGGCGTGCTATCGCACCGCGTTTTATCGATTAAAGAATCCCCCACCCTTGCCATTACAGCAAAAGCGGCTAAATACAAGGCAGAAGGCCGCCCTATCATTGGCTTGGCTGCTGGCGAACCCGATTTTGACACGCCACAGCACATCAAAGATGCGGCAAAAGCAGCAATTGATGCGGGCTTTACCAAGTACACACCTGTCAGCGGCATCCCCAGCCTTAAAAAAGCCGTTGTCAATAAATTCAAAAATGAAAACGGCTTTGACTACACCGTCAATGAAGTAATTGTTGGCGTGGGCGGCAAGCAAACCATATTTAACCTGTGCCTGGCGGTGCTCAACGCGGGCGATGAAGTGATTATCCCTGCACCTTACTGGGTATCTTATGCTGATATCGCCATGGTGGCTGAAGCGGTGCCGGTGATTATCGAATGCGGTATCGAGCAAGGCTTTAAGCTGCTGCCAGCGCAATTAGAAGCCGCCATTACGCGCAAAACCAAACTGGTGATGTTCAACTCCCCTTCCAACCCTACTGGCGCGGTGTACAGCCTGGATGAGCTCAAAGCCTTGGGCGACGTACTGCTAAAACATCCGCATGTGCTAATTGCGACTGACGACATGTACGAACACGTGAATTTAACGGACGATAAGTTCTATAACATCCTCAATGCGGCACCGGCATTAAAAGACCGTTGCATCGTGCTTAACGGCGTTTCCAAGGCATATTCCATGACGGGTTGGCGCATCGGTTACGCGGCGGGCCCCGCCTACATCATCAAAGCCATGGAAATCCTGCAAAGCCAGTCTACCAGCAACGCTACTTCCATCTCGCAATACGCGGCCGAAGCCGCACTCAGCGGCTCCCAAGAATGCATCAAACCCATGGTGGCAGCATTTAAAGAGCGGCATAAATACGTGGTAGATCGCTTTAATGCCATGCCGGGCTTAAGTTGCCTAATGGCGGGCGGTGCGTTTTACGCGTTCCCCGATGCGCGCATGGCCATTGCCAATCTGCACAAAGCAGGCAAAATTAGCGCGGCAACTGATATGGCGCTGGCTGAATATCTACTTGAAAAATTCGATGTCGCGGTAGTACCAGGCTCTGCATTTGGTGCAGAAGGCTATTTCCGTATTTCGTTCGCTACCTCGATGGACAATTTACGCGTTGCGCTAGACAGGATTGCCAAGGCGCTCGAATAAATCAGCGCACTGGTATAAATAAATATCCGCTTGTGGTGAGCCTGTTAAACCACGGCACCATTAGACAAACTCATGGCCTGAAATAGGCAGGCTATCTATTTTTCATCACCAAACAAGCCCTTAAGCTTGTCCAGCGCACCTCCTGCCTTTACGCCCAAGCCGGTTCCGACGCCTGGGCCCAACACTGCCGTACCGGCAACTGCACCTGCCAATGCTGCCTTTGATGGCAATACCACTGGATTACTCACCGTGCCGGAAACTTCCAAAGGGATCGCGGCCAA
Organism: Pseudomonadota bacterium; assembly: GCA_029563075.1. Lineage (GTDB taxonomy): Bacteria > Pseudomonadota > Gammaproteobacteria > Burkholderiales > Methylophilaceae > Methylotenera_A. The sequence goes on from JAKQTN010000025.1 coordinate 226,922, forward strand.
GCTCACGCTACGCTTAACCTCCACCTCCACAGCACCGTTTAATTCTTTTTTGGGACTTATTTTAATTTGCCCGGCCGCAGCCAGCAGACCAGAGCTGATTTTAAGCTCACGCAAATGATATTGCCTGCCGGAAACATTCAACAACCCCGAAAATTCCTCAAATTCTGTTTCTCCGCCCCGCTGACCCTGCTTTAACAATAAGCTTGCTGCCTTAACTAAATCCACGCCATGCAGCACGCCTTTTTTTACATTAAATCGAAAATCTGCGCGCAGGCGATCCATCAACTGACCCGCTTCTTTAGCACTGGCCGAGAAATTACCCTTGCCAAATAAATGCCCGCTCAAATAAGTTGATTTGCTGACCATGCTGGTTGGCTCTTTAACAGACAAATTTTCTACTTTTAGTTTCCCGTTCGCGCGCCAATTCGCCTTCCCCTTATTCTCTTGCCAAGAAAGCGTCGCATTGCCCGTTAATTTTCCTTGGTAAAGCGCGACATCAATGATAGGCATTGCCAGCCTGCTGTCTTTTAGGTGCATTTCAACCTTTGCCTTATCAATCAACAACGGCAGGCCTGCTGGCAATGTCCATTTCTCAGCATTCGCTACTATCAAATGCCCATCGTCTTCCGGCGTAACATCCGCCTTAAGCTTGCCATCAATGGTTTCTATTAAGGCAGATTGCAATTTATTGGTGTCAGTAAGCATTACCTCGACATTGATAACAGGAAATTCTACATCGGGCCAAACCAACTGCAGTTCATCGACTTTGACATGTCGGATATTGACTGCCGCAGCCTCGCTGCTCTCTGTCTTTTTGGCAGATAAGGCAGAAACTATCTCCAAAGCTGCTTTTTTAACAATGGGCCTGCTGATGGTTAAGTCAATTATTTTGGTAGCAGAAAACAAAGAGCCAATGGTTGGAGTAATTACCAAACTCTCCACCTTAAGCTCATGATGTTCACCCACAGTAATGCCGCTGGCAACCACGCGCGGGCTAGGCAATAAGTACAAATGTGCTGAATTAATTGTGACAGACGCGCCAAGCTTCTCACTTGCAATTTTTTCAGCCTCATGCAAATAAGTCTGCAAGGGGATTAAAAAAGGCAAAATAACTAGCAAGCCAATAACAATGGCTGTGCCAATTAATATTTTTTTATATTTTTTCATCATTTAAGCGGTAAATTATACGCGTAATGATTGACCAAAAAGCGCTTAGCCAGTATTATCACGCCTTCATTAGTTTAACCGATTCCTCGATAGCTCAGTCGGTAGAGCAACGGACTGTTAATCCGTGTGTCCCTGGTTCGAGCCCAGGTCGAGGAGCCAAACAAATAAAGGCTAGCGTTTAGGCGCTGGCCTTTTTCATTTCTGTGCTGTGACTAAAATGTGACAAACTCACCACATTGTTTCCACCTCGACTGTGTTCAATTTTTAGGTAGCGAACGACAAATTTACAGGGAAAATCTCAATCATAATCCTCTACACTAGTGTATAGAGATAAGTCCGTTGTTGAACTATATCCAGGGCGTGGAGGAAAGCCTCCTTGATGAAGCCAGTTGCTTCCAGCAGTAATCTTGACATTACCACCTCTGCGCATAAACGCGTTAAGGACAATCTTTCTTGGATGTTTTGAGTCATCTTTAGGGGCAGAAACAAAACATGAAAATCTCTTTGGAGAATTGTCAGGTTGTATTGAACCAACAAGTCTATTCAAAATCGTGGGCCCTACGTTGCGCCTGCTTCCATGGTGAGGAACCTGAACAAAACTAAAATTTTGAAGAATAAACCCTCTACTTTCTGCATATTCAGCAGCCCATCGTAAGGCATTTACTCCTGCGTCGCCTGTGAGGAGGTATCTACGATCTTCGCCAACATCGGCAAACATAACTACACTGGATTCATTACTTGCTGATGTTACTCCACCGTCCTTTAATCTTTCATTATTCCATGACTCATCAATCCATTTTTGAGCCTGTTCTTGCAAAATTTTCATTAATTGACTAATAATTGAAGAATCTTCTTTACCTATCCAAAAATTGACACTTTCCAATAACTCTTGATTAGCTTCAGGCGTTTTCTCAAACTGAGGTAAAAGATGAATATATGAGTACTTAGTTGGTGATAGAACAGTAAATGGTCCAATTTCCGCACCTTGAAAAGGATAATAAACATCAATTCCTTTTTCGTTTGCGAGATCCAGCAATTCAGAGATTATGGAGTATTCAGCTTTTATAGAATTATTCAGACCGTTTTCGGTCCAGTTTGGGTTCTTAAATAAATGAATTGCTTCTGCAGACAATAACCAAGGTATATGCATCCACAAGTTTTTCACTGGGATTTCATTCAAAACCTCTCTCAGGCCAGAAGCATGATCATTATCAGAATGAGTCAAGACTACATCTTCAAGAATTACATTTTGACCAAAATGCAATTTTAAATGCTCAACTAATGTTTCACCTGTTTTAGCTGTACCTCCATCGACTAACATTAATTTATAATTGGTTGGATTGCCATATCTAACAATAATCGCATCTCCAGCGCTACTGGCTTCACCTACAGCTAAAAATTCAACCTCACAGAACATGAAAATTATCTTTTGAAGTGAGAGTCAACTCGACTCTTAATATAATTAGTTTGTTTACGATACGAGAGCAAAAATAGAAATAAAAGCAGGACTATCAATATAGAAAGGCTGTACTCAAAAAAGAAATAAATTACTGACCCTAGCAATTCATACAATTTAGCTAGTAGAAGAAGGAAAAAAACAACAGATATAGTTCTATACATGTTATTAGCTTCAGATAATAAATCCAATTTGGAATCGGCTTTGCCAGCTTCCACAAAGTCTTTATAAGGGGCAAATTTCAAGAATGAAATATATCTTAAAAACGGCTCTAAAAAGAGCGAACCAACCCTACTAATTACTAAACCTGAAAAGTAGCAAATGAATAAATTCATTATGGCTGAATCTACAAAGAAATTGAATGAAGTATAACTAGTTAAAATTACACAAAATAAGATACCAGGAAGTAAATAATTGAATAAATTATAAGTAGTAAGCTTATCAAGCAACTCTTTCATAGGAGACTCCAATTTAGTGAAAGAAATATGACTCTAAAATGTTGAAACTATAAATTAAAACTTCATTCAATTCATTGTAATTGAAAAACAAAAATCGTTGGGTTGTTTAAAGAATTTTAGTACGCCTAGATGAAACACCATTGCACGCATACCACCGCCAGAAAGTACTAAAGAAATTTTTGATTGTTCAATTGTCATTTACCTACCTCACACTTTAGAACTTGTAGATCATTTTCACCAACGATTAAAGAAATCGCTGGAAATCCGTCTTCTGCCATACCAAGTGATAAAAATACAACCTGGTAGAAGTCATCTTTGCTAGGTTTTGCAGAATGTCCCGCAGGGTGACTGTGCCATTCGCCTATATATCCAACCATATTGGCTGTCTTTTTTGCTATCTCCTGCACCTGTTGCTGAGTACCCTTTGTACCTCTCTCAAAAGAAGTTGGGGATGCGATGCTATCAACTGGGGCTGATAAAATATCTACTATAACAATAGTCTTTACATTAAAGTCATAGTAGCCAAGCAAAATTCCACCTGTTTCATTTGGTAATCCTTGCGCTCTAAGACTCTTTATTTTCTTTATCAAACCTTCGTCTATATAGATGTCAAAATCATCGATTGACATGCATATTTCAGGTTCTGGAACTATATAGTAACTATTGACGCTACCATCAGTGTTATTTTTGTTCCAAACATGTATTGCCGCTTTTGTGGTTTCAGAAATTGTAATTACCTGTTCAGATAACGTAGTAGCGTGGCTCATTATCTTAGAATAAGGCATGACGAATGAGATATCGCGACAACTTGAACCACTGATAAATGACCCACCAGAATCATGTAAGTTGTGTTGGCCTAGCTCTTGATTTATCAATGCTCGATAATATTGAGCCTCTAATGTTCTAAGGCGAATTTTTCGTTCTTGATCCTCAGCCAAGAGAACTGAGGAATTACCATTTGGTGTGATAAATACAGATATATGTCTGGATACATCATCTCGTTTGCTGACCAATCGCGGATAGTTAATAGTCGTTGAGGCATCTATTACTAGACTAGAAAGCTTATGAGCATCTAACAAAGATTGATTCGAAAACTCACATCCATCAGAATTAATGCCTGTAACCTTTGTCGCACCTAAAGTAATACTGTAAGCATGCTGCACAGCAACATCGACTTTCGGCAGACCTACATCTGTTGCAACCCCAACGTGCCTCACTAGGTTATGTGGCTTGAGGTGGTCATCATCTATTACGGTCCAAACACCCCAGCCACTGCGAGTCCATAAATCTAATAAAACACTGCCTAAGGCTCCAACACCTACAAGAATCCCTTTTGGACCAGGATTGATAATTCCAGATTTTATACGTGAAGCTTCTGCTGAATTAAAATATAGAACCGTCATGTTATCAATTGCCTGTGAACGCCATGAGGCTTCTTCACTTACATCTACAGTACCCATTGCATCATTGAACACTTTGTTTTCATGCTTCATCAGAAAACCCATACTGACACCCAAAGTTAGCGAGCCTACAGGTGAGAAAAATGCATTATGGGAAACTCTCTCTGGATCAGTATCCTGCTCTCTTTTAATAGGAACCGTGATTACAAAAACTGTCATATTGTGATCAGTAGCTATATCTACTCCGCCTTCTGGTACAGCAAGTTTGGTTTTGAGCGAATCAATCAGGTTGATATCTTTTAATTGGAATAAATTAACGAGATCGCCCATGTTATAAGGGCTTTGCTCCACCTGACTGTGCACTATTGGTGGTAAGGCAAGTTCAATAACAGATACTCGTTTGTCATTGTTGGTCAGTTCAGGCGATCCTAAAGGCCAAGCAAAGATGGTCAACCCCTTACCCTCCCGTTCTGGCCCTATAATGAAAGTGAACGCAGTACTTGCATCTTGTAGCTCTTTAAAGTTAGAAGGTAATACCAATTCATACTTAGAGTAAAAAAACAAACCCTCTACAGGCTGATCTGATGCATGCAATTCTCCACGGGAGCTTTTTTCTAACCACCAGATTATTCTTTTTAAGAAATTTTGAGGTGTCCAAGAACGAAATATATTTTCAGGGCTATCAAAATAAAGGCATAGCTGGGCAGGTGAACCCGTCCTAGTTTGGTTTTGATGCAATAGAATTGGGAAGTTTTTTCTTAGAGCCAACACATGAATAAGCTGTTTTTCGTTAACATCTATTTCTAGTAAAAGTCTTTCGCGATAAAGTATCCCGTTAGAACTTCTTGATGGCACTTGATCGCAAGTAACATCAACTACCAAGCACTCAAATTTAAGTACAGAGTTGTGAACTGCTCTTAGTACCTTAATCAGGCTATATTCGTTATTTTGTTTTATTGCACTGTAAAGGCTTAAACTTCTCGGCAAAGTAAGATCTGAGGCGGAGATTTCTTCCAACCACCCCATATCGTGATACTCGATATCCATTACCCAGCTCTCGGTGGCTTTACTGACACTAAGAATGATGCGCCAGTGGTTGCCGCCTTAATTAACGAAATACCGCTGCTTGCAATTTCAAATCTAATTGGCTTAGGCTTGTTGGCATTAGGTTCTTCCATAGTCACTAGAAATTTCCTACCACCTACTTTATCGATATATTTTTCGTATGTTTTTCGTGCTTGAATATGTGGAGGTTGAACTTGTTCATACGATTCTTTAAGATCAGTAACTGGGCAACTTGAGCTAACTATATAAGCATTGGCTTTACCTGCTAGCAGTATTTTTTCAACGAGCGGCTTAGGTGTAGTTTCCTTATCGCCTTTTTCGTCTTTGTTTAACGACTTGTAGCTACAATGATGTGGAATATTGAAAACGTCCCATGCCAGACGATCCATGTTGCCATGATACTCAGTGATCGAGACTATATCTTCAAGTCCTTCTGAGTCAGTGTCGCCGACTTCAAGGTAATCAAAATATTCACCATCAGCATCCAGTCTGACGTTAAAAACTAGTGATGCTTCGTTTCTAATAAAGTCACCATCGTCACAATGTTTTATAAATGGTGAGTGACAAAAAAACTCCACTTTGTCATCGATTAAATTAAAACCTGGAACAATCGTACCCGCATCGACAAACAAATGGTCCCGAGCATTTAGAGGCAACCCTCTTTCTTTAAGTTTTTCATGTAGCCATTCTTCATCTAATTTGGCTGGATGTGAGAAAACAAGTATATCTTTACCCTCTAATAAACGATATCTAGCCTCTTGTCTAAGTATTACAAACTCTTCACTTTGTTCATCATTTGATGCGTTTTCCAATAACATTGCAGCAGGAATCCATAAAGTATTTATTTTGATGCGACCATTACCCTGATATTTTTCGGCATGCTGTAGTTCGAAAAAATCTGTACTCCCGCTAATATGATCTTTATCTGCATGAGTGAAAGCGACGACATCAAAATCATCTCTCTCAACTGCACTTAACTCTTCTTTAAGGGTTGAGTTAAGATCTATCACAGGATCATCGGGGTCTTCACCACATGAACGATGACAAAAATCGAAAAGAATACGACGACCATTTGAAGTAATTACCTGACTCGTATCGCCATTTGCCACAGGGTAAAACACAATCTCATGCTTGTTCATGGGTGCTCCTATGCTTAATAGTGGCGAATCTGAATCTTTTTAGTAATTTGCCACGATTGTTAAAAAATGTACTATCTTGCGCCTATTTATACCTAAACACCCAATATATTGTGGTTAATTAATAATTTTCAAGTGTTCATATTAAAAAATATTAATTGAATGATGCATGATGAATTTTCATAGCTATCTGGCGGCTTTACTGCAATGCCAATTTAATACTTATGCCCGTTTATTAACCCTTCTGAGGGCTTTTCGCCAACTACATAGAAAGAGGATATTGCTATAGCTAACTTCAACCCTAAAAAACTTACCACCTATCGAAAACCTAATCTCAGCACAACCGCAAGACAGGTCACAAACTCCCTTCTAAACGCCTCATCTACTACATCTAATAAAGTCTTTCGCGGCCTTGCAAAACACCAATCTGAAACCAACCAAACAAATAATCGTTACATCAACATAATGGAGGCACAGCAAAGTATTAATTTTATTCTAGCTCGCAGCCGCTTAATGGTTCGCCGTATGACTAGGTCTAATCAAGAGCATCAACGATTAGTAGCAACTGGTAAGGAAGATGGCTACATCAGAATTGCATCTGGCTGGGTTGTTGATTATTTGATATTTTTACTAAGTTTGATATGGGGTGTGATTCAACCCATTGTGTTGATTTTGGTGATGTTGATAATGCGGCTTGTGCTGATTGTGGTTTTTACTGCGCTTGGCTTTTACATACTCTACGAAATCATCATTTCTTAACTTAATCTAAATTTAAAAGCTTCATCAGTTCAGCCTTTGCAGCAGCATCAAGTTGTCCGTACCTTAAAATCAGTTTAGCTAGGTCGTCATCCCTAGTATAGAAATATGGTGTTGGTACATTCAGTACAGAAGCCAACCGTTCCACAGTAGAGTAGTCAGGCACATGCACACCGCGCTCATACTGATTTATACGAGGGCTCGCTGAGAACTCATCAATTCCCGCCGCAATACCAAGCTTCTTTTGTGATAAGCCAGATGCAAGTCTTGCCTCAACCAATCGTTTCGTAATAACTGATGTGTTATCCATCAAATCTCTATGTGCAATTAAATAACTCAGAGATTCTTAGTTTTTGGCTTGACTGGATACTAAGGAATACTTAGTATCGTTTGCGGTTGTGCCAAAGCAGTTAATTAGCAGTAGTGAATTTTAATCATTAAATTAAGGAAAAATATGAATACAAAAACATCAAGTAATATGCTCCTGCCGCAGCACAACATACGCACATTCATAATAGCTCTTGTTGGGTTGGTAGTTGTTACGTTTTCGGGTTCGGCCTACAGCGAGACAAAAAAGTCTAGCAAAAAGCCTGCTGTAGTTGCTGCCAAAGAAATGCCAGCCCTCACAGAAAATTACAAAACAGAATTACTTTTAAGTTTTTACGACTCAATCAAGTCAAGCACTAAAGACAGTCCAGACATCGGTGCCTTGAGCGATAAATCAAAAGATTTGTTTTACAACTGCATAGCCACACGACTAACCGATACGCTCTGGGATTCAGCAGCATTTAAGAAAACAAGATCGTTTGAAGCAGTGAATTCGCAAGAAGTGATTAAAAGTAATTACGAATATTGTCAATTACTTAGCCTTACTAACGACGCTCTGAAAGAGAGCACACCGCCAAGTACCAAGGTTACTAGCATGTCCTTTAATGATTTATATGTGGATTACAACAAGTTGATTGGTCAGAAAATTCAAGTCAAAGGCAATTTTTTCGTATATGGCGACTTTGGTAGCCTGTCAGAAAACGCAAGCTCATCGACCGTTCTGTATGTTGACATCAGCCAATTATCTCGGGAAAGTCGAAAATTACTTTTAAATCATTGCTCGAGTGGTTGCAATGTAGATCTCGAAGGTGGCGTGGGTGATGTGCAGTTTCAAAAAGGGATTTCAGCAACTAGGCTCTTCACATTAGTGCTTAAGTCTGGAGGGCAATACAACATAGAAACTAAATAGTTACTCACTTTTTAACCTGCCCGTATGGCCTAGGTCTGCGGGCTTTTTTACGTCTATACAAAGGAGAATAAAGCATGCGAATCGCCTTTGAATTACAAGGCAATAGGCTTGAATATGAAAATGACGCCGTCACTGATGCGCTCGAAATGGGTTTTGCTTTTGGTGACGGTGAAGAAGGTCATGATTATTGCTATGCCAGTACATGGCAAGAGTTCATTGGCACTGCCTTTCATCTTATGCAACAAACAGGCGGTACTTTATCTGTCAATGGCTATGCAATAAAAGCTGCAAAGTTTTCTGATACCGCTGGAAAACCCGTAACCCAAAACACCCATGTCATGCTAACCAATGGTGAAACGGTTGCCCTGTCCAAAATACTCACCCCCACTTAACCCATTTTCACCGCAACGCTTTGGTATCACTTAAAGCTTGCGGGCTTTTTTTCACTTATAGAAAAGGAGACTTATGATTACCATTCACAATTTCAACGAAGCATTCCAGCAGTATCAATCTGGCGTTATCCCCTATCGCCTATTACAAGACCAAGCCTTAGTAATGCTAGGCATCTGTAGTAACCAACATCAAACAGTTGCAAATGCTTTAGACATCACCGATGACGATATTAGCTGGCTACTTCAACAAGACGAAACTACTTATCAATATTCAGAATACTTGGGTGGCAATGTTTATATCTGCGAAGTAGAAGCTGACTTACTACAAATACAAGGCTGTGATTTTGCATGGGCTGAAACGCATGGTGGCGTTTGGCCTAATGTCACCGATATGGCTATGTCGTGGGATAGCTGTGGCTACTTAGCAGAATCAACAGGTGAGCCGCAATGGGTCATTTTTCTGCTGTGCTGGAATAACGCTGGTGGCAGTGTTTATTACGTACCTAAACATCTGTGGCAAGCAGCTAGAGTTACCGAGCACATTACTGCAACAGATAGTGCTTGGAATCCGTAGTGCGGGTTTTTAGCCATCTTATATGTAGGCTATTTTTAGACATCATTTTTTCTTAATTAGGAGTATTGATATGCAACATACAGTTTCGCCTCGTATTCTCAAAAACGCATCCTGCCCTACTCTCTCAAATAAAGGCACGCTTGGTTATCACATTGGCATTACCTCTAATGATGAATTGCTGATTCGTGTTGCTACTAATAGCGGTGGTGGCTATTTTAGTTCTGAGTGGGTGCCAGTGAAAACCGCACTTACCTTGCTGGAAAACGCAGATAAGCCGCTTACCTCATTTGCACTACTCACATTATTTAAAGGCAAGTCGGTCAACACCCCTGCTTTCTTATTTGCAGCACTTAAAGCTGAAGGTTTAGTTTCAGTTGATGCAGAGAATCCGCGTTGCTATGCACTTATGCCAACTGATAGTTTTATGGCAGATATAGCAACACTTAAAGCCTCTGACATTAATCTTGACGTTATAGAACCAAAAGTTAAATTGGCAGCACCTGCACCCATAGCAAAGTCTTCGACTAGCAAAAAATCAGCATCAAAATCCACGCCACAAAAGTCTTAACCTTCAGCTATTAACGCTGGCTTTTCAGACCAGTGTAGTTGTAGTCCGTTACACCCAAAACTCAAACCCTCATAGCCCCTTGTAACACCTCAACACCTTAGCTTTTTACCTTAGCCAACTTGTAATACCGACCCTATACAGAACAAGTCAGGCTTTTTTCTGTTTTTTTTTTACCAATTTTTTAAATTTCTTTTTTTACTACACCCAATTTATTTAGGAGCATTTTATGTACGCGCAACTTTACTTTAGTGACGCACTTGAAACCGTTTTAGCTTGGAATTTACCCGATGACTTACTACCTATTGCAATGAGTGAACAAATTAAACTTTTGGCAGGTTTCGATGTGGAAGCTCCTTGGATAGATAATTTTGATTAAAAACTTGCCGCAGCAACAAACTGCGAACCTGAAATTCTGGAATTTCTGCGCAAAATCGCACGTACTGCGACTGGCAGTTTTTAGTTTTTCAGGGTTGCAGTTTATCTCGCACACCCATTGCAACCCAGTAAAAATAAGCAATTTGCATTTTTTTCAGTCGCTTGTTATTTATAGTTGTATTTAGTAGAATTGAATTTCTGGTGGAGGTGTTTTCGAGTTGCTGGACGAAGACAAAAATATGTAATTACAACTTCCAAACCTAGGCCTCAGCAGCCTATAGATTTCCTTAAATTAAGCGCAAATGTGCACCCGCAACCACCAGGTTTTTATCGCACATAACAAACTTAATTTTTGGAGATTTTATGCACACCCCAATTGATGAGTCCGTCTCATCGCATTTAGCATCACTTAAACCGCTACACCCTAATCCGTTAGATCAATACTCACTAATGGGTCACCTAGCGGAGCTTGAAAAAAATACAGTTGAGCAAAAGTCTGTTTTAGGCAACCTGGCTCTCAGTGGTCAATCTACTGTTATTTTTTCATCTCCAAACAATGGCAAAACTTTAATCGTAACCCATCTGACAGTAGAAGGCATAGCCAGCGGAAGATTAGACGCATCCAAAATTTATTATCTAAATATGGATGACACAGGTCAAGGCTTATTAGAAAAATGTCGTATAGCTGAAGAGTATGGCTTCCATATGCTGGCTGATGGTCATAAAGGTTTTAAAACAGCTCTTTTTATCGACACCATTATTTATATGATTGAAAATGATTTGTGTCGTGACATCGTTATCATTTTAGATACGTTAAAAAAGTTTGTTGATGTAATGAGTAAAGATAAAGCCAGCCGCTTCTCTAAAATCATGAGGGTTTTTGTCTTAAAAGGCGGCACCTTAATTTCATTAGCGCATACCAATAAAAAACCAGACAGTAATGGTAAACCTGTTTATGGCGGTACCTCCGACATTCTTGATGACTGCGATTGTGCTTATACCCTTGCTAGAGTGAATACTGATAAAGAAAGCACGCAAAAAGTCGTTGAGTTTGAAAACATCAAGCGCCGAGGCAATGTTGCACAAACTGCGGCTTACACCTATTCGCTGGAAAGCAATATTGATTATAACCAGCTTCTTCTCTCTGTCACTGCACTAGACCCTAATCAACTTAAACCGCTTAAACAGGCTGAAGCCATTAAAGCTGATGCCGAGCTTATTAAAATCGTCAAAGTATGTTTGCTTGAAGATATTAATACCAAAATGCGGCTTGCCGATGCGGTTGCACTAGAAGCTGGCATTAGTAAACGCTCTGCGCTAGCTGTGATTGAAAAATACACGGGCGAAGACCCTACCGCACATCAATGGTCGTTCGTGGTAGGTGCACGTGGTGCCAAGATGTACGAGATTCTAAAGGGCGCCTCAAATACGCCAATCGCCCACGATCCACGGTATTAGGTCGCAGGTTTCAGAAATTCTAGGTTCGCAGGTTTTCGCGGTTTTCATACTGGCACCTGCCGAACAAAAACTGATTTTTATTAAGGAATAATTATTATGCAAGTACAAGAAATTTATATCGTAGTAAAAGGCCACTCCATTAAGAAAAGCCTAGCTGATACTGTGCAGGCGAGAATACTGGCAAGAGTAAAAGTCTTAAGCGATTACCCTGCTTACAAATTAGAAAAATTATGTGGCTACGACTTCTGGGAAAGCTTACCGAAAGAAGAGCATACCCATGCTGGCATTTTTGTATCTCACCAAGTTGAAATGGGAGATTTGCCATTACGCCATGTGCTCAGAAAACACGAATACCCAAAATATTATCGTATTGATTTAAATCTATTCAAACATTAAGAAAGGTTTTTATATGTCTATCCATAAATTGACTCAAGAATTTATCGACCACAAATTGCAATGTCCTGATGGCAAGTTGCGCGAAGAAATTGTTTCAGATGACCGCTCAGGTCTGTATGTAGAAGTCCGCAGTGCAAGCAAAGGCAGAGGTAGTTTTTATTTGAGATATCGTGATGTAAACGGCAAAACATGCCATCAAAAAATTGGTTTAACTACTGAGATGTCGCTTCAAGAAGCTAAGTTAGCCGTGAAAAAGCTTAAGGCGGAAATTGATTTGGGTGCCGACCCTCGTGCTGAAGAAAAAGCGCGTTTGGCAGTCATTACATTTGACGAGTTTTTCAAAGAGCACTATTTGCCATTTGTTATACCAAGAAAGCGTAGTTGGAAGCGTGATGAAGAGCTTTACCGTTTACGCATCTCAGCTAAGTTTGGCAGCAATCGCTTAAACCAAGTGACACGCCAACAAATTCAAAGCTTTCTTAGTTCATTGATTACAGAAGGCTTTTTGAAACCAGCCTCAATAAATCATCATCTCAAACTTATACGCCGCATGTTGAACTTGGCGATTGAATGGGAGATGCTGGAAAAGAATGTAGCGAGCGGCATTAAGATGCTTTTCGAAGACAATATGACAACTGAGTATATGGATGATGAAGAGTTAGCTAGATTATTAAAAGTGCTTAAAACTGACTCTCGTCGTTCAGTCTGCAATATAGCGCTCTTCTTATTGGCTACTGGTGCAAGATTAAATGAGGCGCTTTCAGCTAAATGGGATCAAATTGATTTAGATAAGCGCATTTGGTTAATACCTGCAAGCAACACAAAATCACGCCGTTCTAGACCATGTCCGATCAGTCAGCATGCCTTAGATGTTTTGAACCAGTTGGATACGCAAGGTAATTATGAGCATCTTTTTATTAATAAAAGAACTAAGTTACCTTATGTGAATATTGCTAAAGTATGGGGGAGATTGAGAGTTAAGGCAGGGCTTCCTAAATTAAAGTTGCATAGTCTGAGGCACCAATTTGCCAGTCTTCATGTCTCGTCTGGGGCTTCTTTATTCATCGTGCAACAGCTGTTGGGACATGCGAATCCTATTACGTCAATGAGGTACAGTCACCTCTCCATCAAGGCTTTACAGGAGGCTTCATTAGGTGCGTCTGCAATTATCACTGGTGCAATGCCAGCAGAGTCGGAAGGTGTAAGTCGGGCAGCTTAAAATTGAAAACGGTCGGGCTTGGTGGTGAAAAACTGCCTCGCCCTGCTCCGCCATGTAGCCTGTATCCAACGAATTGCGAGGGGGTATGGTTAGGGTATCGCCCCACTTTTATTTTGCAGGATTATCTCGCTTTAGCGTTGATCTTTTTTATTGACTGATTTATGCACTACCGCGAAATACTGACTGAGTGAAAGTTTGCAAAAATATTATTCTGTAGTTTTCGGTTCAAAAGTTTGCTAAGTGATTGATTTACATGAAGGCAAAAACATCTGACTACTCAAAACCAAAACTTTTAGTTCAGCATTCGGTTCAGTAGTGCGTATGTGAAGGTTCCAACTGCTGAAAAACTCGTTATAAATCTTTAACTTTTATCCATACAAATCAATGATTTATCTGTACTGTTAATCCGTGTGTCCCTGGTTCGAGCCCAGGTCGAGGAGCCAATTCGATACAAAAGTGGGCACTCTTAAGTCAGTGCCCTTTTTTGTGTCCATAATTGCACCAGCAAGAGCCGCATAACTACCTGTTATCTCAGCTTCCTTGCCATCTACCCTAATCTCTTTTACCAGCACTTTTAAATAGTCTTTGCCAAATTTAGAATCTCGGTCTAACAGTTTAGATCTAAGCACTTTTGAGAAGGCATTGATATTCTCAGGTTTTAGCAAATCACTAGGCATTTCTTGCTTACGTTTCAAGCCAGCGATTTCAAGCAATACATCTTGCCGTCTTGCTTGTAGTTTGTGCGAACGATGCTGCAAGGTGTCATCCATCGGCAAATAACCCTTCTCAACCGCTTCAAACAACCTTTCTGAGCTTTGCTTGAGTGTTTCCAGTTCTTTTTGCAGAGGTTTAAGTTTCGAGGACTGATCTTTTTGTGCGAGTTGCTGCCGTTTGCGCATTTCATGCATCATTGTGCGGACACGATCGGGCGCAAAAACCCTGTCGGCCAGAGTGGTGAGCACCAGTTCATCCATCTTCTGCATTGGCAACGTTGGTGCAGTGCATAGGTCGTTGCCTTTCCCTATTCGCGTATTGCACTTGTAATATCGGTATTTACCGCCTTTGCCCGTCACCGTAGTTAAACCAGCACCACAACGACCGCATTTCAAAAGACCAGTGAGTAAAGTGGGAGAGTTGACTAATCTTGGCGGCACTTTTTCGGGAGCGCGCTCCGCACGGCGGATACGCGCATCCTCAAAAGTGGCCGCTTCGATAAAGGCAGGAATCTCGACTTTGATCCACTCGGATTGTGGCTTGAGTCGCTTGGCTTTGTTATCGGTTTTGTTGAAATAGTATTCGCCGATATAGGCGCGGTTATTCAGCACCTCATGCACCCTGCTTCGGTTCCACTGTTGCGCTCTTAATGGGATGTTTTTGGCATTCAAATAGGTGGCAATGTCTTTTGCACCCATCGAGCCTTTTTCATTGCCGTAGAGATACAAATCAAAGATGCGTTTAACGATGGCAGATTCAACAGGGTCAATTTCAAGGCGTCTTTTTTTCTTGCCCTTGCTGCCTATCAAATCGACTTCAACAGCGCGATAACCGTAAGGTGGTTTTGAACCGTTCATATAACCACGTCTTGCATTCTCTTTCATGGCGCGCAGGGTATGCTTGCCGTTCTCTTTGCTTTGGTACTCATCAAACAAGCTGAATATCTTGCTTGCCATCTCGCCAGCAGGATCATCACTGGTGATCTGAGTAATGGAGATCAGCTTACAATTAGCGCGTTTTAGCCTGCGTTCATAATTTAGAAACTCGAACATATCCCGAAAGAAACGAGAGCGACTATGCACGATAATCGCTTCGTAAGGTTGGCTTTCACAAGTAGCATCGGCAATCATTTGTTGAAACACTGGACGCCGATCATCGGTAGCGGATGCACCAGCCTCGATATATTCCATTGCCACGACATAACCATTTGAAGCACACCAATCACGCATTTGATTGATCTGATCTGGAATGGATAAGTCTTTCTCGGCCTGCTTGACCGTGGAAACTCTCGCATATAGTGCAACCGCCATAATGCTTACTCCTTGTCTTGATCTAAATGTTGCAACATCTCAACCAAGAATTCAGTTAGAAATATACTGATTACTTTTAATTCTGCTTCGGAAACAATCGCTGCATTCTCAGGGCGATGGGCTTCGATTGATACTTCGATAATTTGCTTGTTCAATCATGATGGCACCCCCTTTCGTGCATAAGCTATTCCCGCCCATTCCCATCCATACCATGTTGCTTTTCCAATAACTGCTTTAATTCTCTTTCAAACCCACGTTCTCCCATTTCATCAAGATAAAGCTTTTTAAAGGCTTGGAACTGATGCTCAGGAAGTGAAGATTGCGCAATGGTTAATACACGGCTTTTACGTGCATTCAGCAAGTCTTTAATCACATGAAATTGATTTAAGCCTACCATTCGCCCAAACTCATTTCTTTAGCACGGCGATTCACATCTTGCTGCCATGTTAAAGGATCATGGATCTCAGTGATGATGTTTTGTAAATGCGTGAAGGCTTCATCCATATAGGACTTTTCTGCTCCTGTATAGAGCGCATCAATCGCGGCAACTCTTTTAACATAGCCATACACACTAATCCCAATGTAAGTCAGCCGTTCATCAAGCAAATCGAGCTTATTCAAATCTCTTACCACGCCTAGCCCCTCCATTTGATTCACTCTTTCAATCAAATCCAGCCAAAGCGGATGCAGAGGCCAGCGAGATTTATTGCTATCGTTAGTTTTAATTCTTAATGTGGTATGCTCATTCACAAGCAAACGCAGCAAGTCACCCTGCCTTTCGTTCAGATCAGTAAAAGATGCAATACCAAGTTTTCGAAGCTGGTCTTTTCTGACTTGCCATTCCACACGCCAAACGTCTTTATCCATGCCCCACAATTTAAAAAACCATGTCTTTTGGCTTTTCTCAATAATCTCATCCACTTTGTTATAAATGCGCAACACAACATTATCTGTACCAAATTTTAAGGTTTGCAATATGCCGTCTTTACGGTACTGGCTGTCTTTAGTGGATTGAGAAAGAAAGTTGTTTTCATCAAAATCCAGTACGGGCAGATGATAATCAAAGGCGTAATCCACGCGAGACAAGCGTTCGGGTTGTGATTGCATCATGCCTACTGAGGCAGCCCAAGCTAGGAAACGCTCATGCAGTGCCAAAGCCCCGTAATGCCATAGTGCAATACTGCGATATTTAACAAAGAAATTTGGGCGATTGAACTCGCCAAACTGGATCATAAATGCATCGTTTTCAATCACGAATGGATAACCGCTAGAGGTGCCATGTGATGAAATCAGAAATTCCTCAGAACCTAACTGTATTGGTTTAGGTTTAGTGGTTTTAGCGCGAATCATTGATTCTTTTTGAGCAGCCAGTTCAATAAAGTCGAGCTTAAAATCATCGGTAGGAATCAGGTAATATGCGCATTCGATGGTGTCAAAACCTGAGATTAAGAATTGGAATGACATTTAATTATTTCTTTTGCTTACCAATTTTTTGATGAATCTGTGAATTTGCTTTATCCACTTGTTCTTGCGTAACTGTATGCATTTGTTGACGTATATCATCAGGTAAATGATCATATAAAGCATCAACTCCTACTTCAATCACCTGATTAATCATTGCAGAAACACTGCAATTAGCCATCTTTGCCATATTTTCAATTAGCATGAATTGATGAATTGGGAATCGATGACTTCTTTGAACAGTTGCAGAAACGCTTTCTGTACTTGCATTGCCTGAAAGTATATTTGCTAAATGTTCAGCTTTTGATGGTTCATTTCGATTTTTCATGGTGCAAAATCCTATTGGGTTTTAAATGTAATTCATATTGGGTTACAAATTTAATCCCAATTGTGGAATGTGTCAATAGGTAATTTTGACTAGCTTTTTTGTTTGGGTTTATTAAGCTATGATGTGTTTATGTATTTATAGCCCCCCGTGTTACATGAGCGGGAAGTTAAATTCAGATGAATCATGAAAGTAGCTATGTCCAATGAACACGAAGTTCCTTTAACTTCTGAAGAGTTAATGGAATCATTACAAGATCAAATATCTAATTTAATTGATTTTTGTAAAGACTATGACTTAGGAAAAAAAATAAGGGCAAAGCCCATCTCATCGATCCTTCGCAATTTATTACACAATCCCGCAAGAAAGCAAGGCGGTATTGCTTTGCTTACTCAACTATCAATGCTTGAAGTAGACTGGTTTGACTTTTCACATCCAGTTCCAGTAATGCAAGCAATAGATACCTGCACCCTAGTCAACTGGGCAATTTATAACGGCAATATCTCTGTAGAACCAAACACATATTTGGATTACATTCCGCGAGTTATGAAAATCATTGATTGGTGGAATGAGCCAGTAGCAAATAGTTTATTACATGGAACTTACTCAAGGAAAGAGCTGGTTTTAGGCATGGCTGATAAAGAAGGCTCTCATGTAGATCCAAGTTTGCATAAAAAATACATAGCACTACGTGAAGGAACATTTGTGTCCAATATTACTGCAGTTGGTAGTAACGGCGACACACAAACCTTTAAGGATGTTCATAATGCATGCATCCGAGCAATTGCTCATGAAGCATTATTAACTTTACAAAAGAACTTCCCACAAGCTTTTATTCATCCCTATACATTCATCAACCCAAAGGAAAGTGCAAGAATATCGTGGGAAAATTCGATTGAAGAAAAATATGTAAAGGCACTGGATCTAGATCAAAATAATGTCGATTTGATGTCTGACTATGCCATATTCTTAACTGACATACGCAAAGATTATCTCACTGCAGCTAAAGTCTATGATCTTGCACTAAAAGCCAATCCAATACATTTTAATTGCCTAAATAATTACGCAAATTTACTTAACGTATTTTTGAAAGATTTATTCACAGCGGAAGCCTTGTATATCCGTGCATTAGAAGTTAAGCCTAATGACGCAAATGCTCTGGGTAATTATGCTCTTCTCCTGTCAAAAATACCTGACAAGCATGATACTGCTGAAAATTATTTTAAACTTGCTTTGAAAATCGATCCTTTACATGAGAATAACTTGGGTAATTATGCTCTATTTTTAACAATAGTTCGTAGAGACCATGTTGCAGCTGAAATTTTTTATAAACGGGCTCTTGAGATTAATCCAAATCATTTGGTAAGTTTGGCTAACTACGCCAATATCCTTTCAGACAAAGGTGATTATGATTCAGCTGAGCTATTATATAAACGTGTAACTGGAGCATATCCAAAACATGTAAACAGTTTAAACAACTATGCTGTTTTCTTAGAAAATATCAGAAAAAATAATGATGAGGCTGAGAGTTTTTATAAACGTGCTATCGAAGTTAATCCAAATGATGTAAATAGTGTAAAAAATTATTCGAACTTTCTATCAAAAAAACGCAATAAAAAATAAATTTTTATGTGATGAACAATTTGATAATCCAGTTCTCAGTTTTGTCTGTTTTGGTGAGCCAGATTTTAAAAGCCTTGCAGCGATGCAAGGCTTTTTCATTACATCGATTGTTTGCTATTTAATCAAAATCATCAGAATCATGCGACACCAATTTTTCTGAAAACCCTGTTGCATCATACCCTGCGTCCTCTAGCTTTACTCTGTATTCACAAGATGGAAGATGGCCTTCCAGTTGGCCATTGATAATCGTTGTTTCCACCTTGCAATAGACACAGCGATACTTGTGCATATGCCCTTCGAAAGGTTCCTGAGGGTAATCAATGTAATAAGGTTTTTTCATTACTTTATCCTCCAATATAATTAAAAGCCCGTTAATTACTTTGCCGCTTTTATTGTTATATTATGCGCTAATGATTAATTTCGCATGCAATATCTATTTATGACCATCGCCTTGCATGGATGGCTCGCAATATAAACACACGACTGCTATGACTGATTAACCGTAAATGGTGCTTACTATAAAAACCCTGCTGTCGTTTGCTGTGTTATGGCACCTCTTCGCGTTTGCCGCTGGCGGCGTTTATGTATTCCACGCCTATCGTGTCTTATTTTGGGGTGGCCACAATCCCTCTGGCGTAAAAGTGATTCGTTCAGCAGATTGGCAGTTGTGGCTTTCCGGTTTTATGATTATTGGTCTTGGAATTGCACTCTATGGGTTTGACCGGTATACGGCAAATCCGAAACTTTGGGCGAAAATAATAGTGATTACCATTTGGCTGATCTCAACACAGGCGATACGCCGGTATGCTGTCGCACAGATGCGCACAGGCTATCGGACGCCTATGCTCCTGGCGTCCGCAGTCAACATAGCGTGCTGGATATATGGCGCATTTCTCGGCGTAGCAAAGCCTTTAGAGTTTGGCGCCGTTTCGTTCACCATGCTGATGGCTGGATTTGATATAGCGATAGCGCTTTGCCTCATCGTGACGATCATGCTTGAAAACCGTCACCTGCGCATGGCAGCCACGCTTAACACGCCAGACCATGACAACAAATAGGCCGCGCCGTGTAATCGCCTGCAGGGCGCGGAATTTGAATAAAAAAATGGCCCTTTGCGGGCCATTTTTAAGAATTCTGTGTTTCAGAATCCGTTAGTTTGAATGCAGACTTTTCATCTGCACAGCTATTACGCTTTTTGAATGTTAGAAGCTTGTTTGCCTTTTGGGCCTTCTGTCACGTCAAAACTAACGCGATCATTTTCTTTCAAACTTTTGTAACCGCTATCAACGATAGCTGAGAAATGTGCGAATAAATCGTCACCGCCTGCGTCTGGGGTAATGAAACCAAAACCTTTAGAATCATTAAACCACTTTACAATACCTGTTGCCATAATATTACTTTCTTACTTTAAAAAGGGAGGCACCCAAAAAAGTTTCTACTTCCAAAAAAAATGAGCCTCAAGGACTCAATAAATTAAAAATCTAAACGCCTAAGCGCCTTTGTACGGACAAACCACCCACATGTCAAGAAATATTTGTAATTAATTTTCATAATTCAGCAATTGATTGCTTATTTTCGCCTGCGAGACTATACTGCGCCTGCGTTTAGTAGTGTCTATGCGCCATGTTGTTTTTTATTACTTACACTATTCCCCATTGCTCAGCTCACGCTCCATTCGGGTCTCAACTGAAGATTGGAGCATTGTTATGGCAAAAGAAGAGTTAATTGAAATGAGCGGCGTGGTAGACGAAATTCTACCCGATTCGCGTTATCGTGTCACATTAGAAAATGGCCACAAGCTGGTGGCCTACACTGGCGGCAAGATGAAGAAAAATCATATCCGCATTCTCGCCGGCGATAAAGTGTCGCTGGAGCTGTCGCCTTATGACATCAACAACGGCCGCATTACATTCAGACATATTGAATCAAAAACCGCTTATAGTCCGCCCAAAAGACGCACGTATTAACCCATCGGGGAACAATTCACATCGTTCCTAAAACTTTAGCCTGATTTACCGGTCAACTATAATATAGTTGTAGCCGTTAATCAGCCAACGCTTATGACCGTCATTTATTAAAGGAAAATCATGCATAAAAATATCCATAAGAACATTTTGGCAGCATCCGTGTTAGTTGCTTTCACATTAGGCGGTTGCGCCAACATGACAGAAACACAAAAAGACACAGCGAAAGGCGCTGGTATTGGCGCAGCTGGTGGTGCAGTCATTGGCGCAGTAGCCGGAGGCAAAAAAGGCGCGGTGATTGGTGCTGCCGTTGGCGGCGTGGCGGGTGGGGTTGCCGGCAATGTCTGGTCTAAACGCATGCAAGAGCAGAAAAAGCAGATGGAAGAAGCGACCGCAGGAACTGGGGTGGCGGTAACGCAAACGCCCGATAACCGCTTGAAACTGGATATTCCGAGTGACATCTCTTTTGATGTTAACCGCGCGGATATCAAACCAAACTTCAGAAAAGTGCTGGACACTTTTGCTGATGGCTTGAATAAAAACCCGGCTGCGAATATTACCATTATTGGCCATACCGACAGCTCCGGCAGCGATACCATCAATAATCCGTTATCGATGAATCGCGCTGCCGCCGCACGTGATTATCTAACTACTAGAGGCGTAGCTGCCAGTCGCTTTACCATTGATGGCCGCGGATCGCGTGAGCCATTGGTGGAAAATGACACACCCGCCAATAAAGCCAAGAATCGCCGCGTAGAGATATTTGTTGCTGAACCCGCTCCTGCCCAGCAACAGCCAGCGTCCTAAAACCACTCATTGATACACCGCTCTTAAAAAAAGCCAGCTTTATGCTGGCTTTTTTGTTAACCGCTACATGCTAATGCCCTTATAATAGCGCCCTTAATTCAGGTGCTTTTATTCGAACCCATGTATTCAAACCCAGGTATTCAAACCTAAAGATGAAAAATTTGGAAACAGACGTGTTGTTGGTAGGTGGCGGCATTATGAGCGCCACGCTGGGCGTATTGCTGCATCAATTAGACCCTTCCCTGCATATTACCATGGTGGAGCAATTGCCCGATGTGGCCATGGAAAGCTCCAATGCATTGAACAACGCAGGCACGGGTCATGCAGGCTATTGCGAACTTAACTACACGCCGCAAGCGGCCGATGGCAGCATTGCCATCAAACGCGCCCTGGAAATCAACGCAGCATTTGAAGTTTCGCTGCAATTTTGGTCGCATTTGGTAGAAACCGGAGCATTGCCTGCGCCAGAAAAGTTTATCAATAAAACGCCGCACTTGAGCTTTGTATGGGGCGAACAAAATGCCGCATTTCTAAAGCAGCGTTACGCCCTGCTGAAGCAGCACCCTCTATTTGCCGACATGCAATACAGTGAAGACTTTAGCCAATTGCAGGTCTGGATGCCGCTGGTGATGGCAGCCCGTAAATCTCATGAAAAACTGGCAGCAACTTTTGTTGAGCATGGTTCAGATGTAGATTTCGGCGCCCTCACCCGCCACATGGTTGCTTACCTTAAAACGCAAGCAAACTTCAGCTTGCTGAATAACACACACGTCAAATCACTTAAGAAAATCAAAAATACTCAAATTGATAACTCCTGGCACGTTGGCTTATATAACAAAACCACCAAACATGCTAAAACCATCAATGCCAAATTTGTATTTTTGGGCGCGGGCGGCGGCGCTTTGCCTTTGCTGCAAAAAGCCGGCATTCCTGAAAGTATGGGCTATGGTGGCTTTCCAGTGAGCGGGCAATGGCTCATTTGCAACAACCCGGAGGTGATTAAGCAACATAGCACCAAGGTTTATGGAAAGGCTGCAGTTGGTGCACCACCGATGTCTGTGCCACACCTGGATACACGCATGATTAACGGCAAGCCTGCTTTGCTTTTTGGCCCATTTGCCGGTTTTACTACCAAATTCTTAAAGCAAGGTTCCATGCTGGATCTGGCCAGATCAGTTAAACCAAGCAACCTGAAAGCCATGCTGGGCGCAGGTAAGAACAATTTTGACTTAACCAAGTATCTGGTCAACGAGGTTTTTCAAACGCATAAGCAACGCATGCGTGCGTTACACGAGTTTTTACCGCAAGCCAAACCCAGTGACTGGCATTTGGCCAATGCCGGCCAACGCGTGCAAATCATCAAAAATTGCGACCAGCAATGGGGAAAGCTGGAATTTGGCACTGAGATCGTGACTTCACAAGATGGCTCGCTTGCTGCGCTACTCGGCGCGTCCCCTGGCGCTTCCACCAGCGTGCAAGCCATGATTGGTGTGCTGGAGCGCTGTTTCAGCACACAAATGCAAGCCGGCGCCTGGATTGAAAGAATGAAAGAACTGGTGCCATCTTACGGCCAATCACTCATAGATAAAGCGCACTTGCTCAAAAACGTGCGTAAACGTACGCTGAACACGCTCAAACTGGCCTAGATTTTTATTAAACTGCGTTGCCGTCTGGCCTCGTACAGGCAGATTCCGCTTGCCACGCTCACATTCAGGCTTTCTACCGAGCCGAACATAGGAATCGTCACCAAAGCATCGCAGGTTTCAGCCGTCAAGCGACGGATGCCATCACCTTCAGCACCTAAAACTATAGCGATGGCGCCATCCAGCTTGGTATTGAGCAAACTTGTCGGCGCATCCATCGTAGTTCCGACCACAAACACGCCGGCCTCTTTAAGCTCACGTAAGGTACGCGCCAGGTTAGTCACAGCGATAAACGGCACGGTCTCAGCCGCACCGCACGCCACCTTGCGAACAGTCGCGTTTAAACCCACAGCGCGGTCTTTAGGGGCGATGATAGCATGCACACCCATCGCATCCGCCACGCGCAGGCAGGCACCCAGGTTATGCGGGTCTTCGACGCCATCCAGCACCAGGAAAAATGGTGGCTCTTTAAGGTCGGACTCCAGAATATCGTGAATGTCTTTGTAGGGAATCGGCGTATCGACCACGCGCGCAATCACCCCTTGATGGCGACCATTGATGCCTGCCATGCCATCCAGCCGGCTGCGCTCTACCTGCATCACGCGCACGCCTGCGGCTTCTGCCATACTGAGCAAATCTTTCATGCGCGCATCAATGCGGTCACGATCGATCAAAATTTCTTCAATGCTGGCAGCATGCTGACGCATGCGGCTTAATACTGCGTGAAAGCCAAATAATATGCGGGCTTCGCTCATGCTTGCTGACTCATTTCTATATTACTCATCTTTTGGGTTTGCCTTTGTTTTTGGAGTTCTTTGCACGTTGCTTTTGTGCAGGTTTTTCTATTTTCTTCTTGCTGCCGGAACGGTCGTGCTTTGCTTTCTCTAACGCACGCGTGCTGAGCGGTTTGAAATCCGCGGATACTTTATCTTTTTTGATACCAAGCGTGCCTTTTTTAGCATCGCCAGAACCCGCATGGATATTGGCTTGTGGCTTGGCACTAAAATGAGGGCTTAAGTGCGAAGAATGGCTCACCAAAGTGAAATCGATTTTAGTGGTTTCCAGATCAACGCGAGCAACTTTTACCGTTAGCCTGTCGCCCAGCCTGAAACGCACGCCGGTGCGCTCGCCAACCATTTCGTGACGGGCTTTATCGTAATTGAAGTAATCATTACCCAGTTCCGTCACGTGCAGCAAGCCTTCCACATACACGCCATCTAACGCCACAAACACGCCGAAACTGGTCACGCCTGCTACGGTGCCCTCATAAACTTCGCCGATTTTGTCCTGCATGAAATAGCATTTAAGCCAGTTGGTCACGTCGCGCGTCGCGTCATCGGCGCGGCGTTCCGTCATCGAGCAATGCGTACCTAAATGATGCCAATCTTTCACTGTGTATTTTTCGCCGCTTACCACCGCTTTAATGGCACGATGAATCAGCAAATCCGGATAGCGGCGAATCGGCGAAGTAAAATGCGTGTAAGCCTCGTATGCCAAACCAAAATGGCCAACGTTATCCGGGCTGTAAACCGCCTGCTGCATCGACCTTAGCAGCACAGTCTGCAGCAATTGCGTGTCCGGCCTGTCTTTAATCAGATTCATGAGTTTGCCATAGTCTTTCGCATGCGGCTTATCGCCCCCACCCACGCCAAAGCCCACTTCGCCCATAAAGATACGTAGGGCTTCCAGTTTCTCCGGCGTCGGGCCTTCGTGAATGCGATATAAGGCTGCATGTTCGTGCGTTTTAAGGAAATCCGCCGCACACACATTGGCTGCCAGCATGCATTCTTCAATCAGCTTATGTGCCTCATTGCGGCCAGCAGGAACGATGCGTTCTATTTTGCCATTCTCATTAAAAATCATCATAGTTTCGATTGACTCGAACTCAATCGCACCGCGCTTCTCACGCTGAGCCAACATCAGCTTAAATAGTGAATACAGATTTTGTGCGTGCGGCATCAGCCAAGCGTATTGTGTTGCCAGCTCACCCTGCGGATCCTGCAACATCTCGAACACCTGGGTATAGGTCATGCGCGCTTTGGAGCGCATCACCGATGAATAAAACTTGTATTGCTTGACCACGCCCATACCATCAAGCTGCATATCGCACACCATGCATAACCGCTCTACATCAGGGTTGAGCGAGCATAAACCGTTGGATAAGGCTTCCGGCAACATAGGGATAACTCGGCGCGGGAAATACACCGAATTGCCGCGTTCAAACGCATCCTTATCCAGCGCATCACCCGGCTTCACATAAAAACTCACGTCAGCAATCGCCACCACCAAGCGCCAGCCTTTACCTTGCGGCTCTGCGTATACGGCATCATCGAAGTCGCGTGCGGTTTCGCCGTCAATGGTAATCAGTGACAGCTCCCGCAAATCCATACGGCCTTGATAATCAGCTAGCTGCACAAGTTTAGGAATAGTTTCAGCCTGGTGAACTGCGGCTGGTGAAAACTCATGCGGCAACTTATGTTTACGCAATGCGATTTCAATCTCCATGCCGCTATCGGCATAGTTTCCCAGAATCTGCACCACTTTGCCCATTGGGTGCGCATGCGCAGATGGCTGTTCGGTAAGCTCCACCATCACCACCTGGCCCGGCTTGGCACCCATATCCAAGTGATAGGGAATCAAAATATCCTGATTGATATGCTTGTCTTCGGCGGCCACAATGGTTACGCCTTGGCCATGAATAATACGCCCTACCAAAATCTTAGTCCCGCGCTCCAGCACCTCGACTATTTTGCCTTCAGGACGCCCTTTTCTATCCAGCCCGGCCATACGCACCATCACGCGGTCGCCATGCATCACCTGCGCCATCTCGCGTGGTGAGAGGTACAAATCCTCTGGATGTTTGGTTTTATCATCCGGCACCAAAAACCCAAAACCATCTGGATGGCCTTGCACCGTACCTGCAATCACATGAATTTTTTCTGCCAGGCACAGCGCACCTTTGCGGTTGCGCATGATTTGCCCATCACGCTCCATCGCGTTAAGGCGCTTGTTAAAATTATCGCGCTCAGCAGTGCCAATATCCAGCAGCACATACACCTGCTCAACGCTCAAAGGCACGCCTTGCTCAGACAATACTTGCAAAATCAGCTCACGACTTGGCAATGGCGTATCGTACTGTGTCGCTTCTCTTCCCGCATAAGGGTCGTTATTTCGCAGGGTTGATTTGTTCTTTTTTGTTGACAAGTTTCTTGCTTCCTATAAAATTCGGCGCATTATTCAATATTAACAAGAATAATTGCCCAGATGGCGGAATTGGTAGACGCGCTAGTTTCAGGTACTAGTATCGAAAGATGTGGAGGTTCGAGTCCTCTTCTGGGCACCATTAAAACTCGCCTTAACTGTTTGATTTAACTAAGTATTTCTAATAAATCATATCAAAATATTTTACACATCTTTACACGTATTTACACGCTAACCCACAATAGTGCACAATGCACTACTCACACATTACACACACAAATTCAAATTACGGTTGCTTCCTAGTGAAGAACTCTATGAGTCTAGTTTGCAATAATAATAAAGCTTGATCAGTCATGGAAGCATTCCGCTTTAGCTCATGAATAAGCTCGGCAGGAACCGCAGTAATACTTCTCAGATCAGCATAAGCATCACCAAGGCCAGGAACATTTGGCAAAGCCATAAGACGTATATTTGTTTGATTAACCACGGCTTCCCGATGATTTTCTTGAAGGCTCTCTATTTTAGCAATCGGTGCAACTAATATACGACGTGCATTTTTATCGATATCACAGGAATGTGAAACGATTATCCCTTGGATGACTCTACCTTTTGCTAAATAGTAAGTTTGATCGTTTTCATCAAGAAAAGGATCAGATACTTCCAACCAGCCTGTTTTACCCTGTCCAAGAGTAGACATTTTTTTAAGGTATTTTAGCGGCTTCGGTAATAAGGCAATTGGGAATGCAGAAACAATATCACCTTGAGTAAGGTCATTTTGTAAAGTTTCTGCCCACCAAGCTAATTCAGCCAATTATATTAACGGCTCTGGATCATGTTCTGTTGAAAGGCTTTCAACCGACTTCCATGTATTCATGGAACTAGTTAATTTTGGCCAAAAACCAACTGGCACTAGATCGTGACCAAAATCAATATTGCTTACATTCGGCATACTTTGTTTTAATACTAGGTAGCCAGCTACCTGCACTGGAGACATATCAATAGGAATAAAATTACCTAATGAAACAGCAAATATTGATCCAGCAATTAATGCATGCTTCGCAGCTTTCCTTATACTCATCTGGTGCGATTTAACAACAGTTGAAACGTGGTGGGTAAGACCATGATCAATCCAAGCACTTGGTTGATACATTTCAAAGTTACTCATTTACATACTCCTTCATCTCAGGATAGTTCCGAGAAACATATTTTAAACGTTCTAGAAACGCGACATATAAATTGACTTGTAAATCTACTCTAACGACAGCATCAAAAATAACTTTATCTGATGACGCCAAATTGCGTTGAGCTACAGGAGAAATATAATAAAAATCCATGCAAGCATCATGCCCACTTACAGCACCCGAAACAATATTAGCTTTAAAAGCGATTGTCTGCTCTGGCTCTTCAGTAATTTCTTTCAAAACTGGTATTGCTAATTGTGTAAGTTCGGCAATTTCTCTAAAAGATGGTTTTTTTACTGCATCTGTTGAGTCAATAAAAATCCTAGCACTCGACGGTGAGATGTCTATCACCAATAAACTACGCAGGCCGGATGAAACTTTATTCTGTCCAAATAATAGTTTAATACTATCAGCCCCCTCTATAACCCAAGCGACATCTGCAACATACTTTCTATCAGGGACAGGGGCTGTGGCAAAGTCAAATGACAAAGAAGTTACAGTTTGCCCATTAGGAAGCATTTCAACAGATTTTTTTAGACCTGATGCTGATGTTTCAGAATAATGTAAATTCTTCTGTATGTTGAGATTTTTCTTAGATTTTGCCATTTAAAATGAGTGTAGCATTAGTTTATAACGAATTGATTATTCTACACTTAATAAGTTTCATCGAATATTATTCTCTAATTTAAATTTAGCTTTCATCCGGATTACCCGAAACCCATCGCAAACATGCGCCCGAAGATGTGGCGCAGAGCAGATATTTACAAGCATTACAACGAACAGTTTACACCCACCGAAGCAGCAGCCTAGTATTCAAGCCATTCTGAGTGCCTCTTCTGGGCACCAAATTTATTAATATAAACTTAATAATCTCTAGAATAATATCTTACCTAAAATATTTCACATGTTCACATATCACATGTTCACATAATTGATTTGTGCAGTATTCTACTCTGCTACTCGTATTGTTTGTCATTTGACTTAACAAAAACATAAATTCACCAATTCACGTGAGACCGTCACGCGCATATGCGGTTTAAGCGTAAAATTCATGCAGATTAAGTCGAAAACAACAAATTGATTTATAACTTATTGATAAGTATTATAAAATACGAATGTAACCATTAGTATTCAACGTAGGTTGAATTAGTTACGATGTTTGAGACAATATTAATACAAACCAGAAATAAAGCTAAATGGCATATAGACAAACCAGTTCAAAAACGCTGCTGCAAAGGCGTAGCAACCTGAGCCAAATACTGCAACAGTTCCTTGATAGCGCCGCTGTTATCGGTATCACCTTGGGGCTTATGCAACTCCATGCCGATCAGATCGGGCAGACCGCCCCCTATATCATTATGTTGCTGATGTTGCTTGGCAATATGGCAATAACGTATGATAAATTTGCGATCTATCGAAGCAATGCCAGCTTCGCAGACAAGGCACTGAATCTGTTAAAAGCATGGATGTTTACGTTTCTATTGCTAATCGTATTAGGCTTTTTGACAAAGCAAAGTCACATATATTCCAGAAACTTGATGGGCCAGCTCTTTATTATTGGCTACTTTTCCCAATTATTTTTGCACATACTGCTCAGAATTATTTATCAAAAGTTCGTTCTGGGCTCCCAGCAAAGTGAGAATGTGTTAATTATCGGTCAGAGCCGTTTGGCCTATTATCTGCAAGACAAAATTTCCGCTAACCCCTGGATGAGCGAGCAAGTGATCGGGTTCGTAGCGCTACCTGGCGACGATATCCCTGCATCCGGAAGAAAAGCCTCCGGTAGAAAACGCGATCCTGACATATTAGGAAGTATTGAAAATCTGCCCGCTCTAATTGACCAATACAATATTGACACGGTATATGTTATTACGCCGCTTAAATCCGCCAAGGCGCTGGTAGATGTCTATATGACCGTATTGGATAAACATGTCGCAATTCACTGGGTCCCTGATATTTTCTCGCTGCGGTTAGTAAATCATAGCGTCAAGGAGATTTCAGGAATCCCGGTAATTACGCTCTCAGAAACGCCGCTCATTGGCATGCGGCTACTTTTGAAAGCGATAGAAGATAAAGTGTTATCCATTTTGATATTGATTATCATTAGTCCAATACTGCTTCTTGTTGCCATCTCGGTTAAACTCGACAGCCCCGGGCCGGTATTTTTCAGGCAGAACAGAACCGGCTGGAGCGGAAAATCATTCAGGATCTGGAAATTCCGCAGCATGTATGTGCATCAGGAAGAAGCCGGCAAGTTAAAACAGGCTGAAAAAAATGACAGCCGAATCACTCGCGTGGGTGCCTTTATTCGCAAAACCAGTCTTGATGAGCTGCCGCAAATATTCAATGTGCTTAAAGGAGACATGTCTTTAGTCGGACCGCGTCCACATGCTATTCAGCATGATAAAGAATATTCACAAAGAATCTTTGATTACTTTGCACGCCATCACATCAAACCTGGCATTACCGGCCTCGCTCAGATACGCGGATTAAGGGGTGAGACCAAAGATATTAATCAGATGATTCAGCGTATTGAGTCCGACATTGAATATATCAACAAGTGGTCAGTTTGGCTGGATATTACAATCATTTTACGCACAGTTTTCGCTTTTACCGGCAAAAGCGCTTATTAAGAGAAGTAATAATTTAGCTATATCCCTGCGGGTTCTGTGATTGCCAGTGCCAGGCATCACGACAGATATCGGCCAAATCACGCTGTGTTTGCCAGGCCAGTTTCTGTTTGGCCAAAGTGGCATCTGCAAAATACATCGCAATGTCTCCAGCTCGCCTTTCTACAATTCTATACGGAATTGCCCTGCCGGTGACTTCTTGGAATGTATGTACCAGTTCTAATACGCTATAACCGTGGCCAGCGCCCAGATTTACGGTTAACAGCCCGCAGTTTTTATCCAGCACATTAAGTGCAGCTACATGGCCTAAAGCCAAATCCACCACATGAATGTAATCACGTACACCCGTACCATCGACAGTTGGGTAATCGTTGCCAAATATGCTCAGCTCTTTCAGCTTGCCTGCAGCCACCTGCGAAACATAAGGCATCAGATTGTTTGGAATGCCATTGGGATCTTCGCCGATCATGCCGCTTTCATGCGCGCCGACCGGGTTGAAGTAGCGCAATAACGCAATATTCCAGGCTGAATCTGATGCGCTTAAGTCTTCCAGAATCTGCTCCACCATGCGCTTCGTATGCCCATAGGGATTAAATGGGCTTAACGGCGCGGTTTCAGGTATTGGCTTGGTGTCAGAAAAACCATATACAGTTGCAGACGAGCTGAATACCAGATTCTTGACGTTAAACTCTGTCATCACTTCTACCAATGCCAAACTGCCCATGACATTGTTATCGTAGTATCTAAGCGGATTAGCGACTGATTCTGCTACTGCCTTTAACCCGGCAAAATGAATCACCGCCTTGATGGCATGCTGCTTGAAAACAGTCCCCAAAAAAACTTTATCACGCACATCGCCTTGTATCAAGGCAACCGTTTTGCCTGTGATTTTTTGAATTCGATTGATAACTTCAGGCTTGCTATTACAAAAATTATCAATTATCACCACTCTATATCCGGCGTTTAGCAGCTCAACGCAAGTGTGTGAACCAATATATCCAGCACCGCCTGTCACCAATATACTCAAGACTACCCCCCCCAAACACCTAACCCTAAGCTCCCAGCACGCCGAACTCGGCCCTGTCCTTAAGCACCTCACGTACCAGGCCAACATCAATTTTGTCTGCGTTGGTAGAGTAGCCATACACCAGGGCAGTATCGCAAAGGATGTTGATGCTGCGCGGAATGCCGCGCGCCGCTTCGCCAATCAGGCGTGTGGCTGCAGGCGTGAATAAAGGCTCATCACGGCCTGCTACATGCAGCCGGTGCTGGATGTACTTGTCAACTTCAAATGACTCTAATGGCGGAATAAAGAAATCGACTGATACGCGCTGAAAAAACTGCTGCAGATCAGGACGGCGCAGCAAATCTCTAAGCTGTGGTTGCCCGACCAATATGATTTGCAATAATTGGTCTTTATCCGCATTAATGTTAGAGAGCATGCGCAGCGATTCCAAAGCGGCGGGGTTTAAATTCTGCGCTTCGTCAATAATGAGTACAACACGCTTACCTTCAGCATAAGATCTAATTAAAAATTGCTGGAAGGCGTCATATAGCGCCAAAGGAGATTTATCTTCATATGGCTGATTAAACGCCAGCATAATCCAGCTTAGCAGGTCATCAATATGCTGATGCGTGTTATACACAATCCCTACTGTAAGCTCGTTACCTAGATTGTTCAGCATATGCCGCACAAGGGTGGTCTTGCCGCAGCCGATCTCACCACAAATCACAGAGAAGCCGGCACGGTTTTGTATCCCATACTCCAGCATTGCATAAGCCATACTATGGCGCAGGCCAAAAAATAAAAATTCCGGATCTGGTTGAATAGAAAATGGTTTCTCTTTCAACCCATAAAATGCTTCATACATATTTTTAACGCCTTAATTACATTTCTGTTTTCAAGAAACTCTTAACAATTGACTTTTTAAAGCCCTTCAACCCTCTGCTCAATAAGGTAAGTCAACCCATTCCAATCAAGTAATTTTCTCATATTGGGCTGCAATCCTACAATTTTCAATTGAAATCCGTGTCTATCTAGTTGTTTTTTAAGCAATAATAACAAACCTAAAATGCCAGGACTAAGATATTCCGCTTTGGCAAGATCCACTTGTACATTTTTATTTTGCATACTAGCCCGTCTCATTAATAGGCGAATGTCAGGACTGACAGGGTCAAGCACAGCGCCTGAAATAATTATTCCGGAGAAATCTTCATCTTCACTCAAAATAATGGAGCTATTATGTGACTGCTTTTGCAGGTGCTGTTGGTTTAACTTCAACCAAATCACATGAGG